>LFCN01000006.1 GCA_001189075.1 Parcubacteria bacterium C7867-004
CGCTTAACCCCGATTATCTTCGGCGCAAGGACTCTCGATGAGTGAGCTGTTACGCTTTCTTTAAATGGTGGCTGCTTCTAAGCCAACATCCTCATTGTCAAAGAATCCTCACTTCCTTAAGTTGTACTTAGCGTAGATTTTGGGGCCTTAACTGGCGATCCAGGGCTCTTCCCCCTTCGACGTGTGGAGCTTCGCCCCCACCGTCTAACTGCCGCGCTGTAATCCTTGGTATTCGGAGTTTGATAGGAATGACGAGATTTCTCCCTGTTCATCCCTTCCAGTGCTCTACCCCCAAGGGGATCACGCGACGCCAGCCCAAAAGCTGTTTCGGAGAGAACCAGCTATTACCAAGTTCGATTAGCTTTTCACTCCTTACCACAAGTCATCCCAAGACGTTGTACGATCTACGGGTTCGGGCCTCCATCCGTCTTTCGACGGACTTCACCCTGCTCATGGCAAGCTCACTTGGCTTCGGGTCTAATGTATGACACGGACGCGCTATTCACACTCGGTTTCCCTATGGCTCCATCCAGTAACGGACTTAGCCGAAGCGACATACATTAACTCGCAGGCTCATTCTTCAATAGGCACGCTAGGATGGACCGGAGCCCACCCTAACCCTTTGTAAGTACACGGTTTCAGTTCTATTTCACTCCCCTCTCGGGGTTCTTTTCACCTTTCCCTCACGGTACTAGTTCACTATCGGTCCTGCAACATATTTAGCCTTACCGGTTAGTTCCGGCAGATTCATCCGAGCTATTCGTGTCTCGAACTACTCAGGAACGGAAGCACATAAGAGTCTTATATTTCTGTAACTTATGCCGTACGAGTACGGCGCTTCCGCCCTACAACCCCACATACCGAAGTATCTGGTTTGGGCTATTCCCGTTTCGCTCGCCGCTACTTAGGGAATCACGAGAGTCGCGTTCCATCTACTCGAAGCATCGAATAGACGGAACGCAACTCGTTGTTGTTTTCTATTCCTCCAGGTACTGAGATGTTTCACTTCCCTGGGTTCGCTCCTCTCTACATATAGTGAGAGGTAACCATTGCTGGTTGGGTTTCCCCATTCGGGTACCTCCGGATCGATGGCTACAAATCGCCTCCCCGGAGCATTTCGCTGATTAGTCGCGCCCTTCATCGCTGTTGCAAGCCTAGGCATCCACCGTGCACCCTTACTGTTTCCTGTGCGGAAACTTGAACACCACTGTTCTAACGATTTTTTGTGATTCTGCAATATTCAATTCCGTCAAATGTATACGCGAACGCACACGCCTGACGGCGTTGATTACCTATTTGCATATTCGTCTGTCAACGAGCCCGTATTCTTTCCAAGAAAAAAGCCCCTCTCGGGGCGGCAACCTGACCACTCGAAAGTGGCCGTTATCCGCTCCGTTTAGTTAGTGATTTCTTGGTCTTCAACACGTACTAGCGAGTATACGCGGGGCCATATAGCCTGTCAAACACGCCTCGGCCTCCCCTCCCCTACGCAAAAGACCCCTTTCGGGGCCTTTTGCCATCCCTGAATGAGGGGTCTACTTGATCTCCTGCTGCATCCGCTCGATGTACTTGGCTGCAGCCTGCTGGCCGCCAAGACCGAACGCGAGACCGAACGCGAGCGAGAGCGCTACCACGACTCCCGTGAAGAGGGTCTGGATGAGCGGAGAAACGCCGAGACGATCGAGTGCGACGAGTACCGCAAAGATCCAGATAGCCCAGCGTGCGAGCGTACCAAGAAGGTTCGCTGCGCGGATTCCCGCTGCGCGTGCGCCTCCAGCGATTACGCGCTGTGCCGCTTCAGCGAGGACTGCCGCAACCAGGAGGATGAGCACTGCGACGATGACCTGCGGGATGTACGTCAGCACGACGCCCGTAAGGAAGTCGGTTACCTGCGTGAGGCCGAGCACGTCGAGAGCCGCTACGAGGAAGACGATGATGAAGAACCACTTCACGAGGAAGCCGAGGAAGGCTCCTGCGTTAAGGGTGTACCCTGCCTTATCGAAGACACGTTCGACGCCTGCAGCGCGGAGTGCCTGGTCAACGCGAAGCGCGCTTACGGCCTGCGCGACGAGACGGCCAAGAAACGCACCGACGAGCCAGCCGATAACGAATATTACGAGAGCGACGATGAGTGCGGGAATGAATGCGACGAGTCCGTAGAACAGGTTCTGGAAGGACAACATCAGTACATTCGCCCAGGTAGAGAGGAACATAGGGTGTGGTTACTGCGGAGTTATGGGGTAATGCAGGAACGTACCTGCTTACTACTAAGTGTAGCAAGGTAGGGCCTACGGGAACCAGGGTCTGTGGATAGGCCTCCCCTGCCTATTTCTGCGTGACGCCGAGCTTGTCGACGATGGTGCGGTTCGGGAAATCGAAGACGTCGCGCAACAGGCGGTCGTAGACGCCGAGACGATAGCGGAACTGTTCGGTTGAGAACGACGCGAACCTGAGTTCTCGTCCAAGCTCTGCTTCAAGCGTGCGGATCGCGAGCGCGAGCGGCTTCTCTTCGACCTTGTCCCCCACTATAAGCAGATCGACTTTCGATTCGAGCGCTCCGGTGAAGAGTCCGGAGAGCGCGATGAGACGCATGGAGCCCGCGCGCTTCAGGGTCGACACGATGTAGGAATCACTGAGGTCGGTGGTTGTACGCATGAATACCTTGAGCGCGTCGTAGTGTCCGAACTTCCGATCAGCCTGATACATAACCGGCCCCTTCCCTGCCTTCTTTCGGACGATACCGCTGGCGACGAGCACGACGAGCTCTTTCCTCGCCGCTTCCTTTGCGGTGCGGGTCCGGAATGCCGCATCGGCGCTTGTGAACGCCATATCATCATTGAAGAGGAAGAGCCTGAGGAGCTTGAGGCGAGCTGGCGAACCGAAAAGCTTAGAGAGTGGGTCCATGGAAGTAGGAGCATTGTACCCTCCCCTCCGGGGGTAGCAACTCTTGACTAACAGACGCAAAAACACCCGCTTTCGCGGGTGTTTTTGTTCTCCGAGAGAGGGATTACTTGAGGGTAACCTTGCCTCCTGCCTCTTCGATCTTTGCCTTGAGGGCATCGGCGTCGTCCTTGCCAACATTCTCCTTCACAACGGATGGAGCACCATCGACGAGGTCCTTCGCCTCCTTGAGACCAAGTCCAAGGATCTCCTTCACGGCCTTGATAACCTGGATCTTGTTCGCGCCAGCGTCGGTAAGCTCGACGGTGAAGGTGCTCTTCGCATCTTCGCCACCTGCTGCGCCTCCTGCTGCTGGTCCTGCAACCGCTACTGCAGCTGCGGAAACGCCGAACTTCTTCTCGAATACCTTTACGAGCTCGGAAAGCTCGAGAACCGACATCTCCTCGATGGAAGCGACGATCTTCTTGAACTTCTCCGGAACCTCCACCGTTGCCTCTTCAGCTGCCGGTGCGGCCTCAGCCTTAGGCTCTTCAGCCGCGACTTCCTCCTGCTTTACTTCTTCTTCAGCCATAGTACGTAATTTAAATGAATATCGATTCTTATGCTGCCTTCTTCTGAGCGATCTGATCGAGTGCGATCACCAGTCCCTGGATAGGGCTGTTGATGACGTTTACGAACATGCCACGGAGTACGGGTACCGGTGGGATGGTCGCGATCGCGTTCATCTGCTCGCTTGAAGCGAACATTCCTTCGAAGATGCCGCCGACGATAGCGAGCGCTCCCTTGTGCTTCTTGCCGTGCTCGAAGATCTGACGAGCAGGAAGCGTAGCGTCTCCGCTGCTCCATGCCATCGCGATCTCACCCGGAAGCTCCGGAAGGTTCCCTCCGATGCCCTTCTCGGCAAGTGCGCGCTTGATGAGCGTCTTCTTAGCTACGTAATAGCCAACGCCCTCATCACGAAGCGTACGGCGCATTGCGCTTGTGTCCGCTACCGAAAGGCCCTTGAAGTGCACGAACACGACCGAAGCCGCATCCTTGAGCGCTTCGCCTACCTTGGCGACCACTTCTTCTTTCTTGCCTTTGGTTATTGCCATAATTTTCTTGAGTGGTTGTGTACGGAAACGAACAAGGTCCCGGGTAAAGGGACCTGTGGAGACATTCGATTGAAAGCGCGTGGGCGCTTCGAATCGGTCCTCGACCAGTCTCATGCTCCTTTCGGAGCTGCTGGCTGTCTTCGGTCCGTACCCCGGCACTCTACCCTATCAGGGTCGCATCCGCAACGCGCTATACGGTAGCGGCTGACACGAACTGCATCAGGAATAGCGCTACGGCAATGATTCCAGCGAATATCGCGAGGAACTTGAGGAAGTGGAAGAGGTATTCCATAGGTCCTCATGAGAATAGCACAAAGCCCCGCGGTGGCGGGGCTTTGTAGCTTCTATCCCGAATGAGATTACGGGTTCGCCGCAACGTAGGCGCGCGTCTTCGGACCGAAGTAGCCTGAAGCCGGCATGATGCCCTTCGCTGCCTGGTACTTCGCGAGAGCCGCCTTGGTCGCGTTACCGAAGGTCATGGTCTCCATGCCCATGGAGCCCGCTCCGGTTGCGGCGACCGTGAAGCCCTTAGCATTCAGCCAGACTTGGAGCGCCTTAACGTCAGCTCCAGTCGAACCGACCGTGAGATCCTTAGCGAAGATGCCTGCCGCTACCGGCATACCGGCGTTCGGGTTGGTGTTTCCTATCTTCGCCATGAGTGTCGCAAGCTTTGCCCTGAGATCCTCTATCTTCGTCTGCATATCCGATGCATTCGATGAATTACTGCTTGAAGAATCTGCGTTCCTGCGACGCGAACTACTGCTACCACTGCTACCGTTGCTGCTCGACGAGCTCTCGACCTCTTCGTCGTTTATTTCCGATGCATAGGTGAATGAGGTCCCTGCAGTGTCGGCTACGCAGGTAACCTTTGTGTTGTCTTCGCTACAGGTTATCGCGGCTATTGCGTCCGCAAGTGGGGCGAGTATCTCGACTATCTCCTGAACGGTTGCCCCCGCGGAAGCTCGGGTACTGTAGGTAGTGCTGTTCAAGGTGAGATCGAAGTCAGCCGCAACGCCTGGAACAGGGGTGAAGGTCACCGTCTGCGCGACCGGTACGACGCCCGCTACCGTTGCGTACGATGGCGATGAGACGTTCGTCGCCGTGCTCGCGGTGTAGGTAATGTTGCCAGCGGCAGTTTCCGCAGATGCGGTCGTGGTGAAGACAACGCTCGTAGCGCTCGAACTCGCCGTAAGCGTAAGCCCGCCAGCGCGGCCGGTATCAGCAATGCCGGTAACGGTTAAGAGACGACTTGCGATCAATGTTGCCGTGGTGTCGGTCGTTGTTGCTATAGCAGCTGCGTGATCGGTGCAGTTCGTGTCTTGTGCAACGGTTCCAAGCGTGACGACGCAGTCACCAATCGTGAAGTTCACGGACGACGCCGAGACGGTTCCACCCGGAAGCGCATTCGCGACGGTAAGAGTACGCGTTGCTTTAACGCCTGCGACGTTCGCAACCGTTTCGGTAGCGGTAAAGGATGCCGCATGCGCGAACATTGGGCTGATGCTGAAGGCAGCGAGCGCGATCGCGATCGCGAAAGCGTACTTCAGGTTATATGCTTCTAATTTCATAAAGATGGTAAGGATACGAATAAATAGAACATCGAACTATCTCTCTAGTATAGCTACGCGATTCCCTTTCCAAACTGCTATCAACACCGAGCAAGAATAGCAAAAACCCCACGGCGTACCGTGGGGTTTTTGCTGACTCTAGATTGCTCTAGATGTTCATCAGGCTAGGTTGCCGTTTCGAGACGTATCTCGAGGGCTATTAGCTGGTGATGAAGAGGTTGTCGGTCTCGAAGTCTGCGTTGTCGTTGTCAACCGAGAAGGTCTGCTGGCCAGTTGCACCTGCGGCTGCTGCCGTGGTGGTTCCGTAGCGGACCTGATCAAGCTCGACGCGGAACTGACCTGCACCGTTCGGGTTGAGGGTGACGGTGAGCGTGAACTCTTCCGTATCACCTGCATCAACGCGGTAGGTACCGCCGGTCTGGCTCGCATTCGAGGTAAGGCTCGAGGTAATCGTACCAGCGAAGGTAGACGTACCAAGGATGTTGTAGGTTGCTCCTGCAGTCGACGAGCCGAACTGCTCAGCAGTGTCGTCTACGTAGATAGGATCATCCTCATCTGCCGTTACATCGAACTTGATGACGAAGGTTCCGTACGAGCTAGCGACAGGGTCTACGACCGATGCCGTCTGGCTCGTGCTGACTGGGTCAACAGCGAATCCGGTGAGCGAGAGGGTGTGAGTGTTCGAGTCTGCGCCACCGCTGATGTCAGAGACCTCAACTGAGTCGCCACTGTCCTCGCCCTCTGCATCGATGTCAGCTGGAGCAATGTCGAAGACGACAGTGTCGCCAGACGAGTAGTTGCCCTGCTGCGATGCGAACTCAACCATGAGCTCGAATGAGAGAGTCTCATCACCTCCGAGAGCTACATCGATGTCCTCGAATACGATGTTTCCATCGTTCGCGGCCTCGATATCGCCATCGTACTCATCGCCATCTACAACGAGGGTCGCGGTGCGAATCACGTCATCCGTGTTCGTAGAACCAGTGATCGTCGTGTCGATAGTGAGGTCGGTGATAAGCGTGTCGACGTCCTCAGTGTTGCGGATGTCGAACGCGAATACCGTGTACTCGTTCGAAGTCTCATCGTCCTCGACCTTGAGGTTAGCAGCATCCGGATCCTCATCGCTCTCGCGAATCGAAAGGGTGCCGTTCTCCTCCTCGCCGAAGCCGAAGTCAACAGTGTCAGAGTCATCACCGATGTACTGATCGATACCCTCCGCATCAACTGCGCGGATACCCTCATCATCGACGTAGAAGTCGAATTCCTGAGCAAGGTCAGCATCATCGATGCTGTCTGCGATGTCGAACGCGAAGGTGATCGAAGCCATGTCGTCCTCGCGGACTACGTAGTCAAGGTTGTTGATGGTGAGAACGTGAATGTCCTCGCCCTGACCGTTCTCCTCATCCCAAGCGTCGCGATCGCTGACGTCCATGTCGCCGATCTCCTCGCCGTCACCCCAAATGGTGACAGTGTCGAAGAACTCCCATGGCTTGTCCTCGAGGCTGTCGTTCGTAGAAGAAGCGACGATCTCGACGCGCTCGACGCGGATGTCTCCATCCTCGACGTCGAACTCAGCCGTTGCGACCTCGACTCCCTCCTCGCCCTCGTCTCCGTCAGAATCCTCTGAACGAAGGTCGAAGTCGGTAAGGTTAGCCTCGTCTCCTGAAAGTCCGCCGGTCGAAGATCCGCCGGTGCTGCCACCAGTAGAACCGCCCGTCGAGCCTCCCATGGATCCGCCTGCACCGTTTACCTTAGCGCGAGTGATCGGGCCAAAGTAACCTGCTGCTGGGCTGATGCCAACCGAAGCCTGGTAGGCTCCGAGAGCTGCTGCAGTCTGTGCACCGAAGTATCCGGTTGCGCCAGCTGCGATGCCGAAGCCCTTGCTGATAAGCCACTTCTGAAGTGCCGTTACGTCAGCTCCGGTGGAACCGATAGTAAGGTCCTTCGTGAAAGTAGCGCCAGCGCTCATCGAAGATGAACCCTGAAGTGCTGCGATCTGCGCGAGAAGTGCGTTGATCTGAGCCTGGAGGTCTGCCGTCGAGTCTGCTGCACGTGCTGCTGGAGCAAATGCTGCGAACGACGAAGCCACGAGACCGAGACCAGCGAGCACAGCTGCGATCTTTGCGATCGTGTTGTTGCTAGTTGCAATCATGTTGTTGCGTTTCTAATTAATTTGAAATGCGCATGCGTCGCGAGTGACTGGTAATAGGTTCGCGGCGCAGACGTATCTTTTTCTCTCTTTAGTAATCCCTCCCCTCCCCGAGAGGAAGGGAGTGAGCTTTGGGCACGGTTCACACTATCCGACAGAACGCAGTATCGACTCGCGTCCCATCGGCTAGCTGGCAAAGGTTCTTCATCCGGCGTTCATCCGTTGTCTATCAAAAGCATCCGTTACGGTAACCGTCGTCCATATATATAGACGAGGCTGCCTGCAGCTTCTTACGCTGCAGGACTTAACGATCCTTATTCGTATTTCAAGGATCCTGTTCGTTCAGGAATGCGCCCCAGCCGTTCGGGAATCCCGGAGTCCTCACTTGAAGACTCCGGGTATAACACTAGTATACCTATACCAGTGCTCGCGAACGCGCTGTTCTAATGTGGATAACCGCGAGTAACGCTCTGAAACGGAAAAGAGGCCGTCCGCCGATACCGGCGAAGGCCTGTTTCTATCTCTGGTCCCCAGCGGTTACCACAAGGACACCGTATGCTAAAAATGCCCGAAAGTCAATAAACGGAGGAGCTGCTACTGGAGCGAATAGGTCGTCCAGCGGCGGTCCCCAGCACGCAATACCCTCCCTTCAGCGATAAGAGCACCAAGCTCACGCTGTATGGTTTTCTCGCTCACATCCCTAATAACGGTAGAAAGTTGCTTGATAGATGAAGGTCCCTTCAAGCGGAGCACCGAAAGTATGGCGTCACGCCGATCACTTACTTTCGAGGCAGTGCTGGTCTGATTACGCGCATTGTCCTTTATGTCTGTTATGTGTCCTTTATCCTGAGTCTCCTCTCCACCGGCGACTTCCGGGTCATACATGACGCGTGCGAGCGAACGAAGACGAGAGGCACTCTTCCCTTCCGACTCGGCAACGGTCTTGGCGAGCATGGAGAGCGTCGGCACTTCTTCGAGAACGAGCCGTGGCTCCTCATAGGTAGCGACTTCTTGAAGAAGCGTATGAGCTTCACGTGCTATGAGTTCTGCATTCATTGCAGAGAGCATGCCACCGGTGCGGGCGATCGAGAGCAGGCTCGAGAGGGCAAGTAGTTCGCGTGAGAGCGCTTCCCTGGAAGCTACCGGTGGAAGAATCGCCGCATCGATTAGGTGGACCGATACGCGATCGAGCCGATCCCTGAGCGACCCTGAATTGATGAATGCGGGAGCAATGAGATGGATAGCTTTTGCGAGTCGCTCAGCCTTTTTGTAGACGTATACCCTACGTATGTCCTTTTCGAAAACGCTTGAAAATATATCTTTATCTAGGACAAAATCACTCGAATCAGTATTTCTACCAGACATCTTTGTCGGCATGTTTTCCTGATTATGTCCTTTATCTTTCATAATATCTCCAGGTCCTTTAAAGAAGTATATGTCCTATATATCGCTCCCGCAACCGAAGTCGAGGGGAAACCTGGCCGGCGCACGCATTCAATGCAGCGAATGCTAAAATGAACGGATGAAGAAGAAACGGAAGCAGAAAAAGGAAGACAATTATCGGGTGCTCGCCAAGTGGACGGCGGGCATCGCGCTCATTGCTTTCGGCCTAATCTTCGGACTCGCCGCATTCGGTCTGGGTGGCCTCGCCGGTTCTGCGATATTTGGGTTTGGATTCGGTGTCATCGGCGTCGCGGCGTTTCTCCTTCCCGCACTGCTCGTTGCGATCGGACTGGCCATCATGCTTGAGAGGACTTTCGTCTCTCCACTCACGGCGACAGGAATCGTACTCATTCTTATATCGACACTAACCTTCCTCGGTATCGTCTCGCAGGCACTCGGAGGACAGGCCGGTGCCCTACTCGGACATACCGCTGCCGAATTCTTCGGGGTGTGGGGAGCACTCATCATCCTGCTTGCAGTCGCATGCATTGGGCTCATTATCGCGACCGATGTCATCGCTGTCATGAACGCTGCCAAGGAGGCCTTCTCGAAGGCAGGTGGCTCGCTCGGATCAGTCCGACTCCCTTCCCTTCCGAGTCGCAAAGGAGAGAGTGATGCACCTGAAGAAGACGAGAACGAAACGGAACCAGACGCTGCCCCTGATGCAGTAGAGGAACAGAAACATTCCACAGAACCGACGGTAACTGTCTTCAGCGACAAGAGGCCCGGTGACGGCGAAGGCGACGTCGTGCTTCAGAATTTCGACGCGGAATACCAGGCACCGACCCTCGCTCTTCTCGGGGAAGACAAAGGAAAGCCTGGGGTCGGCGATATTAAGGCGAACGCCAACATCATCAAGCGCACCTTCCAGAACTTCGGTATCTCCGTCGAGATGGACGAGGTGTCGGTTGGACCGACCGTCACTCGCTATGCCATAAAGCCGGCCGAAGGAGTTCGTCTGAATAAGATCATCTCCCTCCAGAACAACCTCGAGCTCGCGCTTGCGGCGCACCCGGTACGTATCGAAGCACCGATTCCCGGAAAGTCGCTGGTGGGTATCGAGGTGCCGAATGCGACGAAAGCCATGGTTGGCCTCGGCGGCGTGATTGGGGCACCGGAATGGGGTACCTCAAAGAAACCTCTCTTGGCCGCTGTGGGTCGTGATATCGCCGGCACTCCTCATTACGTGAACGTCGCGAAGATGCCGCACGGACTTATCGCAGGCGCCACCGGTTCCGGAAAGTCGGTAGCTATCCATGCCGTCATCACTTCCCTCTTGTACCGGAACGGACCGAACCAGATGCGGTTCATCATGGTCGACCCGAAGCGCGTCGAGCTCACTCTCTATAACGGTATTCCTCACCTCCTCACGCCGGTCATCACTGATCCTAAGAAATGTATATTCGCACTCAAGTGGGCGGCGAAGGAGATGGATCGGCGCTACGGCATTCTCGAGGACCATCAGGTGCGCGACATTGACTCCTACCACCAGACCATCCTCGAGCCAGCCCGGAAGCGCAAAGCGAAGGAGCTTCCTGAAGCGATGCCGTATATCGTCATCGTTGTCGATGAGCTCGCCGATATCATGCAGACCTACCCGCGCGAGCTCGAGAGCGCGATCGTGAGACTCGCCCAGATGTCTCGCGCCGTCGGTATCCACCTCATCCTTTCTACCCAGCGTCCGTCCGTGAACGTCATCACCGGACTCATCAAGGCGAACGTCCCGACGCGCCTCGCACTCCAGGTATCGAGTCAGATCGATTCCCGCACCATCCTCGATGCGTCGGGCGCAGAGCTCCTGCTCGGTGCCGGCGACATGCTCTACCAGTCCGCAGATATGCAGAAGCCGGTCCGTCTTCAGACTGCCTACATAAGCGAACAGGAGGTGAAGAAGGTTGTTGCCTACATCAAGCAGCACAATGCTGGTTCCCTCTCCTCGCTCGACCTAGGCGCAGGAACTAACGGTACCGGGGTCCACGAACCGAATGACGCCATCATGCTCGCCGGAGACGATGAGGAAGTTGATGACGATCTCTATACCGCAGCGCGTGAAGCGGTTGAGGAAGCGGGTCGTGCATCTACGTCCTACCTTCAGCGCAAGTTGCGCATCGGCTACTCGAGAGCAGCGCGTCTTATGGATATTCTCGAGGAGAAAGGTGTCATCGGTCCTGCAGACGGTTCCCGCCCTCGCGAGATAATCGGTGGAGGAAGTGCCCCTTCGGACACAGGCGAGTCGGAAGAAGACGATCGAGGTCCGTATTAGAGGTATATGCTCGCTCGCGCCCTCGCCGCTCTAGCACTCGTCATACTGGTCGGCTATGGGGCGATCGAAGCCTGGCCACTCGTAAGCGGGCCTCATATCAGTATCGACTCTCCTCTCGACCACTCCGTAGCCACTGAGGGTACGATTACCATTACGGGACGAGCCCTCCGTACGGAGACCCTGTGGCTGAATGGCGGCCCTCTGCTTATCGACCAGAAAGGGGCCTTTTCGACCTCACTGCTCCTCCCTTCCGGAGGCGCTATACTGTCATTGACCGCCACCGATCGCTTCGGACATGAGATAACCGAGCGCCGGGCTGTGTTTATTCCTTAATCTATTCATCAGAAGTTCTTTAGAAAGATTTTATGATAGACCCCACATAGTTAGACCGAGTTCCCGTTACAAACGCAAAATATTCAACCATGCCTGCAAAAAAGACTGCAAAGAAAGCACCAAAGACCCTCGCTTCCAATGAGGAAACCGCGGGAGAGACGAGTGGCGCAAGCAAGGCTCGCTCTATCGAGCTTGCTATCAAAGACATAAAGACCAAGTTCGGCGACGAAGCCATCATGACCTACGGCTCCGGGAAGATAGCGAAGATCCCTTCGATCTCAACCGGCTCAATAGGACTCGATGCTGCGCTCGGCATCGGCGGACTTCCCCGCGGCCGCATCATAGAAATCTATGGTCCAGAAAGCTCCGGAAAGACAACACTCGCGCTTCATTCGATTGCCGAAGCCCAGAAGGCCGGAGGTATCTGCGCTTTCGTCGACGCGGAGCATGCGCTTGATCCTGAGTACGCCCGCAAGATCGGCGTGAAGCTCGAGGAGCTTCTCATCTCCCAGCCGGATACCGGCGAGCAGGCACTCGAGATTGTCGAGTCCCTCGTACGCGCGAACTCCATCGACATTATTGTCGTGGACTCAGTAGCGGCACTCACCCCAAAGGATGAGATCGAGGGCGATATGGGTTCGGCCCAGATGGGTAAGCAGGCACGTCTCATGTCCCAGGCGCTCCGTAAGCTCACGGCCATCACCGCCAAGAGCAACACGATCATCATCTTCATCAACCAAATCCGCATGCAGATTGGGGTCATGTTCGGCAATCCGGAGACCACCACCGGAGGTAAAGCGCTCAAGTTCTACACCTCGGTGCGTCTCGATATCCGCCGTATCGCACAGATTAAGAAAGGCGAAGAGATCGTAGGAGGACGCGTGCGCGTGAAAGTCGTGAAGAACAAGGTCGCGGCCCCCTTCAAGACCACCGAGTTCGATCTCCTCTACAACGAGGGCATCAGCCGCGAGGGCGAGATCATCGCGCTCGGGGAGAAGTTCGATATCCTGCAGAAGTCAGGCTCAAGCTACAAATATGGCGAGGTGTCGCTTGCGCGCGGCTATGACGCGACGCGAACCTTCCTACGAGAGAACAAGCCGATTGCGAACGAGATACTTAAGCAGATCCGCGCAAAGCTTGCCGAGATCTAGAGAACGCTACGCGAACCGAACCGTAGAAATGAGCGAACGAGCGAGTTCGCGCGCAAGCCACAAGAGCGCCGCAAGCGCTATGACGGTTGCGGACTGAACGATGAAATCGGTGTGCAGGAATGCGCTCGTCATGAAGCGGGCGAGGGCGGGAACGTCAAAAAGCGAGGGCATGTTTGCGATAACTTTGGCTACCCACACTTCCCTGCCGATGCCCCAGAGCGCGAGAACGAAGACGAGTGCGGAAAGAGTCGTAACTGATACGACTGACTGAAGCGCATGCACGCGCCTGACGCGTCGCATAACCGTATCTGAAATGGTGGTATTAGAGTTCATGGGTCTTGGAGTCGTTCTCGACTGCTTGTTTGAATAATTTCTTGGCGCGATGCACGCGGGTCTTTACGGCCGGTATCGTGCTTCTCTCTATATCCGCTATCTCTTCCTGCGTCTTCCCTTCGAGGAACTGAAGCCTGAGGACGCGTGCGGCCTGTTCCGGAAGCTTCGCGAGCGCGATCACCACTTCATCCTTGATCGTGAGTTCCTCGACGAAGGTCCCCTCTTCGGGAATGCGCTCGTATGCTTCAGGATCGAGTTCCTGCGTCCTTCCTCTCAGCTTCTTCATCTTCTGATACCTCGTGAAGGCCAAGCGGGTCAGGATGGCATATGCCCAGGAGGTGAAGGAGGCGCCTTCTTGGGACTGATACCGGTCGGCGTAGAGATAGATGCGAGTGAAGGTGTCTTGCACCACTTCCTCGGCATCTTCCTCAACCCTGAGGATAGTGCGGGCCTTTCGGAGAAAGGCGGCCTCATGCCGGGACACGAGAATAGCGAACAGGTCGGGGTCATGCCGCGAGGCACGAAGTACCTCCTCATCGGAAGCTTCTAGCATCATGCGGTTTGCGTCCCCCATTACGTCCTGTATCATACCTCGTATCCGGGGGCCCGGCATTTTTTATAACGAACCGCAGGGCCCGTGAGTTACATACCCCACCATGGCAATCCTCTCTTACAACGAAATAGTCCAGAAAAAGGTCATCGAATACAACGGTGAGCCGTACGAGGTCCTTTCTTCCCACGTCTTCCGCATGCAGCAGAGGAAGCCGGTGAACCAGACGAAGCTCAAGCACCTCGTCTCCGGCAAGGTGACCGAGATCAGCTTCCACCAGAACGAGAGCGTCCCTGAGGCGGATATCGAGACGATCGATGCGACCTATCTCTACACCAACCGCGGCGAGTCCTGGTTTACGGAGAAAGGCAATCCGAAGAACCGCTTCTCATTCCCCGAGGACGTCGTGCACGAGAAAGTGCAGTGGCTGGTGCAGAATGCGGAAGTTGAGGCGCTTCTCTACAAGGACAAGCCCGTACTCGTGAAGATTCCTATCAAGGTTGATCTCAAGGTAACCGATGCCCCTCCTGCCGTTAAGGGCGACACCGCTACCGGCGGCAGCAAGATCATTACGCTTGAGTCGGGCGCTACCATAAACACTCCCCTATTCATCAACGAGGGCGACGTGCTGCGCATCAATACTGAGACGGGGGAATACGTCGAGCGCGTTGAGAAGGCGTAAGCAAAATAAAAAAGCCCGTCCCTGGTGGGTCGGGCTTTTGCCTTGACGCTGGACCGTCGGTACAGCTGTGCGAAATCGATCAGCCGAAGGCGCCGGCATTGGAGAGCCCCAGAAGAGCCAGGGCTGCGGCGCCAGAAATGCACGCGAAGACGATCAGGCCAGTCGGGTTGAATTTCTTGGCTTTGGCGGACATGGAAGAACTCCCTCTTCTCGAAGCGCGGGTCGATCCCTTGCTTCAAGAGTAGTAATAACACCCACCTAAAAAGAAACAAGACCCCGTCTCCAGGGTCTTGTTTCTTAGGGTTTCAAATCCCTTACGCTGCCAAGTATGGCAGAAGTGCCATGAAGCGAGCGCGCTTGATCGCGAGCGCGATCTCGCGCTGGCGGGCTGCCTGAACGCCGGTGCGCTTCTTCGCCATGATCTTCGCGTGCGGGCTCATGAACTGCTTGAGGTACGCGACGTCCTTGTAGTCCACGAACTGCTTGTTATCTATCTCCTCTCGTTCTGCGTGATGTGCCATGATGCTGTTCTTTAAAATGGAATGTCTTCCGGGTTAATCTCCTCGTCTGGATACTGGATGGCTTCGCCTGCGTCGGGTGCTGGCTGTTCCTGGGTCCCTGAATCGCGCGCTGGCGCATTCGAGGCGTATCCTCCGCTGCGTGCGCCACCCTCGCTTCCTCCTGCCTGCGGGCCGAACTGGAAGGTGTCGACGACGATCTCCGTGCGGTACTGCTTTACGCCATCCTTGTCCCATGAGCGGGTCTGAATGCGTCCCTCGATGAAGGCCGGACGACCTTTCTTGAGGTACTGGCCCATAACCTCCGCAGTGCGGCCGAAGGCGACGATGTTGTGGAACTCCGTCTGCTCCTGCTGCTGCCCTTCCTTGTTCTTGAAGGTGCGATTGGTTGCGAGTCCGAATGACGCTACCTGCTGACCTCCGGGAAGTGCTTTAAGCTCGGGATCGCGGGTAAGGTTACCGTAGAGAAGTATTTTGTTGAGATACATATACGTATCAGTGTATCACTTACACTCCTGCCTCCTTGAGCGCGGCGTCGAGCTCGACATCAGAGACTTCCGGGTCGATGCTCGGGTTCTCCGGCATGCGAGCGTAGATCTCATGCATTTCAGCTGCGTGCTTTGCGGCGTCCTTGGTTGTGCGAACGTCGAGGAAGCGAATGACGCGATTCTCAGCCTTTACGGCTGCGAGTACTGCCTCGTGTCCTGCATTATCCGTCTCGTACGCTACCCACGCGAAGTACGCACTGTCGAAGTCGCGGCGTCCGGCGTGCTCGCTGCGGAAGATGGTGTACGCGAGCGGAATCTTCTGAGGCTCGCCCTCAGCGACGACGCTGCCCGCGCTTACTGCCTTCTCGCGAAGGGACTGATAGGTTTTCTTCACTTCCTCCTGGGGAAGCTCAGGGTCGATGTGGAAGCCGAGTTCATACACACGGGACTCGTTATATCCCGCTTCTGTCTCCTGCTCGGTGCTGTCTGCACCGTGTTCGATTTCTTTTTTCATAACGGGCGCACTGTACCACGTAGTGTAAAAACCGACAAGAAAGCCTTATTCTAGGCTCTATCCCAAAAGGGCCTGATATAACGCCAGTCGTATGGTGTAAAACCGCTCAAGAACCGCCGGGTGGAGCGGGAAATGCTTTGTGAGGTGATGGTGCCCTCCGTTCCCCGAATCGAAGAGAATGTGAGATTCGAGGTAATACCGATAGAAACCGTAACCGAGAGCATCCCAATCGTGCGCTTTCACTATCCTGCGAAAAATGAGCGTGAGCTCCTCTTCGCGGGAAAATACGGTCATCGCCCGCTCCAGGGAAGGAAATTCCTCAACCGAATCGGTGTAGTCCCGTATTGCAAGAGAGACAGCCTCTAATGACGGCTGTATATTCAACTTCTGAATGAAATGGTCCAGAAACTCCCAATGGTCGCCGATCTGATGGTAGCTCTCGAAAACTATATTATCGGTCTTTAGTTCACCTTCGCTCATTTCCTGGAGCAATGGGTCGTCCGGGTATACATCACCGGCAAGACGCAAACTACTCGCGAATTCCATCGCTGTTCCACGCGATAGCAAAATCAAGTCTTCAGGAGATATTCTCTCCCAGGGTAGGCTCGCAATTTCCGATACAAGATCCTTGTGGCCCATTGTTAAAGAGCGAAAACGCGAATGGCGTTGGCGAGTACTGCCTCCCTGACAGTATCCTCGTCCTCCCCGCGGATCTCGGCGATCTTGGCGACTATCTCGGGAATGGCGAGCGGATCATTCCGCTGCCCCCTTCTCGAAGCGGGAGCAATGTACGGGGCGTCGGTCTCCGTTAGGATCGACTCTATAGGGAGGTATTTCACCACGTCGTCGTACTCGCGAGCGAATGTAAGGACCGCCGTGAAGGAGAACGTGAATCCGAGCTCGAGGAATCGTTTCGTCGTCTCGACGTCTCCAACGTAGAAATGCATGTTCCCCCGTACTCCGGTTCCTTTCACCATTTCGATCACGTCGAGATAGGCATCCATCGTCCCCTTGGACGGGCGCGCGTGGATCATAAGCGGTTTGTCGTGCCTGAGCGCGAGTTCGATATGCTGCTGAAATACGCTCTTCTGGCGCTCCTTCTCGGCTTCCGGGTCTTCCGGTCGGAAATAATCCAGTCCGCATTCCCCTATCGCAACCACGCGTGAATCAGCCGCGAGCGCTTCGTAGTACGCGGGATCATATCCTTCCTGCGGTTTATCGTTCGGGTGAAGACCAACCGCAGCAAAGAGTGTTTTTCCGTCGGCGAGGTCGACGGCTCCTTTGGAATATCCGCTATCGGTCCCGACTATAAGCGCACCTATTTCGGCGTCACGCATTGCGGAAAGCACCGCATCCCGATCCTCGTCGTACTGCGGGAACTGCACATGAGAGTGCGCATCGAAATACCGCATGGCTAGGAGAGGCGCGGAAAGAGGTTCTCAGGCTTCTTGTTCTCCTCCACACACGCGAGTATCGCCTCATGCGTCGTAGGTAGTATTGGCGCAAGATGCCGTGCGATCTTCGCGATGTGCTTCACGAGCTTCGCTATATCAATCTTCGCCTGATCGCGTGTCTCCTCGTCCTTTATCTTCTTATAGGGCTCGCTCGCCGTCATGTACTCGTCTCCCTTGCTCACATGATCGAATACGAGGTCCAGCGCTTCATTGAACTTGAGCGACTGCAGTTTCTGCGTGAACTCTTCCTCCACGCGCAGATCATACGGTGACAAGGTGACCGGCTCCTCAAGATGTTCCTCGGCGAGCTTCATCACGCGCGCGACCAGATTACCCAGTCCGTTCACCAGATTAGCCGTATACCATTCATCAAGCCGTTCCCACGTAACATCAGAGTCTTCGGTAGGGTGTACATGCCTGAGGAGCAGATAGCGGGTCGCTTCCGTTCCATACTTCTCCACAAGCTCATACGGACTTATGACGTTGCCGGTCGACTTACTCATGCGCTGTCCGCCTGAGTTTATGAAGCCGTGATAGAAGACCTGGTCGGTGTTCTTGATATCGAGCGACATGAGCATCGCTTGCCACATAAGCGACTGGAACCGGACCTGATCCTTCCCAGCTACCTGCAGCGTCGTTCCCTCCTCCCAGAATTTCTTGAAGTTCCCTTCCTGATCGTCAGGCCAACCGAGCGTCGAGATATAGCTCGTAAGCGCATCGAACCAGACGTACATGACATGGCTCGGGTCTCCGGGAACTGGGATACCCCAGGACAGTTTCTGTACGTCGCGCGATATGCTGAAATCTTCGAGACCTCCGTTTACGAAATTGAGTGCCTCTTCGCGTCGCCAATCCGGGATTATGACGTCCTTCCTGTTCAGGTATTCAATCAGTCGGTCCTGGTACTTTGAGAACCGGAAGAAGTAGTTCTCTTCGGTACGTTCCTCAAGCGTAAGGGTTGGGTGCAAGATGCAGCGGTCGCCCTCGAGCTCGCGCTCGGTCTTATACGCTTCGCAACCGACGCAGTAGAGGCCGGTATAAGACTTCTTATAGATATCGCCAGCGGCGTCGCACCGCTTCCACATCTCCGTAGCAGCAGCATAGTGCGCAGGGTCGCTTGTGCGGATGAAGGCGTCGGTCGAGAGGTTCAGCAGTTCGCGGAGCTTATGCACTTCCTCAGCGTAGTGATCGACATAGTCCTTCACGCTCTGTCCGGCCTTCTCCGCAGCCTCGAATATCTTCTGGCCATGCTCGTCCGTGCCCGTCGTAAAGAACACGTCTTCCCCGTTCGCGCGCCAGGAGCGTACGAGCGCATCCGCCTGCAGTATCTCCACCGCGAAACCGATATGCGGATCGGCATTCACGTACGGCAGGGTCGTGGTGATATAGCGGGCCATGTGTAAGGTGCGGAGCTACGCGGCACTCGCCCGAGTGCGCTTGCGACGCTCAAAGTCGTTGAGGAACTCGCGCGCTGCTGCAGCGAGTGGAATGGAAAGGAGGACACCAAGGAATCCAGCAAGACTGCCACCCACGATGAGCGCGAGGATCACGAGAAGCGGCGGGATACCCACCACCTTGTTCACCACGAGCGGATAGATAAGATTCGCTTCGAACTGGTTCACGATGAAGTAGAGTCCGGCTACGATGAGCCCGAGCGTAAGCCCGCCGCTCGTGAACGCGACGATAACGGCGACGATACCGGCGATGAAGGAGCCAAATATCGGGATCAGATCGAGTACCGCGGTGAGCACGGCGAGCAGGAGCGCATACGGTACACCGAGTATGAGAAGACCGAGGTATACAATCACGCCTACGATGAGTGAGAGCAGGAGCTGTCCCTGCATCCACTGCCCTATCTTCTTCTGCGCACGGCCCCAGAGATCGACAACGTATTCTTCGTGCTTTGCAGGGGTCACGAGCCGCAGGAAGTCCTCGACACCCTTCTCCTGTATCGCGAAATAAAATGAGAGGACGATGACGAGTATGAGCGCAAAGATGCCGCCGAAGAAGGTCGAGAGCACCCGGACCGCTCCGCCGGACGTGTCAGCGAACGCGGACTGGAACGCGAAGAGCGTGTCGAATATCGATTGCGCCTGATCCTGTCCGGCGGCAATGCGTGCCGTGTCAGCGAATCCCATGAGGGGTCCTGGGATATTCAACGTATCAAGATACTCCGGCGCCGTTGAGAGGAAATTCTGCGCATCGTTCAGTATCGGTGGTATGAAGAAGTACACGATAGCGAACAAGGAACCAAAGACTGTGAGATACATGAGTGCCACCGAAAGGACACGCGGAAGGCGCCGTTTCGTGAAGAATTGCACACCCGGCTCAATCGCCGAAGCGATGACGACAGCGGTGAGGACAAGCAGAGCGAGATCGCGGAGCGTCCAGAACGCGAACGCAGCTGCGCAGATCAGCAGGATCATGACGACCGTGCCCGGGGTGATTGTGATTGAGACGTTCTTGTTCATATGGGTCATGCTATCACAGAGGCACGCCCTCCTGAATCCGAGAGTATTCGTTAGGAAATGGTGCTTCGAAGTCGTTCCGCGGCTTCCGCTATCGTCACCCGTTCCTGCTCGCCGGTATCGCGATGTCGAAGCGTAACCGTATCGAGAAGCTCAGGATTCTCGCCAAGGGTGTCGAAGTCGATCGTGATGCAGAACGGGGTGCCGATCTCATCCTGACGGCGGTACCGCTTGCCGATGTTGCCATTGTCATCGAACGCGGCACGTACCCCTGCCTTCTTGAAGAGCGCATATACGTCGCGCGCCTTGTCCACGAGCTCCGGCTTGTTCTTAAGGAGCGGAAATACGGCTGCTTGATACGGAGCCAGGTGCGGCGCAAGCGCGAGATAGATGCGCTTCTCTCCCCCGAGCTCATCCTCTCGGTACGCGTCCGCGAACACTGCCAAGAACATGCGTCCCATGCCGACTGAGGTCTCAAGGATCCACGGCACATACTTCTCACCGGTCTCCTGATCCAGGTAGCGCAGGTCTACACCCGAGAACTCCATGTGCTGGGTCAGGTCGTAGTCAGAACGGTCATGGATACCTTCGAGCTCGTCGAATCCGAGCGACGGGAAATTGTATTCGATATCCCACGCGTCCTTCGCATAGAACACGAGATTCTCGTGCTGATGCCACCGGAGGTTCTCTTCCCGTATACCCTGGGCAAGGTACCAGTTCCACCGGTCCTGCTTTATCTGCTCGTAGGCCTGCTTGTTCTCATTCGGACGGATGAAGTACTGGGTATCCGCCTGCTCAAGCTCACGGGTACGGAACAGGAAGTTCCTTGGTGCTATCTCGTTGCGGAATGCTTTCCCTATCTGGACGACGCCGAACGGGATCTTGGGGTTCATGGTGTCGACAATATTGCGGTAGTCGAGATAGATGCCCTGACAGGCTTCACCCGGAAGATACACCGGTTCGCTTCCGTCTGAGGTGAAGTCACCGAGGTTCGATTGCACAAGGAGATTGAATGCTCGCGCTTCAGAGAAATTCTTCTTGTGACACTTCGGGCAGGCGATCTCGGCACGATGTGCGTCAAAGAGAGTATTTATCTCCTCGATAGACATCTTCTCGTCCGCCACGACGCCGACGTTCGCGAGCTCCTTATCAACGCGGATGCGCGTATTGCACTCCTTGCACTCGGCAAGCGGATCAGAAAAGCCGCCCACGTGGCCGCTGGCTTCCCAGGTGCGGGGGTTTTTGAACATCGCGGCGTCGAGGCCGTAGTAGTTCTCCTTGTCGTAGACATTCGCCTTCCACCAGGAACGCTTGAGATTATTCAAAAGCTCGACACCGTTAGGACCGAAGTCATAGGTACCAGCGAGCCCGCCATAGATCTCCGAGCCCGGGAATACGAAACCGCGGCGCTTAGCGAGCGAGACGATGGTATCGAGATCAACAGACATAAATAGAGGATTATTTCACTTCGCCGAACCCGGGCTGGTACGCCGGATCGGTCACAGTGAGTGCAGTCACTTCAGAGGCAGTGGTGGTGAGCGTCTTCTTGGTGAAGCGATCGACACCCGTTACTTCCTGTATGAAGAGCAGTACAGGACTTGTACCGCGCTGGGACACGCTTGGCAACAATGCGACCTGGAAGGCTCCGAGTTTAGCCACGTTCGCATACCCTGCCCCGACCATGACGTCGCCTGCGTTCCAGGTAACGATGCGTGAGACCGGATCATAGGTCAACGAGCCGTCGGAAGGGTTCACCGCTCCCGTGAAGCGCACGTATGACGGAAGTTTCGCCGTCACGCGCACGTCCCCGACGGAGTTGAGGGTGTTCGAGAGGGCGAACTGGATCGTGTACGTGGACTCCTGGTCCGCGACCGGCGGCCAGGGTCCCGTATTGGTGAACCCGCCGATGGTGCGGAGCGAGCGGGTCTTGAGCGAGAGATCGGTGCCGATCTTGATTGTTCGCACGAGCGTCGACTGGATGCTCTGCTGCGTGTTCCCTTCCGCGTTCCTGCCGGCGACTGATATGGTCGCCGTAATGTTCGGCTGACTTACGCCCGCGAGCGCGCCGGCGCTCTTGGTAGCGAAAGTGAACGAACCGTTCCCGGTGCCTCCTGGCGCAAGCCGAGTGAGCCCGTCATCCGTCTCTCGGTTGAACACGACGGTAGTATCGGAAGAACGATAGAACCCGTTCATCGCGACCACGGACGACGCATCGAGTGCATTGCCGGAGAGCTTGATGGATACCTGACCATCGAGTATCTGGCTCGGCAGCGTGTTCACCCATGAGACCAACGCCTGCACCGGAGATCCGGCCGGAATAACCGGCGTCTCCCCTGAATCGCGATTGATCGAGAGCGTGCTTGATAGGAAGGGCTTTGCGAGCGCTATGGTGCTGTCGGTCTTCGCGTACTGCACCGCGAGCTCAGGAGCATCCGCGTTCGCCTGGGTCCCCGCTATGAAATGGAAGACGCGCTGTTCCGCGTTCTCAGCGGCGAGCGTGCCTGTAAGTGTAACGGTCTTCTCTTCTCCGGGAAGGAGCGTGCCGACAGGAACGATCGGTTTCTGTCCGGTCTTAAGCGTGAAGCCGAACGGGAGCGGTTCGAGCTTCACCGCAACCAGATCAAGAGGGGTCTTCGCGTTCGACTTCACCCGTATCGCAAACGTAAGGGGCTGTCCTGCCTGTGGATCGCTCGCTGCTTCCGCACGAACCGTGAGCGGCGACGAGATGATGGTTACCTCATAAGTCGTCTCCTTAACGAATACGGCGTCCGATCCCTCGACCCGGTACTCGAGCTTGATCGGTATGGATATGCGTTCATTCTCCGCACCGGCGAGGATCACGTCAATCGTCTTCTGTGCCATGGCACTCGCTTCGATACCCCCGACCGTATCGCTCAGGTGCTGCATCGGCTTGGTCTCATCATCGCCGTCGCGCGCGGTCTCCGGAAAATCAACCGAAAGCACGGTTGAGTGGATCAAGACGGGATTCTTGTTCTCTACCGAGATGAGGAGCGAGATACGTTCCCCACTCGCGATAGCGCTCGGCGCATCCGCAGTTATGAACACCCGGTCGGTCGAGACCGAGCGGCTGCCGAATATGAGGAATGCGGCGGCGGCGATAGCGGCGAGCACGAAGAAACCTGCAGCAACGATGAGGAATATAACGGACTTCGAGAGCGGCTTCTTAGGAGGAGGCGGGAGTGGCGGTGGCGGAGGAACCCAGCCCACGGGCTTGGCTTCCGGCGCCGTGATGGTCGTAAGTACCGGAACCGGGAACGGATCTACCGGCTTCTGTGCATACAGTTTCTGCTCGAGTTTCTCGAGCGGGTCGGCATTCCCTTCGGGTGCGGGCGTCTGAGGAGGCATCGTGCTCCAGTATAGCCTACCTTAAAGGCCTGAAGCGGTAATACCCCGATTGATACGCATCACGATATCCCTGCGAGTGATCGGCGAAAGAGGTTCATTGATCTCAATCGACGGCAGCGGTCCGGCATCGAGACCGAGCGAGCGGAGTATCGTAAGCGCCGCGAGGCACTCGAGCGCGTCTTGCGCGTCTTCGGTCGCCTCGGGAAGAGCACGAAGGAAATCGAGATAGGTATCGTACAGAACCGAGTCACCCGCTTCCTCATGAACGAGCCTAAGCAGCAGGCTCGCCACGCGCCCGGCACGGAGCCGGCCTTGCTGGTCGAGGTTCCTGAAATGATCTTCGGTCAGGAGCGCTCCGGACAAGCGCCACCCTTCCTTCCCTCGCACGAGCGTTACTTCAGTCTCCGAAAGCGTCTGGAGCGCACTCGCGAGCTTCGCTCCTGGCTTCCGCAAGCCTTCGGCACGGGCACGGATAAGTCCCAGGTCGTCCGTAAGGAGCGTGATAAGAGAAGCCGATTCCTTGAGCGAGGTTCGTTTCAGCACTAGTGCGCGGGTGACGTATTTATGCCGCATTGCGCGAAATCCTAAACCTGACCGGTCCCGTTGAGAGCTCGGCAACATGCGCGCCATCCTCTGTCCGCTCTATAGTCACCGTATCCTTTGGCGAGAACCCTTCCGTTTTCCTCGCTTCTGCTACCGCGCGCGCGAATGTGCGTTCATCCCCCTCCTTGATGAGGTCTTCCGTGAGCTCAAAATCGAAATCAATCTTCTCCGCTTCCATCGTTACCGTATTCACATTCACCTCTTCAGCGAGGAGTTTCGCGAGATCCTTGGAAAGCGTTCCGGGAATGAAAAGTGTCGCCAGTGGCTGACGCACTTTCACATCCGCTTGCTGGCGAAGGCGAAGCGCTTCGGACGCCAGCGTTCGCACGCGCTTCATCTCTTCAATGAGTTTCGCGTCGCGTGCATCACTTCCTGAGAGCGCGTGAAGAAGTCCGGAACGGGTGGTTGGCCAGTCTGCCAGGTGCACGCTCTCCACGTCCGTACTCATGCGAACTTGGCTAAACACCTCTTCGGCGATGAACGGAGCGAATGGCGCCATAAGGAGCGCGCATGTACGAAGCGTCTCTTGGAGGGTCTCAAGCGCTGCCGGGTCCCCGTCACGCGCACGGTCGCGGATACTACGCACGTACCACTGCGATACGTCCTCTATGAGGTGAGCGATGGAACGAGTAGCATCATAGAGCTTGTATGCATCCATTGCACGAGTTACTTCCGTAACCGTCTCCTTGACGCGTGCGTTCATCCATCGGTCGATTACGGTCTCGCTGCCGCTTCCCTTCGCGTCCTTGAACAGGGCGTAGAATTTCGCACTGTTATCGAGCCAGCCGATGACGCGAGCTGCTTCCTTTACGGTCTTCTCATCAAAGTTCTTTGAGTCTCCCGGCTGGTTCACGTAGTACATCCAAAACCGTAAGGTATCGACGCCGAACTTCTCGATCGCCTCCCATGGATTAACCACATTCCCTTTCGACTTGGACATCTTCGCGCCCTTCTCATCAAGCAAGTGACCGAGGCATATCACGTTCTTATAGGGTGCACCGCGGCCCATAAGCGTTCCTACGGCGAGAAGCGTGTAGAACCAGCCGCGTGTCTGATCGATCGCCTCGCTGATGAAATCAGCTGGGTATCCTTTTCCATCGATCCACTGCTTGTTCTCGAATGGGTAGTGATCCTGGGCGAACGGCATGGCTCCCGAGTCGAACCACACATCCATAACTTCAGGAACACGGCGAAGCTCGCTTCCCTCTTCTCCTATGAGAACGACGTCATCGATATACGGACGGTGCAGATCGAGCTCGTACGCTTCGTTATGCGGAAGCGGCACGAACGGAAGCTCCTTGAACTCGCCGCGCTTGGCGTGCATCGAGGTTATCGCAGTCCACGCGTCTTTCTTATTCAATCCGGCAGCTACCGTCTCGAGGGACTCGAACGCGATTCCGTGCGAGACGATGAGGATGGTCTCGTCTTTGTGCGTTCGCTCGAGTTCATAGAGGAAATCACCGAACCGCTCGCGAGCATCCTGATAGCTCTCTCCTCCGGGGATTCGATCGTCGCAAGACGACATCTTCTCTTTTCGATACGTAAAGAATTCTGAGTACGCAGTACCGTCCTGGTCTCCGAACCCGAACTCACGGAGGCGGTCGTCGGTAACAATCGCGCCTTTGGGAATGCCTGCGTTTTCAGCGATAATCGCCGCCGTCTGCTGCGCGCGCGCGAATGGCGAGGCGTAGATCTTGGTGATCTTCTCGTTCGCGAGCTTCTTCCCCGCTTCGGTAACCTGTGTCCTACCCGTTTCCGTTAGCGAGTACTTGTCCCGGTCGACACTATTCAGTATGTTCGCCACGTTATGCTCGGCCTCTCCGTGCCGCATGATGAAATACCGGTTCCCGCTTTTCTTCGTCATCTGTTTCAGTTCTTCAACCGAGCCGATGGTTACGCGCTCTGTGCCATCTACGTTCTGCCACACCGGAAGCGGGGTGCCCCAGTACCGTTCACGAGATATAGCCCAATCACGAACGCCGTTCAGCCATTCGCCCATGCGACCTTCGCGTATGTGCGACGGCTCCCAATTAACTGCGGCATTGTTCGCGATGAGCTTCTCCTTCAGGTCCTGCATGCGGATGTACCAGGAATCGCGCGCGTAATAGATGAGCGGCGTCTTACAGCGCCAGCAGAATGGGTACGTGTGCGCATGATTCTCCTGAGAGAAGAACAATTCGCGGCGCTTGAGGTCATCAATGATCTCCACGGCGAGCGTCGGCTTGCTGTTCGCGTCAGCCTCCTTCACGTAGCGGCCGGCGAGGAATCCGGTACCCGGAACGAATGTCCCGTCCGGCTGCACCAAGTGCACTTTAGGAAGTCCCTCCTTTTGACCGAGCTCGAAGTCGTCCTGACCGTACATGACCGCCGTATGCACGATGCCGGTACCGTCTTCGGTGGTAACGAACGGAGCGGTGTACACGCGGAACGCCTTGTCTGCGAACTTCGGCTTCTCCGTTTCAGATGCGGTGTCGCGTGCGAACGGATAGAGCGGCGCATACGACTTGCCCACGAGATCCGCACCAACTACGTTCTTGATTACTTCGTGCGTCTTTTCTGTAAATATCTTTTGAACTAATGCTGAAGCGAGGATGTAGGTCCCGCCTTCGGCCTTAACGTATGAATATTCGATATCCTTCCCTACCGCGAGCGCGACGTTACCCGGCAGCGTCCACGGCGTCGTGGTCCACGCAAGGAAGTAGGTGCCCGGCTCATCCACTAGCTCGAACTTCACCGTCACCGACAAATCTTTTACATCCGCGTAGCCCTGCGCGAGCTCATGAGATGAGAGCGCGGTTCCGCAGCGAGTGCACCACGGCACTACCTTATAGTCCTTGAAGAGGCGTCCGTCATCGGAGACTTTCTTCATGACGTTCCAAACCGATTCCATGAATGACGGGTCGAACGTAAAGTACGCCTTATCCTGATCGACCCAGTACGCGATGCGGTCGGTGAAGCGACCCCACTCCTCGATGTAGGTCATCACGCTTTCGCGACACTTCCTATTGAATGCGGCGATGCCGTACTTCTCTATGTCCTGCTTGCCGGAGAAGCTGAGCTGCTTCTCCACCTCGAGCTCTACCGGAAGGCCGTGCGTGTCCCAGCCGGCGCGGCGCGCTACCCGGTATCCGCGCATGGTCTTATAGCGCGGGATCGCATCCTTGAAGGAGCGGGATTCTATGTGATGCACACCCGGGCGGCCGTTTGCGGTAGGAGGGCCTTCGTAGAACACGAAGTCGCCCTTGGGGGGCTTCTTCGCGAGGCTCTTCTCGAAGATGCCATTCGTCTTCCACGACGCGAGAATGCGCTCTTCCCGTTTGACCGCCTCTGATTTCTCGCTATCAGCCATATCCTACCTATCCTAGCGTTTACCGTATGAAAAGGAAAACGGCCGCGCATAAAGCGAAGCCGCAGCAATAGATCAGTACCCGGTCGGTCTAGGTCGTGACCGCGACAGGAAGCGGTTTGCCAGCCTTGGCCAGATCCATCAGGTAGGCGACGATCCTGCGGAGGAAATCCGGGACAGTCGGGTTCCTCGTGAAGCTGAACTCGGTCTGGGTCTGGCGAATGGCCTTCCTGAGGCGCCGCTCCTTGATCCGTTCGTTCCTCCGAACCCTGCCGGCCTCCGGATGGAGAAGCCTGGTCGCGGCCTCGATGAAGCGTTTCGGGTCGAACCCCTGTCGCTCGCAGAAGGTTTCCACCTTCGTGCGCCAGGTTTTGTGGTCCCCCGCGATCGAGAGGTCGGCGGTCAGGCTCGTCGGCTCAATGTTCAAGTGCAACGTAAACCCCCTAACGAATGATGACGCACCCTGTGCGCGCCACGAAATCGACGATACTCCTATTCTTTCGTCGGAGCAAGGAGATATCTACATCTTCTCCGGAACCGGAATACCAAGAAGCGTGAGGCCGTTCTCCATCGTCGTAACGAAAGCAGCAGCGAGCGCCAGCTTGTACCCCTCATACTCCCCTCCACGGATGCGCTCGTTCGCATAAAAAGAATTCCATTCGCCGGCAAGCTGGGTGAGATACTGCACTACCGTATGCGGAGCGCGGAACGCTTCTGCGCGACGTACGGTTTCCGGATACCTCATGAGAAGGCGTTCGAGTTCGAACGCGGCCTCCGGAGCATCACTCGTATCGGGCTTCATTTCCGACTGCGCGATAACTGACTTGGCGCGCACGAGTGCGTACTGAAGATACGGACCAGAATCTCCTTCAAGAGAAAGTGATTTCTCGGGATCGAATGCGACGTTCGAACCGGGAGCTGCTCGGAGAATCATGTATTTGAGAGCGCCGATTGCGACTTGCTCGGCCACGAGCGGGTCCGCGTTGCGCGCTGCGGTAACCGTAAGCAATTCCTGGATCAGTTCCGACGCGGTTATTACGTTGCCCTTGCGGGACGACATCTTTCCGGTCGTGAGCTGCAGCAAGCCGTGGGCAAGGTGCGACGTCTTCTTCCCGAGTACCGGAGCGATATCTTCGAGTGCGGCGAGTACGACATTGAAATGTCCTATCTGCTCGACGGCCGTGATGATGATCACGCTGTCAGTTTCCGCGCGCATCTCCTTCAGGTATGCAAGGCCGAGATCCTTAGTCTCATAGGTCGGTGTTCCGCGCGAGGTGACGAACACGAGCGTGTGCAATCCTTTCTTCTCGCCCTTGTATACGATTGCACCTTCACTCTCTTCGAGGATCCCCTTCTCAACCGCGCTTGCTACCGCCTCAAGTCCTGGCTTCGTCGTATCGCTATCGAAGAACGTGTAATCAAACCTGGTACCCAGAAGACCGAAAATACGATTGAACTCCTCCATCGACACTTCTCTGCCCCGTTGCCATAGATGCAGCAACGCGCGATCTTCCTCAGATAGACCCGCGGGGTCGTCTTGCTTCCCGACGACGTCATAGATGCGGACATTGAGCGCATCTATCTCAGCTTTGGCCTCTTCGCTTTCTTCATAGGCATTTGATCCCTGCATGTATGCCTTTCCTATCTCCTGCGCTGATGCGGGTTCGGTAACGCCATCAAGCCTGAGCGCCCAAAGCGCTTTTGCTACCTGAGGACCCACGTCTCCGCCGAACGTATCGCGCAGCACAGTAGCGCCCGATGCTTCGATGAGACGCGAGATCGACTCGCCGATGACTGCTCCCATCAGGTGCCCGATATGCATCTCCTTGAACGGGTTCGGGTTGCCATACTCAACCATGATGCGCTGACCTGCATTCGCAGTTCCCAATCCCCAGTTGGCTCCCCCATCTGCAGCGCTCGCTATCTGCTTGGTAACGACCGCGCGGGCGAGCGTGATGTTCACGAAACCGGGTCCTGCTGCTTCAACGGTGGAGACCAGTTCTCCGAGCGAATCCTTGAGCATGCTGGCGAGCTCGTCAGCAATATCCCGCGGACTTCTTCCAAGCACCTTCGCGCTAGCGAGGGCGGCGTTCGTCGCAAAGTCCCCGTTCGCAAGCGTTGCCGGCCACTCGATAGCGAAGTCGACCTCACCCGCTCCGAGCGAGATGAGCGCTTCCTTTACTGAGGCTCTCAGAGTCTCTTCCATGCGGCGAGTGTAACAGAAAACAGCCGGGCGCGAAGCGTCCGGCTGTTTTCTTGATGACTACTGCCTTGTCTAGGAGGACTGTCCGTATGCGGCCGACTGTCCGTACGACTGCGTATTCTGCGAGAACGCGTACATGAGTGAACCGACAATTGCGAGTCCTACCAGGAGTATCGCTGCCGATTCGGTAAGGGTCTTTCCGAGGGTATTCATAGGATGCGAGTGGTTAGGCTCGTAAACTCACGACACTCGTAGTTAACCAGAGTGCGCCTGAAATATTCGTGAGGAACCTACACGAACGAAGCAGGTACCGGATGCGACTCAGCGAGCGCTCGGATCGCCTCCTTTGCCGAAGCAACGGTCTCGTCGTCACGCTTAGTGAGCACGTCGAGCATGAGGCGCGCGACCTGCTTGGAATCGTCTTCCATAAATCCACGCGTTGTTATCGCCGGGGTACCGAAGCGTATGCCCGACGGATCGAATGGTTTGCGCGTATCGTCAGCGATGGAGTTCTTGTTCAGCGTGATGCCTGCGCGATCAAGCAGCGTCTCCGCTTCCCCGCCTGATATACCGAGCGAGCCGAATACGTCTGCGAGCAAGAGATGGTTGTCGGTGCCGCCGGCAATAAGCCTGACACCGCCTTCCGTGAATACCTCAGCCATTGCTTGAGCATTCTTCACAACCTGATGCGCATAGTCCTTGAACGCAGGAGTCGAGGCTTCCGAGAGCATTACGGCTTTCGCCGCTATCTGATGCATGTGCGGGCCGCCCTGGAATCCTGGGAAGACGCTGCGGTCAACCAGCGTCGGAAGATTCTGTATGGTCTTTTCAGGCGCCTTGAGCGGAGACGAGACCGTTCCTTTCGTGAGTATCATGCCGCCGCGCGGCCCGCGCAGCGTCTTGTGCGTGGTTGTGGTGACAATATCGAAACCGTGATCGAACGGGTTCTCCGCCGCTCCTCCGGCGATGAGGCCAGCAATGTGCGCGACGTCCGCCATTGCGACTGCACCAACCTCATGCGCGATGTCGGCGATACGCTTCCAGTCGAGCGAGCGCGGGTACCCGGAGAATCCGCCGAGCACGATCTTCGGTCGTTCCCGCTTGGCGGTCTCGAGCATCAGGTCGTAATCGATCTCTCCGGTATCGGGATCCTTCATGCCGTACCGCGTGAAGCGGAACAGCTTCGCGATGTAGGTTACAGGAGCACCATGTGTGAGATGTCCCCCATGCGATAGATCCATGCCGAGGATCGCATCTCCAGGCTCGAGCCAGGAGAAGTACGCGGCGATGTTCGCCGCAGCGCCGCCGAGCGGCTGCACGTTCGCGTGGTCACAGCGGAAGAGTGCCTTCGCGCGCTCAATAGCGAGATTCTCTATCTGGTCCGTGTATTCCTGGCCGCCGTAGTAGCGTTTTCCCGGATACCCTTCCGAGTACTTGTTCGTGAGTACGCTTCCCATCGCTTCGCGTACTGCCCGCGAGACGTAATTCTCTGAGGGAATGAGCTCAAGCCCTTCCCGCTCGCGCTTCTCTTCGCCTTCAATTAGGTCGTACAATTCTCGGTCTTCTTGCTTGATATGGGTGTAGGAATCCATGCTGGTGGTGTTCGTTTGATAAAAGCCGCTCGGATTCCTATCTCATAATCCCTTGAGTATAGACCAAATATCCTCGTGAATCTCCTCCCGCGTCCGTATGACCCCGTCCCATACACACTCGATCGCCTTCCAGTTCTCATTCCTCTCGGCGAGCATCTCAGCGGAAGAGAACGAATGCTCCATATACCGCATATCGGCTTCTACGGTATCAACCCCTCCTCCCTGCGCCTCGTTCTTCACGCTCCGCTCGCGAGCAAGCAAATCGAGCGATACCTCAAGCGGGACACGCAGATACAAAACAAGGTCCGGACGCGGAACCCTGAGCACCTCATGCTCCATCCGGTCGAGCCAGGTAAGGAATACTTGCCTCTCTGCATCATCCTCTATCTTTCCGCCTTGGTGTATCTGATTCGAGCTCGTAAAGCGATCCGCGACGATGGTCTCCCCGTTCGAGAGAGCGCGCCGTATCTCCTCCGCGCTTTCAGCGCGGTCGCAGGCATAGAGCGTCGAAGCTATCTTCGGATCGAGATTCACAAAATCGCCGCGCTTCCCCGCGAGGCATTCGCCGATAAGGCTTCCGAAGAAGTTCCTATCGTACGCAGGAAAATCCATCTTCCTGGCCGGGCGGCCTTCCGCATTCAAACGTTCAGCGAGCAGTCGCGACTGCGTGGCTTTCCCTGATCCGTCGAGTCCGTCGAGGACAATGAACCTACCGCTACTCATACGTCGGTACTTCCTATGCCCCCGCGCGTTGGCTCTTCCATCCGCTCTACCTCCTTCAATGAGACACGATCGACCGGAAGCACGAGTATCTGCACGAGTCGCTCTCCTTTCGGTATCTCCACCGTCTCGTTCGAGAAATTATAAAGAATCACTTGGTACTCATCCCCGTCTCCGCAGAAATCCTCATCGAAGACGCCCACGCCGTTGGCCATCATGAGCCCACGCTTATGGAGCGAGCTGCGTGCGGCCATGAGCACCATGTGCCCTGCCGGCGGCTTGATAGCGATATTAAGCGGGATGTATCCGATGCTGCGAGCAGGGATCGAAGCGGCAATCCTGGTTACGCAGTCCATCGCGGCTGCGCGCTCCGTCTTGTATTCCGGAAGCGGAAGATCGATATCGAATCGGCGTATCGGGAGTTCCATACTGAGCATTCTATCCGAACTGCTTCCCGACAACATTCTCGGGATGATTCTTATTAAAAAGCCGCTCGCTCCCTTCGAGCAGATACAGGTTCCGGACACCCGAATCGATCATCACATCCCAGCACGCCGTACACGCCCACCAATGCCCCCAGAGATACACATCGCCTCCTTCTGGCCTCTGCGCACGCTCCACCACCCTTCGCTCCGCATGGTTCTTCGGGTGGCACCCTTCGCAAAGCTCGTATCCCTGCCCTGTCGGGATGCCGAGCCTCACACGTTCGCACTTATGGGTCTTGTGGAACTCGCTGCCGTTGGCGGCGCGAGCTACGATGACACCGTTCTGAATGAGCACCGCTCCGGTGGGCATGCTGGTATCGAGCGAATGGAGTCTGGCCTCCTCTTTAGCTGCCTGCATGAAGGCATTGTCCTCTCCGACATAGAGGATGGCGCGGTCAGGGGGAAGATACGGATAGTCGAAAGCCATAGCGCTTTGGCCGTTATACCACGACCGGGTTTACCCGTTTGCCGCCCTACTCCTCGGGGGCCTATAATCAACCGATGGCCCGCTTCGATACCCTCTACCAGGAGATGCTCACGCGCATTATGAACGAGGGCGTCCGGGAAATGAGCGAACGCACGGGACATGAGACTACCGCTATTCCCGGCCTGCATTTCTCCATCGATATCGAGAAGGAAGGATTCCCGCTCCTCACCCTCCGGAAGATCCCGGTAAAGATGTTCGTCGCCGAGCAGATCTGGTTCATCGCAGGAACGCGCAAACCCGCGGATTTCCTCCGCGAGTATACGAAGATCTGGGATAACTTCACGAACCCTGCCGATGTGGTTACCGTCGCGTACGGCTACCGTTGGCGGAAGCATTTCGGGCGCGACCAGCTCGGCGCGCTTATCGATCTCCTGAAAAAAGAGCCGAGTTCCCGGCATGGCGTGATAGTCACCTGGGACCCGGCGCAGGACGGACTTTCACTCTTCAAGAAGAAGAACGTCCCGTGTCCGTACTCCTTCACCGTGAACATCATCGGCGGAAGACTCCATCTTCATAACATCGTCCGTTCGAACGATATGGTACTGGGCTTCCCGGCCGACGTCGCCGGCTTCGCGCTCCTGCAGCTCATCCTCGCGCAGAAGCTCGGCGTTACGCCCGGCGTGTACTCGCACTCGATCTCGAATGCGCACGTCTATGACAACCAGTACGACGCAGTGAACGAGCTCATCTCCCGCAAAGACTCGCACAAGGCCATCCAGGTCACGCTTCCCAAGCACACCTTCGAGCGCGCGGAGAAGAAGGACCGGAAGCTCGCCGAGGAGATGATCAAGAACATCAGCGACCAGTACGCGCCTCAGGCCGCTATCACCGGGCTTCACGTAGTGCTATAACTCCCCTATGGCTATCCTCACTAAGTCCGAGATCCTTGAGCGCATCGAGAGCGGCAACCTATCGTTCGCGCCGAGTCTCGATAGCTTCCAGCTCCAGATGCACGCGGTTGACCTCCGTCTCGGATTCACGTTCCTCGTACCGAAATCATGGCGCTTAACGGATAACGGCCGCGAGGCGATAAGCATCGATCCCTTGAAGGGGCACGGCTCCGAATACTTCGACGTCATAGAGCTCGAGCAAGGCCAGTACTTCGAACTCCTGCCCGAGGAATACGTCCTCGTCTCTACGTTTGAGACCATTAGCGTTCCGAACGACCTCATGGCGGTACTCTATCCCCGCTCTTCAGTGAACCGCAAAGGGCTTTCGGTCGATCTCACCGGCATCATCGATTCGGGATACCAGGGCCCACTTACACTCCCGATCCGGAACAATACCCGCTCACAGGTGATACGCCTCCATCCGGGAGAGCGGTTCTGCCAGCTCGTGTTCGAGGAGCTCGCAACCCCCGTAAAGCAGGTAAAGAAAAGTCGTTGGCACCAGAAGGATGTCGTCGATAAAGGAAAGAAGGAGAAGTCTAACGAGATGAAGCTCGTCTTCAGCGGCGACCTTAAGAAGCTGAAGAAGGATCACCCGGTACGGTAGCCATGTCTCGCCTGAGCTTCATCGCCGCTATCGGAGAGCGCTCGCGCGTCCTCGGGAAAGACGGAGGGCTCGTCTGGGATCTACCAGGAGACCTCGCGCGTTTCCGTTCCATTACGAAAGGCCATCCCGTTATCATGGGTCGCAAGACCTGGGAATCAATCCCCTTGAAGCATCGACCGATGCCAGCTCGCGCGAATATCGTCGTTACACGTGATGCCGCCTATGACGCGCCCGGCGGAATCGTGTGCACCTCTCTTCCCGAGGCCATCGAGCGGGCCAAGAGCGAAGCGGGCGCCGAAGAGATATTTATCATCGGCGGCACCCGTCTCTTCGAAGAAGCGATGCCTATCGCCGATCGCCTCTATCTCACGCTCGTTGATGATGATGCCGAGGGCGATGTCTTCTTCCCGCCCTATCCCGACTTCACAAAGATGATCTTCGAAGAAGCGCATGAGGAGAACGGCATCCGCTACCGCTTCGTTGATCTCGAGAGAGAATAAAAGAAAAGCCCCGCACTGCGGGGCTTTTCTTTTACGTACGGAATACTTACGCGACCGTCACGCCCATGGACTTCGCGGTACCCTCAACCATGCGCTCCGCAGCCTCGATGGAGCCTGCGTTGAGGTCCGGCATCTTCTGCTCTGCGATCTGGCGAACCTGATCCTTGGAGAGTGTGCCGACCTTCGAGAACGGGGTCTTACCTGATCCCTTGTCGAGGCCGAGTGCCTTGAGGATGAGACGCGGCATCGGGGACACCTTGAGGATGAAGGTGAAGGTGCGGTCGTCATAGACGGTCATCTCAACCGGGATAATGACGCCCATCTGGTCGCGAGTCTGCTCGTTGAACTTATTGACGAAATCGCCAATGTTAACGCCGGCAGGTCCGAGCACGGTACCGACTGGAGGAGCCGGGGTAGCCTTGCCGCCCGGTATCTGGAGCTTGATCTTCTTAATTGCTTTTGCCATATGAATTGCTTAGAGACTCTACGTTATAGCTTCCTGATTTGCAAAAAGTCGAGCTCGACGGGGGTCTCGCGACCGAACATCGCGACCATGACCTTCACCTTGCCGCGCTCCTCGTCTATCTCCCCTACCTTGCCCTCGAGATCCTTGAACGGACCGTCCGCGATGACGATAGGATCATCCTTCATGAGGTCGATGCGATGCTTCGGCACGTCAGCACCCATGCGCTTCATGAGTGTGTTCACTTCAGATTCTTCCATCGGGACCGGCGTGGTTCCTGAGCCGACGAAGCCGGTTACGCGCGGAGTGTTGCGGACAACGAACCACGAATCCTCATCTACAATCATGCGGACCAGAATGTAGCCCGGGTAGATCTTCTCCTCCTCGACGATGCGCTTTCCGCTCTTTACGCGGATCTTCTTCTCGGTCGGTACCACAACCTCGAATATCTTGTTCTCCATACCGAGACTCTCGATGCGCTGCTTGAGGTTACGCTCAACGGCGTTCTCGTAGCCGGCGTAGGTGTGAATGGTGTACCAGCGCGGGGTAAGATCCTGCGCCTCGTCGGAGAAATGGGGTACGGTCTTCATGTCCATAACGGAAGTGGTGAGCGGATAAGATTAGTAGCCCAGGATGAGCTTGTTCACGATTCCTCCGAACGCGTAGTCGAGCGCAGCGATGAAGAGCGCGACCAGAGCCGAGATAAGAATGATGAGCCCCGTATGGAGGATGGCCTGATTCCGATCCGGCCAGACGACGTGGGTCATCTCGCCTCGAACGTTTCGCAGATAGGTGAAGAGTTTCATACGAGTTTTCCAAATAAAAAAGCCCCGCGGGCCTTATATGCGCACATGATAGTACGGCCTGGTTACTGTGTCAAATGAACAAGGCCCCGCTTGTGCGGGGCCTTGTTCATAGCCATACGAACCGAGGATATTAGCGGATCTCGTAGGTGATGGAAACCGTCACCGACGACTCATCCTCTCCTACCGGGAGCCTCGGGGCCTCCGGAGCGACTGCGGACATCATGGAGCCGCCCTTCCCTGCGTACGAGTCGTACATTGGGTATGACGGGCCGTTCTCATAGAATGTCGCGATCGGACCCAGGTGCACGCCGAGCTCCTTCGCGAGCTTCTTCGCCTTCTCCTGAGCGTTCTTGATCGCTTCGGCGCGAGCCTCTGCCTTCACGCCGTCCTCGTCATCAACGACGAACTCAGGTCCGGAGATGTTCTGGACGCCGATGGATCCCAGCGCCTGGAGCACGTCACCGGCTTTGCTGGTGTCGCGGACCTTGACCTCGACGGTCTGGGATACGTCGTACCCTACGATCTTCGGATTGCCTGAGACGATCGGTGGGCATGCGGTTCCCGGATAGCATGGAGCCTGCTGCGAGTACTCATAGCGAGGCGAGACGTTGTACGAGAGGGTCTTAACATCCTTCTCCTCGACGTTGAGCGACTCGACGGACTTGAGTGCCGCGTCGATCTTCTCGGTAGCCTGCTTCTGCGCATCAGCGACGTTTGCCGCTGACTCGGTCACCGAGAAGGTGATGCGTGCCGTATCAGGTACCGCGGTTGCTCGTCCGGTTCCCTCAACCGTAATGGTGTTATACGGATCGCCCGCCTCGCGGCCGAACGCACCATCCCACGTCTTCACGAGAAGGAAGAGTGCAAGGAGTGCGAACACGGCCACGAGCGCGAGACGCACGGCCTTGTTGCTGGTTAATTCATTCATAAGATCGGTTTGCATAAGTTCTTCGTATTAATTGAAGGGGTGTACGAGCATGGTATCACGCGTCGTGTCCTCATCCGTTCGGACGTGCCGGCACCCTAAAAGTGACAGAAGTTTGCTACCATTGCCGCTATATGGAGATAGTAACGATTCTGGGCATAGCATTAGCGGCCTCTCTGGCTACATTCATCGGAGGGCTCCTGGCGCTCAAGCTACGCGACAAGCTGCATCTCGTTCTTGGTTTCTCGGCCGGAGCAGTAATCGCGGTTGCGTTCTTCGACCTCATTCCTGAGGCGCTTGAGCTCGGTATCTCCTTCTTCGACCCGGCGACCGTAATCCTCGCGACTGCGATCGGCTTCTTCCTCTACATGGTCCTTGATCGCACCATCCTGCTGCACACGCATGCGGACGGCGACTCCGAAGAAGCACACGGGCACACGAAGAAGCGGGGGTGGATCGGTGCCGGATCGCTCTCAAGCCACAGCTTCCTCGACGGATTCGCCATCGGCCTCGCCTTCCAAGCGTCGCCGGCCGTGGGTGCAGTTGTTGCGGTTGCGGTGCTCACTCACGATTTCTCAGATGGTATCAATACAGTGAATATGATCCTCAAGAATGGCGGCACGCGCAAAGAAGCGTTTCACTGGCTCGCGGTTGACGCGGCCGCTCCCCTGCTTGGTGCGACGGCCACCCTGTTCATTACGCTTCCCGCAAGCACGCTGTCGCTCGTACTCGCGCTCTTCGCGGGATTCTTCCTCTACATCGGTGCATCAGACCTGCTTCCGGAAAGCCACCATGCGCACCCGAAAGTAATGACGACCGTAATGACGCTCCTTGGTGCCGGTGTGCTCTATACCGTTATCACGCTTGCGGGCGTATAGCGTTACCTCGTCTCAAGCGTAGCGAGCATTTCTAGGAGCGCCTTGTGCTCCGGAAGCGCGTTGATATCGAGATCGGGATTCGTCCAGTCGACGTTGCGTTCGAGGATATCGAATCGGAGGACATCATTCTCGCGCTCAAGAAAGTAGGAGCTCAAGACCTGTCCCTCGAATCGTTCGATAACGGTTGAGCGGTACGTTCGGCCATTGATGAGGCTCGTCTCGAACCGGCTGAAGTCCTCTGCGGCCATATCTGATGGTTGATATCGGGTATGCGCCAGGATCACTTCATCCGGAGTCTTCCCTTCCGGAAGCGCGTAACGATAGAACGAAAGGTAATGAAACTCTCCGCTTGGGGCGCTCATCTGATAGAAATGGAGCAGGTCTTCTTCCTTGCCATCAGCGCCCGGTAGCTGGACGCCGTCGACATACCCGGCTGGAAGGATAAATGATATCCCCGCTTCTGGTAACGAAGTGGCTGCGGACGTTGGGCAGGCAGCGAACGCGCACTCGGGTCCCGTGCGCCCGACTGAGGATCCGTCAGGACAGATCATGGCTTCGAGCGTGCACCCAACCTGTTCGGTCGGTCTCTCAAGCGTATTGCGGTACAGAAAGATACCGAACGCGCCGACGAGGATGAGGGCGAGCAAGGCGAGGAGCTGTTTCATATCGTTACTTCCGTATGGAATCGCGAATCTCCTCAAGCACGACGAGCTCCGCGCTCTTAACAGTAGGAGCAGCGGCCTCTTCTTCCTTCTTTACGCGTGCGAGCGCCTCCAGACGGTTCAACGTACGCACGAGCAGGAAGAGCGCGAACGCGGTGATGATAAAGGTCATCACCGACTGGATGAAGAGTCCGTACTGAATCTCTACACTTCCTCCGAGATTAACTACCAGATCCTTGAAGTCGATGCGCCCGAGTAGAAGACCGAGCGGCGGTGTAATGACATTCGTCACGAGCGAGTTCGTGACGTTGTTGAACGCCGTACCGATAACAACACCGATTGCGAGATCAATGACATTGCCACGCAGCGCGAACTTCTTGAACTCTTCGAGGAAGGATTTCATATTCTTGGGGCGGCTAGAGAGAATCGGACTCTCGATGCGGGTACCACAAACCCGAGTTTTACCACTAAACTATAGCCGCCATGTCTGCGTAACGGAAATGCGTTACGTAGGAGCGTTATACCATAATTCGTCGGAAATACTGAGCGCGAATGCGAAAAGCGCCCGGAGGCGCTTTCGTCTTAGTGCCCAGGAGAGGACTTGAACCTCCACGCCTTGCGGCACATCCACCTCAAGGATGCATGTATACCAATTTCATCACCTGGGCAGGTGCGTGCTGTCTCTAAAAGAGGCGGCCCGCTTACTATAGCGGGCCGCCTCTTTTTTTACAAATGTCTTGAAACGTTACGCGTTCTCGTCCTTCTTCTCTTCGCGGGACTCCTCTGCCGCTACTTCGGTAGGGGTCTCGACTCCTTCTTCGCCCGACTCGGCGACAACCTCGACCTCAGGAGTCTCGGTGGCGAGGACAACTTCCTCCTCGACCGGACTTCCCTCCTCCGCTACCTCGAGCTTCTCGGTCTCGGCGTAATCCTCGGTAGACATCTTAACCATGCGCATGTTGCGGAGCTGGCGACGAACCTCGCGAGCCACCTTATCGCGGATGAAGTAGAGCTTAGCGCGACGGACCTTCGAGCGCTTCGTGATCTCGATCTTATCGATGATCGGACTGTAGAGAGGGAAGATCTTCTCGACACCAATACCGGACATGACGGCGCGAACCGTGAAGGTAGCTCCGGCCTCGGTACCGTGCTTAACGGAAAGCACGAGACCCTCGAATACCTGGAGGCGGGTCTTGCCCTTCTCGATGACTTTCTGGTGCACGCGCACAGTGTCTCCGGGGCGAACGCCAAGCTTGGCGCGCTCCATGGTCGGGACAGGGGTTATAACGCTGTTCATAGTGGTCAGAACTGTATCACAGCAGCTACGAGCGGGCAATGAATGCCTCGCTTCCCGGGAATTTCTGAGCTGCGGCGAGCATATCGGCTGGCAGTGGCGCGATGATCTCCTTCCGAGACCCATCGAGCATCGGTAGGTCCAAACTATAGGCATGGAGACCGAGACGCGTGAGTCCGAGGTCGCACGGCTTCCCTTCCGCATAGAGCGGGTCGCACACCACCGGATGATGGAGCGCCTTCAGATGAACGCGTATCTGATGGGTCCTGCCCGTTTCTGGCATGACACGGACCATGGAGTGCGTACCTATGTCGCTCACTACTTCATACCGCGTAAGCGCATCGCGGAGCGTGCCTTTCGCCTTCGGCTGTGCGCTCCGGAGCCTAAAGTCCTTCCGGCTACGTCCTATGGAGAACTCGATCACCCCTTTCTCCTCCTTGAGGGTTCCATACACGAACGCTAGGTACGTCTTCTTTGCTTCCCGCTCCTGGAACACGGCCTTCAGGTGCGCATGCGACTCGGGGGTCTTCGCGAAGATGAGCACGCCGCTCGTGTCGCGATCAAGCCGATGCACTACGCCCGGACGCGCTATCTCGGTACCGTTCGTAAGTCGCTGCATCTCTCCCACCTCTTTCGAGTCAGGATAGTGTGCCGCGAACCAGTCGCTCGCCGTCTCATCGGTGGTGTGTCCGTCCGGGTGCGTCATGACGCCCGCAGGCTTTGCTATTGCAACGAGGTCATCGTCTTCATATATGACGGGGAGTTCCATAGACTCACCCTACCCTCTCCTACGGTTATCCGCTAGCAACTGGAGCATAGGGGTTACTTCAAAAACTTCCTGATATGCGGTATGGTTCTACCCAAGGGCGATTAGCTCAGTTGGTAGAGCGCTTCATTTACACTGAAGATGTCGGGGGTTCGAGCCCTCCATCGCCCACCCAAAAGAAAAGCCGCTCAGCTGAGCGGCTTCGTTCGTTCTTTACTAGGGATACACGACTTCGTCGACAATACCGAGACGCTTTGCGTCTACCCCGGTGAAGTACTTCTGTTCGCGGGACCAGCGTTGCCAATCGCTAATGGACTGCCCGCTTCTGCGACTGAAGCAGGCGATATGATCCTGATGCTCGGTCATGCTGGCGCGCACGATGTTGAGGAAGTTCGGATCATCTACCCGCACTCCGGTGAGGTCCGGCGCATGGAACATCAGGTCGGCGTGCGGGTAGGCCTTCCGCACATCGCATGCTTGCAGGATATTGAATGCTGCGGAGAACGCACGCCCGATAACGAGCCCGTGCACGGGAGCGTTTGAGTTAGCCAGCACATCCGCTATGTGGAAATGCGTGGGAACGGACCCTCCTCTTGAATCTATATACAGGCTGATGGCGGTACTCTCATCTCGCATATTCAAATAGAATACCGAATCGATAATCCGCTTCTGCAGTTCGTCGTCGATCGGACCGCTAATGAGGATCATCCGTCGCGCGAGGAGCGCGGCATCCGCCTCGTTCAAGCTCATGGCGTTCTCCCGCAAGGTTGTTGGAAACTTCTTCCGTAAGCGTATACCCTGCCACCCGTTCGGCAAACGCTCATGACTGACAGAAAGAGCCCGATGTTCGCGCATCGGGCTCTTTCGCTGCAGTGCGCACGAGAGGACTTGAACCTCCAAGGATTGCTCCATACGCTTCTGAGACGTACGCGTATACCAGTTCCGCCACGTGCGCGCACCTGCAGACTCTAGCATTCGCAGGGGATTCAGAACATGTGCCTCCAGCTGGAATCGAACCAACATCGACGGCTTAGAAGTCCGCAGCTCTATCCATTGAGCTATGGAGGCCTTGTCACCTTATCCGCCCGGAAGGGACGGGTCAACGAACCGGTACTCCTGGCGATAGCGGAGCTCTTCCGCCTTCCTCTTCTCGAAGATCGCCCGAACCGAATCTATAGGCGCCGCTTCGAATCCTTGTACGGGCGCCTGCGTGCCGATGGTCTCACCCCGTTCGACTTTCGTAAGGAGCCAGACATTCCAGACGACACTCGCGAGCACCAGTATGAGCGCGGCAGCAAGAAGCATGAACCAATCTCGCGCGGGATGCATGCGTTCTCCGTAGCTGAATCGCCGGAGAATGGAGCTTGTGTCAAAAGGAATTTTCATAAGGGTTATGGGGCGTCCGCGGGCCGGGTGCCGATATCGAAGGTTGCGGCGGCGGACCAGGCGGTTGTAGTTGCTCCAGCGGAAGCCGTATCGAACGTAAGACTCGTAAGCACGCTGTCGTACGGACCGTACTCTATCGCCCCGAGCGTTCGGATAACCGAATCGAACGGGCCGGTGATCTTGAGAGAGAGTGAGAGGTGGTCTCGATCTACGCCGGCGTTCTTAGCGGGATTCGCCGCAACCGACAGGACTTCGACATCAGCGGCGAAACCCTTGCCCGTCTGCTCAAGGGATTCAAGGAACGGCACGATACCGCTGGCGGGTACGAAATACTGACGTATGCCAGCCTCTTCCTCGCCGAGCGATGAGAGCGCGGCCTTGGCAGCCTGGATGCGCGAAGATTCCTGGCTCTTCGTCTGTATGTCGACAGCGAGCTTGCTTGCGGTAGCGCTCATCGTACTTACGCGGTTATACCAGAAGGCATAGGCACCGATGAGCAAGCCAAGGAGCACGACCGCCAGTATGAATTGTATGAAAGCTGCGCGTCTCATGGCATCAAGGAACCCGTAAGGGTTATGGTGAATGATATATCGCTTTCTTTCGCGTACGCGCTGATCGGCAAGTCCGTAGCAGACACATACGGCTCGCGCGCGAGAGCCGCTTCGTAGCTCCGGAGCGCTTCACGCGTGGTCGCCATTCCCGTAAGGGTCATACGCGCCTCGGCCTTATCTTTCGCAGGAGTGTAGGTGAACCCGGAAAGCGTGATACCCAGATGAGGCACCCTGAGAATAGCCGCAATAACGGAGCTCGCTGCCGGCGTCGTCTCAAGCTTAGCCAGATATTTCGTGTCCTTCGCGAGTGCGAGGACGCGCGCGCTCACCTGCTTCTCTTCGTCTCCTGCAAGCGAAGCGGAGAGCGTGTCGACCAACTCCTGTCGTTCCCGTACCTGACCTCCGAGGTACAAGTACGATGGCAGCAAGAAGACGCCGTGAATTATCACGACGCCCGCAAGGACGAGCACGCCGACCGTCATGAGTCGCAGGAAATACAGTTTCCGGAGCGCACGTCCGCGCTCTGCCGGGAGAAGATTGGTAAGTTCAAGAGCCATAACTACGGTACGTATTCACGGAGCGCGAGCCCGATAGCGGGCGCATAGGCCAGCGACTCGAGATAATCGAGCGGCGGAAGCCAGTGATCGCGGGACGCGAGGTTCGCAAACACGTCGCCGAGCTCGACCGGTATCTTAAGACTCGTCTCGAGATACTCGGAGAGTCCGCGGATCGTGCCGTTCCCACCCACCAGTATCGCGCGTGTTACCGGCTCATGTGACCCGTCTCCCGCGCTTCGGGTCTGCCAATACTCGAGCCTCCGCACAATCTCCTCGCGGATAACGGAAACCGTTGAGAGCATCGCGGCAATGTACTCGTCATTCGCTTCCCCGCTCACTAGGCCCCGCTCCGCCTTCACGCGCTTAGCTTCTTCCTCAGTTACCCCAAAGTGCTTCTGTACGGCGAGTGTGAGCGCATGCCCGCCGATATCGAGCGTCGTTGCAAAGCGCGGGATACGACGACTGACGATGACCAGCTTTGTGGTGGTCCGTCCGATGTCGATTATGAGCACGGTCTCGGTATCGCCATGCGGAAGGAGCGCGCGCGGTACGGAGAACGTCTCGCTCTCGACCGACCGCACCTCGATTCCCACCTCATCGAACAAGGAGAGCGTCTCTTCGATGACCCGGCGCGCGTATCCTACCCCCACCACCGGCATCAGTTCACCCGGAAGTCCGACCGGTGCGATATCGAATGCTACTTCCGCCGGGGGGAGCGGCACGAACTCATCAAGATGCCCCTCAACGGCGGTCTTCCATTCCGAGATCGTCCGTCCCGGTACGCTCGCCTCGAAAGGATAGCTCCTTGATTCCGGCATCGCGATATTCGCGAACTGGATCCGATTCTCTTTGGTCAGCGCGCGCAGCGCATTCAGGACTGCAGGTCGGTCGGTTATCTCGCCGCCTGTTACCGCACCCGGTGCAAGACGTTCCTCGCCGTACGCATGGAGCTTCAGTCCGCCCACATGCTCCTTAAGGAGCGCGAGCTTCACGCCGCTCGCTGATATGTCGATGCCTGCGGTAGGCAGCGTAAGATAGCGCGGTGGCGCGAGTTCGATACGCAAGAAACGAGAAAGGACATTCGGCATGATGATGTCGATAGTATAGCGCGCGCAGCGGACCCACGCGCCAACATACTGAAGAAAACTAGTGCGCGCTCGTACCGGGTGGAACCAAACGGTCAGTCGTGACGAATGCGAACGTATCTCCGTCCCCGACCGCAAACAACATGCCGTTGCTCTCCAATCCTTTTATGGTCCTCGGTTCGAGATTCGTAACGAACGCGAGCTGGCGTTCCACGAGATCCTCAGGCTCGCTCACGTATGCCTGGATACCGGATACGATCTGACGCGGACCGGCCTCTTCACCGAAGTCGACGGTTAGTCGCAGGAGCCTCTCCGTCTCAGGGACACGCTCGGCTGTCTTCACGGTCCCAATTTTCACTTCTATCTTCGCGAACTCATCTATCGATATCCGAGGCTTATCCATGCTGCTTGGTAAGGAAACTGGTAAGGATGAGCGCTGCTGCCGAAGCGTCTACTTCGGTTCGTCCCGCTCCTGAAGGCCGGAGTCCGTCGAACCCGCGTCTTGCTTCCTGGGTCGTGAGCATCTCCGGCTCAAAGGAGACTGAAATGGAAGAACGGCGCTCGAGCAGCTGCGCGAATGCTTTCGCTTCCTTGTGGATGGCGTTCTCGTTCCCTGCGAAATCAAGCGACTCCCCCATCACCACCGCACCCACTTCCTTGCGCTCGATGAGCGAGAGGATCTCGTCGATAAGACGCCCGTCGTTCGGCATGATGCCGTGCGGGAAGCCCATCTGCCCCGCTTCATCCGAGAGCGCGAGGCCTACTTTCTTCGAGCCGAAATCGATGCCGAGATACCGCATGCTGAAATCGTACACGTACGCCGCCCTCCGTGCTACACTCCCCACCGTACGCCAAGATACGGAGAGATGCGTGAGCGGTCGAAACGAGCGGTCTTGAAAACCGCCAGGCCGAAAGGTCTCGTGGGTTCGAATCCCACTCTCTCCGCTACGATACAGTGTTAGTTTCAGGAATCTAGGGGTGCGCGAGTGCTATCATTCCTTTATATATGGCTCGCGCAGTTTTCTTCGAATGGGAAGCGACCGAATACGCCTTCGAGCAGAAAGGTGCTGATTGGTATTGGGCGCTCGGTATCATCGCGGTTGCTATCGCTATAACGAGCATCCTGTTTGGAAACGTCATCCTCGCACTGCTCGTTCTCGCAGCATCCGGCACGCTTGCGATAGCAGTTGCCAAGCACCCAAGAACGCATCTGTTCCGGGTAACTGACGAAGGAGTGATGATCGACGAGAACCTCTATACCTACGAGCACATCCTATCGTTCTCGATTCTTGAGTATCTTGATCCTGCATTCCCAACCGCGCTCTCGATTAAGACGTCGCGCATCTTCGCGCCGCACCTCCTTATCCCTATCGTAGGTCCCGATCCGATGGAGGTTTATGAGTTCTTCGTCCGGCACGTCGAGGAAGGCAAGCATGACGAGTCGCTCGTCGATCGCATCATCGAACTGCTTCGGCTGTAGCTTCGGTTGCGATTAGGGCCCGAAAACGGTAGAGTCCTGTTACGCTCTTGTCGTTCAATGGATAGGACATAACTTTGCGGAAGTTAAAATGATGGTTCGATTCCATCCAAGAGCACCGAAAATGATATAAGGGAGACATGCTCCTGTCTTTCAATGGATAGGATAGCTCCCTCCGAAGGAGCCGATGCAGGTTCGATTCCTGCCAGGAGCACAGAAAGTAAAAACCCGGAACGAGCGTTCCGGGTTTTTACTTTCTGTGCCCTTATGCTGAAGCGCGCTTGATCGCCTTCGCGAGGCGGGACTTCTTGCGGCTCGCCGCGTTCTTCTTGATGATGCCGCCCTTCGCTGCCTTATCGATAGCCTTGTATGCCGCCGAAAGAGACTTCTCCGCCTCCTTAACGTCGGTTCCGATAGCCTTTTTCACTACCTTAGTAGTCTCCGTAAGGGCGCGCTTGCGGCGCACATTGAAAACGTGCTTCTTGAGAGATGCGCGGTGCGCCTTCTTTGCTGATTTCGTGATTGCCATGTGTGCCGAATAGTACTACCCAAACCGGCTAATCGCAAGCTTGCTGCTTGAAATGGTACGATGAGCACATGATACGGCAGCTGCGGGGTACGGTACTCAGTCACGAGCCTACCGGGATAATCGTCGAGGTCGCCGGATGGGGCGTACTAGTGAACATGGCGTCACCCGAGACCGTCCTCCCCGGATCCGAGGTAACCTTGATGACCTATCTCTCCGTAAAGCAGGACGGTATGGACCTCTACGGTTTCCCCGACGAAGCGGAGCGGCGTTTCTTCGAGCTTCTCCTTCAGGTCTCGGGCGTCGGACCGAAGACCGCCCTTTCCATACTCAAACGCGCTCCTCGCGAAGCGCTGGAAGGCGCGATCGCTGCGCGCGATCTCGATTACCTCACCCGTGTCATAGGCCTCGGGAAGAAGGCTGCCGAGAAACTGATCGTCGAACTCTCGGAAAAGGTGGGTGGCTCAACTAAAGTGCATGACGATGCCGACGGCGAGGTGTTCGATACGCTCGTCGCGCTCGGGTACACGGATCGGGAGGCGAGGAAAGCGGTTGCCGCAGTTCCCAAAGCCATCACCGGAACTGACGCCCGGCTTAAGGCAGCGCTCTCCTCCTCTCGTTAGGTATGGGTACGCTTAAGCGATTGATCGAGTCTCTCCTTCCCCGTCGCGTGTATCGGGCATTGCTGGCTCCGTACCATCTTGCGTGGACCGCACTCATCGCGCTCAAGTATGGCTTCCCAGCAAATAAGCTCACCGTTATCGGCGTAACCGGGACCAAAGGCAAATCGTCGGTCTCCGAGATGCTGGTAGCAATCCTCGAGGAAGCGGGACATTCCGTAGCCCTTTCAAGCACGATTCATTTCAAGGTTGGAGATGAGACCCGTCCGAATCTCTATAAGATGACTCTCCCTGGTCGCGGCTTTATCCAGAAGCTACTCGGCGAAGCCGTCGAGAAAGGCTGCACGCATGCCGTTATCGAGATAACAAGCGAAGCCGCGCTCCAGTACCGACATCTCCTCCTTTCAATGGATGCGCTGGTGTTCACGAATCTCGAACGCGAGCACATCGAATCCCATGGCGGCATGGAGCAGTACGTTGCCGCAAAGCTCCGTATCGGCAAAGCGATGGAGCGATCACCGAAGCGGCCGCGCGCCATAATCGCGAACACCGACAATCGGTACGCGGATCGCTTTCTCGCGCTTTCGGTTGAAGAGAAGATCTCGTTCTCGCTTGCGGATGCGCAGGATATAGAGCGTGCATACGATCACGTCGCGTTTACGTACGACGATGTCCGGTTCTCCCTCCCTCACCCGGGCGACTTCAGCATCCGGAACGCGCTGGCTTCCGTTAAAGCTAGTCGCTTCCTCGGCGTACCTATCGAGAAAGCGAGCGCGGCGCTTGCGAAGCTAGCGGTTATTCCCGGCCGCGCGGAGCGTATCGAGGCGGGACAGGACTTCGTGGCCGTTGTTGATTATGCGCACACCCCTGACTCCCTCAAGGCGCTGTATGAGGCATATCAGAATAAGAGAAAGATCTGTGTGCTCGGGAACACCGGCGGCGGGCGCGATACTTGGAAGCGACCGGAAATGGGCCGTATTGCCGAAGAGTATTGCGACGAGGTTATCCTCACGAACGAAGATCCGTATGACGAAGATCCCGATGCTATCGTCCGCATGATGGCCAAGGGTATGAAGCAAAAAACACCGACCATCATCATGGATCGGCGAGAAGCGATCGCGCACGCACTTTCGAGCGCGCGTACTGGAGACGTCGTGCTCGTAACCGGAAAAGGAACGGACCCCTACCTTATGGAAGCGAACGGCGTGAAAACACCATGGAGCGATGCGGGGGTCGTACGTGAAGAGCTCGAAAAGATAGTTCGCTAACTGCTACTATTACCTCATGAAAGGAGATGCATTCTTTTTCCTCGGCATCATCGCCTTCTTCTTTATCCTTTGGTACGCGAGCGGCGGACCGACGAAGCCGATATCCTTTGCCGGCCCGTACATTACGCCGATAACAAACGTCGATACCGTTCAGCAGGGATATGGTGATGCTCCAGACAACAACAGCATCTGGGCGAATATCACCGGTCTCTCGGCAATCGAGAACAGCCTCGCGGGACTCCAGCGTTCCTCATCAGAGATCCGCGCGTTCGGGAATCCGTCTCCGTATAAGGGACAGGTAACGGTGAGCAGCGCGTCCGGTGCGGGAGCGACGCGCGCTGACGAGGAATATGTGACGATCCGAAACTCCGGGTCGGCTCCCGTGACGATTTCCGGATGGCGCTTGGTCTCGGGAGCGTCCGGTCGCGGCGAAGACATTCCCTGGGGGGCGGTCCTTCCAAAGAAAAGCGGCGTGAACGATCTTGCGCCGATAGTCCTTGCTCCCGGCGAGGAAGCAGCGATCGTAACAGGTGAGTCCCCTATCGGCGACTCGTTCAAGGAGAACAAGTGCGCGGGCTACCTCGCCAAGAGCCAGAAGTTCGTACCGTCGATACAGACCTCGTGTCCGTCCGCGGTTGATGAGTTCGATCGCTACTTCACCGGGAACGAGCTGAAGGACGACAAGTGCTATCAGCTCGTACAGAGCACACCGTCCTGCACCACTCCACGAGAAAGCTCCGGCCTGTCTTCCTCGTGCAGACGGTTGGTTGATGATCAGCTCTCGTATGCCGGATGCGTTGACACGCACCGCTACGAGAGCGATTTCTATGGCACGACCTGGCACATATATCTCGAGCACGAGAAGGACCGGAAACAGGTTGAGCTCTGGAAATCGAGTAGGGATGCGGTGAAGCTGCTCGATGAGAATGGCCTTACCGTAGACCTCTATACCTATTAGAGGTATAAATACCGCGCAGCAAAAGAAATGCGCCCATAGCTCAGTTGGTAGAGCAACTCCCTTTTAAGGAGATGGTCCTTGGTTCAAATCCAAGTGGGCGCACTACAACGATAGTGCGAAGCGCTCCAGCGCAGGGCCGAGCGGTAAATCGCCGCTACGTGAGTCGGAAAGGAGCTCGATGAGAGATACTGAAAGAGCGCGAGCACCATCCTTGCCCCATTTCGTACTCCCCTTCTGCATTAGGTCGCGTGCTTTCCAATGCAGAAGGCCGTGAAGCGCTTCGGGCGCGTCACCCTGCCGCTCTGCTTTCACGATTTCTTTCCAAAGCGCCTGACCGTCTTTAGCGGCGAGCGCGTTAACGAGTCCCGAATTGAATCCGCGCTCGCGCTTGGGTAGAGCATCTTCTTTGAATACTTTCGTAGCGATCGCTTCGAGCTTCTTCGCGCGAGCAGCCAGTAGCTTCGGAGCAACGATAGCGATGGGATTCTCGCTTGCTGCAAGCTCATCAAGTAGTGAGAGCACGATCTCTCCCGTCTCTGCGTCCGCGAACGGATCATCGATGAGCACGAGTGATTTGGTATGAAACAATCCCTGCGCGCTTATGGCATTCCGAATAGAAGTTTCAGAAAGGCTGTCGCCTTCAAGCCTGAGGTACGCAGCGTCCGGCGCCTTCGTGCGCGCGGCAGCTACCCACAAGAACGCTTTGGCACGCGCTCTTCCTGCATCGGTTCCGTGGAAGAGGTAGATCATAACGGTTCGAGATCGCCCCAGCTCGGCCCCACCTTCGCTTCCGCGAGAAGCGGAATACCGTTCGTTTCTTCGGGCGTAAGTACCGACTCCATAATCTCCTCGATCTTGAGCGCGAGCTCTTTCGCTTTCTCCTTCCGGATCTCGAACACGAGCTCGTCATGCACCTGGAGCATGAGATGCGCGTCGTCGAGGGCTTTAGCTTCCCGAAGCATTGCATCGATTCGCACCATGGCGAGTTTGATGATATCGGCTTGCGTGCCCTGTATCGGCGCGTTGATAGCCATGCGCTCCGCTTGTGCGCGCACATACGGCAACGTCGACTTCATTTCCGGAAACTGTCGTCGCCGACCGAACATGGTTTCCGTAAAGCCGTTCTTGCGCGCGAAGCCGCGCGTCGACTCGAGATACTTGGCCAGCGTGTCGAAGGTCACGAAATAATCGTCATAAAACTGATGCGCCTCGGCAGCGCTCGTTCCAAGCTGTGCCTTGAGCGCGTTCACGCCCATACCGTAGAGGATACCGAAGTTGATGATCTTCGCGCGGCGGCGCATCTCATGATCGACGGCGGACGGCTCCACACCAAAGACAGCGGCGGCCACTTCCCGGTGTACGTCGCGGCCGGAACGGAAGATGTCCGACAGCTTCTCGTCCTTCGAGAGGATGGCGGCGATCCGGAGCTCGATCTGCGAGTAGTCGAGTCCGACGAGCGTAAAGCCGTCCGCTGGAATAAACGCGTGTCGAATCGCGCGCCCCTGCTCGGTGCGTATCGGAATGTTCTGAAGACCTGGGTTCTGGGTCGCCATGCGCCCAGTAACTGCTCCGGTCTGGAGGAACTCTGTATGGAGGCGATCCTGCTCATCAAGGAGCGGCGGGATGGCTTCTATGTAGGTACCGAGCAGTTTCTGAAGTCCGCGATACTTGAGCACCTCGCTGATTATCGGGTGCGCCTCGCGCAGCTTCTCGAGCTCCGACTCCTTCGTCGAGCGCTGGCCGGTAGCGGTCTTCTTCTGTCCTTTCGCGGCAAGACCGAGCTCATCGAACAGAACGTCGCCGAGCTGCTTCGGCGAGCTTACATTGAACTCTCGCCCCGCCATCTTGTAGATACCCTTCTCGATCTTCTCGAGCTCCGCGCGATACTCCTTCCGGAGCTTCTCGAGCATCGCGCGGTCGATGCGGACGCCGCATTTCTCCATGGCGCGGAGTACGGGAATGAGCGGCTTCTCCATGGTCTCGTACAGCTCTTTAAGCCTGCCGGTTGAAGCGAGGCCTTTCTCAAGTGTCGCGTACGCCTCATCAAAGCTCTTTGCTTTCGTATACGCGAGCACATCATCGAGCGTCGGGTTCGTGAACTCGGAACACAAGAGCCAGAGCATTACACATGCCTCCTGCAGCCGGGTCGGCTCAACGTCTTCCATCACTTCCTCCACAGTGTCTTCGTCCTCGCTTTCGTCACTGTCCTCTCCTCCAAGTAGCGTGCGGACACGCGGTTTCAATGACCGGAACCCGAGCTCGTCGAAGAGTGTCGAGAGCTTCTCCAGCATTACGGTCTCACGCCATAGTTTCGCCGGAAGATTGAACGCAATGGGAGCGTCGTCGCGGATGGTAGCGAGTGACTTCGAGAAACGTGCATCCTCTTCGTGCTCCTTGAGGAGCCCGAGAATGCGGGGCTTAACGCCCGCATCGAGCAGCTTCTGCTCATCCTTTTTAATAACCTTGTATAGATTCTCCATCGTGCCGAACTTCTGCACGAGCTCGGTGCCCGTCTTCTCGCCGATGCCGGGGACGCCCTTGATGTTGTCGGACGGGTCTCCGCGCAGACCCTTCCAATCCGGGATCAGTTCCGGCGGAAAGCCGTATCGGTCGATGACTGCCTGCTCGTCATAGAGAATGACGTCGTTAAGCCCTTTCTTGAGCGTATACACCTGGACCTTTTTCTCATCAATGAGTTGCATGGTATCCATGTCCCCTGACGCGATGATGATCTCGGTGTCTTTGTCCTTCTTGAGCATTTTTACTATGGTTCCCAGAATGTCGTCGGCCTCGAATCCTTCGCGTTCATAAATAGGTATCGAGAACGCTTTGAACACATCACGGGATGTTCCGAGCTGGGTGATGAGCGCATCATCTATCTTCGATCGGGATCCTTTGTACTCGGCATAGGCTTCGTGTCGGATGGTCGGCTTCGGCAGGTCGTAGCAAGCCACGATGTAATCCGGCGCAAGATCAGTCGCTATCCGCACGAGCATCGTCGAGAGTCCGTAGAGGGCTCCGGTCGGCGCGCCATCAGGTCCGGTGAATTCCGGAAGGGCATGGTACGCGCGGTGAATGATCGCGTGCGCATCAAGCAGCACGAGACGTGTCTTTCCGGTAGAAACTTTTTTAGTGGGCATAGGAAATGTGGCGGGTGCCGTCCGTACGGACCTCAAGCGAGATGGCGACATCGGCCTGCGGCAGTTCGTCTTTCACCATCTCCGGCCATTCGAGGAGAATGAGGTTCGATGGGTCCGTGATGAGATCCTGAAATCCAGTGGTGGCGAGGCCGTTCTCCTCCGTAAGCCGGTAGGCATCGAGGTGCACGAGGCGCTCGAAGGAGTTCCCTTCGGGAAGCAGGTACGTCTTTGCGAGTACGAACGTCGGACTCGTGACAGGGTCGAGAACGCCAAGGAATCGCGCTATCGCCTGTACGAACGTCGTCTTCCCTGCGCCGAGCTCGCCTGAAAAGGTTACGAGTGTCGCCGCGTCCGCTTTCGGCAAGAGCGTGCGAGTAAATCGCTCCGCCTCCTGCTCGAGTTCATCCAGATTTATGAGCGCTCGGCCGGAGGGTTCCATGCCATTCATTGTACCAAGCAGTGCGCTCTGTCGCCCACGGTGCGGTATTATGGCTTCATGCAGCAGTTTGATACCGAAGCAGAAGACGCGAAGCTCGCTTCGCTGCGCGCAAGCGAGGAAGAGGATCTCGTTCGCGTACTTTCCGAGAAGTACGGCATCGCGTACACCGATCTGGGAATCATCCCCGTGAACGTGGACGCGCTTCGGCTTATCCCTGAGAAAGAAGCCCGGGAGGCGGAGGTTATCGCCTTCGATAAGAGCGGGAAGCATCTCTCACTAGCGATGCGCAGTCCGGGTAATGTCCTGCTCGAACAGGTTGAGCATGCACTTGAGGCCCAGGGCTTCATCCTTTCGCGATTCCTCGCTTCAAGGCATAGCCTCGAGCGCGGCTATGAGCGCTATAAGGAACTTTCGTTCGCGACCGAGAGCCACGCAGGCGTGTTCGATATCGCCGGTGGCGAGCTCGAGACACTGCGCGCGGAACTCATCAACCTTCCCGCGCTCCGCGCCCGCATCGACAGCGCACTCGTCGCGAAGCAGCGCGCACAAGTCTCAAAGGTACTCGAGTTCGTGCTCGCAGCGGCGTTCGCCATGCGCGCATCTGATATCCATCTCGAACCGGAAGAACATGACGTTCGGCTTCGTCTGCGCCTGGACGGTCAGCTCACCGACGCATACTCGTTCGACCCGCACACGTACCAGCTCATGTCGTCCCGCATCAAGCTCCTGTCGGGACTCAAGCTGAATGTGCATAATCGCGCACAAGATGGACGCTTTACCGTCCCGGTCTCGGGCGCCGAAGTCGAGATACGTACCTCGCTCATCCCGGGCGCCTATGGCGAATCATTCGTTATGCGTATCCTCGACCCGAGCATGCTTGGCGTTACGTTCGAGTCGCTCGGCATACAGCCGAAGCTGCTTGCCCGCCTCGAGACGGAAATAACACGCCCGACCGGCATGCTGCTCACAACCGGACCGACCGGCTCCGGAAAGACGACATCGCTCTACGCATTCCTCAAGCGTATTCATACGCCGGAAGTTAAGATCGTCACCATCGAAGATCCGGTCGAGTACCACCTTCCCGGCATCGTGCAGACACAGGCTGACGGAGAGCACTACACCTTCGCGTCAGGACTTCGTTCAGTCCTTCGTCAGGACCCGGACGTGATCATGGTTGGCGAGATCCGCGACAGTGAGGTGGCAGACACGGCCGTACAGGCAGCACTTACCGGACACTTCGTGTTCTCGACGCTTCATACCAATAACGCGGCAGGAACCTTCCCGCGCCTGGTTGATCTCGGCGTCGACCCTAAAACGTTCGCCTCTGCGGTGTCGGTAGCCATGGCGCAGCGCCTCGTTCGAAAGCTTGATCCTGAGGCGAGGAAACAGGTGCCCGCTACCGACGAGCAGAAGAAGACGATGGAGAAGATACTCTCAACTGTCGAAGATAAGAGCCTGCTCCCCGCTTCCCTCGACACGGTCTGGGTACCAGACCCTAAGGACGAGGTTACAACCGGATATCGGGGCCGCGTTGGTCTCTACGAAGCGATATTCATGGACGAAGAACTCGGTACCTTCCTGCGGGACAACCCGAGCGAGGGCGAGATAGCGAAGTCGGTTCGTCGCCAGGGATTCCTCACCATGGCGCAGGACGGCGTGCTTAAAGCGATTGATGGCACCACGTCGCTCGACGAGGTTCTGAAGGTGGTTGATATTCCCCGCGACTAGCAAGGTCGCGGGGAATATGAAAACCGCACGCTTTCGCGTGCGGTTTTCATATCTTTATCTCCCGCGCATAACCCTCCAGGCACTCCTTCCGCAAGCGGAAGGTGAACGAGTAGCCTGAGGATGATTCCAGCGCTCCGCGAACAAGCGCGGTACCAGAAAGTCCTTGGGTAAACGCCCTGAAGCCGTCAAGCCTTGCCTAGAGGGTCATGCGCACGATGTAAAGAGAATTCGGCCCGTATGAAGGAGCCGATATGATAGAATGCTAGCACAGTCGAATCTTATGTCAACCCCTGTCGAACTCCCCCGCCTCAGAGACCAAGCACTGGACTCCGCGCTCAGGCCTTCTGTGTGGGACGACTATGTAGGCCAGGGTCACGTAAAAGCCAATGTTTCCGTGGTTTTAGAGGCGGCGAAGATGCGCGGGGACATGCCCGAGCACATCCTTTTCTATGGTCCGCCGGGTGTAGGAAAGACTACCCTCGCTCACCTCATAGCCACCTCGCTCGATGCGCCACTCAAGACTACCTCCGGCGTCGCTATCGAGCGGGCCGCGGACCTCGCGAGCATCCTTACGAACCTCGAGCCCGGCACCGTATTGTTCATCGACGAGATTCATCAGCTCTCGCCGAAGGTGGAGGAGCTCCTCTACCCGGCTCTTGAGTCTGGTTCGCTCGACATCATCCTCGGAAAGGGGCCATCCGCACGTACCGTAGAGCTCGCACTCCCCCCATTCACGCTCGTAGGGGCTACAACTCGCGTCTCGCACCTCTCCTCTCCGCTTCGTTCTCGCTTCGGCGGTGGCGTGTATCAACTCGATTTCTATACGCACGAGGACCTGAAGTCGATCATCAAGCGTTCAGCAAGCGTACTCGGTCTCGAAGCACCTGACGAAGTTATCGAGCGCGTAGCGAGCCGCAGTCGCGCAACCCCTCGCGTTGCGAACGCGCTTCTTAAGCGTGTGCGCGACTATTCGCAAGTGGAAGGCCGCGCTCTTTCAGCTGAAGTAGCGGATCTCGCATGCGAGCTCTTCGGCATCGACACCTTGGGTCTTACGAAAGACGACCGCCGCTATCTCACCGCGCTCAGGGATTCTTTCAAGGGCGGTCCTGCCGGCATCCGCGCACTCGCATCCTCGCTCCACGAGGACCCGGACACTGTCGAGAACGTGTACGAGCCGTATCTCCTTCGTCTCGGATTCGTTGAACGTTCTCCGCGCGGCCGCATCCTTACACAGAAAGGAAAGGACTACCTAAATTTTCTGAAAGCTTGAGCTTACAGTCCCTGGCCAGTTGTGCCGCTTGCTCGCGCAACAAGCTCATCACGCAACAGTTCTGCGTCCGCTCTGGTGACTCCCGGCAGCCTGCCTTCAGCTCCTGCGCCGAAGGTACCGTATCTCGACACTGACGCGCTGGCTCCTGCCGTCTGGATATGTAGATCAGAAAGTCCGAGGATGCGTGCGAGAATTCCACGATTAATATCCACATTCTGTATTCTCGAATACGGTATCGTCACATATTTCTTCCAAATTATTCCCGACTCTTTCCGAAACCCTTTATCGGTCAGTTCGTAACGATAGAAGTAATAGGTGTATTTCGCCCAGATGTAGGTGAGAGCTGCAAGCACTGCAAATACCAGAACTGACCAGAGAGCGAAGCGCGGAAGATCGAAATAATCATCAACCACAAATAGTGCTTCGAGCCACACGAACGATGACCAGATGACAATGAAAATCGCAGCGACGAGCGTGTGTAACAGCGAGCCCCAAAAGAAAAGCCAGACTGCTTTTGCATCTAATTGTTTCATATCAGAAGAGTAGCATGGCTATCCTTGGAAAGGTCGAGTTGAGACAAGGGCTCAGATTCAAGAGTCTTTTGGTATAGTGAACGCATGTCAGGACACAGCAAATGGTCACAGATAAAGCGGCAGAAGGGCGTCGCTGACGGCGCGAAGTCAAAGGCGTTCGGCAGATTCTCAAAGCTCATCGCTCTTGAATCAAAGAAGGCTGCCGGAAACCTGTCTTCCCCCGGTCTCGCGAACACCATCGCGCGTGCCAAGGCCATAAACATGCCCAAGGACAGCATCGACCGCGCAGTCGCCAAGGGCATCTCTAAAGATTCCGGTGAACTTATCCAAGTCGTGTACGAGTGGTACGGCCCCGGCGGCGTCGCCATCATCATCGATGCGCTTACGGACAACACGAACCGCACAACGCAAGAGATCAAGCATTTGATAACGAAGAACGGATTTGAGTTGGGCGCACAGGGTTCGGCCGCCTGGGCGTTCAAGAAATCCGGTAGTGGTGCATTCGAGCCAAACGAGCCCTTGATGGACCTGTCCGAATCCGACGAAGAGGCGCTCGGAAAGATATTTGACCAGATAGATGAGAATGATGACATCCAGCGCGTGTATACGAACGCTCGTGGGTACGAAGATAACGAGAGCGATTAACGATGCGGATTCTCGCTATTGATCCGGGATACGACCGCATGGGACTTGCAGTTGTAGAGGGTGACCCGTCGCGCCCCACCCATGTCTGGAGCGACTGCGTACTTCCGCCAAAGGGCGCGCGCGAGGAACGTCTCCAGCACGTACACGATGCCGTTGCGGACGCGATACGCACCTACGTACCCGATCGCGTTGCCATAGAAACCCTATTCTGGAGCACGAATAACAAGCGGTCGGCGCTCGGGGTGGCCGAGGCGCGCGGTGCGGTTCTTTCGGCCGCAGGCGAGGCAGGCGTCCCCGTATCGGAACATTCGCCTCAGCAGGTGAAGCTCGCGGTAACCGGATACGGGAATGCGGATAAGAAAGCGGTCGCTCTCATGATTCCCCGACTGCTCTCGCTCCCACCAAAACAACGACTCGACGACGAGCTCGATGCAATAGCGATAGCCATTGCCTCGCTCTCGCAGCGACTATCCCCATCGGGCACGTAGCTCGCATTGCAAAGCGCGCCCGTTCTGATGAAATAGGAGGGCTTCGCGTTCGCGCGAATATAATCAAGCGTAATGCACGTATATGGAGGAAGATGAGATTCTAGATCCAATCGAAAAGGAGGATGAGGACGAGCTCGACGAGGAAGACCTTGAAGACGACGATCTCGTAGAAGAAGAGGAAGAAGACGAGATCTAAAGGAACGGCCCCAGTATGGGGCCGTTCTTCGTGATAGCATGGGTCCATTATGTCGAAAGGAATCAAGAAACGGGGCGGACTCCACAAGCATCTCGCCGATCCCCATCCCCTGCTCAGGGTTGCGTATTTCCTTGTTGGTGCACTCCTTCTCGTAGCGGGTGCGGGAATTCTGTGGGCAGCCCTCACCCCAATTCCCGACCTCAACTCCTTCGATTCCCGTAAGGTAGCCCAGTCGACGAAGATCTACGACCGTACGGGAAAGACCGTCCTCTACGATCTCAATCACGACGTCAGGCGCAATGTCGTCACTCTCTCCGAGATATCTCCGAATCTTCAAAAGGCAGCTATCGCTATCGAAGACTCTGATTTCTATCATCACAGCGGCGTAAGCTTCACCTCGACCGCCCGTGCCATCATCGTCGACATTAAGACGCAGTCGTTTGCGCAGGGCGGCTCGACCATAACGCAGCAGGTAGTGAAGAACACCATCCTCTCCGGACGGAAGGACCTGATACGCAAGTTCCAGGAGTGGGTGCTCGCCTGGAAACTGGAGCAGCGCTACACGAAGAACCAGATCCTCGAGTTCTATTTCAATGTGACTCCGTACGGCGGGACGCTCTATGGCGCGGAGGTCGCTTCCCGTGCATTCTTCGGAAAGTCCGCATCGGATCTCTCGGTTGCTGAGGCGGCGTACCTTGCAGCGATCCCTCAGCTCCCTACCTACTACTCCCCGTACGGCAACAACCGCAAGGATCTCGATGAGCGCAAGGACCTCGTCCTTTCGCGCATGAAAGTTCTTGGCTACCTCACCGAAGAGGAATATCAGGCCGCCAAGAAAGACGAGGTTATCTTCAGCCGACAGCGGGACAACTCCATCCTTGCCCCGCACTTCGTGTTCTACATCGAGCAACAGCTCGAACAGAAGTACGGCCCTGATGTTGTTACCGAAGGACTCTCCGTTATAACGACGCTTGATGCCGAGCTCCAGAATGCGGCCCAGACCATCGTTAAGGACTATGCGACCGCCAACACTGCTAAGTTCAACGCCTCGAATGCGGCACTGGTAGCCATCGACCCTAAGACGGGACAGATACTGGCGATGGTGGGGTCACGCGATTACTTCGATGAGGACATAGACGGCAACTACAACTCGGCCATCGCGCTTCGCCAGCCGGGCTCGTCCTTCAAGCCGTTCGTATACGCGACCGCTCTTGAGAAGGGTTACACCCCGGAGTCGGTGGTGTTCGACCTTCCGACGCAGTTCTCGACAGTGTGCGCCGCGTCCGAAACCACGAACAGTGAACCTCCCTGCTACGCACCAGGAAACTACGACGACAAGTTCCGTGGACCAATGACCTTCACTACTGCACTCGCGCAGTCCATTAACATTCCGGCGGTCCAGACGCTCTACCTCGCCGGTATTAAGAACGTCATCGGACTCGCTGAACGCTTGGGCATCACGACCCTCGGAGACGCAAAGGAATACGGCCTTTCGTTCGCGCTTGGCGCCGCTGAAGTGAAGCTGCTCGACCTCGTAAGCGCATACAGTGTCTTTGCGAATGACGGCGTACGCAATCCTGCGGTCGGCATCCTTGAGATACGCGATATGAAGGGCAAGGTGATCGAGAAGTTCACCGCAGCCCCTCAGCAAGCGATCGATGCGGGTGTTGCTCGCCAGATATCCAGCATGCTCTCGAATAACGAGGCACGCTTCCCTGAGTATCCTCCGAACAACCCGCTCCACTTCAACGAGTACGATGTCGCGGCGAAGACCGGAACCACGAACGAGTCCCGTGACGCTTGGACCGTAGGCTTCACCCCGACTATCGCCGTCGGTGTCTGGGCAGGAAACAATAACAATACGCCGATGGTGAAGGAGATCGCGGGCTACATCGTAGCGCCGATGTGGCATGCGTTCATGGCCGAGGCACTTCAGAAAATGCCGGAAGAGGTATTCAACGAGCCGCCCGCCATCTCTGAGTCTGCCGCACCTGCACTTCGCGGTATCATTTACGTTCCGTCAGGCGCAGGCACGCAAGCTCACAGCCTCCTTCACTGGACCGACAAGGAGAACCCGCTCGGCCCTCCTCCTGCTAATCCGTTCCGTGATCCGCAGTATGCGTACTGGGAATATCCTATCCAGACCTGGCTCGCGAACGGTTCGCCGACCCTGTTCGGCGCACAAGCCACATCAACGGCGAGCTCGACGCCCGGCATTGGAATCGACGGCAGCGACATCGGAGGCCAATAGAAAAAGCGCCCGGAGGGGCGCTTTTTCTTTCTTCCCGCGATCTCTACTGGTTCATCGGCATCACGAGATAGAGGAACGAGGCGTCCCCGGTTCCCCGCAGCACCATGGCGCGTCCTATGCCGCTTGCCGCCAGCGTCACGCTTTCAGCCGTAATGGAAGGGAGTGGGGCGGACAGGTAGCGGTGATTGAAGGAAAGCTCGACGCCGTCGCCTGAAATAGCACCCATGACCGCTTCGTCCGAATCCCCCACATCGGCATTCTGTGCGGAAAGCGAGATACGCTTCTGTCCCGGATCGAACCCGAGCTTCACTTTCTGGAATGCGTCCGAGAAGATAGCGGTCCGCTTGAGCGCGGCTTCAAAATCCTTCTTGAGGAGTGTCGCTTCGGCGATGAAGGTCTTAGGGATTATCTGCGCGTAGTCAGGGTAGTTCGCCGCAACGAGACGGGTCGTAACGACACCCCGACTCCAGAAGAACGCGCACTGGTGATCATCCACGCTTACCCGTATGTCCTCGTCTGGGAGCGCCTGCATGATATCTACGGCATTCTTTGCAGGGATGAGCATCGTGAAGGGTGCGATCGTCTCCTTGAGCGATATCTTTTTCTCCGCAAGACGGAACGAATCGGTCGCAACCGCCTTGAGCACACCACCCTCGGCACTTATAAGAACGCTCGCGAGCTCAGGACGAACGCTCGAGGTAGAGGCATACGACATTACGGACGTAACGAGAGCTCGTAGAACGCTTCCTGGAAGCGAGAATGACACTGCGCCGGACTCAGGGAGCGGAAGCGTAGGGAAATCCTCGTAGGGAAGCGTTTTGAGCGTACTGCGCCCGCTTCCTCCCGACACCGAGACCGTGTCTCCGGAGTGTTCGAGTGTAAGGGTGCCGTTCCCCGAAAGAGAGGCGGCGATATCCCGCAACGTTGAGGCGGGAAGCGCTACGACACCCGGTTCCTTTATCGTGCCTTCGGCTTTCATGTCGACGCCGGTCTCAAGGTTTGTGGCACGGAACTTGATACCGTCATCTCCCGCTATGATCGCTATGCCCGCGAGAACGGGAAGCGTTCCGCTCCTGCGCTCAGCGAATCGTGCGACGTTCTGCACCGTTTCCGCGAAGACCTTCTTTTCCAGGGTTAGTATCATAAATAAGAAATACGAAGAGTAAGAAGGGGGTGTTGATAGGTGGAAAACTCAATTATCGCCCGTACTTTCTCGGCTAGGCGAGACTGCAGATTCTCGCATGCTGTTGAAAACCTCCCAGTTGTTGCTGCTATCTGGGGACAAGTGCCTCGCGGCACCGGACCTGTCCCCGGCAATCCCTTCTCTGCCCCCGTGCTGTAAGAAAGGTTATACATACGATATCCCCAATTATACCAACAGCGTGCGAATATCCTGAATCTCCTTTGCGAGCTCCTGATCAACCAGGATCTCCCGCTTCACCTTCTCGCACGAGTGTATGACGGTAGTGTGGTCGCGACCACCAAGCTTCGAGCCTATGGTCGGATACGAGACACTGAAATCTTCACGTAGCAGGTACATGATCACCTGCCTAGGACGCACCACCTCCCTCCTGCGTGTCTTCTCATAGATACTCTCCTCGTCTATGCCGTAGTACTCGGCAACCTTTGAGACCACATGCTTCACGGACACGGTCTTCTGTGGGCGTGCGAACGAGCGCAGCGACTGGCGCACTTCAGCAAGATCCGGCGGCACGCCCTTCACCTGGGTATGGCAGACGACGCTGTTTATGACTCCCTCAAGCTCGCGGATCGAGCCGGATATCGAGATAGCGATGTATTCGATAACCTCATCGGACAGGTTCACGCCGTGCGCAGCGGCCTTCTTCCGCACGATAGCCATGCGGCTCTCGATATCCGGCTCTCCGATGTCTATGGTCATGCCGCTCGCTAAGCGGCCGCGCAGACGTTCCGCGATATCAGGAATCGCTACCGGCGCCCTATCGGACGAGAAGATGATCTGCTTGTTGTTGTCGTAGAGCGCGTTAAAGAGATGGAAGAGCTCTTCCTGGGTCTTCTCCTGGCGAGAGAGGAACTGCACGTCGTCCATAATCAACAGGTCGAACTGGCGGTACTTCTCCTTGAAGCGGCTCGAGGTGCCCGCCTGGATGGCGTCGGCGAACTCCGACTTGAACTTCTCCGATGCGAGATAGAAGACTTTGCGGCTAGGGTACAGCTTCTTATACTGGTTCCCGATGGCTTGTATAAGGTGCGTCTTCCCGCGGCCGGTGTCTCCGTAGATGAAGAGTGGGTTGTACGTTATTCCAGGACGCTTCATGGCCGTTTCTGCCGCCATATAGGCCAGCTGGTTGAAGTCCCCTATCACGAACGAGTCGAAGGTATAGCGCGGATTCAGGTTGTCGCTCTTGTTTATATAGAACTCGTCGAGCGGCATCTCGGTGGTCTGCTGCGGGATACGCTTCACCTCTTTCGGCTTGCGGCGATCGTCTTTCACGATCATGTACTCGATATTCCGGTACTCGTAGGAGACGGAGCGGATGATCTTGAGCAGGAGCGCGTTGAATTTCTTGAGATACCAGTCCCTGAAGAACTGGCTCGGCACCCCGACGAAGACAATGCCGTCTTCGATCTTTACGATAGAGCTGTCACGGAACCAGGTGTTGAAATTCGCCGGCGAAATGGAGAGCTCCACTTGAGTAAGGACATATTCCCAGAGCTCGCGCGCATCAAGTCGGTTCATCGTGGGCGTATTATACGGGCGCGCCAGAGAAAGAGCGAACCTCCCCCTAACGAGGCATTTGCTTGCAGCTGGGCTGTCAACCTGGTACTATCCTGTGCATACCATGCCTAAGCGCACCTACCAGCCAAAGAAGCGTAAGCGCGCCCGCACCCACGGATTCCGTGCCCGCACCGCAACCAGCACCGGCCGAAACGTGCTTCTTCGCCGCCGCCGCAAGGGTCGCGCTAAGCTCACCGTCTAATGCTTCCACGTAAACTGCGCCTTACTCGGGCGCATTTTGCGCTCCACGGCTCTGAAAAACGGGTCGTAAGCCCGCATTTTTCCGTTTCGGTACGCCCTACGGCCGTAAGCGGGGGGTGTGCAGCCGTTATATCGAAGAAAGTCGCCAAGCTCTCCGTTACCCGACACAAGCTGAAGCGTCGGATACTTGCCGTGATGGGCCCGTGGTGCGGCGAGAGCCGGTCTCTGGTGGTGTATGCTCGCCCGGGCAGCGCCGAGCTTGGTTTTGATGAGCTCTCGCAAGAGCTTGAGGGGCTCCTGGTTCGCGCGCTCGGACAGATACGGTAGACTGTCCTCCATGGCTTCCCTCTTTCACACGTTCATATACGTTCCGATCTACAACTTGCTGATATTCTTCGTGGATATCATTCCCGGGGGCGACGTCGGTCTCGCGGTGATCGCAGCGACGCTCGTCGTCCGTCTCATAATCATGCCGCTCTCGTTCGCGCAGCTTCGTACCGGTCGCGTCATGCGACTCCTTCAGCCGGAAATGAAGGAGATACAGGTGAAGTACAAGGACGACCCTGAGCGAAAGGCCAAGGAGACCTTCGCGCTCTACAAGCGGTACGGACTCAATCCGTTCGCCGGCATATTCACCGCTCTTCTGCAGATCCCTATACTGCTCGGGCTCTATTTCGTATTCAACAGCCACACCCTCCTTACTATCGATACCGCCATGCTCTATGGCTTTGTGTCGGCGCCGTCCGTAATAACCCCCCTCTTCCTTGGCATTTTCTCGGTAGCAGGAACCAGCATATTCCTTGCTGCTCTTGCGGCCCTGCTTCAGGGCGCCCAGATCTGGTACGCGGTCCCTGTCCCACCCAAACCCGAGAAGCCGGGCACTGACCTATCGGCAGACTTCGCACGCAGCATGGCACTTAATATGCGTTTTCTGCTTCCGGTTATCATCGGCGTAGCCGCGTTCTACACCTCAAACGCGATCGCGCTCTACTTCATTACCACGGCGCTCGTGAGCATCGTTCAGGAATTCGTCGTTCGCAAACAGAAGGTCGAGCCGGTAGAGGTTGCCGCCGCCTAGAACAGTACAGAAAAGGCCGCAAATGCGGCCTTTTCTGTACTCAGTACTTTGTATTAGAGATCGTACGACCAGAGGGAGCCGTCCCTCTGGTTCGTGAAGATGAGCACATCCGATTCGCGGTCAACCGTCAGTGCTACGGCGTCTATCTCCACATCCCCTACCTGCAAAGGATCAACGATAAGGGTTGCGAGACGAGTGTCGAGATCGACCCTCCAGAGACGGTCGGTAAAGGCGTAGGCGCCCTGGTACCAGTCGTCCGGCGAAGCCTTTGATAGCGTGGTCGGAACGCCGCAGTACACTCCCCTGCCCCCTGCTTCCCATGCGCACTTATCCGCGATGGTTGCGAGCGGAAGCGGCGTTACGGTGCGGGTCGCTATGTTCATGATCTGCGTGTACAAGGTTCCCTTGTCGACGTAGCTGAACAAGACTGAGGTGCCGGTCGGATCCGCAAGCGTCGTGAGTCCCCGGAGCGGGCCGAGAAGACGAACGAACGAACCGTTCGCCCGGCTTACCAGGAACGCATACCCATCGAGCTCTTTGGACGCCTTGGTTGCAAGGACGAAATCGCCTCCCGAGAAGCTCGCGCGTAATTGTGCGAGCGCTGAGGTGAAGACGGTGGCTGTTCCGGTCCCGTCGGGCGCAGATACCGTTCCTGTTGAGCCGTTGCTTGAGGGCAAAAGTGAGAAGACGGTGCTAGTTCCCCGGACGATGATCTGGCTCAGGTTCTGTTCCAGGAAGTAGCCGTCATTCTCGCTGCCGTCGGTCGGAAGCGAATACGTATCAACATGCTCGGTGCCGTCATTAGCGCGCGTGAGGAACTGGGCGAATGCTCGCTTCCCGTCGCTGGTCCACGCGGCTTCCTGGACTCCCGGCAGGGTCCGGTTGCTAATACGCGTAAGAAGCCGGTCGTGAACGAGGAAGGAGAACACGTTTCCGCTCTGGCGCTCTATGTAGCGGACTTCAACTTCGGCAGGCTTTGATTCCTGGCTGCTGGTTGCGGTAGAGGTCGCGGACGAAGAAATGATCACAGGCGGGAGATAGATGGCCGCCACACCCTTAGCAACAGGACCATCGGTTATGCGAAGCAACCGCGGAGCCACAACGACCCCTGCCCCCTGCACTGGTCCCACGTCAGTTGAATCATCTGGGGCCCGATCACCGCTTGGTGTGAATGGTGTGACATCAACGTTAAGCTTCGCACCCGGTGCGAATACGAAGAACCAGAGCGCAGCAACGAGGCCGAGGATGACGATGACGCCCGCGATGATGATGAGTACTCGTCGGTTCATATCTAGAAGGTGCAGTTGGTCTGCTGGCTAAGTGGTTTCCTGCAGTCGCACTGGAATTCGCCCGTTGAGGCGAGTTTGTTCTTTGTCGGCCACTCCTGAAGTGATTTGTCGCATGCTGCCTGGGTGGTAAAGGGTCCTTGCTGCTGTGTTGTCGCGGTGCCTCCGCCGTCCGGCTCGAACTTGCCGCGCCAGCCGTAGGTTGCTGCAGCCGCTGGTGGGGTGCAGTTGCAGGTCGGATCGCTGAGAGCGTTGGTCGTTGATAGCTGTACCTTGCATCCGGCCTGAGACGCGCAACAAGTCTGTTCTGCGGCCGTTACCACCTTAACTCCGTTCGGTATGGTGGTGCAGCTCCCTGCTGGAGCCTTTACGCACGCCTTGTTCTTACAGATCTTCCCGATAGCGCAGGTTACCGAACACGTCCCATCTCCCAATTCCGCTGATGGCCCGAAGTTCGACGTCGTACTCGTATCAAGCTTGCCAAGCCCGCCTATCTTGAGGCTCAGGATGTCCGGATTGATTATGGAAAACACGACGACCGGGGAAAGAACAAGAATGAGCCCGCCGATCGCCATAGCGATGAGGTTTTTGGCCTCCTTCTTCTCGGTAAAACTGTCTCCACCCATGTACATGATGCCAGCCCGCATGATTTGAAGCACTGCGATAACCGCGGCAAGTCCGATACAGATGCGATAGAGATTGTTAAGGAAGAGCGGAAGCGAGCTCGATTTGCCTAGACCCTCGAGAAACGGAGCGTTCTGGGTCAACGGCACAAAGCTTGTGTCGACCGCAGCGCCCGCAATCAGAGGAGTGCTAATGAAGAGCGCGAGTACCAAGAGAGGGATGTATTTCATAGACTATAGACCGAATATACCGAGGAATCCGCCGGTCGCACCGAACTCAACCGCGGTGCGCGTCTCCGCGTTCTGGAAATGAGACCGCTCGCTCGCTGAAAGCCTGAGCTGCGCAGTCCCCTTCCCGTTTCCGGTAGCACGTACCGTGATGTCTTTATCAGCACCGGCAGTAGAGCCATTAACCGTCCACGCAAGCGTCGGTGGAACCGCAAAGAAGTAGGCTACCGAACGGAAGGTCGCTTCGGTGTCGGGCATGGAGAACGAGGTCGAGACGACGTTATCAAAATCAGGTCCAAGCAATGGATCGTTGCGATAGATACGCACGACGGGATCGGTAGGCGAAACCGTCGTACTCGCCTCCCCCACAAGCGTACTGTCGGGACTCGTCACAGTTACGGTAATAGGTGCGTTACGGTATCGAACTGGTGCGTCAGCGGTGATGGTGGACTTCCCGATACCGGAGACGTCGGTAAGAAGCTGATCGCCGAGCCGCCAGTTGTACACCAAGCTTGAGTTCGGAAGCCGAGCACCGGGCGAAGTCCTCAGATCAGCGAGCGCAACGAGACGAACCCGTCCCTGGGACGCCACTTGCGGCATTCCCTTATAGAACGGGTGCACGGTTGAAACAGGCTCGACGACAAGTGAGACCTCGGCAGGACGAATGACGCGCGTAATACTGTAGGTCTGTCCCGTCGGATCTTTTACAGAGGTCACTACCGTCGTCTTCTCACCGCTCGCTCCCATCTGGAATTCGGCACCGGCCGTGCCGCTCCCCTCAAACACTTTCGTGCCGTTAACGGTAATCGTTACGGTGCTTGCGGAAAGATCGATGAGCGTACTTTGAGGGTATATCTGCACGACCTGATAGGGACGGGGATAGTATGGATTGAGCGTTACCGTAAGGGGTGCGGCCCCGCCAATATCGAGCTGAGCACGGGCTGCCCCGGGCGCCATTCCTGAAAAGAGGGCGAGAGCAAGGATGAGGCCGAAGAGCGGGCGCATGTAGCTAGTATATACCGCTACAGGGCATAGCCTCCATTACGACGTGGGTACTGCCCTTCTATCGACCCCTACCAGGGGCAATGATTTCGGTGACGCCATTCTTGTGGAGTATCTCAAGTGCTTCTTCGAACAACTTCACGATCTTTTTCTCTTTATAGTAGGCCATGAGTACGAATATGGTGTTCGCGGGCACCAACTGTACGAACGGGATTATCTCTATGGCCATCATGGTGAAAAAACGCACCCACAACCATTTTATAAGGGCTTTCTTCCACCATCCCCCGCTTATCTTCCCCATGCACCAGAACGTGAGGATCAATCCCATGGCGACCGAGATAAAAAATGCCACTACGGTGAGTATCAGACTCAGATCGAGCGGCCAATCAAGGATGTCCTTGGTTATCGACGCCCCGAGGATAATGAACGGAAAGCTCGGACGCGGCGGCAATTTGGTAAGCAGAAGCTCGGCATCCTCGTCCTCGAATTTCTCATCCTTCGACTCGAACAGTTCTCGTATACGGCTAAACGCCCAGTCGATAAGTTCTGCTCGAGCCTCTGCGAATATTTCTTCCGGGGATCGATCGTTTTCCACGGAGGTATGCGTTAGGTACCTGCAGCAGCGTTCCTATCCTTTTCCTGCTGGATCTTTAGGAGCTGTGATGGGTCGGAGGTGATGATCTGATCCTCGGTGTATGACGCAACAACCTTGATGGCGACGTGCTTCAATCCCGCGAAGAACAACCCCTCCCCTACCCCTGACTCAAGCAGAAGGAACTTTTCCTGATCGGTTAGATTGAAGGTTTCTTTCAGCACGTCGATGGTTGTCGGAGACTGCTTGAGGAGCAGCTGCATCGAAGAGTTCGTGAGTATTGGTCTACCATAGGGGCTCCTGAGGAAGTCTTCGACGTCCTGGGTGATAGTGGCGAGACCGAGATAGTATTTGCGGCCGCGCTTGGCGATGCTGTAGAGGAATGAGGCCGTATCCTCCGACTTCATCATCCACCACGCCTCGTCGATAACCAGGAGGCGCTGCTTGAGCTCATGTCTGACTGCGTTCCAGATGAAGTGCGTGATGATGTACATCGCTACCGGCTTCAGCTCGTCCTCCATATCGCGCACGGAGAAGACGATGAACTGCTTATTGATGTCGACGTTGGTCGGCTGGTTGATGAAGCCTGCCCAGGTGCCGTGGGTGTACTTCGAGAGGCGCGTAACGAGCGATTCCGAGCCTTCCATGCCGGAGAGTACGTTCTCGAAGTCGGAGAGAAGCGGGGGCTCGACACCGGTAAAGTCCGCATCCCCGGTAATATCCTTGAGCGCATAGGTCTCAGTTATTGCACGGTCTACAATCGCATCTTCTTCAGGAGAAAGTCCTCCGAGCATGATACGGAAGAGTCCCACGAGGTTGATGATGTTGCTCCGGAGTATGTCTGCGGGCTCCTCGTCCTCTTTGACAGGGGGAAGGTCGAACGGATTGATGTGGTTCTCGGATGAGAGAGAGATGTTAAATGTGCGTCCGCCGGTAGCCTGCGCGAGGAACTCGTACTCGCGCTCTGGGTCGATAACGATAACGTCCGTACCGAACATGAGCGAACGGAGCACCTCGAGCTTAACCGCGTACGACTTTCCGGAACCAGACTTCGCGAATACAACGGAGTTGTAGTTCTCGAGCGAGAACCGATCGAAGAGGATGAGCGACGCGTTATGGCGATTGATGCCGTAGAGGATGCCGCGATCGCTCGTGAGATCGAAGGAGACGAACGGGAATAAGGACGACAGAGGCCCGGAATTCAGCTTGCTCGTCACTTCCAACTCATCGAGCGCGAGCGGAAGTGTGGAGCGGAAGCCTTGTTCCTGCTGGAAGAGCGCAGGCTTGGTGTACACGAGCTTCGCGTCGAGGATGCCGCGCACTTCCCCTTCGATCTTGTCGAGATCGTCTTTCGAGTTCCCGTATATCGTGAGGTACAAGCCCACCTCGAAGATGTGCTCCTCTGCTTGCTGGAGTTGGTCGCGCAGCTGCTCGAGATCGCGGTATGCCGTATCGAGCATTGGGTCACGAACGAGCCCCTTCTCTGCCCTATCGGAGATCTGGCTTTCTATCTCGGCGACCTTCTTCTGGAAGCCACGGAGCGCCGTTCCGGTATCGACCGGATGGATGAAGATGCCGATATCGAGCACCTTATCCATGTTTATAATCGGGCTGAACCAGCTGTCTACGAGGAAGCGCGGGTATGAAATGGTGTAGAACGAGCGGGAGAACTTCTCGCCGAGCTCGAGTTCGCGAGCGCCAACCTTGAGTGCTGCCGGAGCTATAGCGTCAGCGAGCTGCAGCTCCCCTTCCGCATAGATATCCTTCGGAAGCACGGACGCCGGCCTCGGTGCCTCTCCTTCGTTCTTATTCTTTCCTAGAAAATCAAGCAGTGCCATAGAATTATGCGTTGGTGAGACGGATCGGATTTTCGAGTTCGCTCAAGTTGAAGGAGCGGTATAGAAGCTCGATTATCTCTTCCGTGCCGAGCGGCACCGCACGCACGCCGCTTGAGCCGAGCCCTGATACGACGAGTGCCATTCTCTGCTCGAGCTGCACCCGATGCTCCTCGAAGGAAGCCTCAGGACCGGTGCTTCCTGATTTCTTCGCTCCGCCGCGACCGAGGAACGAGATTGCGCTCGCCACTTCCCCACCTGCGCTAGGTGCGTAGGGAACAATGACATAGAACATCTTCGTCATGATGTCGTTCGTGTCGATGAAATTGCGGATGAACTGCTCGTATTCGCGCAGCTGGAGTTTCATGAGTTCGGTAGTCTGAGTGCCAGCTCGACTCTCGAGAAGAGCGAGGTACGGACGGATATCCGTTTTCCGAGAATGAATAACGATCTCGACGCTGAAGTCGAGTGTATTGAGGAAACTCTGGAAACCCTGCACGACTCCTTGCTGCTCGTCTTCACCCTTGAGCGCGAAGTTTATCGACGAGCACATGAGTATGCCGCGATAGCCGTCATTCTTTAGGATGACGACGCCGTTGCGGACCTCCTTAACAGGAACGAACGATTGAGTTGTTTTAGGTGCGGGCATGCGGTTATCGGCCGGGAGCGGGCGGGTTATCTTGGATATCGAGCGAGCGTGCAAGATCGTGCAACCGTCCTCGCGTCATGCCGAGCTTCGCACGATCTTCGGGAACTGGAGCCGCCGGAGCCGCTACGGTCGATGCTACCGGCTTCTCTTTCTTCCAGAGGTAGAGACGGTCCGCGATGAGGTACTTGAATCCGGCCTCCATGATCTCGACGAACGGCTTGTTGTTGATCTTGTAGAACGCGAGGGCTGCGGTGAACGCCGCAACCGGTATTGCAAGGAGAATGCCGACTAGGCGCGGGAGATAGAGCACGAGTATGGCGCAGAGACCGACGCCGCCTGCGATGTAGATGAACTGCTTAAGTGTGAAAGGGCCGAATATCTTGTCTTCGACCTCGATGAACTGCGGTACCTGGTACTCCATTACTAGCAGTATACCAGTCGACGGCGCGAGTGCGCCGTCGTTTTCATCTGATTAGCTGAAACTAGTGGTGTCCTCCCCCGCCGTGACCGTGACCACCTCCGCCATGATCATCCTTCTTTCCGCCTCCATGTCCGCCGCCGCCGGCCATCTCTTTCCATCGCTTGAGTCCGGTCCATACGATAGAAAAGAATGCTCCAAAAAAACCTATACCTCTTTTGACCCACTTATTATCCATAAACCCCTCTCCGTGATGGCCTCCGCCAGACGTGCTCGAGTGCGAACTCCCGGTCAAGGTTGCGGCTCCATGAGCCCCGTTTGATGCTCTGTGTTCGGCTTCGCCATGTGCTGCGAGCCTCTCTCGTGCTGCAGCCGCAGCGCTTTCCGCTGCCGGATCGTGAGGCGGGACTACCGGATCAGTCGAACCAGGAGTCGCAGGTGTCCCTTCGCTTCTTGATGCTTCGTGATTTGCTGGAGGATGTTCGGACATGGATAAAGCTTATCAGCGCTCGGGCCTCAATACAAAGACGGAAATCGCACTACGCGATAGGTTCGCGATACGGGTCAGAACCTGGCAACCGTGATGGCGGAGGCACCGTTGCTATCTGCGGGGGCGGGATCGGGGCTGAAAAAACAGGCGGCTGCGGCGCAGGAGGAACCTCGGTATAGGAAACCGTCTGCGGCACTGCCTCTGGCTGCATAATCGCAGGATGAGGTACTGGAGCGGGAGGAGTTTGAGGGTGCGGAATATATACATGCACCGATGCAGCAGACTGCCAGCCGATCGGAGAGGCCGGCTGCACGGTGGAAACCGTATGCTGAACCTGAAGAGGAACTGCAGGTGCTGAGACCGGGGCTGGGGCTATGGGTGGTGTCACTTCGGCCACGGGCGGTTCGCTTATTACTGGTATCTGTCGAGCCACTTCAGGCGCTGGCGCTGGAACAGGCATCGGTGCAGGCACAGACGAGCCTGGAAGGGTTACTGGCGAAGGAGCCGCGGCATATTCTAGTGCGGGCGGAGGCAACACAGGTGTCGATTGCTGTGGCGCAGGAGTAGCTGCGGCAACCGGAACCGTAGTGAGCGATATGGGAACACGAACGCTACCGTCAGTCATTGCGCTACCTCCACCAGTCATAATCGCGTCTCGAAGCGGCATAAACACCTCTTTATTTAGGTCGGCAACAAGTCTGGTGGCAGTTGGTGTATCGATTCCTAAGGTCTGCAGCGCGCCAATAAAATCATCAGGCTTCATGAGCCCAAGAAGCATGTCCCGGATCAATTCCGTAATCGAACCGACAGTGTCGATATGGAGACCGTAACGAGTCTGAAGACCGACCATGAAGTCGATGCCAGCACCATCCGAGAGCGTATCTTGAATAGCTTTCGGTGCCGCGTCATACGCAGCGAGCAGTTGTTCTTGAGGACGCGACATACCGTACTGTTCAGTTACCTATATTGTAATGCCTGCCCAACGTTCCTTCACTTTTGGATTCGCAGCAAGCAATGCGTCGAACTCCACTCTTTTCGGAGACGTAGCAGGAAGAGACCGTAGGTATCCAAGTACTGTTCGTAGCTCGCCAGGATTGAGTTTGTTGGGATCAATTGTCGCAAGCTGTCGACCTGACATATTCTGGTGAACTTCTGCGCGCGCAAGGATTGCCGGCTTAAGCTTGCCAATGTCTTCGTTGGACATGCCACCGATGGTTCCTGCGGCACGCGTTCCTTCAAATCGCTTATCGCGGGCATCCCTGAGGGCGCCCTGTTGAGCGCCCGTAAGCTTGTCATTCTTGATGACAGCATCAAACTGATCGTCAGAGATATTTGCCGCGAAATTCTCATCCGAAAGGAGACCAGCGTGGTCGTTTGATTTTGCAAGCTCGGAAAGATCTTTCGCTGACCAGCGCTTAAGAGCCGTCTGCGCCGCCTTCTTCTGATCCGGAGTGGCGGCAGGGTCGTTGATCGTTGTCAGTTGTTCTTGAATCGCATCAAATCGGCCCTTTCGGAGCTGGCCCTTCTGGCCCTCATCAAGCTTGTCGCTCTTCATGAGACTTTCGAACTGCTCAGGAGTAAGATTCTGTGCCATTGAGGCGATACCTTCCTTGATTCCATGAAGCTCTTCAAGCTGTTTGGTAGAGAGTGACGCCAAGTACTGCTTACTGTCATCGCCAATTACGCCATGACCTTCCTCCTGGTCATGTGCCTCCTTCTCAAGCGTCTGCTTCTTCACCTCACCTAGGTATTCTCGCTCAAGTTCCTTTCCGGCCTTTCCTTCCTTAATGTCCTCATACAGATGCTTGGCGTCACCAAACGTTGCGTGTTCCGCTGGCTTCGCTCCGGCAGTGATTCCGGCTGCTCCGAGCACAGAACCCACGCCTGCCCTGCGGATATCGAGGTTGGCCTTCTCGAGCGGACGCAGTATGCGGTTCACGGCGACCTGCCCTGCCCTACCGCCAAAGCCGGTCTTCTGTTGCAGACGTCGGAGCGCAAACGCGCCGCCGCCGACACCGTAGTTCGCTACTCGGGCGGCGGAACCAAACGTAACCGCGCTCGCCGTATTCATCGCGAACTTAGCACCCATTGCACCCATCTTGTTCGCAACTATAAGCGACGCCATCATGAATCCGATGATAACGGCGAATACGAGCACGACCTGCACGTTCCCGGCAGCCGCTTGCGCACCGGCAACGCCACCCGTACCCGCGATCGCTTCACCCAGTTTTCCGCTTGAGCCCTGTGCGAGCGTCTCTGTTAGTTTAAGACTTATGAAGATAAGGAGGAGATATGCAGGAGCGAAGAACGCCTGAGAGAAGAGTTTGCTCCACCACTCGTCGGCAAGCTTCTTGAGTGACGGTATGGCCATGCCCGCGAATCCTATCGGCGAGGTAACCATAAGGAGCGAGAGCACCACGACTCGATAGATGAACATGATTGCCCCTGCCAACAGCACCATCGCGGTTATCATGACGAATATCGCGAGGCAGATGAGCACGATTGCCGAGGCGAGGGGCTTCGTTGCGTTCACGCCGTCCCCTCCGGTCCAAATGCTGCCGATGCCGGCCCGATCGGATACCAGTCCCGAGATTCCCACGTTAACGCAGGGATCTGCGGGCGCTGAAGGGTCACACTTCTGGCCTGCCTGTTCCGCAAACACCGAAGCAAGGCCGTTCGAAACGTCGATTATGGCCTGGGTAGCAAACAAGCTGAAGTTCACGAGCACGGCGAAGAGGATCAAGCGCGGTATCGCTTTCTTCGCGCTTATACCGCCGCCATGCCCATGCCCTCCTCCGTCAACATTAAGGATGAGCATTACGCCCATGAATATGAATCCAAAGAGAAGGCCAATATTCGCTATGTCGCGCATCACTCCCCAGGCGACGAGCATCGCATCTGAAGTGCCGAAATAGGTTCCGAACTGGTACACGGTCCGGATTACCGCCCAGTTGAATACGAGACCTACGAGCCAGAGAATTAGATTCGCGAGACCCAGCATCGCCACCCCGAGCGGGTACAGGACAATACCGAAGAGCCACTCCCCTCCTCCGACGACTGCGTTAATGAAACCCGATATCATGTTCTATTCTTTGTCGATCGAGCACGATCGTGAAGAGGCAAGACGAGTGAGCTGCGTATAGAGCGACGACGGGTCTCCATCTCCCGTATCAACCGACTCCCGACTCACCAGCGCGAAGGCATCTGGGCTCGGGAGCACGAGTCCATTATATTCATCGAATATGGTCGCGTAGGCCGCGGTCTGGTCTCCAGGAGCATTCTTAGCTGTCTGCATCTTCGCATTGATTGCATCTAGTGCCGAGAGAGAATTGGCTCCTGCCACGAGATTCTCGCCTGCTCTGGAGATGATCTGGTCAGGAGTAAGAGATTCGCTACCGAGGGTTAATGCCGTGCCTGGGCAGCGGCTCCGTACTCCTTCCGCCGCATCGCGGAGTCTGGTCCAGCCTGCATTGAAATCAGAGATATTGCGGCGCTGCTCGGTGAGTGTTTCTTCGAAACGTTCGCCGAGACTCTTCGTGACGTCATTCGTCTGGGTTGGGCTAGTTGCCTGGTCAAGCGGGGACACTCCTCCTCCAGAAGAAGGGCGTGACGAGCCTGAGAGGCCTCCTCCCCCATCCGAGCCAAGCAACTGCCCCATCAGCTGGTTCATGAGCGCGCCGATAATCTCGTTCAACTCATCCGCGGTAACAATCTTGTCGATGTTGGAACCGAGAGTCTTATTGAGCTGCTCATGTATAACGCTACCTGGTGTCTTTACGGCATAGTCATAACAATCGTCTTGTTGGGCGAGCGACACGGTCTTCGTCTCGCTCAGGTTGCCGGTGGCGTTGCCGTTCTCGTCGACACTTAATCCCGAACCGATAGTTCGGAGCTCTACGTTGCTCGTGGTTGTCGTCGGAGCGGTCTTGCAGTCCCCGCGCCACTGCATAAAGCCACGGTTCCAGGAGAATTCCTGAAGACGATTTCCGGTCGCTTCCTCAACCTCGCCGGTGATGAAACGATTGAGGGCCATCTCGGCAGCATAGGGATTATTTTGCGGGTTCAGCGTTGATGAGATCCACGCGTTCCATCCACCTTTGGTGAACTCCCCCTGGAGGAATGCGCGGTCGTCCTCGCTCACCTGATTCAAGGTGTACGGGTACTTTGTGTAGAACGATTCCGGGCTGGTTGAGAGGTAGTACGCGAGACGCGCACCGTCGAGGATTCTGTCCTGGAAAGGTGTCGTTGCTATATCTTGATTCGAAAGCTCAGTGAAGAATCGCGACACTACCGCATCCCCCACTCCTCGCAGGTTATGTTTCAGATCGGTAACGAATGCAGGCGAGCCCTGAAAGCCGCTGTTAATCCAGTTCACGAGACTCTTCACGAGCGATTTACGCGCAAGCTCGATAACCTGCCACGCAAGAGTGTCGAGCACGAATTCCTTCGTCTTGCCGGCAGCGTCAGCGAAAGCCGACACGGTGTTCTGTACGAGATTCGTGACGTCGATGACGGGCAATCCGGCGTTTGCCTTCTGCGGGAGGGAGACCGTACCGACTGAGATAAGGATAGAGAGGCCGAGGACCGAAGCTATGATGCGCTGCGAGAATGTTGGTCCGCCGTCCATATTATTTATTTGCCGCAGCCGCGTCGCGGGCGGTCTTTATGATGTAGTACCCTTCCACTCCTTCAAGCGGTGTGACCTGTAGAGCCTCGAATACGCCGCTCAAGCCTGCGAACGAAGCGACCACTCGAGCACCGTACGTTTCGTAGAGCGCGATACCCATGAGTGCCCGTATCGGATCTTCGTTCATGGTGCTCATGTCTTCGCTCATCTCGCCCATGTGGATGAGCGCGTTCACGATGGCGAGGTGCGACTGCGCTATCTCGTCGGGCACCGGGATCTTGATGAGCGCGTTCGCGATGTTCTCGTATGCCTTCGCTACGTCCTTGAGCTTCTTGAGCGACTCGTTGTCGCCTTTTATCGCACGTCCGAAGTACACCAGCTCGTTCTGATCGGAAGGAACGGTGTTCTCCGCAAACGCCTGTTCGGCCGCAATCGCGTACGCGCGTGCTGCAGATGCGCCCGTCTCACCTGACCGTTTAACGTCCTTGGCGCTATAAGTGTCTGGTGCGGCGCTGGTTTCCGAAAGATTCTGAACGCCGGCCTCGACGAATGAGACAATCTCGTCGGTTGTAGGAGGAGTCGATCCCCGATTCGTCATGTACTGCTTGAAGAGCGCCTGCGCGAAGCGGTCTGTGAGCGAGTTCGGTGCAGCGGCGGTTCCGGGTATTGAGTCGATGTCAGTTTCCTCAGGAGCCGGTGCTACTTCCACCTTCGGCTGTATGAGTCCTTGCGCTACCGCGTCGCCGTCGAGCACGCCCTTCTTAAACGACTCAGCCTCGTTCGGATCAGTTCCGTAGAGTGCCTCCTGCCAATCGAGGAGCCCATCTTGGTCCGTATCCTTCGAGGCGTATTCGCGCAAAAGCTCCTGCGAGTTCTCCGCATTCGCCACCAGAATGTTCCCGAAGAACGGAACAGGACCCGAAAGCACGTACGAACCCGCCATCATCACGACAGCAATAAACGAGGCAGCTATGATGCGGATGGTCGGTGCCGAATGAGCCATAATCCTTAGCAAAATAATAGCACGCACGACTCATCCGCTCTTCACCTATAAAGGTATGTGCACTGTGCACACCGCGAAGCTATATCTTCGTCGCGAGCGCGAGCCATGTCGAAAGCGAAAGATCCTCGGCACGCACTGTCGGTGCTATTCCCGCGGCGGCCAACGCATCCGCAACTGCTTTCTTCGACGCAAGGTCCTCGAGGTTGTTGCCCAGCTGCTTCCGTTTGTGCGCGAATCCTGCATGAAGTACCTCGAAAAAGCGGTCTTCACGGGCGGAATCACTAAATGATTCCTTGGATATATCCCGAATATGAAGGACGGCCGAATCAACGTTTGGGGCCGGGCGAAAGGCGCCTCGGGGGACCGTGAATACATAGGAAGGCGTTCCATATGCCTTAACGGAGAGCGAAAGCAGGCTCTCCTTCTTCGAGCGAGCGATCCGTTCAGCCACCTCTTTCTGCACTAGAAGGGTCATGGAACTCGGCTGATTGTTCGCGGTTAGGAACTGACGGATGATCTCGCCGGTTATGTAGTACGGGATATTAGCTACAACCGCATAGGGTTTTGGTATCGACCCGGCATCGAAATTCCGTATGTCTCCTTGTGAAAGGGTCAGTCTCCCCTCCCCGATCTCAGGCGCGAACGTGCCTTCGAGCGTCTCGATAAGCGCGTGATCTGCTTCTACCGCGATAACCTGCGCGCCTGACGCGAGCAGCGCGCGCGTGAGCATGCCGGTTCCGGGACCTACCTCAAGCACGGTATCTCCAGGAGCGAGTCCCGCCGCCGCAACGATACGGTCAGCCGTCTGCTGATGCATCAGGAAGTTCTGCCCGAGGGATTTCTTCGCAAACATACTTAGAATATGTGTATCACGTCTTCAATATAGGGATCGTTCTCGCCTTCCGAATAGGAGACGAGGCTCTCGTCGATGTCGCGAAGGAATGAGGACGGCTCGGAGAAGAAGTCGGTGCCATAGATGCGACGGACACGCGCGAACGTAAGGTACAGACGACGCTTCGCACGCGTAACCGCAACATAGAACAGTCGGCGCTCTTCTTCCTCGTCGCGCTTCTCGTCGTCATGACCTGAATGCGGGAAGAGTCCTTCCTCCATGCCGGTTACGAACACCGTATCGAACTCGAGTCCTTTCGCAGCGTGAACCGTCATAAGGGTTACGCCTCCCTTCACTCCATTGGCTAGTGGTGCATCCATCTCATCCTGGTCTCCGGCGAGCGCGGACTCAGCGAGGAATGCGGCAAGACCTTCTTCGCCGGGAAGCATGTCGAAGCGACTTGCAAGCGTGGCGAGCTCTTTAGCGTTCTCAAGTCGTTCCTGGTCTTCCTCCCCGCCCTTCTGGAGGCTTGCTGCCATCCCGGACTTCTCGATAACGAGCTTCACGAACGCGGACGGGATTGCTACCTTCGCCGTGTCGGCCAGTTCCTCGACCAGTCGCTCGAATGTCTCGACTTTAGCTCGCTCCGCGGGCTTCAATTCCCCTCGTTTCCCTTCCGTTAACTTTCCGAGCGTTACTTTCCCGATTCCGCGCGTTGGCGATTGCACGGCGCGCATGCGATCCGCTTCGCGCGTCGGATCAAGCGCGAGTCTGACCCAGGCGAGCACATCCTTCACTTCCTTGCGATCAAGGAACCGCGTACCGAGGACCTTGTACGGCACTCCCGCTCCGAGGAACGCTTCTTCGAGCGCCCGCGACTGGAAGTTAGTCCGGAACAATACCGCGATATCTTCAGGCTTCGTTCCTGCACGGATACTGGTCTGTATCTGTCGCGCGACGAAGCGCGCTTCCTGTTCCGCATTCCCCGCCTGGTACAGCCGTATCGGTTCCCCGTCGGGGTTATCGGTTACCGCATGCTTCTCTTTGCGATTGCGGTTCTTCTCGATGATCTGGTTCCCCGCCGCAACGATCGTCTTAGTCGAGCGGTAGTTATGCGCGAGCACGATGGTCTTGGCGGAAGGATACGTTTCATCGAAACCAAGGAGGTTCTCGATGGTCGCTCCGCGCCAGGTATAGATCGTCTGATCGATGTCTCCCACTACGAACAGGTTCTTATGCGTCGCTGACAGATACCCTGCGAGCGTTCCTTGGAGACCGTTGGTGTCCTGGTACTCGTCTACGTGCACGTGCGAGAAGAGTTCCTGTGCCTGCGCACGGACATCTTCGTGATCACGTAGTAATCGGACCGGAAGCGATATGAGATCATCGAAGTCGAGCGCTTTCTCTTTGCGCACTATCGCTTCGTAGCGGGGCCATACTTCTGATACCACCCTCGAGTTGAAGCTCGCCCGCCCGTGCTTCTCCTTGAACTGTTCCGGCGTGTTCCCCTCCCCTTTCTCTTTCGAGATGCGTGAGAGAACGAACCCAGGCGAGAGCTCCTTCGGATCGATATCCATCTCTTTCAGCACCTGCTTGATTGCGGCTTTCGAATCATCCCGATCGAATATCGTGAAATAGCGCGGGACGTTTACGCGGGTGCCGTACCGCTGCAGGAGCTCGCGGCCGAGTCCGTGGAACGTAGCCACGAATGGCAACGGCGCGTCCCCGAGCCGTTCCGACAGGCGTTCCCGCATCTCCCTCGCCGCCTTGTTCGTGAACGTTACGGCGAGTATGCGGTTTGCGGGAACCCCCTCGCGGATGAGGTGGTAGATACGCGTGGTTAGCACCCTCGTCTTCCCCGATCCGGCTCCCGCAAGCACCGAAACCGGACCATCTATGGTCAAAACCGCTTCCCGCTGCGCATCGTTAAGGCCCTCAAGGTACTGCATTGTTCCGTCACTATAACGCGGAGCAGTATTTCCTTCCTAACTAGTGTATTCTGGCCAAGTATTACGCAACTCTTTTGACATTTTGTCCCTATTTTCGCTCTCCACTTCCTTCATGAACGCCCTGGTTGACCCTCCCTGCCCAGCGTTTATACTATCTTCATCGAGTGAACCTCTGACACGCAAGGATGGCTTATGTAAGCCATTTTGTATTCTGAAGAACGACTGAATATTCCCTGTTTCCTCTATCCCAGACCCTCTCAACCTTGTCGACTCCCCAGTGCTCAATGCGAGCCGACATGCATACTGGATTCCTGGCGCTCTAATCGCCGCAAGCCTCCTTCTGGGGATAGGAATCACCCTCACCCCGACTGCTGCGGGAGCCTTCTGGCCATTTTCAATAACGAACGCATCGGAATCCTCCCCGATGCTCCACGACAGCAGCATCGACCTGCTTGAAGCCGCTACGAACTCCGATCCGAACCCTGCCAAGGGTAGCGGCGACATACTTACGACCGGAGGATCGGCCCTTATCGCGTATAGCGGCCCGGGCGGGACCATCGTGAACATCGACAAGAGCGTTACGGGAGGCCGCATCTCGAGCTACACCGTCCGTGAAGGCGATTCCCTCTCCGATATCGCAGACATGTTTGACGTTTCGGTAAACACCATACTCTGGGCGAACAATCTGACCGCCAAGAGTGCCATCGCTCCAGGAAGCACTCTTATCATCCTGCCGGTCTCCGGTCTTCGCCACACCATCACGTCAGGCGAGACGCTCGCGAGCCTCGCGAAGGATTACGGATCGGATGCGGACGAGATCGCCTCGTATAACGGTCTCGAGGCGGGAAGCGGCCTTACCAAGGGACAGAGCATCATCATTCCTGGAGGCGAGATAAAGGCACCGGCTAAGACTGTCGCGAAGGCAGCCGCTAAGGCGAAGACGGTTGCGAAGGCCAAGATTCGTACGGGTGGTGCCATGGGCAGCATCCTTCCTACGGGAGACACGAGCAATGCGGCGTCGAGCGGATTCGCGAATCCGGTACCGGCAGGTCGCCTTTCTCAGGGCATCCATGGGTGGAACGGTGTCGACCTCGCTGCCCCGAATGGCAGCCCTATCTACGCAGCTTCGGGAGGTACCGTTATTATCTCTCGCATAGGCGGATGGAACGGCGGATACGGCAACTACGTCGTTATCGACCATGGCAATAACGTGCAGACGCTGTACTCGCACATGAGCACCGACCTGGTCTCTGTCGGACAGTCGGTAGCTCGCGGCGAGCAGATAGGCTCGGTCGGCAAGACCGGTGAAGCAACCGGCTTCCATCTCCACTTCGAGGTGCGAGGCGCGAAGAATCCATTCGGGAACTAAGACGGGAATCTCATACAAACTAAAAGCCGCGGTTATCGCGGCTTTTAGTTTCCTACATCTCAACGCCTATGTGTTCAGGTGTGCCTTGCAGGTAGTCGCTGCGGCGTCAGCGGCGAGACGATCTTCCTCGATCATCTCACCCGATACGGTGCATACGCCGTAGGTCCCTTCGTCGATTCGAGCGAGCGCGGCGAGCACTTCGTTATAGCGGATCTCGAGATCCTTGAGAATCGCCGTGTTGTCCTCGTAGTGCGATATGAGGTCAGCTGCATCATTCGGATCTGATTCCTGGCCGGTCTCCTGCGGAAGGGCTTCCCAATCGTTCGGGTTCTCTGGGTTCCTCCGGCCGATGGTTGCGAGCTCTGCTTCAAGGTTCGCCTTCTCGTCAACGAGAGCGGCACGGTACGGTTCTGTATTCATTGCGCGTACTGTAGCACACGAACGTGCGTCGTTAAAAGCGAGCAGCAGCAGCCGTTATTTGCTGGTTTTCAGTCGCTGAAGAAGTGCCTCGAATGCTGCTTCGTTGCGGGCGATGAGGAGGGTTCCTTTGTCCGCATAGCCGTACAGTATGAGTGAGCGTCCGCTCGTATCCTTCAGTACGCGAACGTCGCGATTGGCGACTACGGCATCCGAGAACCGGGTCTGTGCCTGCGCCTGAACGCTGATCGGTTGGGTCGTCGGGGTCGTACTAGCTTGTGGCGTTGATGTCGAGACTGCTGGCACGGGTACCACCACGGTCTCTGCAGGGAAGAGCGGGTACAGGGAGGCAAGATCACGTTCCATGAGCGGCTCCCAGGTGAGCATGCCGGCATAGGTTCGTTCATAGGAATCAACACGAAGCGCGAAGAACGGACGTGTTTCCCCTGCGCTTATGACGCCCACCGTACTTTCTGAAGCGATGTTGCGGAGCAGGATGTCCGGTGCGGGAAGTTCCAGTGCCTCGATAAGTACTCCTCCGGCAGCTGGTTTGCGAAGCGGTATTCCCTTCGTATCCGATACCGATTCGGTGACATAGGTCACGAGAACGTTTCCGGCAACCACTCCCCCATCGCTAACGCCTGCGAGCGCTCCGAGGAGATCAGGGCCACGTCCGGAGAGTTCCTTGTATTCATCTGCAAAGACGATGGTCGGCACGGCGAGCGGTACCGACGGCGCGACGTTCTTATTCATAACGAGCTGGTAGGTCGCATAGACCCCACCACCGGCGAGTACGAGGAGTAGTATTCCTGAACCGATGGTGAGCACTGTCCTCGTCGGGAACTTCGTCGATATCTTAATAGCCCGAGGCATTGAGTGCTTTGAATCCTGTTCGGCGGCGAGCACCGAGAACGCCGAGGCGCCTTTCGTATCGATGCGCTCAGCGAAGTCAGAGGTATAGGTATGCAGACCGGAATCAGGTACTGCGGCGGGTTGTGGTGGAACCATCGGCTCGCGACTGACCGGCGGCATTCGATTAATGGAAGCGGGCTCTCCGGGAGCAGGTTGGAATGCGGGAGCCGGTACCGGAATGTCCGGCCACTCATTCACTGCAGGCGGAACGATCGGTTCCGGTGCTCTCTCTACTGAGGTTTGTATAGACATGTCAGCGCTCTCACCGACTTTCCGTCGGAGTCGCTCGAGTATCGCCATGCGATCGCTATCGCTTGCGGCAGTATTCGGGCGCGGCATGACCGGGATCGGAATCGCTCGTGGCTCTGAAGCGAGTTCACCTCCAACTATCTGTCCCGCTTCTGCAACCGACGGAAGGTCGAGCACTTCCGGCTGTATCTCATCGCGCTTTGCCTGCTGCTGTTCGAGGTATGCGTCGGCAACCGGCATGCTCACCCCGTCGACGGTCTCTATCGTCTTTGGCGGAGCAGGGCTTGCTACAACCGGCGCGGGAGCTGGCAGTTTCGTTCCACTGAGCGCGGCCATGTCCTTGGCCATCGTCCGGATGAATTGCGAACGATCTTCAATCGCTGCTGCGGGTATCGTCCCCTTCTGGGCGCTGTCCGCTGCCGCTCCTTGATCGGTACCCTTAGTTTCCGGTGGCATATCGTAATTCGATTATACCTTTATGTACGGAGTAATTCTTTGTGCACGTGCATAGGAAAGGCGCGACTGATAGTCGCGCCTCCCCTTCATTATTTGTTCATTCGTTATCCTCGGTGCCCGATGATGTACTTCTTCGGATCCTCGCACATATCTGTGAATGCGTGAGCGGCTTCCTTCAGCTTCTGTGAGGACGACTTGCCGAAGGAGATGACCTCCACCTGACAACCCTCGTTCATATCGAGGTATTCGATGAGTGGGACGAAGTCGCCGTCCCCGGTGGCGAGAATGATGGTATCGAGTTTTGGAGCCAACTTTACGGCGTCGATAGCAATACCCACGTCCCAATCAGCTTTCTTGGCGCCGTCGGAGAATATTTGCAGGCCCTTAACCTTCGTTTCTATGCCTATCTTGGTTAGTGCATCGAAGAAGGCGCCCTCTTCCCCGCCCTCCGTGGATATGACGTAGGCGATGGCGCGAACGAGAACGCGATCGCCGACGGCCTCTTCGAGGACCTTCGCGAAGTTAACGCGTGACTTATAAAGATGTTTTGCGCTGTGGTAGAGGTTCTGGGTATCGATGAACACTCCTACTCGCTGCGCCGGATGTTTTATGACTGGCATGCGAAATGCGTATTAAAATTCTTACAATGGTCCAGAGGGACCCGACCTTCCTATTCTACACTGCTTAGAAACGAGAAAGCGGGGCTGTGCCCCGCGTATCCCTACTTCTTGAGACCGAGCTTCTTCACGATCGTCGAGTAGCGACGCTTGTCGTTCTTCTCGAGATAGCGGAGATGGCTCCTGCGGTCGGCAACCATCTGAAGAAGGCCGCGGCGGGAGTGAAAGTCCTTCTTGTTCTTCTTAAGGTGGTTCGTAAGCTCCTCGATCTTGCGGGTAAGGATAGCAACCTGAACAGGAGCCGAACCATTGTCCGACTCATGAATTGCGGCGTCTTTGATGACTGCCGTCTTCACTCGTTTCGTAAGCATTACCGGGACTGTACCATGTCTTGATTAAAAATGCAAGTGTTTCCTAGTGGGTCAGTATTGTGCGCACTTCCAGGTGCTACACTTAAACCTATATGGATGCTGCTCAGATGAAGCGCGAGTTCCTCGAATACATCGAGATAGAGCGAGGGCGTGCAGTAAAGACCATTGAGAATTATGACCACTACCTCTCTCGATTCTTCGAACAGATGCAAATTAAGCAGGTCGGTGACATTACTGAGAGCAGCGTGCGTGAATTCCGTCTCTGGCTGAACCGCCAGGAGGGCGTGAACGGCTCGATGAAGCGGAAGACCCAGAACTATTACCTCATCGCGCTACGCGCATTCCTCAAGTTCCTGCGCAAACGAGGCATATCGGGTCTTGCGCCTGAGTACATCGAGCTCGCTAAGGTTCCCGAGCGGCATATTGATCTCATAACCGCCGCGGAACTGAAGCGGCTCATGGACGCGCCGAGCGAAGCGTACCTCAAGGAGAAGAAAGAGGACAAGAAGATCAAGTATCTGCGCGATGCGGCGATACTCGAGCTTCTCTTCTCTACCGGACTGCGCGTTTCCGAGCTCTGCGCCCTCGATAGCGACCTAGATCTCACGCGCGATGAGATGTCGGTTCGCGGAAAGGGCGAGAAGATACGGGTCGTATTCCTTTCTGAAGCGAGCAAGCTCGCCGTCCGTCAGTATCTGAAGGCGCGCAAGGACATGAACCCTGCCCTATTCGTCGACGGCCGTCCCGATAAGCTGCATCGCATCACGCCACGGGACATCCAGCGCCATATTAAGACGTATGCTACGCGTGCGGGTATAACGGGTAAGGTAACGCCGCACACCATGCGGCATGTCTTCGCGACTGACCTGCTTAGCAATGGCGCTGATATTCGTTCAGTGCAGCAGTTACTGGGTCATGCGAGCATTACGACCACGCAGATCTACACTCATGTCACCGATGCGCATCTGCGTGAAGTGCATAAGAAGTTCCACTCGCGTGGCCGCTAGGAACTCCCCTTTCCCGTAATACTTGGTATAGAATGCGCGTATGCGCATTGTTTCGTGGAACGTAAATGGCATACGAGCCGTGCACCGGAAAGAGCTCTTCATGCCCTTCATAAAGCAATTGAGGCCGGACGTTATCTGTCTACAAGAAACGAAGGCTGAGGAGCATCAGTCCGCAATTGATCTCATGGACTATGAAGAATATTGGCACTCGGCCAAGAAAAAAGGTTATAGCGGTGTAGCCATCTTCACGAAGCAGGTTCCTGAGGACGTTTTGTTCGGTATGCCAGCTGATATCGTCGAGGAATATGGCTTAGCTACTGACGGCTACGGCGACCCAAATGAAGAAGGCCGCGTTATAGCCGCAGATATGGGCCCGTTTTACGTCGTCTCCGTATATACCCCAAACTCCAAGGACGACCTTTCCCGGCTTACGCTTCGCCATAAGCACTGGGACCCGGCATTTCTGGCGTATATGAAGCGTCTTGAGGCCGAGAAACCGGTCATATTCTGCGGGGATCTGAACGTCGCACATACGCCCGACGACCTCGCGAATCCCAAGGCTAACGAGGGCGGACACGGGTATACCAAGGAAGAACGCGAAGGCATCGACATTATCCAGGCGGCAGGGTTCGTTGACACCTTCCGCATATTCACTCAAGGCAATGGGTACTACTCCTGGTGGAGTCACTGGGCACAAGCCAGAGAACGCAATATTGGCTGGCGCATCGACTATGTCTTCGTCTCCAAGGCACTCAAGGGGAAAATAAAGAAGGCCGAGATTCATGCGGACATTTTCGGATCCGACCACTGCCCCGTGTCCGTTACGCTATAAAGGACAAGTTATACACACTATCCACAGAGTTGTCCTTTACTCGTGTCTTTTATACGGCTAGTATCAATGAAGACCTGGGGGTCGGCACAGCTCACAAGGAGTGACGCCTTCCCTTTCAGGAGGCGAATGTTCTTTGCGAGCTCTTTCTAAGCATCAGGCGCAAAAATGTGCGACGATGTCAGGCTACACCAACGGTTTCGGAGCGTTTCTCCGCCATTCTTAAGTGGGTACAGCAGGCAAAGTTCCACGTGAAAGCGCACCCGTTCATTGAAGCCGTTTGATATATCCAAACCTATTGGCGGGCGCCAACCAAAGCCCCCTTCCCCAACCTTGCCCGCCGCCCGGAGACAATCAAACAAAAACACGTAAGAGGCCAGACATAAGGACCATGCCCGCGATGATCTTTATTTCTGGCCTCTTTTCTGTATATTTCACGTGAAACTGTCTTCATAAAACACAAAAGTCCGTATATACGGGCTTTGTGGTGTTTCATGTGAAAACTAAAACCTAACGAACGTGGTGTTTTTCGAGTATTTCCTGGATCTCCCTTTCCTCTTCAATTTCCCTCCTTTTCTTCCCCGAGTCCCCCAACTCTTTCAGTTCCTGTTCCGGAAGCAGTAAGAGAGCCTCTGTCCGCTCGTCCAGGTATTTTTCAGTATTGAGCTTAGGGTCTTCAAGAACTTCCTCTAGGAGTGCATGAAGCGCATACCCTATTTTCGGACCCGCTTTCACGTGGAACTTTTCCATTATCCTGTTTCCATCGGTTTTAAGCATTGCAACTGATATTGGGTCACGAAGTGCCTCATCTACCATTGCTTTGTACTTCCTGAAACGAAACGGCTGTTCCTTCGGACGTCCCGTACCAATACGGTCGCAGATACGGAGGTTTAAAAGGTCCCAGATATGTTCTTCACCCACGTTGTTGATCATTCGGCGAACTGCTGAAAGGGTTATTTGGTCGGGATCTGAGAAAAACATGTGCCAACGGACCATTTTGGTCACTTTCTCGATAGTTTCACGTGAAAACTTGAGATCCTCCAAGGCTTTACGAGTTACACGTGAACCAACCACCTCATGGCCGTGGAAGGTCCAGTCTTTCTTTTCGTCAGACCAGCGCCTTGTTTCAGGCTTTGAAACATCGTGAAAAAGGGCAGCGAGCCTTGTATCAAAATTCCAGTCCTTATCGGCCGCGTGTTGCATAGCCCGCATAAGGTGACCGAAAACGTCATAGCTGTGGGCCTGATTCTGATCTATACCGATACCGCGGGTTAGGTCAGGGGCAATATATTCAAGGATTCCAAGCTGCTGGGCCAATACCAACGCCATCATTGGCTGTTTAGAGTTAAGAATACGTACGAACTCCTCCCTGACCCTTTCACGTGAAACGTGTTTCAAATTAGAACCTTTCTCCTGAATAGCCGCTGCGGTGTCAGTATCGAGAGCAAATTCAAGCTCGGCAACGAGCCGTACTGCTCGCATAAGGCGCAAAGCATCTTCCTCAAACCGATCTGCCGCAATCCCTACAGTACGGAGCACTTTAGCTTCAATGTCCTTTTGTCCTTGATACGGATCGATTAACTGTCCTTTAGAATCCTCAAGTGCGATTGCGTTAATCGTGAAGTCACGACGAGCGAGATCGTCTTCGAGGTTATCCCCAAACGCCACTGCGTCTGGTCGGCGCTTATCGGAATAGCCGGATTCTGTGCGGTAGGGGGTTACTTCAATGACGGCAAGCCTCGGGTCCTCGCTGTCAGTCTTTACTCCTACGGTCCCAAAATCGTTCTCATAGAAGGATTCAGGGAAGATTCGCTGAATGTCCTCAGGCTTTGCGTTCGTAGTTACGTCCCAGTCTTTAGGAGTGCGACCGATAAGAAGGTCGCGAACGCAGCCACCAACTAGATAGGCTTCGAATCCAGCAGTCCGGAGGCCGTCAGTGACTGTTTTCACCTCAAGGGGGATAGGGAAGTGCATCGAGAAAATACTAGTATGGCAGTGGCCATTCTCCTAGCTCTCACGTACTATCGTAATTGAGCTCCTGTAGTGAAATGGATATCACAACAGTCTTCGGAACTGTCGTTCCAGGTTCGAGTCCTGGCGGGAGCACACTATAATTCTATCTATGGCTGATACCTACCAATTGAAGCGTGAGATAGCCTGGCACACGGAAGAGGTACGTAAACAGGAACGTGAGCTCGATGCTGCTAATCGGGAAGTACCTGAGCTTCGAAGAAAGCTTGAGAAGGATATTCGTGATGCGGAAGATGCAGTTCGCGATCTGAAGCGATCGCTTGAGAACACGAAACGGAAGCTAGATGAATATACGCGTGACCTCATGCGTATTGAGGCGGCAAACGACAACAAAGAACGTGACGACAAGTCCAAAAAGAGGGCAGCATAATCTTATGGAGAGGGCAGACGCGTTAACACTTAGGGCAGCAAAGAAATTCGGGACGCCGTTGTACGTGTACGAACAATCGGTTATCGAGGATCAGTGTCGGAAGCTGAAGCGGTATTTCCCAGAAGTTGCCTTCCATTACGCCATGAAAGCGAACAGCAATCCTGCTGTGCTCGCCATAATCCGCAAAGAGGGAATAGGCTGTGAATCGGTAAGTCTGGGGGAGCTCACGCTCGCGCAGAAGGCCGGTTTCAATAAGAATGCCATGAGCTTCACGTGTTCGAACATAACCGAACGGGAACTAACGGAAGCAGCAGCGTCAGGCGTACGAGTGCATCTTGATTCACTCGAACAGCTACGGAATTGGGGCAGGCTCAAGCTTGGTAGGGAGGTGTCACTCCGACTCAATCAAGGAATTGGCGCTGGGCACCATGCGCACGTAATAACCGGCGGCCCAAACAGTAAGTTCGGCATTACGCTTAAAGATATCCCCGAAGCGATGGATATCGCGAAAAAGTTCGGATTGCGCATTACCGGCATACAGCAGCACATAGGGTCGAATGTTCTTGAGGTAGAGACCTTCCTTAAGGCTGCACGTACGCTTCTAAAGACGGCAAGAACCTTTTCCGATCTCGAGCATATTGATTTCGGAGGAGGTATCGGCGTTCCGTATCATACAAATGAAAAGCAGCTCGATCTGAAGGCTCTCGGTAAGGAGTTCAAAATACTGATCCGAGAGTTTCAGAAGAACATGGGGAAGTCCGTGTCGTTCGCCATGGAGCCGGGCCGGTTCCTCGTCGCAGAAGCGGGAAGTCTTCTGGTTACGGTTGTCGATCTTAAATCTACAGAGAAGCATCAATTCGCTGGAGTGAACTCCGGATTCAATCAACTTGTCCGTCCTGCTATGTACGGCTCCTACCATCAGATCGATAACCTCTCTCGTTCGAAAGGGAAGCGCGGTGAAGTCACGGTAGCGGGCAATGTCTGCGAGTCCGGAGATATTCTCGCCTCCAAGCGGACGATGCTAATCCCTGAGATAGCGGATGTCCTCGCGATACGGAACGCAGGAGCCTATGGCTTTAGTATGGCGAGCTTCTATAATCTCCGTGCTCTGCCCCGTGAGGTTCTCATAACCTCTGCAGGAGCCATGAAGGATATATCGTTTGTCCCGGGTGACTTCGTTCGCTAAAGCCTGGAAAAGAAAGAGGCTTCCGTGCTATGATGCCTCCCGAGCGGATATGGTTTAGTGGTAAAACGCGTCCTTGCCAAGGACGAGTCGGGAGTTCGATTCTCCCTATCCGCACCAAGATACGAGAAAAGCGCCCATTTGGGCGCTTTTCTCTTGAGGACACCTGTTCACAACTATGGGGACAGTGGGGATAAAAGACAGGGACATTAATAAGTCAGAGGTGGATGTCCCTACTAGAGCTTTATTTTATAAGTTTTTGATAAAAGTCTTATCTTAGATGTCGCATGCTTTCGTCATGGACTTATCGAACATGTCTCGAAGACAAACCGAGGACTACGGAAAGAGTGCTGTGGCTCAATACCTCAAGCGACGTGGCTTCCGCATCATAGATCGGAACGCTACCGGAGAAATAGACCTCATCGCTCGAAAAGAGAAGACCCTGCATTTCTTCGACGTGAAGACCATTTTCTGTACCGAGTTTCCCGAACAGAATTATGCTTTGGACAGCTATGATCAGTCAGCGGATCTGCATGCGGAAAAGATACAGAAAGTAGCGATGGCCAGCGAAGAGTATCTGGCAGAAAAGTTTTGGAAGGGAGCGGCTCAGGTAGACGGGGTCCTGGTATGGCTCAGGGCACGGGATTGGGCGGCGAAGGTGGTACACCTGCCACAAATCCTTTGAGTCTGGTAGTATGCGGGGACGGACATTTTTAGGTCCACCTCGGGGTGTCGTATACCGGTAGTACGCTTGTTTTGGGAACAAGTAGACGGAGTTCAATTCTCCGCACCCCGACCACCAACGTTTTACTTCAAAACCATCGCCAGTTCTTCCGCACCTGTTGAGAAATCCGCTACCAACTGGGCAACTGTTTTCGATAGCAGATACTGCTTAAGGTCGATGCCAGTATCCTCGCGGAAGCTACGTTCGATGTGGCGTGCGGTAATCGCGCTCACGTTGCTTCCTGGCTTGCTGGTGGTGATGAGCGCGATAAGCTCTCCCTTCGCGTTCGCGACACCGCCGCCGGAAGATCCCGCCTGAGCCGCACTGTTTGCGCCGAGCGCGATGAGATCGATAGCATTCAGGTCGAACGTCTGCCGGAATGCATATACGCTCTTAATGCTTCCGAATGCGAGCGTCGGATAGAGTGCGTTGCGCACCTGCTCTGCGCTCAATCCCTGTGCGCCGTAGGATGCGAGGACTTCTTCTTGTTTAATAGCAAGAGGGCTGGACTTAAGAGGAACTGACGGATAGGAAGAGGGAAGAGGATTTCCCGAAAGACTTCCGGTTATCGCTACGAGCGCGAAATCGTATTCGCCTGTACCTGATGGCTTTCCTGAAAGTGCGGTTCCCGGATGCGCTTTGATCCAGGCCTTTGATATATACACGAGCTCGCCCTTGTATGCGGCTTTTGCGGGGCTTCCGGTGCGTATTGAGCAGGAGGTGGTAGTCGGGCCTTCCTTGAGCAGCAGGAACTGCGCGACGTGGGCATTCGTGAGAATCACTCCGCGGGAGTCGATTACGACGCCGCTTCCCGAGGTAAGGAACTGTCCGGAAGGAGTATTGATCGTACAGACGATGTTAACGAGCGACTTGCCGAGTTTCGCGAGCGCGAGTGTCAGATTCTCTGAAGAACTTGCCGGAGCTTTGGTCGCTACGGCAGTCTTGGTGCTCGTGGCGTTCTTACTCTTTGACGCGAGCCCTGCAATGATCGCACGGGCTCCTGAAGGCATGCCAGATGGGGACGTGGTGCTCGCTATGCCGCTTACGTTGTACTCTGAGAGAAAGCCATTCGTCGCGAACACGGAGAGGAAGAGCGCGAGGGCCACCGCAACTCCGAGTGCGCCGAGATCGGTCCGGTTCATACCGCTACGATACACCCATCTTGTCAAAAATAAAGGCGCGTCTGCGCACAGGCGGACGCGCGGAAGATATGCTATTCTCGTAGCTGCGCGGGATTAGTTTAATGGTAGAACATCAGTTTTCCAAACTGAGAGCAGGAGTCCGATTCTCCTATCCCGCACCTCATTTCTTCACGGTGCTCCGTGGTATCGTATATGCATAAAGACTCGTGCATATCGTACGAGCCAGAAGATATCCTTAGCACTTTCCCTATGTCCATTTCCATCCAAAAAAACCTGGCTGTGCTCGCACTTCTCGGAAGTATCGCATTCCTAAGCTTCGCTCTTATGCCGGCAAACGCTCGCGCGGCAGACGTCTGTTCGTTCACCACGAACCTCGAGCTTGGTGTCGAGAGCGAATCCGTCCGCTGCCTTCAGAAGTACTTGAATGCCGAGGGCTTTACCGTCTCTGATACCGGTGTCGGCTCCATGGGATACGAAACCACGCAGTTCAAGGCAAAGACCCAGGCTGCGGTTATCAAGTGGCAGATCGCCAACGGTATAAGCCCTGCAACCGGAACCTTCGGACCGCTTTCACGCGCGAAGTACCAGCTCATGGTACTTACTGGCGGCTCAACGCAGACTCCGACCCCGACACCGGTGCCGCCGGTATATGTCCCGACACCGGTACCTGCTCCGGTCCCGAGCGTCGATCCTGAGCAAAAGAAGGCTCTCGAGATGATGCGCGATGCCCGTAACGCCTACGAGGACGCGAACGACGACTACGAGGATGCTAAAGATGACGGCGACGAACTCGGCAAGTCGAAGACCTACATCGCAGAGGCGAAAGAGCACCTTTTTGATGCCTTCTATGCGTTACTCGACGAGGACTACGGTGATGCTCGTGACAGCGCAAGCGACGCCAAGGAAGCGGCGGAGAATGCGAGCGATGAGATCGATGGCAGTGGAAACGGAGACGGAAGCGACAAGGCAGACGCAAAGGACGCCATAAAGGATGCGAAGAACGCCATCGCAGACCTTAAGGATGCCATTGAGGAAGCTGATGACGACGGGGACGATGTCGACGACGCTGAAGACCTCCTTAATGACGCGGAGAACGCGCTTGAGGATGCCGAGGACGCGTACGATGACGAAGACTACGAGGATGCTATCGACTCAGCCGAAGAGGCAGAGGACCTCGCTGACGAGGGAATGGACGAGCTTTAATTTAAGATAACTATTGAACGAAAAGGCCCGCGTGACGCGGGCCTTTCTCGTGTACGAGACATGAAGAAGTGTATTGCGTGCTGCGAGGACAGGCGTACGCTGGATACATGGAACCGCTCGCCAACCGTATACGCCCGCAATCTCTCGACGAATTCGTCGGACAGGAGCATCTGGTAGGGGAGGGAAAACCACTCCGCGTTGCTATCGAAAAGAAACATCGCTTCTCCTTCGTGCTGTGGGGCCCGCCAGGCACCGGGAAGACAACTATCGCCCGCATCTATGCTCGTGCGCTCGATGCGGAACTGTACGAGCTTTCAGCGGTCTCAGCGGGCAAGGAGGATATTCGCAAGATCGTCGGAAGCGGTGCCGCTCCGAGTCTCGAACTGCGGCCGAAGGTACTCTTTCTCGACGAGATACACCGCTTCAACAAGGCACAGCAGGATTTTCTTCTGCCGTATGTCGAGAGCGGGCAGCTGACGCTCATCGGCGCAACCACGGAGAATCCCTCTTTCGAGGTTATCCCCGCTCTGCTTTCGCGCTCGAGAGTGTTCGTACTCGAGCCTCTTGATGAGGAGTCGCTACGCGCCATCATTGCGCGGACGAAAGTGAAGCTCGGGAAGGATGCGTTCGAGTGGCTCATGGGGTACGCAAACGGCGACGCGCGCAAAGCGCTCACGATGCTCGAGGGAGCGAAGGCGCTTTATGGGAAAGTTACCGTGGAGGCATTGAATCGCGCGCTCGAATCCTCGCATCTTCGCTACGACAAGAAGGGCGGCGAGCACTACGACACCATCAGCGCGTTCATAAAGAGCATGCGCGCTTCGCAGCCCGACGCTGCCGTCTACTATCTCGCACGGATGGTTGAGGCAGGAGAGGATCCGCTCTTCATTGCCCGAAGGATGGTTATCTTCGCGTCGGAAGACATCGGACTCGCTCAACCGACAGCGCTTGTGGTTGCGAATGCAGTGTTCCGTGCCTGCGAGACTATCGGCTACCCCGAGTGCGCGATAAACCTCGCGCACGGCGTCGCATATCTAGCACAGACGAAGAAGGATCGCTCGGCATATGATGCACTCCGTGCAGCGCAAGCCGATATACAGAAGACCGGGAACCTTCCGGTGCCCAAGCACATCCGAAATGCGCCGACCAAGCTCATGAAGGAGCTCGAGTACGGGAAAGGGTACGAGATGTATGACGACGTGAGCTATCTCCCGGAGAAGCTGAAGAACAAGAAGTATTTTGAATAAAGAAAAGACCACCCCTACGGATGGCCTCAAGCGTGTTCAGTGCGGAGAATCAGCGGTGCGTAGCGGCCCATATAGCTACACCAATCACAACGAAATGCATCAGGATATATCCGATAGCACACGCCCAGCAATTGGTAACAGAGCGCAGCCCAATGAACCAATCTTTTACGGCACGTGGCGACATCGAGACTCTCCTTATTCTATGTGACGTCGACCAGTTCTTGCCGATCGCCGACCTCGCCGATATAGGTGATCATCTCGATGAGCGTCCTGCCCGGATCTGCGATTGAAAGGTGTGCATCTCCTGGACCGAAATTGAAACGGTCGCCAGCCACGAGCCCTTCCCTTCCTTGGTTGGAGCGGATAGAGCCCGAACCGAAGGCGGCATTGCCAAAGCTGTAGCCGTTGTGGGCATGAAGTAGGCCATCCTGGTCCGTGACCTCGATACGAGCGGTTCGAACCTCGATCCGCTTGCCTTGTTCGAGAAGCGAACGACACCAGTCGGTGATGTCGACCGGCGGGTCGTAGAAGCACGAGCTGTCGCCGGTGCCCATCAAGTGGTGTTCGTGACCGTCCCGGTCGGGATGGATGCGAAGTGCCATATCCTTTTCTCTCCTTTCAGGCGCGAACCTTTTTCGCGCCTGAATAAGAGGGAGAAGCCGGAGCTTCTCCCAGTAGCTGACCCTCACAATGCGAGGACTTCTCGAATCGTTCCCAAGAGGGATTCCCGCGCGGCGATCTCATCCTTGTTAGGATTCTTGCTGTTGCTCAGGTACATCTTGCTTTGGAAGCAGAACGGGGTATTCAGAGAACCGTACACTCGCGAGACCGAGATGGTCTTGGGATAGTAGCCAAGCCGAGCCTCGATGTGGATTCCATCGAAATCGCAGTAATCGAACTTCCAGTTCAGAAGAAGGATGCCATCCTCTCCGAGCGCCTCTCGGACTAGCGCCACCGTCTGATCGAGTGTCAGGATGGTCACGCCGCCCTCGGCATGCCCGAAGGCATGAGCTTCAGCAGCTCCTTCTTGAGGATTGATCACCTTGATGGTGCAGGGCAGCTCGTCCTGGCTTTCAAGGAAATCCTTCAGCGGCTTGATCTCGTTATCAAGCCCGAGAACGAGAACGATTTTGATCGGTTCCATCAGAGTTCTTCTCCATTGGGTTAGGCGTTGCAGGCCAATTCGGATTAATCAATGTACATTGACTTCAATAAGAATTATGTCTTAAAGACTATATACGTCAAGAAATGTCGGACAAATGTTGACATAAATTCGACAACAGAATAGCCTGTAGATAATGGATGAAAAGTTGCTGGCTGCCCTAGATCTGAACCCAAGCGAAATAGCCGTATATACGGCCGTTCTTGAGAGTGGGGGTCTCCCGCCAGCGCAGCTTGCGAAGGTGGCCGGTATGAAGCGCACAACCGCCTACAGCGTCGCTGGCTCTCTGGTTGAGAAGGGTCTGCTCATTGAAGACGCTACGAAACGCCCTCGAGTGTTCACCCCTTCAGCACCCGAACAGGTACTCGCGCTCATGGATACCGAGAAGAAACGGGTGTCGGAGCGGGAAGGAGTGCTTACAAACCTTGCCAACGAACTCTCAAAACGCTCGGCAGCACAGTCCTATCCAGTCCCCACGGTTCGATTCATACCCGAAGACAAGCTCGACGGCTTCCTTAGGCAGCAGGCGCCGCTTTGGGATACGAATATGCTCGAGACCGAACCGACGTGGTGGGGATTCCAGGATCACACGTTCGTTGAGCGGTATGGAACATGGATCGCTTCATATTGGGAGCAGGCACCAAAGGAAATAGATCTGAAACTGCTATCAAACCGCGCGCCAGCAGAGGTAGCTTTTGCTAATAGCTACGAGAATCTTGAACGCCGCAACATAAAGTACTGGGGCGAAGCGACCGGTTTCCTCTCGACCACGTGGGTGATAGGGGACTATATCGTGATGATAAACACGCGCACGAAGCCGTTCTACTTGGTCGAGATACACGACAAGCTTATGGCGCATGACCAGCGCGAAGTGTTTCGGAATCTCTGGGACATGGTGTAGTCTACGGCTATGAAAATCGGCATCATGGGCGCGGAAGGGAGCTTCTCGGAGGAAGCAGCAAGGACCTATATGGCAAAAGAGGGCATCGACGCGGAGATAGTCTTCCTCATTTCTGCTGAGCGCGTGCTAACGGCGCTTGAAGCGAACGAAATCGATCTCGGTATCTTCCCGATAGAGAACAGCAACGGCGGCATCGTGATCGAGGCGGTCCATGCTATGGCGAAGCACCGCTTTCAGGTGAAGAAGATGTTCGAGATAGACGTGCATCAGAACCTGATGGCAAAGAAGGGCGTGAATCCCGAGCAGATAACCGCCATAACCTCGCATGATCAGGCGCTCAAGCAGTGCCGCATGTATCTGAAGCGGAAATGGCCAGGTGTTGAGATCGAGGAATACGCGGATACCGCCAAGGCGGCTGCAGACATCGCGAACGGTACGCTTTCAGAGACAACCGCCGCCATCGCTTCACGCCGTGCCGCTGAGATATACGGTCTCGATATCATCGAAGAGAGCATCCAAGATCTGAAGTTCAACTACACGAGCTTCGTGGTTGCAGAACGCATAGCGTAGTGACAAAACGAAAAGCCGCCCAGAAGGGCGGCTTTCGCGTAAGAAACCTAACTGGTTACTTAACTGCGTCCTTGAGCGCCTTTGCTGCACGGAACTTAGGCGTGCGGGTAGCAGCGATCTTGATGGTCTCACCGGTGCGTGGGTTGCGGCCGGTGCGAGCTGGGCGAGCCTTCGCGCTGAAGATACCGAGGCCAGCGATAGAAACCTCGTCGCCGCTCTTGAGGCCGGAGACAATGCTCTCGATAACGGACTCGACTGCGCGGTCTGCGTCAGCCTTGGTGCCGCCGAGAACTTCCTGGACCTTCGATGCGATGTCTGCTTTGTTCATAGTATTTCGTTAGGGGTCTAATTCCTCACAGGGCTGCCGCGTTCGGAGCGTTTCCCGAGGGAACTGCGTCCGAGCGCGATAGCCCTGAAAAATCGAGGGCTACGGGAGAAAGTATAGGAAATGAGCCATATTGCGCAATAGGGCTTGAAAAAGTCCGTGGATAAGGTGAAATCACGCTTTCGTGCGCACGTATACTCATTCAATGAGCGTAGAGATGGGACAACAGAACTATTTGAACAAACGACCGAGCCTTGAAAGCTATAAGGCGGCCTCAATACAAGCTTTGGAAGAACAATTCGCTACCATAGAGAGCGATATGCGGGATGGCCAGAAGCGTAGCAAATATCGCCTTCTTCTCAGTGTTGCGTATGCCGAGCTGCTGTCGCTCGAAGAACGAGGCTTCCTTACAGAAGCTCAAGCAGCCATACTCCACGAGCGATCGGAAGCCATCAATGACCAGCTCTACGAAAAAGCCGCCTAGAGGGCGGCTTCTTGCGTATTCCTGCTAACTTCCCTTCGTTATCGTGCGAACTCAACGACCCGGTTCTCGCGAATGATATTCACCTTGATCTCACCTGGATACTTAAGCTCTCCTTGTACGCGTTCGGCGATATCGCGCGCCATTTTGTGCATGGCGATGTCGGATACCTTGCCCGGGTTCACGAAGATACGGATCTCGCGACCTGCACTGATTGCATAGACCTTTTCAACTCCTGGGAAGGTCATAGCGATGCGCTCAAGGTCTCCCAAGCGATCGAGGTACCGCTCTACGGTGTCACGGCGTGCTCCAGGGCGACCCGCTGAGAGCGCGTCCGCTACCTGGACGATGATGGACTCCGGCGTTTCATACGGATATTCCTCGTGATGCGACTGCATCGCCTGGATAACCGCCTTATCCACGCCGAACTTCTCGAGGATACGGCGGCCTATCTCGACGTGTGTACCTTCCACTTCATGATCAACGGCTTTTCCGATGTCATGAAGGAGCGCGCCCGCTTTGGCGACGTCTGCGTTAGCTCCCAGTTCTGAAGCGAGCATGCCAGATAGGTGCGCCATCTCTATAGAGTGCTGGAGTACGTTCTGTCCGTAGCTCGTGCGGAAGTAGAGGCGACCAAGGAGCGAGGTAAGACGCGGGTCGAGGCCGACGATACCTACTTCATATGCCGCTTCCTCGCCCTTCTGCTTCACCATCTCAGCGATGTCATTCTTCGCCTTCTCGACGGTCTCCTCGATTTTCGCCGGCTGGATGCGCCCGTCGGTGATGAGCTGCTCGAGTGCGATCTTCGCGATGTGGCGTCGAATAGGGTCGAAGGAGGAGAGGGTTATCTTGTCTGGCGCGTCGTCGATGATGACGTCGACACCGGTAGCGCGCTCGAAGGCCTTGATGTTGCGGCCTTCCTTGCCGATTATCTTGCCCTTCACTTCTTCAGACGGAATGGAGACCGAAAGCGTCATCACCTCGCTGTTCACGGAAGAACCGAGGCGATGGATGATCGACAAGAGAATAGCGCGCGCCTTCTCGTCCAGCTGCTTGCGGCCGTTCGCTTCAAGCTTCTGAAGCCTGGCGAGAATACTTTCCTCGAGGTGTTCCTCGAGATCCCTCATGAGCGCTTTCTTCGCGTCTTCCTCCGAAAGGCGAGCGAGGCGCACTAATTCATGCCGGCGCTCCGCGAGCACCTTGTCGGCTTCACGCTTCACGTTCGCGACCTCATTCTCGCGATTCTTCACGTCTTCAGCTTCTGCTACCAAGGTGCGTTCACGCTCATCGAGGAATTCCTCGCGCTTCGCAATACGCTCTGCAAACTTGGAAACGCGCTCCTCGCGCTCCTTAAGAGGAGCGGCACGTTCGTTCTCTACTTGCTCGGCGCGTTCTTTGGCTTCAGCGAGGAGTTTGTTAGCCCGCTCCTTCGCCTCGAGCATCTTCTGCTTCACTTCAAGCTCAAGAGAGCCGCGCTGACCGAGCGCTATCAAAAGCCGGAGTACATACCCCAGCGCAATACCCGCAAGGCCAGAGAAGGCCAGCAGGCTCAACAGTATCTTTATGGACATAAAACAGTTTCAGGAGCCATGAAGCGAGCACGAAAGCCCCATGGGTTTGCAAGCAAATTAGGTTCGGGGCCGGAAATAAGGACGTGGCGGCAGGATCGGCGTGCCCCGGAACTACTTCAAAATACAATAATTGACGGAGTACGTAAAACGGCGCGGTTTCTGACCACGCCGTCTCCTTGTTCGGGTGCTTTCTTACTTGCTCGTGTACACCTTGTCGACAAGACCGTACTTCTTCGCCTCGTCTGCCATCATGAAATAGTCGCGATCGACATCTTTCTCGATCTTCGCGAGCGGCTGTCCGGATGCCTTCGCGAGTATCTTGTTCAAGCGATCGCGCGTCGCGAGGATGTGCTTTGCGGTTATCTCGATATCGGTAGCCTGGCCCTGAGCGCCGCCCCATGGCTGATGAATCATGACTTCAGCGTTCGGAAGCGCGAAGCGCTTGCCCTTGGCTCCCGCAGCGAGAATCACTGCTGCAGCGGAAGCTGCCATACCCACCACAACCGTGGAAACGTCCGGCTTCACATGGTTCATTGTGTCGAGGATCGCGAGACCGGCCGTAACGGAGCCACCCGGGCTGTTCACGTAGAGCGAGATATCCTTCTTCGGGTCTTCCGACTCGAGGAAGAGGAGCTGGGCGATGATGAGGTTCGCCATATCGTCATCGATGCCGCCGCCAAGGAATACGATACGGTCCTTGAGCAGACGGGAGTAGATGTCGTATCCACGCTCGCCGAACTGCGATTTTTCGACAACCATCGGCACGAGCATCGAACGAGGATTCTTTGAGATGTGTTCCATAGTCAGCTCATAGTACCAAATCCGAGGAATGATACGCAAAAAGCGCCAAGGCTCAGGGCCTTGGCGCTTTTCCCCGTCGCTCGTTAGTTAGGTGCGAGCTCCATGCTCGTATCAATCTTCACACCCTCTTCCATCATCGCTCCGTTCTCAGTAGCCGGCACTGGTTGCTGGCTGTTCAGGCGAGCGCCCCATACGTAGAAGGCACCCACGACGAGGATCGCCACGATAAGGATGATGCCGAAGATGGTGCCATAGGCGGCACCTTTGCTGCCCTCCTTCATAACCGGTGCTGCCGGAGCAGGCGCTGGGGGAGGGGTAACAGGGGCGGGTGCAGGGGTCATTGGGTCGGGTGCTTGGTCCATAGGTCTTCGTTAGCTAATGCTCACAGTATATAGAGCTACTCCCGAGGAATGCTGACGATTCGTGGGGATAGGAAAAGGCCCTGGAACAATCCAGGGCCTTTTCCACTGAGATACTTCTCTTACGCGGATTTCTTGTCCTTATACATCTGGCTCGCGCGCTCGAATGCGCTTTGTGCCGATGCCTTGTCTTCGAATCCGTGCACGGTTACCTCAACTGGCTTCCCCTTAAGCATCTTGATCGTCTCGAAGAAGACCTTAAGCTCCTTGAGCTGGTGCTTGTTCAGGTCGGCTACGTCCTGCACATCCTCGAAGCGGCGATCGTTCACCGGCACGCAGATGAGCTTGTCATCCGACTCGCCGTCGTCGGTCATCTTCATGATGGCGACCGGGCGTGCAGGAACAAGAACGCCCGGATAGATAGGGTATGAGGAGATGAGAAGTACATCCACCGCGTCCCCGTCGTCCCAGAGCGTCTGCGGGATGAATCCATAGTTCGCAGGGTAGGGGGTAGGGCCGTAGTTCGCGCGGTCGAGCATGATGATGCCCGTCTCCTTGTCGATCTCGTACTTGTTCTGGGAACCGTTCGGGATCTCTATGATGACGTTCATCTCATCCTTAGTTCCCGGAGTGATGTCGTGAAGAAGGTTCATGGTGCGGGTTAGGTTATGCCTCGTCGCGAGACTCGTTGCTCTCGGCAACCGATTCGTTCTCATCGGTGCGCACGGTCTCTTCCTCGGCCGTAAGTGTGTTGTCCTGCGCGTCGTCAACGGCAATGACGGACTCACTTTCAGTAGGGTCGATGCCTGCGGCTACTGCCGGATCCATATCTTCGGTCTCGTCTGCGCTGGCGACTGATTCATCGCTTGCACCTGCTGCATCCGCAAGAGGAGCGTTATCGCTTTCGACAACCTCGCCGCCAACCGCAGCGATGTCGATGTTCCAGCCGGTGAGCTTCGCGGCGAGGCGGACGTTCTGTCCGCCGCGGCCGATAGCGAGCGACTGCTGGTCCTCGGTAACGGTAACGGTTGCACGGTGTCCTTCCTCGTCGAGCTCTACCTCGAGCACGGTGGCAGGGGAAAGTGCCTCCTTTATGTAGGCCTTCTGATCTTCGGACCACTCGATGATATCGATGCGCTCGCCGCCGAGTGCTGCCATGACGGTGGAGACGCGTACGCCACGCTGACCAACAAGGGAGCCAACCGGATCCACGTGCGGATCAAGTGAAGCGATAGCGATCTTCGTGCGGCTGCCCGGCTCGCGCGCGAGACCCTTCACTTCGATAGCGCCTGAAGCGAGTTCAGGTACCTCCATCTCGAAGAGGCGGATGAGGAAGCGTGGGTGTGAGCGAGAAAGGCGGAGATATACGCCGCGGAATCCCTCATCAACCGCGTACAGATACGCGCTGATGCGCTCGCCAGTGCGATACCGCTCGCCGGGGATCTGCTCCTCGTACGGGATGATGCCGGTCGCGCGACCGAGATCAACGAATGTCGCGCCGCGCTCTGCGCGCTGGACGATACCCGAGACGATCTCGCCCTTCTTGTGCTCGAACTCGCCGAGGATGGAGAGCTTCTCGGCTTCACGGATTTTCTGGATCACGACCTGCTTTGCGGTCTGTGCGGCGATGCGGCCGAAATCATCCTGCGGCTCGAGCGGGAAGATGAGCTCCTGGCCGAGCTCGACATCGCGCTTGATGCGCTTCGCGTCCTCGATGAGGATGTGCTTCTCCGCGTCGTAGCGGGGGAGCTCGCCCTCAGGCGTCTCCTCCTCGTGCTCACGGTATGAGTGCTGCGGAGCGGCTTCCACAGCGGCTGCCTCCTCCTCTTCGGTAGGGAAGCGCACCATGGTGTCGTCGACGACCGTCTTCACCTGCTCGAAGGTAACGGTTCCCGTGTTCATATCGAGAAGACCGCGGACCACCTGGCCGCGCTTTCCGTATTCCTTCTTATAGGCAGTCGCCATCGCCTGCTCGATAGCGTCGATCATCGTCTCCTTGGTGATGCCGCGCTCCTCGAACTCGCCGAGCACTGAATTGATTGTCTTGAGATCCAACATAGGTCCAGTATTTAGTTGTTCGCACAGTATGTAATTGTCGTCGGTTGCAGGTGCATTCTCGCACAGGATGCGCCCTCTTAAAACGAAATGCCCGCGGGTGCGGACATCTCTGATAGGAAAAACATACCATATATAGGTCAGTAGAGTCAATGTAGGTAGTTTCTTTTCCCCGCGCTGAAGAATTCCACGAGAAATTAAACAGTGCAGGCACGCTATACTTTTATCTACGTACGGCATGCAAGTCTCTGAAAGCGATCTAAAGGAATTTATTCTCGACTCCGGACTCGTTCCCCGGAAGGACGTTGATGCTGCCGATGACGAAGCGAAGCGTCGCAAGCAGTCAATCGGAGACATCCTCATCGGTACCGGCGCGCTTTCAACCGATTCACTTCGCCGCATCAAGGCATACGTGCTCGGTATTCCGTTCGTGAACCTCAAGGATCGGAAGATCGATCTCAACGTCCTCTCGCTCATCCCGGAGCCTATCGCCCGCACGCACAGCATCGTCGCGTTCCGTAAGGAGGGGGATAATCTTGAGGTGGCGATGCTCGACACGGAAGACCTGGCTGCCATCGACTCAGTCCGCAAGAAGACCGGGCTCAAGATCCAGGCGCGCCTTACCGACGAAGAGTCGCTCAAGCACGTGCTCCTGCAGTATCAGAAATCGCTCAAGGAGGAGTTCGGTGATCTCATCACAACCGAAGCCGGCCGCATCAACCTTATAAAGGACGGCCCGACGGGAGACGACGTTACGGGGGACGACCTCAAGAAGATGGCGGAAGACCTACCAATAGTGCGTATCGTGGACACGCTCCTTCGTCATGCCATCCTCCAGAAAGCATCCGATATCCATATCGAGCCGATGGAGCAGGAAGTGCTCGTGCGCTATCGCATCGATGGCGTGCTGCATGACGCTATGACGCTCCCGCGCACGGCCGCTGCCGGCATCACGGCACGTATCAAAGTGCTCTCGAACCTCAAGCTCGATGAGAAGCGTCTGCCGCAAGACGGGCGCTTCAAGATGGAGACCGAAGCCGACAAGGTATCGTTCCGCGTCTCGCTTCTTCCGACCTATTACGGTGAGAAGGTGGTTATGCGTCTTCTTCGTGAGACGGGCGAGGGCTTCACGCTCGACGTGCTCGGTTTCCACGGAAGCTCGCTCGAGCGCATCCATCACTCGATGAAGCAGACTACGGGCATTCTGCTCATTTCGGGACCGACCGGATCCGGAAAGACGACGACGCTCTACACCATCCTCGATATCCTCAATACGCCGGACGTGAACATCTCGACGGTGGAGGATCCGATCGAGTATCAGATGAAGCGCGTGAATCAGACGCAGGTGAATCCCGCGATCGGCTTCACGTTCGCCAACGGACTGCGCGCGCTCCTTCGCCAGGACCCGAACATCATCATGGTTGGAGAGATCCGTGATGCGGAGACGGCATCACTTGCGATCAATGCCGCGCTCACCGGTCACCTCGTGCTCTCGACCATCCACACCAACTCGGCGGCAGGCGCCATCCCGCGCCTTATCGACATGGGTGTCGAACCGTTCCTTCTCGTGTCGACGCTTCGTATGGTGCTCGGACAACGTCTGGTGCGTAGGCTCTGCGACGGGAAGGAGGAGTACGCGCTCGACCAGGTTGAGCGTGACAAGATCGCGAGCAAGGATAAGTTCGAGATGGCACTCGCTGCCCTTACCGAGGAGAAGCTCGTGAAGGAGGGTACGAAGATCGACGCCATTCCGTTCTATAAGCCCAAGCCATCTTCTGAATGCGCGGACGGGTACTCCGGCCGTATCGGCATCCATGAGATCCTCACGGTCTCTCCTGCGATCCGCGATTTGATACTCCATAACGGTACGCCGGACGCAATCGAGGAGCAGGCGCGCAAGGAAGGCATGCTTACGATGCTCGAGGACGGTATCTATAAGTCGTCGCGCGGCATCACGAGCCTTGAAGAGACGCTGCGTGCGGTTTCGGAGTAGCGCTACGAAAGAGATTGATTTTATATGATGCGGGTGTAGGGTAACGGGTACGACCGCGTACCCAAGCTCTTTTGGGAAAAATGCGGATCGGGGAGGATAGTACATCATGAGTGGGCATCGGCACGGCCTCGTCCCGAAGCACGACGAGTTTCTCGGCATGAAGATGATGCTCGGCTACATGGTCGCCCTCGTCGTCATCGGCGCGGTCGGCAGCTGGATCGGTCCCATCAACTTCTAAGGGGTTGGCTCCAAGCCATGTGTCTAGACGCGCTTTCACGAGCGCGTTTTTCTTTTTGTAACCGACGCGCATGCTACGATATTCGCATGAAATTCCGCGTAAGCGCGAAGACCGCAGATGGTGCATCCGAGAAGCGCGTTATCGATGCGGTATCCCGTTTCGCGGTGTACGAGCAGCTCGAGAAAGAAGGGCTCACGGTAGTCACGGTGGAAGAAGGCGGTGGCGCATCCCTTCCGGCATGGACGAGGATACAGCTCGGCAGCGGCATAAAGACCGACGAGCGCATAACCTTCACCAAGAACCTCGCTGCGATGCTTTCAGCAGGGCTCCCGCTTCCGCGCGCGCTTTCCGTTATTGATCGCCAGACGCGCAATAAGTCGCTGAGGAAAGTGGTGACGGACCTCGAAGAGAACGTCAAGAAGGGAACCTCCTTCCATGAAGCGCTCGCGCTCCACCGGAACATCTTCTCTGATCTCTTCATTGCCATGACCAAGGCGGGCGAGGAGTCCGGAAAGCTCGCGGATTCGCTCCAGGTGGTGGCGCGCCAGATGGACCGATCGCATACGCTCGAGAAGAAGGTGAAGGGCGCCATGATCTATCCGTCCATCATCCTCTCTGCGGTGGTAATCATCGGTATCCTCATGCTCATGTTCGTGGTGCCGACACTCTCGAGCACGTTCAAAGAGCTTAACGTCGCTCTCCCGGCCGCGACTCGAGCCATCATTTCCATATCCGATTTCCTCGCGAACAATGTCATTCTGTCTCTGCTGCTCGTCGCGATGTTCTTCGGACTGGTACTCTTGTTCCTGAAATCGAAGTTCGGCGGTAAGGTCCTGCTGCTCGTATCGCTCAAGCTTCCGGTTATCGGCGAGCTCGTACGCGAGACTATGGGCGCTCGTGTGGCGCGATCGCTCTCATCGCTCCTTTCGTCGGGTGTCGAGATGCTGTCCGCACTTCAGATTGCCTGCGAGGTAGTGGGGGACAATCCATTCGGGAAAGTGGTGAAGGAGGCGGAGGAGCGCGTGCGCAAGGGAGAGTCGCTCTCGGCAGCCTTCATCGACCACCCGAAGCTCTTCCCGCCATTCGTTGCAGATATGATCGCGGTAGGTGAGGAGACCGGAAAGGTCTCCGACATGCTCGGGCAGGTCGCCACCTACTATGAGACCGACGTCGAGGATCGTACGAAAGATCTCTCCACTATCATCGAGCCGATTCTCATGCTCGTCATCGGCGGTGCGGTCGGTGTGTTCGCGATGGCGATGATCACCCCGATCTACTCGCTCTCAAGCAAGATATAAGCACGTCCCATGATTCAGCAATTCATCAATGTGGTGACTGCCGATATATCAGGACTCGCCGTCCAGCTGTTCTTCGCGTTCACCATATCGTTGATGATCTTCGATAAGCAGAAACCTCCTCTGCTCACCGGGGTTCTTACGGGAATCGCCCTCATCGTGCTCGGTATCGGCGGCTCATTCAATGCTCCCGCCGTGGCAGCGGTATCGATGATCAATGGCGGCCTCTGGCTGGTTCTCGGCTGGCAGCGTTTTATGCAACGGTAATAATCTTTCCATGGACAAGACCAGACTCGAATTCCTCAGCGACGGCATATTCGCTATCGTCCTTACCATTCTCGTCATCGAGATAAAGCTTCCTGAAGGTGTCGAAGTTATCTCGAATGAAGAGCTCTGGCACCAGCTGCTCATCCTATGGCCAGCGATAATGAGCTTCGCGCTGAGCTTCCTTGTCATATGCGTGTTCTGGATAAACCACACCTATCTCTTCCACTCGTACGTGAAGAAGGTGGATCGGGGACTCAATCTCCTCAACATGCTGTATTTGCTCTTTCTCGTGTTCATCCCGTTCGTCGCGAAGCTGGTTGGCGAATATCCCTATATCCCGCTCGCCGCTATCGTCTACGGCCTCGATATCCTCGTGGTCGGCGTTCTCGCGAAGCTCATGTTCCGTCACGTGCAGAAGAATCCAGAACTGCACCATGAGCTGCCGTCCCGCTTCCTCAAGCAAGCGCATATCCGCATGACGCTCACACCGGTCTTCTACGTGCTCGGTATACTTGTCGCCCCGTTCTCGATAGGTGCAAGCATCTTCTTCTATCTATTCCCAATGCTCTTCAACCTCATTCCGGGTTCGCTCGACCTGGTTGAACGCCTGTTCCGCTTCGAGATCGCATAGCACGCGCGGTGCGCGCATTCAATGCGCTATGATGAGTGCATGAAAACGCCGCGCGGCATGACGCTCGTCGACGTGCTCGTCGGGAGCGCGCTCGTGCTCATCATTTTCCTTGCGCTGCTCGGCTTGCTCCGCGCATCGCTGCTTATCTCTTCCGCAGCAAAGCTTAAATCGGGCGCAACCGCGCTTGCAACGACGCAGATGGAATACCTGCGTTCGCTCCCGTACGACTCGGTAGGCACAGTGGGCGGTATTCCCGCTGGAGCGATACCGCAAAATACGACTAGCACGCTCAACGGCGTGACGTACGTGACGCGAACCTTCATCGAGTACGTGGACGATGCGAAGGACGGGCAGGGTGTAGCCGATAGCAACGGCATCATGACGGACTACAAGCGCGCGCGCGTCAGCGTGAGCTATATGTTCAGGGAGAGCGACCGGGAACTCGTGCTGGTCTCCAACATCGCGCCTCCGTCGATCGAGACGACCACCGGCGGGGGCACACTCCGCATCAACGTGGTGAATGCTGCGGGAGATCCCGTGGCGGGAGCGAGCGTTAGGGTCCAGAATCCGAGCGCCGGGCCCGCGATCGATTTCACTACATTCTCGGACGCAACTGGCGTCGTGATGATCCCCGGTGCGCCTCCCTCGACCGACTACCGTATCACTGCGTCCAAAGACGGGTATTCTACCGCGGTAACGTACGCCCGCGACGCGACGAACCAGAATCCGACTCCCGGCTACCTGACGATCGTTGCCGGGCAGACGACGAGCAGTACGTTTGCCATCGATGTGCTCGGCGCACTCGTCATGCGTACCTTTTCTTCAGTGCGCCCGGCGTTCCAGATCGATTCCTTTGACGACGGAACACATTTGGCGAGCGTGAGTGGGACGCAGGCGGCTGGAGGTGCGCTCGTGCTTTCGGGGGCGCCGGGAAGCTACGCGCTCTCGGGAAGCGCTCGCTCGACTTCGACTGCGCCTACCTATCTCAAGGAATGGCGGACGGTGGACGCGGATGAGGTTGTGCCTGCGGGAACCGGTATTGTCCTGCGTGTCGCGGCCAGCTCGGGAACGCTGGTTCCGGACGCGATGCTCCCCGGGAATACCGTAGGGTTCTCCTCGTTCCCGATTGATATCAGCGGTATCGCGACTACCACCTATCCTTCGCTTTCGATCCTTGCTGATCTTTCAACCAGTGACGCGCTCATGACGCCGCAGGTTCTCGAGTGGAGCATCCATTTCGACGAGGGACCGATCCCGCTCCCGAATAGAGCGTTCACGCTCACCGGGGCGAAGGTGATGGGTACGACGGGCGCGGGTGCGGCGATTCCAAAGACCATCATCGCTACCACTACCGATGCGAGCGGAAGGGTCACTATCCCGCTCGAGTGGGATGTCTACACGTTCGACACTACGGTCGGCACACTCATTAGCGAATCCGAACCCTCTCCGTACACGCTTGAACCCGCGGAAAACCGGACCGTGGACGTCATACTTCAATGATATGGATCGCTTGCCTCTCTCGATGAATGCACACTCCACACGCAGTCCGTCCGGGTTCTCGCTCGCCGAGACAATGGTGGTTATCGGTATCTTGAGTCTCGTCGGACTCGCGCTCTCGACGATGATCGTCTTCTTCTACCGGTCCAATGCATTCCTGCTCGAGCAGACGAGTGCGGTCGACAGTGTGCGCCGGGGACTCACCCGTACGTTCGAGAGCCTGCGCGAAGCGACCTACGGTGAGGACGGTTCGTATCCGATCGCGTCCGCCGCGACCTCGAGCGTGGTCATCTACAGCGATATCGACAGCGACTTCTCAGTCGAGCGCATACGGTTCTGGCTCTATAACGGAACGTTCTATCAAGTCACGACGAACGCGGGAGGGAACCCTCCGACGTACGCAGGACAGCCTCCGGCGACAACCACCATCGCTACTTACGTACGGAATTCGAATACCACTCCAATATTCAGGTATTTTGACGCTAACGGCGTCGAGCTGACCGGGGCCGCGGTAGACTTGTCGGAGGTCGCGAGCATCCGCACGAGGCTGGATGTCGATCTTAATCCGCTCAGGCTCCCGAACGTGGTCACGCTCGAAGAGACGGCGACGCTCCGCAATCTCCGATGATTATGAAACCGCACTCCTCATCAGTCCGTCCTGTTCGCGGCTATCTCATCATCACTGCGCTCGTGTTCGGTAGCATATTCGTCACCGTGCTCGGTGCGCTCGCCAGCAGCGTGCTTATCGAGAACCGCGCGCAGTCGCAGGCGTCCTCGGGAACGCGTGGGCTCGCCATCGCTGAAGCCGGTCTCGAGTACTATCGTTGGTTCCTCGCTCATTATCCGACTGACGTTCAGAACGGCACCGGTGCTGCGGGCCCTTATGTCATGCCGTACAACGATCCCGAAGGGGGGCAGACCGGTACTATATCGCTTTCCATAGTCGGGAATTCCTCGTGCGGCCAGCTGACTTCTATCGATATCACCTCGACCGGTACGCCTATCGAAAGCCCCTCGGCGGCGCGTACGCTCAAGGCGCGCTACGCTCGGCCCACGGTAGCCTTGTTCTCCTATGTGCTTAACAGTAGCGTGTGGGCAGGTCCTGACCGCATCATCAACGGCCCGTATCACAGCAACGGCGGCATCCGCATGGACGGAACCGCGAATGCTCCTGTAACGAGCTCTCTTGCGACGTGGCTATGCACCAGCAGCTTCGGCTGTGCCACGAACCAGACCAAGGACGGCGTCTGGGGCGCGGGCCCGAACTCGGATCTGTGGACGTATCCTGTCCCGCAGGTGGATTTCAGCGGCATCGCGGCCGACTTCACGACACTGCGTACGACTGCGATAGCGAGCGGGAAATACCTCCCGCGCTACAGCTCGAGCTCGAGCGACGCGAACGCTTCGCGTGGTTATCGACTCATCTTCAATGGCGACGGCACTGTTACCATCCGTCGGGTGAATACGACGACGGCGTTCAATGCGACTATCGTAAGCACGAGTCTTGGAGGAATCGATCGCTCGATGATCACAGCAGGAGGGGATTCGTTCTTTGAGACGTACATCATTCCGGCGAGCTGCGGCCTCATCTTCGTGGAGGACAACGTCTGGATCGAAGGGGTCGTCGACCGCAAGGTTACGGTTGTTGCAGCGAATGTGACGACGACCGGCATCGCGCCAAATGCGGTCTTGAACAATAACATCACGTACGGAGCCACCGATGGCTCGGACGGCCTCACGCTCATGGCGGAGAACAATATCGTCATCCCCCCGAATTCACCGTACGACATGAATGTGAGTGGCGTCTTCATTGCGCAGAACGGGTACTTCGGACGCAACCTGTTCCCGTGCTCCGGAGGGTATGAGCCAAGGGGTACGCTTACCATACTCGGTACCACGGTCTCCAATTTGCGTACGGGTACTCGCTGGCCGACTGCCTGCAGCGGAACGGGAGGCGGATACCAGACACGTATCGACGCCTATGACCGCAAGCTCTCGACCGATCCGCCCCCATTCACTCCGCAGACGAGTACGGACTACTACTTCGTCGACTGGCGGGAGCAATAGCTGCGAGCAGGCGTGCTAGCATGTTCCTATATGCTCATCGTCGGAAACTGGAAGGCGTATGTGGAATCGAGCGCGAAGGCGAAAGCGCTCTATGCCGGAGCGAAGCGTCTTTCGGTAAAGGGTAAGCACGAGATAGTTATCGCCCCGAGCTACCCCTATATAGGTATGCTCGCGGGAGGGAAGGCCGGACCGAGCCTTGCGAGCCAGGATGTCTCGGTTACGACCGGTGGAGCCGCTACCGGCGAGGTTGCTGCCGGGGCGCTTAAGGAACTCGGAGTCGAGTATGTCATCGTCGGTCATTCTGAGCGGCGTGCGCAAGGTGAGACGGACGCTGATATCACCGAGAAAGCTCGGCATGCGCTTGCGCATGGCATGACGCCCATCCTCTGTGTCGGCGAGACCGAGCGTGATTCCGAAGCGCAGTACCTCAAGGGAGTGCGCGCTCAGATAAGCGCCGTTATGGAAAAGCTCACGCCAAAGGAGCGGCTCACGATAGTAATCGCCTATGAACCGGTCTGGGCGATCGGGAAGACCGGCAGCGAGGCAATCACGCCTTCCGACCTGGGAGAGATGATTCTGTATATACGGAAAGTCCTCGCGGATTTCGTTCCGGGACGCGCGAACATGAAAGTCCCGGTTATCTACGGAGGGTCGGTCGACCCATTGAACATTCGCTCACTCGCTAGTGGAACCGGCGTCGAGGGATTCCTCGTCGGACGCGCATCGACCGATGTCGCGACCTTCTCCTCGCTCGTTAAGGCGCTTTCGTAATACTTGCGATGAAGATGGCAGCGCTCGTACTGGTCCTCATACTCCTCGCGCTCATAGCGAAGTGGGCCATACCGTTCTATCAGACCGTACAGATCTCAAAGAAGCTCATCGAGGCTGCTGAGCCGTATCGTAATGAGGTAGGCGATTATCGCAAGCCGATGCTGGTGCTCGGTGACAGTACGGCAGTGGGCGTGGGCGCTGGTTCCCCGGAAGAATCGGTGCCGGCACTCGTGGCAGCCCAGATAGGTGCGACCAATGTCGAGAACTACGCGGTCTCGGGAGCGTTCGTGGGGAACCTTCCGGCACAGATCGAGCAGGCACGCGCGCCGCACTACGCGCTCATCCTCATCCAGGTCGGCGCGAACAACATTGTCCGTTTCAGTAATGCGACCTCCACTGCGCAGAAGCTTGGAGCAATACTCGATACGCTTCCGAGCACGAGCAAGGTGGTTATCCTTACCGCAGGCGACGTTGGCGGGGCGACACTCTGGCCGGTGCCGCTACGCCCTATCTACACGAAGCTAACAATCGCGTACAACGAAGTCTTCGGGAAGACCGCGGCTGCTCGCGACATGATCTACGTAAACCTGTACGAAGATCCGTCGAGACAGATCATTACAAATGATCCTCAGACCTATCTGGCCGCTGACGGATTCCATCCATCTTCGGAAGGGTACCGGCTCTGGTTCGAAGCCATACGTCCTCACCTCTAGAAGCGCATTCGTTTATACTGAGGGAATGCGAAGTGTGAAGAAAATAAAAGTGCTCGAGAATATACCGGTGCTGGTGCGTACCGCGCTTAATGTACCGGTAGCGAACGGGGAAGTAACCGGTGCATTCCGTCTGCGCCGTGCGCTCCCTACCATCGAGTATCTTCGGAAGAAGCATGCGCGTGTCATACTCATCGGCCATATCGGGGAGAAGGGAACCGAGACGCTCGAACCCGTATATGAGGCGATGCGGGAGATGATACCCGGGCTCGCATTCTGTCCGGTGAGCACCGGAGCGCGTGCACGCGAGGCGATACGGCAGCTCGCGCCCGGAGGCGTACTGATGCTCGAGAACCTGCGGCGGGATAAGGGTGAAGTAGGAAATGATCCGAAGTTCGCGCGGGAACTTGCCGAGCTCGCGGATATCTTCGTGCAGGATTCCTTCGACGTCTGTCACCGCTCGCATGCTTCCGTCGTCGGGGTTCCATCGCTGCTCCCGTCCTATGCGGGGTTTCTCGTAGAAGAAGAGGTGAAGCAGCTTTCGAAAGCACTCAAACCGAAGAATCCGTCCCTCGCGATAATCGGCGGTGCAAAGTTCTCTACCAAAGAGCCGGTACTGAAACGATTGCTCGCGAGCTATAGCCGCGTGTATGTGGGTGGCGCGCTCGCCAATGATTTCATGCAGGTGTCGGGGAAGCCAGTAGGCAGCTCGCTCGTATCGGGCGCTGACCCCAAGGAGCTCAAGATGCTGCTCGGAGATCGGAAGCTCGCGCTGCCGCTCGATTATGTTGTTGCGCCACTTGGCGGGATGCGCGACGCGGGCCGACTCACACGCACCAACGACGTCAGGCCGAACGAGGCCATACTTGATAACGGACCGGATACGCTCGCGATGCTCGCCGAGCGAATGAAGAAAGCTAAGACGGTTCTCTGGAATGGGCCGCTCGGCAATTATGAGAACGGATTTACGGAAGGTACCGAAGCGCTTGCGCGCATCATCGCGACTTCGAAAGCGCATTCGATCGTCGGAGGTGGCGATACGGTTGCGGCGATAGGGAAGCTTAAGCTCGACGCTAAATTCTCATTCATCTCGACCGGCGGCGGCGCGATGCTCGACTTCCTCGCGAAAGGAACGCTTCCGGGACTCGATGCCCTTGATTAGAGGTTTGCGCGGACCCTTTCTCCAACAGACCTAAGCTCTTCAGGGGACGCCTGTGGCCCTGGACTCATATCGAACGGTAGCTGCTGGACCGGATACAGGCGTACGTGGACATGCGGGACCTCGAATCCTTCGATGACGACACAGGTGCGGAGCGTTGAGAACGTCGCATCGAGGACCTTCGACAAGCGCTTAACGATAGCCATCAGATGAGCGTATGTCACGTCATCAAGATTGGCGAAATACGGGAGCTGTAGCTTCGAAATGACGAGCATCGCACCCTCAACGCTCGGGAACAGGTCGAGGATCGCTATAACGCTATCGTCCTCATAGATGATCTCTGCGGGCAGCTCCCGCTTGATGATCTTTGTAAAAACGCTGTCTTCCATAAGGAAAGGATACCCCGTGAGCCCTTTTTGATACAATGCTCTGACGATGTTCCCGCTCCACGAAAAGCTTGATGACCAGACCCGCGAAGCGCTTAGCGCATACGATGATTTCACTGCTGCACTCCTGGTCCGTCGCGGCATAACCACCCAGAAGGAAGCGGAGGCGTTCCTCGCACCGTCATACGACGAGCATATCCATGACCCAATGCTCATGCTTGATATGTCGAAAGCCGCCAAACGGCTGGCCGCCGCCATCAGCTCGAAGGAGAAGATCGCTGTTTGGAGCGATTACGATTGCGACGGGATACCGGGCGGCGTCGTACTGCATGACTTCCTGAAGAAAGCCAACGCTGATTTCACCAACTATATCCCGCATCGTCATAACGAAGGGTACGGCGTGAATATCCCGGGCATCGAGAAGTTAGCGAAAGAAGGCTATACCCTCGTGATTACCGTCGACTCCGGTATCACCGACTCCGAAGCGGTGGCGCGCGCGAACGAACTCGGTATGGAAGTAATCGTGACCGATCACCATCTTCCTTCGAATGAAGGGCTTCCGCCTGCGTTTGCGATCCTGAACCCCAACGCGCGTCCGGAAGAGACGTATCCGTATCTCGGACTGTGCGGAGGTGGGGTCGCATGGAAACTCGTCTGCGCGACGCTTGCGGTCGGTTTTGTCGGACGGGAGGAGATTCCTGCCGGCTGGGAGAAGTGGCTGCTTGATATGGCAGGTCTCTCGACTATCGCCGACATGGTTCCGCTTACTGGCGAGAATCGCGTTATTGCCGCATACGGTCTGAAGGTCATGCGGAAGTCGCCGCGACTGGGTTTCCAGAAGCTTTGCAAAGTAGCGAGAGTGAACCAAGCGAAGATAACGGAAGACGACGTCGGATTTATGATCGCGCCCCGCGTGAATGCGGCCTCAAGGATGGGGGATCCGCTTGATGCCTTCACGCTCTTCACGACTACCGATGAGTCGGAAGCCGACCTGCTCGCGAAGAAGCTCGAGTCGATCAATCGAAGTCGTAGGGCCTCGGGCGCCGCGATAACACGCGCGGTGCATGACCGATTGTTCGACCGGAAGATGGCAGGCGAAGTCCCGTCCGTGATCGCGATGGGAGATCCTGACTGGCGTCCGGGACTGCTCGGTCTTGCGGCGAACAGCATCGCGGAGGAGTACGGGCGCCCGGTATTCCTCTGGGGAAAGGAAGGCAACGATACGATCAAAGGATCGTGCCGCGGAGGACCGGGGAAAGTGCATGTCGTCGAGCTCATGCAAGCAGCAGGGAGTACCTTCCTCGAGTTCGGGGGACACGCTGCGTCCGGCGGATACTCGGTTGCGCCGGACGCGGTGTTCGATTTCGAGGAGCGGCTCGTAGCTGCTCTCGCAACATTGCCCGCGCAGAAGGATATCGACGAAGTACGCGCAGACATGCACCTCACTCCGGAGGCAGCCACGGGAACCTTGCTCCGGAGTCTCGAGCAGTTCGCGCCCTTTGGCATGAAGAATACGAAACCATCGTTCGCGATGCATGACGTTCGCATCGAGCGCGTTGCGTGGTTCGGAAAATCGGAAGAGCATCTGCGCCTATCCATCGGTCGCGGCCATGAGGAATTTCCTGAGACGCCGATAGAAGCAATCGCCTTCTTCGCGAAACGCGAGCTCGGACGCGCGTGCGAGGGTCTTGAGGCTGGCATGCGTCGGAGCATACTCGCGCACCTTGAGCGCGATACCTTCTCGAAAGGGCAGCCGATTCGTCTTCGCCTGATTTCCATTCGATAACGGTATACTCTTCGATATGCGTTTCACTATCTATGGCGACGGCGGCTCGCGCGGGAATCCGGGACCGGCGGGTTCCGGGGCCATCGTTCGTGACGAGAGCGGAGAGACCGTGCTCACGGTATCCGAGTTCCTCGGCGTCGCAACGAATAATGTCGCTGAGTACACCGCGATCCTTCGTGCGCTTGAACGTCTGTCGGATCATCTCGGCAAGAATGCGAAGGAGGCTGACATCAGGGTGTGCATGGATAGCATGCTCGTGGTGAAGCAGATGCGGAGCGAATGGAAGCTAAAGCACCCGGGACTGAAGCCGCTCGCGGCCCGTGTTGGCGAACTGGTCACCCATTTCAATACCGTTTCATTCGAGCATGTGTATCGAGATTTCAATAAGGATGCGGATCGGTTGGCGAACGAAGCGATGGATCGCGGTGCTTGATTCGTTTGACGTTCCACGAGGATAGGAATAGGCTTCCCGATACGCCCGAGGATACGGGCATGTTCCAGTAACGGGAGAGATTCAGTGGTGCAACTTACGGAGAGCGACCTTAGGGCTCGCATCGAGGAAGTCCTTCTTACGCCAGAATATCGCCGGCTGATCGAAGGTTCACTCGCGGTCCATTTCAGCATGGTCAGCATGGCCAACGGTCCTGAGATGGGATGCGAAGATGCGGTACACCTTGCGCGGAGTCAGGCCGAGCGCATCGCCCAGCTTTCTCTCGCAGATCTCTGTTTCGGTTCGTTCGAGATGGCGGATGCGGGTCCGCAAATCTATCTCTGCCTTCCGGGCGACCCGAAACAAGGGGTCGAGGACATGGTGCTGCTCGCGGGGGTCTTTGCAAGGAGCGACGAGGTCTATCTTCGGACGCCGGTCGGGAAACCAAGTGCGAGGGGTCACGCGTGGCGGCAGATTGAGTCGCTCCTGTAGAAAGTCCTGTACGAGCGGCAATTAGTCGCTCGTTTTCTTTTCCCGTGCGGACACTTCATATAGTTTTTATCTTTGTTTCAGGGTTCTCTTATCTTTTGAGCGTATCGTTTCCGGATGCCGGGAAACGTCTTTTTGGTGCTTGCCGGATTCTGCCTAGGAATTACGTCGTATTCTTTGGTCCCTTTCGCAACGCAGATTATAGGGATATCGGCGTTTGCTTTTTCATTATCTTTTTTCGGTTGGTTTCTCTGTAAACGGCGGACGTATCTGATTTGTGGAATCTTCCTGCTGTCGTTCGTAATTGGCGCGTTGCGCGTGGCACTCGTTTCACAGACCATGCCGGAACCCTTTCTTCCGCTTCTGGGACAGAAGTTTGATCTCGAAGGGCTGGTGGTCGCTGATCCTGACATCCGAGAGACAACTCAGCGGGTAACCGTGGAGATTGAAAGAGAAGGAAAGAAGACGAAAGTTCTTGCGGTTGCTCCAACCTATCCCGAAGTCGAGTACGGGGAGCGAGTACGGGTTCAGGGAATGCTCGTTGAGCCGGAGCCGTTCGAGACGAATGCCGGCCGTACCTTCAAGTACGACCGGTTCCTACTTAAGGATGGGATCTACGCGATTGTTGAGAAAGCATCTCTCGAGACTGTAACTCCGAGGCAAGGTATCCCCAGTACGGTCATGGGTCTACTCCTCGATGGCAAACATGCGTTCCTTGAGGCCATTGCGCGAGCACTCCCCGAGCCGTCTGCGTCGCTTGCTAGCGGATTGGTGGCGGGAGGAAAACAGGGGCTAGGAAAAGAATTGCTGAATGCATTCATCGTCTCGGGTCTCGTACATATCGTTGTCTTATCCGGGTATAACGTGATGATCATCGCTGAGTTTGTACTCAAAAGTCTGTCGTCGCTTTCTCGTCGCGTTGCAGCGAGCGTTGCCGGGATCATGATCGGCGGATTCGTACTTGCCGCGGGAGCAGGAAGCGCGAGTATCCGCGCCGGACTTATGGCAGGACTCGCGCTCACTGCTCGTGCCACGGGAAGGACCTATGACGTCATCCGTGCTCTGTTCGTCGTGGGAGCGCTCATGTTGCTCATGAATCCACTGCTACTGGTCTATGATCCCGGATTCCAACTCTCGTTCCTCGCCACGCTCGGTCTCATACTCGGTTCACCGCGCATCGAGCGCATGCTCACGTTTGTGCGCAACGAATTCTTTCGTGATCTGATTGCGGCTACGCTTGCCGCGCAGATCGCAGTACTTCCGCTCCTTCTGTATCAGACGGGACTCTTCTCGGTTGTGTCGCTTCCGACGAATATTATCGTGCTCCCGTTCGTACCGCTTGCGATGGCACTCTCCGCATTCGCGGGATGCGTCGGATTGGTTGCGCCGGTGCTTGCACCGATTGCGGGACTTCCTGCATACGGAGTACTCTCGTCGATCATTGCGATAGCAGAATGGATGGCATCGCTTCCACTCGCATCGGTTAGCATTCCAGAATTTCCATTTGTAATCGTTCCGGTGGCGTACGCCGGCATGGTTCTCCTTATCTATAAAACAAAAAAAGCATGACGAGCGCCATGCTTCTTTTGACTCTCGATGATCGAACTTCGTTAGACGCTCGTCATGCGCTTGTCGACCGTAGCCCAGTTCACATTCTCGAGGAATGCCTCGACATAGTTCTTCTTCTCGGCAGGAACATAGTCGACCATGTACGCGTGTTCCCAGAGATCAACCGCAAGGATGATAGGGAGGCCCGCAAGTTGTCCAAGCTCGTGATCATTCACGAATGCGGTGTGGAGGGTCGAGGCTTTCGCATCGAAATACACGATGACCCATCCGATGCCGCGGGTACCGGCAACTTCCTTGATGTGCGCGATAAACCCGTCCCAGCTTCCGTACTTCTCGGTGGCTACTTTCCGGAGACTGCCCTCGGCATCGGCAACGCTCGCACCGCCCTCGAACTGTTCGAAGTAGTACTCGTGCATGCGCATACCGTCGAACTCGAATCCGAGGCGTCGGCGCAGCTCGTTCATAACGAACGCATTAGCTTCCGCGTCCTCTTCGCGGAGTTTCTGTATCTTCTCGAGGATAAGGTTCACGTGCTTTACGTACCCCTCGTAGAGGGCGAGGTGCACGTCGATCTGCTTCTTCGAGAGCCCCTTGAGCTCCGGAAGATCGAATGTTCGGGTTGCGTAGGTCATATGCGGAATACTACCATTTTGCGTTATTTAGATGGGATGAAGACCAGAGCGCAGTGCTATGGTACCCGTATATGAGCAGTCCCCGCCGATTCGCCTGGCTCCTCGTTCTCGGATTCCTTGTGGCAGCGAACGCCGGGATTGCATACGCACTCTTCGTTCCGGGGCCGAGCGTTCTCACGGTTGCGTTCCTTGATGTGGGGCAAGGAGACTCGATATTCGTTCGAAGTCCCGATGGCGTCGAGATGCTTATCGACGGAGGCCGCGACCGTTCCGTGCTCAGAGAGCTTCCGCGCTTCATGGGTCCGTTTGATAGGAGCATCGATCTGGTCATTGAGACGCATCCTGATGCCGACCATATAGGCGGGCTGCCTGGGGTACTCGCATCCTATACCGTCTCCTATTTCCTTGAGCCGGGGAAGTCGAGTGACTCGAGCATGTACGCGCAGCTAGAGTCGAGCGAAGAAAAGGAAAAGGGCATGCAGGAGCTTCTCGCACAAAAAGGCATGCGTATTCACCTGGGTAGCGAAGTGTACGCCGATATCCTCCACCCAGGAGACAATGTAGAGCAATTGCGCGAGACTAACGATGCGTCGGTGGTTATGCGCCTAGTCTACGGAGACACGGAATTCCTGCTGTCGGGAGACGCAGCCGGATGGATTGAGAAGCGCTTGGTAGAGGAGTACGGCAGTTCGCTCCAGAGCGATGTGCTCAAGGCAGGACACCATGGATCTAAGAACTCGTCTGAGGAAGTGTGGCTCGCTGCAGTTAATCCCGATACGGTTGTTATATCGGCAGGGAAAGGGAATTCGTATGGGCATCCTCATGCAGAAACGCTTGAGCGTATCAGGAACGAAGGCGCGTCGATCGTCTCAACTATCGAGAGTGGAACGATAACATTCACATCTGACGGAACGACTATCACACGTAAGAATTGACTTACGATAGCTGCTGACGTTAACTCATCTCGGGAGTTCGAAACGAGGAGGTTCCGTCCATGATTATTGCCGTTACGGCGATCGCCGAATCGGGAACTGACCATCGCAGGCATCGGGGGCAGGTGAGGGGTGTGGGAGTAGCCGCCCGTGCGGGAGGCTACAAGCTTGAATACGAGCACGTCAGGAAAGGGAATCGGACACACAGGTTCGAAGCCCCATCTGACGAAGAAGCAATCGATAAAGCGGCAAGCTTTCTCGGGATCAAGCTCGATCGCTCCGCTCCGCTCTTCAAGGTCACGTTCCTTAGTCGCGGAGGAAGGAAAGTGATCCGTCTGTCTGATGAGCGGGTCGTATTCTCCGTATCGGTCGGTCACTGAAGTGACGTCGCACCCAAAAGCAAAGCGCCCCGAGTGATCGAGGCGCTTTTTCCTTTGCTGAATCGGCTAGATGACTCCCGCTTTCTTGAGGGTGGCGTGCGCGCCGTTCTTCTTGATGTGGCGCATACCCTTAACGCTGATGTCGACGAGTACGGACTTGCCGAGCTCCGGAACGAAGATGTTCCGCTTCTGGAGGTTTGCCTTGCGGCGGACCTTACCGGTTGGGTTGAACTGGGTCGCACGGGTACGGTTTGAGTACCGCCCGCCGATCTGGGTCGTCTTTCCGGTTACTGCGCAGCTTCGTGCCATAGTTCCCGTATGCTAGCATACGCATACGATATTCCGCAACTAAGCCATGGAAACCGCTATTTTTACCGTTATCGTGCTCATTGTCTCGGTTATTCTCCATGAGGTGGCCCATGGCTACGCGGCCAATGCGCTTGGGGATCCTACGGCTAAGCTTGAGGGTCGCTTGAGCCTCAATCCGGTGCGCCATGTAGACCCAATAGGATCGGTACTCCTTCCGGCGATACTCGTTCTCTCGCAGTCCTCGTTTCTGTTCGGATGGGCAAAGCCGGTTCCGTATAATCCTTACAATTTACGGAATCAGCGGTGGGGCGAGGCCATCGTCGGTATCGCGGGAGTTGCGACTAACCTGTTTCTCGCTGTTCTCTTTGCGCTCGTTGCGCGCGCTACCCTGGCAGCCGGAATGTTTGAATTCGCGCAGCTCGCATCGCTCGTGGTGCTGGTTAATCTTTCGCTCGGTCTCTTCAATCTGCTCCCGATTCCGCCACTCGATGGATTTACGGTATTGCGGGGCATCCTTCCCTACAAAATGTCGATGGGTTTCCGCGAGCTTGAAGACCGGATACAGCAAGGAGGCATCCTCTCTCTTATCATCATCCTGTTCCTGTTTTCGTACTTCCTTTCAAAACCTTTTGGAGCCTTGATCCTGTACGTCTTCAATGTGTTAGTCGGATAGCGCATGAAAGAAACGAAGCTTCCGCGAGAAACCGTAGAGAAAGCGCTCTCGTTAGCTTCGCTCGTGCTCGAGTTCGGGCAGACCAATCGTGTTACGCACTATCCTGACGGCGTTACGCTTGAATCGGACACCGATCACACGGTGATGCTTGGGATCATAGCGTGTGCGTTCGCAAAGGAACACGCACCGCATCTTGATACTGGAAAGATTGCCGAGTTCGCACTCGTGCATGACCTCGTTGAGGTGTATGCGAAAGATACGCCTATGTTCGGTATGAAGAATGAGGCGTATACGAAAGATAAGGAAGAGCGCGAGTCTCTCGCCCTCGAACGAATCAAGCGTGAGTACGACAGCGTGTTCCCCTGGATAGCGGAAACTATTGAAGAGTATGAATCGCTCAAGACGCCGGAAGCGCGATTCGTAAAAGTCTTTGATAAGGTGCTGCCGAAGCTGGTACACATTTTGAATAGGGGAGTGACCGTGAAGTCGCTCGGACATACGCGCCAGAGCACGACCGAATTTCATGAGTATCAATACGAGAAGATCAAGGCGGGATACGGAGGCGATCAACCGGAAGCACTCGATCTCTTGTGGGCAGCACACCTCCTATCGGATGAAATGCTTGCAGAACTTGAACCTCTTTGGAACGATCAATAGTCTAAGTGTATAGAAAAGGAAAAGAGCGATGCACCGTTTGATGCATCGCCCCGTCGTTCGTCTAGGAAGCGTCCCTGAGCGTCCGCGCGACGGCCAGCACGACCTTCTGGTCTCTGGGCGAGAGTTCGCCCATGATGAGCAGGGTGTCCTGCACATCCTGGGATTTCGCGAGCTCGAGCAGCTTGGCAAGCGACGACTGGTCGTCCGGGTCCCCGGCAATCTCGCCGTGGAGTTCGGCGATCTTCCTGTCGACAGCTTTGGCGATCCGTCCCATCATGGAGCCGCTGACGCGGTTGGCGCCGCGCTCGTACTTCTGGATCTGCTGGAACGTCACCCCGCAGACTTCGGCGAGAGCCTGCTGGCTCAAGCCTCTCGCCTTCCGGAAAAGGCGAATGCGGGCGCCGATCGCGACATCTGCCGGATCGGCCTTAGCTTCTGCGCGCTTGGCGCGCGACATCGTACTGGTCTCTTGGGCCACACTGGGCTCCTTACTGTTACGAACACAAATAGAATAACACATTAAATATAGTGTGTCTAGTATCCCAAACGGGAGATTCTCTCCCAGGCATGCCTGGTAATCGAACAAATGTTCGAGTATGCTGGAATTATGAGGAAAGATGGTTTCGCTTCAAGGAAAGGGAAAGTCATTACTTTCTATCGCGCGCATAAGCGCATGCCGAATGTTACGGAGCTTATGGAGATCTGTGGTCTCTCCTCCCGAAGCTCAGCATTCGCGGTCGCAGAACGCCTGGTAGAGGAAGGAGTCGCGGAGAAGGACCGGACGGGGAAGCTCCTGCCGACTGCGGCAATGTTCTCGCTTCCGTTGCTCGGACACGTTCGTGCCGGATTCGCGGCACCCGCAGAAGAAGAACTCGCCGATACGATCGGTATCGGCGACTACCTGCTTGGTAACGTGAACGCGAGCTACTTGCTCCAGGTGGAAGGGGACTCCATGCAGGATGCGGGGATTCTTAGTGGCGACATGGTTATCTTCGAACGCACGCAGGATTACAAGCCGGGCGATATCGTGGTCGCGCTTACGGAGGACGGCTATACGCTCAAGTATCTTCGTACACGCGGGAAGGTTTTCTATCTCGAAGCAGCGAATGATCGGTATCCTGATATTTTTCCGTTGGAGGGGCAGATTATCGGCAAGGTAACCGCCATGTTCCGTCGCTATGGCCGCTAGCTATCCCAAAGCCATAGTGCACTTCGACGGCGACGCGTTCTTCGCGTCGGTGCTGCAGATGATGGACCACACGCTACGCGGGAAGCCCGTCATCACGGGAGGCGAACGCGGTTCTGCGACGTCGCTTTCGTACGAAGCGAAAGCGCTGGGCCTGCATCGTGGCATGCCCATGCAGGAAATCAGACGCATTGCGCCCGAGGCTATCATCGTCCCGTCGGACTACACGGCCTACTCGATATACGCGCGCCGGATGTATGCGATCGTGCGCGAGTTCACACCGAAAGTAGAGGAATACAGTATCGACGAATGCTTCGCCGATATTACCGGGCTTGAGGACGCATTCGGCATGACGTATGCGGAGATAGTGCTTTGCATAAAGCAGAAACTTGAGCAGTCACTCGGCGTTACCTTCGGCGTCGGTCTCGCATCAAGTAAGACGCTCGCTAAAGTAGCGTCGAAATACCATAAGCCGGCGGGCCTCACACTGATCCCGACGGAACGTATCGAAGAGATACTCGGACAGACTGCTATATATGACGTGTGGGGACTGGGCGGCGTCGGCGGGACGAAGCTGAACTCACTTGGGGTACCCACAGCTCTCGATTTCATACGCAAAGACGACGGATGGCTCAAGGATAATGGGTTCGTAAAGCCGCAGCGCGATACCTGGCTCGAGCTTAAGGGGTACTACATCAATCCCGTCCGTGTCGGGAAGCATGGCGAGATAGGTTCCGTGATGAAGACGCGCACGTTCTCTCCGCCTTCCATGGAACGTTCGTTCATATTTTCTCAGTTATCGAAGAACGTGGAAGCCGCATGCGTGAAACTTAGGCGTGCGGGGCTCAAGGCGAGGGCGCTCTCGTTCTATCTGAAGACGCAGGAGTTCACGTATCACGCGGTGCAGATGGATTTGCCGGTCGCGCTTTCAACGGCGTCTGAGATGCTCGAATGTATCGAAAAGCGGTTTGATGAGGTGTATGCGACCGAGATCCTGTATCGTGCTACCGGTGTTACGCTCCGTGCGCTGGTTACCGATAGTGCGCTTACGCCTGACCTGTTCGGAGAATTCGAGAAGCGGGTACAGAAGAACGGCTCATTCGATGCCCTCGATCGTCTTAATAAGAAGTATGGGAACAGCACCGTGTTCCTTGCTTCGAGTCTCCAGGCGCTTCGGGCTCCGGAGCTGCCGCGGGCTCGTAAACGACGTAAGGGATTCCTGCGTCAGGATCTTGAGCATAAGAAGTCGCTCGACATCCCGTTCCTTGGGATTGCTCGCTGATCAGGTTGCCTGAAGCCGTTTTGGTATAATGAGATTATGAAGGTTACGAAATACGGGCACTCGTGCCTGCTTATCGAAGAAGGGAATGCTCGCATCATCACGGACCCGGGAATCTGGAATCCGACGCCCGGTGCGGTTGATGTCGATGCGGTACTCATAACACATGAGCACCAGGACCATTTGGATATGGATCAGCTGAAGGAAATTCTTTCGCGCAATACTGGTGCCGTTGTCATTACGCATGAATCAGTGGGGAAGTTGCTTACGGAAGCGGGTATCGAATACACCACTATCGAGCCAGGAAGCCCGATTGATGTGAACGGCGTATCGGTCGAGAGCTTTGGGACCGAACACGCCATCGTCTATGGCGACTCGTCACCTTGCCGGAATACCGGTTTCCTCATTGGCGAGAAGCTCTTCGTGCCAGGTGACGCGCTGCATGACATTCCCTCGAAGTCTGTGGAAGTGCTCGCGCTTCCCACGGGTGGTCCTTGGATGCGCATGAATGAGGCCATCGACTATGCGAAGAAGGTCGCGCCGAAGATTGTCTTCCCGATACATGATGCGATGTATATCGAGGACTATCAGCGATGGCTTGTTCCAAGGGTTGTGGGCGGGAATCTGGAATCAGCAGGTATCGAACTCCGCGATATGCCAGACGGAAGCACGGAGGAGTTCTAGGGAGCTCGTTTCTTCTTTTCGGTGAATGATCGGTAGGCGATGATTATTAAACTGATCGCCGTGAAGCAGATAGCCATGAACTGCGCGGTAGCGAGTTTCGAATAATCGAAGATCACGAAGAATGCGTTTGAGTTGTAATCGGGCGTGAGCAGTATCAAGAGGAGCGAGAGCGGCAGCCACCATCTCGCGAACTTGAACCATGCTTTGAACGCTGAATCTGAGACGACGAGCAGGATGACACTCGGGATCACGAAGGCGGCAGAAAACAGGTAATAGGGTGTTACGAATATCTCGAAGAGATAATTGAACACGCCACGCAGCGGGCAGCCGGTTATCGAGTACACGCACCAGATTGCGGCTTTATCGAGCGCGAATCCTAGCACGCACGCGAGCAGAGGGATGAATCGTATGGTTCTCATTGGTTCAATAATTATATAGCTAATTAAAGTTACTTCTTTAGTGGCTTCGGTAGCGTGGCGGGCGGCGTCTTAACGGGCGGCTTCCACGGCGCGTCTATCGTCTGGATGAGCGGCGCATAGACCACGGTCTTTCCGAGACTCGGCACGAGTTGGTGGTCAACGGTGCCGTCGCCGTTCTCATCCACCGCAAGCGCAGACAAGTGTTCAATGTCACCGTTCACGACAAGGGTCGCGGTCGTCTTATTGGTGGTAGGGACTGCTGCAATAGTAGTCGACGCCGTTATCGAATTTCCGACCTGCCTTCTGATGTTGAGCGAGAAGGTACCCGTCGCCTGTCCGCGAAGTTTAAGGGAATACGCTCGAGTTTCAGGAACTACGATGTATTTACTCTCACCGAGATCCCCGTACGAAGAACCGGGTATCTCTTCGCTTACGGTTCCGTCTGCACGAAGTCCCGTATAGTTTCCGTTTGAGTCACGTATTTCGAGAACGAGCGGCGAATGAAGAATGAATACCAGTTTCTTACTTACATCAGTTGCCGCTGGTTGCGTGCCGGTTATGAATTGAGGAAGCGGTTCAAGAGATTCATCGCGAACGAGCTTCTCTATAAGCAACCGAACCGATTGGCTCTCAAGTAGGTTGCCGTGCGCATACTTCTTTCGAGCAATACGCTCAGTTTCTTTCAGGTCTACCCAGTATCGATGAGTCTGCGGGTTGCTCCGTATTGCCAGCGCACTCGGTATCGTCACTACACCATCCCCATCTTCAACGAACTGAGGAGCGTATTCCTTCTTGTATCCAAGAAGCCCCGCCCCGCGCAGTCCGTCATACATCTCAATGCCTGAGACCGTGTCTTTGCCCCAACCTGCAATCTGGTATACGTCGATACCGGGTGATGGTGTCCATGAATCGAGAGCACTGTGCGCATCTTTCGCGTATTCGAGCAGATTCGGATAAAGAATCTCTTCAACGTCTACAAGAGGAGTCGCCGGATGTCCGCGACCATCACCACCCTTGAGGAAGTCATAGAAATCCGCGACATTCGTGATCGTCTTCCCGTAGAGTGCCTGATCCGCGCCGTACATACGGTCACCCTTGAAGCTGATAAGCGGATGATCAGCATCAAGCGTGTCAGCTAGGTATCGAGCAGATGGGAGAAGCTCATACGCGCTGGGCATGGAGAGTGTGAATGCGCGAGCTTGTCCTCGATCGACGATGAAATCGCAGAAGAAGGAACCGAGTAGAGTCTTAGCGCAACTATCAAGCGGAAGCGATTGGCCATACCCATACAGAAGCGCGCCGATGGTCCTCGGCGCTCCCGTTTGTGGCGCACCGACGAGTATCAGCTTGTCGACGAGATCCGCATGCCCCTCTTGCTCGAGCTTCTGCACGAGCGCTTTAGCCACGAGCCCGCCGTGCGAGTATCCGATGATCGTCACTTTTCCGGTCTTCGACGATTGCGCTAATTCCTTTAGTGTCTGTGTGATGTACGGCGAGCTCGTTTCGTCTTCGTAATAGATGCGACCGTCTTCCACTCGGCCTTTCGAAACCAAATCACTAAGAGAGAGTCGCCAGTCATAGGAAACTACTCTCCACTCATTGAATAGATTTTCACTCTGCATCGCATCGAGATTGTCGAAGAACGATTCAAGAATTCGGAGCGGTCCGATCGAGGTGATTACATCGTTTTCCTTCACGTATACGTCGTCGCTCTTGCTCAAGCCGCTCGGGTCAAGCGCAAGCTCGTCGAGGCTGCTGCCGAGAAGTGCAGGTTCCCAGAGTTTCTGTTCGGAACAGAATGCGCCGTTCGGATTACAGCGGTTCGAAGTTCGGTACAATCTCGACCCCTCGATGCCAGAAAGGAAGAGCACGTTCGATCCGACTGTTGGTTTGGACAGTACAGTCTCACCATCTGTTACGTTGAACCAGGTGCCATCCTCGCGGACGTTGAATGACGGACCGCTTGCGAGAGTCGGCCACTCGGTATCGTTGATGAAATAGGCGTTCGGACGGAAACCGTTGAAGTTCCCGCTCAAATTGAGTAGTCCTTGATAGCTGCTCCACGAGAATCCGGGAGCGAGACCAGTGGTGTTCTTGATGATGTAGTAGAAAGGAGGCTCGAGATACTGATGCCAATCGACTCCGGGACCGGCGATCCTATGAACCAGTTCGTCGAGATTGAGGGGAACGAACGTGGCGATTCCGTCTTTGCATTCGGCTCGTTGTTGCACGCCCGGTATGCGTACCCAGTCCTCAACATGCCCGAAGTACAGGGTCGCGTCGGTACCGGTACAGGGGACGGAAACTCCCGGGATATCGCCGTTCGGTGCTATCTGGAGGGAAAGAGAAATCCCTGAGGTAGTTGCATGTGGCTGTGGCTCAGGGTCGGCGCTCTTATATATAGGTATCTCTACAGGAACAGAATCGGTCGAGGTTGCTTCATCCGCCTGGGTTATAAGGGGAGAAAAGATGACAAAACCGAGGATACTGGCCGTTAGAGCGGTATTTAGGAACTTAATCATGGTACGCATGCCCGAAGGGTAGTATCCGGAAGATAAGAGGACGTTAAAATTAAGTACCAAGAATCCTGAAGTCGATGCATAACCTCGGAGAGCCGGTCCAGGCACAGACTTGCGCGAAAGTACGGCTTCTTATATAGTCTCAATGACTCCCACGCGGGGTTTTTCATTTCTCAATGGCAACCATCAATCAGCTCACCAAGAAGGCGCGCAAGACCACTACCCGCAAGACGAAGGTAGTGGCCCTCGGTCGCGGCTTCAACACGCTTAAGAACCGCCCGACTTTCTATCCGGCCCCGTTCAAGCGTGGCGTGTGCGTGAAGGTGACCACCAAGACCCCGCGCAAGCCGAACTCGGCTATTCGTAAGATCGCTCGTGTTCGCCTCACCAACGGCATGGAGGTAACTGCCTACATCCCGGGAGAGGGCCACAACCTTCAGGAGCACTCGGTGGTCATGCTTCGCGGCGGTCGCGTTAAGGACATTGGCGTGCAGTACACCATCGTCCGCGGACGCCTCGACACCGCCGGACTCGACAAGCGCCGCCGTGGTCGCTCGAAGTACGGAGCTAAGAAGCCGAAGGCGTAGTCTTTTAGTACAGAATCATGCGACATCCTCTCAAGAACAAATATCCTCGCCGCCCAGACCTGGTCTACAACTCGGAGGCTATCTCTCGTTTCATCAACACCGTCATGTGGGACGGCAAGAAGGACACCGCTCGCACGCTCGTGTATGGCGCGCTCGACATCATCAAGAACTCAGAGGGTAACCCTGATCCACTCGAGACGTTTGAGACCGCTATCCGCAACGTCGCTCCGCTCATGGAGGTTCGTTCCCGCCGCGTCGGCGGTGCTAACTACCAGGTTCCTCGCGAGGTCCCGCAGCAGCGTCGTGTCGCGCTCGCGTACCGCTGGCTCATCAATGCCGCTCGCGCCCAGAAGGGAAAGCCTATGGCTGAGCGCCTCGCGAGCGAGATCATGCTTGCTGTGAAGAACGAGGGTTCTGCTATCAAGAAGAAGGACGACATGCACCGCATGGCTGATGCGAACAAGGCATTTGCTCACTTCGCTTGGTAATACAGGGTATTCGATAGAAAAGATCAGCGGCCAAAAGGCCGCTTTTCGTTTTCACTATATAGAAAAACAGCGCGGGTCAGGCGCTGCTCACTCTTTGTGCGGTTGAGGAAGATACTTCTCAAGGTGATATCCCTGAGAAGAGAGATCAATCCAGCGGTCCCAGGCGACCCAGGCTTCTTCACCTCTGGTGGCTATCGTGAGACGTCTGCCGTCACGTTCTCCCCATGCGTACAGACGTTCTTTCGATCGTTCGCACGGGCCACCGCGGCGTATGTCCTCAAGCACTTCCAGAATCCCCATGGAAATGACATTGCGCTTTTTCGAATTACGTATTTCTGTAGCGCCGAGAGCGTCGATTTGCCTTCGGAAGCCCATTTCGAGCAACACACGCACGTATACCGGTGGCAGGATCGTCGTATCCATCACAACCCCCGAAAAATAGAACGATGCCCCGAGAAGAGCATCTGTTCCTTAGGATAGCACCTCGGTCCCGAGGTAGGAATCTAAGCCGTTACTAACGCTTCGTTTGCTTTTTGTCCTTATTTTCCGTATCTTATAGGTAATAGCCGCGGGGCTTTTATTTTTATCTATCCTTCTTATGAATCGCGATTATCCTCTCGAAAAAGTGCGCAACTTCGGCATCGTGGCCCACGTGGACGCCGGAAAGACGACCACGTCCGAGCGTGTGCTCTTCTACACGGGTTCCCAGCACAAGATAGGTGAGGTGCACGAGGGTGAGACCACCACCGACTGGATGGAGCAGGAGCGCGAGCGCGGCATCACCATCACCGCTGCCGCTATCACCTGTTTCTGGACCAAGTCGCAGGAGAAGGACAAGAAGGATATCGCGAAGAAGTACCGCTTCAACGTGATCGACACCCCGGGTCACATCGACTTCACCGCGGAGGTTAAGCGCTCGATGCGCGTGCTCGACGGAGCCGTGGTTGTGTTCGACGGCGTTGCGGGAGTAGAGCCGCAGTCTGAGACCAACTGGCGCTACGCGGACGAAGCGGGCGTTCCTCGTATTTGTTTCATCAACAAGCTCGATCGCACGGGTGCTTCGTTCGAGGATTCCTACAAGTCGATTCTTGATCGTCTCTCGAAGAAGGCGGTACGCGCGCAGATTCCTATGGGCGCTGAAGGCGACTTCGAGGGCGTCGTTGATCTGCTCTCGATGAAGTCCTACACCTTCACGGGCAACATGGGCGAGGAGGTTATCGAAGGCGAGGTTCCGGAGAAGTATATGGAGGACGCGAAGAAGTTCCGCGCAGAGCTCGTTGAGCGCATCGTCGAGCATGATGAGGCGCAGATGACCGCGTTCTTCGAGGGCAACGAGCCATCGCTCGATGAGCTGAAGGCGACGCTGCGCAAGGCTATCATCGCGAACGAGATCTTCCCGGTCTACACCGGTTCCGCGCTCAAGAACAAGGGCGTGCAGCTCGTGCTCGATGCGGTCGTCGACTACCTTCCGTCTCCACTCGACCTTCCACCGGTAAAGGGCGTGAACCCGAAGACGGGCGAGGAAGTAGAGCGCAAGCCGTCGGATGACGAGCCGTTCACGGCGCTCGCGTTCAAGCTCCAGACCGATCCATTCGTGGGAGCACTGACCTTCTTCCGCGTCTACGCGGGAACCGTCTCCGCTGGTTCCTACATTTACAACGCGAACACAGGCACCAAGGAGCGCGTTGGACGTATCGTCCGTCTCCAGGCTGACAAGCGCGAGGAAGTGGAGAAGGTCTTCACCGGAGAGATCGCATCCTTCGTCGGTCTTAAGGACACAAAGACGTCTCACACCCTGTGTGACGAGGCGAATCCAATCGTGCTCGAGCAGATCAAGTTCCCTGAGCCCGTCGTGTCGCTTCGCATCGAGCCGAAGACCAAGGCCGACCAGGAGAAGATGGGCATGGCACTTAAGAAGCTTTCGGACGAGGACCCTACCTTTAAGATCACATCGGACGAGGAGACTGCGGAGACCATCATCGCGGGCATGGGCGAGCTCCATCTCGAGATCCTCGTCGACCGCATGCAGCGCGAGTTCAACGTGGGCGCGAACGTGGGCAAGCCGCAGGTGGCATACCGCGAGACCATCATGGGAACCGCCGACGTCGACAACAAGTACATCAAGCAGACGGGAGGTAAGGGTCAGTACGGTCATGTGAAGATCAAGGTGAAGCACATGGAGCCGGTAGATCCTGAGGCCAAGGTCGCGAAGAACGTGACCCGCGAGGATCACTTCGAGTTCATAAACAACATCAAGGGAGGTGTCATCCCGTCGGAATACTTCAATCCTATTGAGAAGGGTATCCGCGAGGCGATGAACCGCGGCGTGCTCGCCGGCTTCCAGATGGTGGACGTGTCCGTTGATCTCTACGACGGGTCCTTCCATGACGTGGACTCTTCGGAAATCGCCTTCAAGATCGCGGCATCCCAGGCATTCCAGGAAGCGGCCCAGAAAGCGAAGCCCGTTATCCTCGAGCCAATCATGAACGTCGAGGTAGTCATCCCTGAGCAGTTCATGGGAGACATCACCGGAAACCTTTCCGGAAAGCGCGGTGCTATCGAGGGCATGGAGGATCGCGGCATGAACAAGGCGGTTCACGCCAAGGTGCCGCTCTCTGAGATGTTCGGATACACCACCACCCTCCGCTCGATGACGGAAGGTCGCGGAAGCATGACGATGGAGTTCGACCATTACGAGGTGGTCCCATCCAACGTCGCGGCTGATATCATCGCGAGCAGGAAGTAATCGAATATTGGTGATACAAAAAGAGCCGCTTCTTTAAGCGGCTCTTTTTGTATCACTGTACACACAACTTCCTCTTCATGAGGCGGCTTCATGCTACCGTTTTCATATGATCACAAAACGAACTAAATTAATGCTTGCGGTGCTCGTGCTGGTTGCGATTGGTGCCTATGCGTATCTCTATTGGTGGAGCCGCACTCCAGATCACGGATTCCTCGATACTATCCCGGTAGTGCACGATGCTTCGAACAAAGCATCGAAGGCGGTTATCACGCCGAAACCCGGAGCACCTGCTCCAGGCACGGGAACTGTAACCCCGACCGAAGGAAACACGACAACGCCGTCGACTACCTACAAGACCTATGAAAGCTCGGAGACCGATCGTGCCTACAGCTTCGCGTATCCGGACAACTGGAGCGTTAACCAGAACCGAGTGAACGAAGTAACCACGGTCTGTATCAGCAACGAAGGTGGGGACGGCGGATGCCTCGTTTCGCTCACTATCACGAAGGTAGATCAGAATGTGAACGTTGGTCGCACATTGGAAGACCTCAAAGCCGAATTCAGAAAGGGAAGCGTGAAGCAGTCCTCGCGCACCATCGGCGGCGAGAGCGCTCAGGTCCTGAAGGTTTCCGGCTACCCGGCTGACGAGCAGAACTCCACTCGCGCCGCAGTCTTCCAGAAGGGTGAGTACGTCTACGTCCTCGAGACCATGCCCGGCCGCGAAGATATGTTCGATCGAGTCGCAGACTCCTTCCTCTTCAGGATGTAGTCGGAGAATATCTCTCACAAAAACAGCCGCGCACGCGGCTGTTTTTGTGTTCTAACGATTAATCCACCCCATGATCGCTTCTGGACTTGCTGCTCGCGAGCCGGTGCTATGCTTTTGGTAGGTCATAGGGAAGGAACCATCATGGCTGACGACCCGCTCGACGGAACGGCCAAAGGGTCGGACGAGGAAGGGGCACGATTCAGGATTCACACTGATCGTGGACGGCAACAACAGCCTCAGTATCACCCCTTCGCATGGGGCCAGCACTACGCCAAGCGCAGGGAACATGAGGTCCCTTCGGAACTCCCTCTATATATCTAATTGATACGGCCCTCGTCCGTATCGAGACGACCCCCATCCGGTCGCCTCTTTCTTTCTGTCTTGACCATATGTCTGGGCTCGGGTACTTTAGTAAGTAACGCGAAATACGGCGCTCTTTTGATATCTCCCTCTCCTAACCGGAGGCCGGGTGGCTCAAAGGCGTTGCGCGGGTTCAGTCCGCCCGAGCCTTGGTCGCCTGTCTCCGTCCATCGGAAGAAGGCAGGCGCGGCGGCGAAAAATTACTTTTAGCTACCAGTAAACCTACCAATTCGTATGGCAGACGCATTCGATCGCAGCAAGCCGCACATGAACGTGGGCACCATCGGCCACGTTGACCACGGCAAGACGACGCTTACCGCGTCGATCCTTAACGTTCTCAATCTCAACTCTGGCGAGGGCTACAAGGCCCGCGCTGAGAAAGTCGAGAACATCGACAACGCTCCTGAGGAGAAGGCTCGTGGAATCACGATCGCCCTTCACCACTCCGAGTACGAGAGCCCGAACCGCCACTACGCGCACATCGACGCTCCAGGTCACGCCGACTACATCAAGAACATGATTACCGGTGCCGCCCAGATGGACGGCGCGGTACTCGTGGTTGCGGCAACCGACGGCGCGATGCCGCAGACCCGTGAGCACATCCTCCTTGCAAAGCAGGTCGGTGTGCCTCGTCTCATCATCTTCCTCAACAAGGTTGATATGGTTGACGACACCGACATGCTCGACCTCGTCGAGGAAGAGATGCGCGAGCTTCTCACCAAGCAGGGCTTTGATGGCGCGGCTACCCCGGTTATCCGTGGTTCCGGCCTCAAGGCACTCGAGGCGACCGACGCTTCCGACCCATGGGCGCTCAAGGTCAAGGAGCTCGTCGACACGATGGACACCTACTTCCCACAGCCAGAGCGCGAGCTCGACAAGCCGTTCCTCATGCCTATTGAGGACATCTTCTCGATCGAAGGTCGCGGAACCGTTATCACGGGCCGCATCGAGCGCGGTGTGATCAAGGTCGGTGAGGAAATCGAGATCGTGGGTCTCAAGGACACGATGAAGACGACCGTCACCGGTATCGAGATGTTCAACAAGCAGCTTCAGGAGGGACAGGCTGGCGACAACGCTGGTATCCTTCTGCGCGGTACGAAGAAGGAGGACGTTCATCGCGGCCAGGTGCTCGCGAAGACCGGCTCCGTTAAGCCGCACACCGAGTTCGAGGCAGAGGTATACATCCTCTCCAAGGACGAGGGAGGCCGCCACACGCCGTTCTTCTCGGGCTACAAGCCGCAGTTCTACGTTCGTACTACGGACGTTACCGGCGAGGTAACCCTTCCAGAAGGAAAGGAGATGGTTATGCCGGGAGACACCGTGACCTTCAAGGTGAAGCTCACCGCGCCTATCGCGCTCGAGGATAACTTCCGCTTCTCGGTTCGCGAGGGTGGCAAGACCGTGGGCGCCGGCGTGGTCACCAAGATCATCGCCTAACCGGATCAACTCTTACTCGTATGGCTACCACCGCGAAGAAGACCGCTAAGAAGGAGGCCGCTCCTGCGAGCGAGCCGAAGCTCCGGATCCGGGTGCGTGCCTACGAGCACAAGATCCTGGACCTCTCGGTGAAGCAGATCATGGACACCGCTAATCGCTTCGATGCGAAGATCGTCGGTCCGGTTCCGCTTCCTACCGAGATCAAGCGATGGACCGTGAACCGCTCATCGTTCGTCTACAAGGACGCGCGCGAGCAGTTCGAGATGCGCATCCACAAGCGCCTCATCGACATCCTCTCGCCGAACCCGAAGGTCATTGAGGCTCTCACGAATCTCACCCTTCCGTCAGGCGTGACGATCGATGTGAAGATGGTCTAACGACCTGAACGCAAAACGCCCCGACAAACGTCGGGGCGTTTTGCTTTTTTCTTCACGCAGCGTGCGGTATGCTCTCACTCTGATCTTTTTAGGAGTGCTCGATGAGCAGGATGCCTGGAAAGCCTACGCAAGAACGGCGGAGAGAGCTTAGTAGGCTCAGCGGAGCTTGGAGCGTCCTGGTCCCTGATCCGGAGGCAGCTTCGAGAGCGATCGCTGATCGGCCGATGATCTCGCCGAATGATCCTCTGTTGTCCTTGGCGAAACCGGATAAGCCTCCGCCAAAACGGCCTCCGTACGTACCGTTCAGGGATGCTCTAGGACGATTCGCCATCAATCCCAAATACAAATTAAGGTACAAGAGGCGCCCTTCCCGGACCGTTAAGCCGCGAGCATAGCTTGCGGCTGTTTTATTTGCATTTCGGAGCTGCGGCCTGTATAGTCCTTCTGTTGCTACGTACGGCTCTTCGGAGCCGGACCAATGGCCGGGAAGCCCCTCTGGGGTCGAACGCGCTATTGAAGGCGCGATTTCCATTTCTATGAAATTCATCCTCGCCCGCAAAGGCCGCATGACCCAAATCTTCGATGAGAAGGGTACTGTTTCTGCTGCTACCCTGGTTACCGCCGGCCCTATGGTTGTGACGCAGGTGAAGGGCGCGGACACCAAGGACGGCTACTCGGCTATCCAGGTCGGTTTCGAAGGCCAGAAAGCTCAGCGCATCGCGAAGCCGGTCCTCGGACACACTAAGGGCGTTCCGTACAAGGTTCTCAAGGAATTCCGAGTCGAAGATACTGCCGGCCTCGCGCTCGGCGATGAGATCAAGGTTGATACCTTCGCTGAGGGCGACAGCATCGTCGTTACCTCGACCTCGAAGGGTCACGGCTTCGCCGGCGTCGTTAAGCGCCATGGCTTCCATGGCGGACGCCGTTCGCACGGCCAGAAGCACTCCGAGCGCGAGCCGGGATCGATCGGAGGAGGAGGTCGCGCGGGAGGTCGCGTCATCAAGGGCATGCGCATGGGTGGACGCATGGGAAATGATCGCGTAACCATTAAGAACCTTCGTGTTCTTAAGGTGGATGCGGCTACCGGCGAGATGCTCATCTCCGGTGCTATCCCGGGCGCTCCAGGCGCACTCGTCGAGATCCGCTCGATGTAATTTTCGTACTATGGCTACTACTGCAACAAAACGAGCTCCTGCCAAGAAGGCCGCCCCTAAGAAGGCAGCAGTGGCTAAGGCTGCACCTGCTCCGAAGAAGGAGGTCTCGCTCGAGGCAACCGTCTGGTCCAACGCAGGAGCGAAGGCGTCTACCGTTTCTCTCCCTCCTGAGCTCTTCGCTGCGCAGTGGAACGCTGACCTCGTGCACCAGGTCGTTATCGGCATGCAGGCGAACGCTCGCCCGGTAACCGCGCACACTAAGTTCCGTGGTGAAGTATCCGGTGGTGGTAAGAAGCCATGGAAACAGAAGGGTACCGGCCGCGCTCGTCACGGCTCGAACCGCTCTCCGATCTGGAAGGGAGGAGGTGTAACCCACGGTCCTCGCGCAGAGAAGGTCTACGCAGTGAAGATCAACCGCAAGATGCGTGTTGCAGCACTCGCGTCGGTGCTCTCCCGCAAGCTCCGTGATGGCCAGATCATCTTCGTCGACTCGTTCGGCTTCCAGAACCCGAAGACCAAGGACGCAAAGGCAATGCTCGTCGCAATTGCGAACGGTTCCGGAACGAAGGAGCTCGTCACCAAGCGCAAGAATGCAGCGGTCGTCGCATTCGCGAAGAAGGATTCGGCTTCCGAGAAGTCGTTCCGTAACATCGGCAGCCTTACGCTCGCTGAGGTGCGCAACATCAACCCGGTCGATCTGATGACGAAGAAGTATCTCGTTATCGAGAATCCGGCTGAAGCACTTCCAGTCCTCATGAGCCGCCTCTCTAAGTAACTGATATATGGCACTCTTTTCAAACGACAAGAAGGAAGTTAAGGCAAAGAAGCCTAAGTCGACGACCCGTAACTGGGGCCGGGGTGTTCTGGCTGCCGACGACGCGCGCCTCGCGAACGTCCTCAAGCGCCCGTGGTTCTCTGAGAAGGCGCTTATCGGCACCGAGAGCGGCGTCTACGTCTTCGAAGTGGCAGAGAGCGCAACTAAGCTCGATGTCGCCAACGCGGTGATGAAGGCATACAATGTGACGCCTGCTAAGGTCCGCATGACGAACCTTCCTGCGAAGTCGGTCTCGCTGCGCACCCGCCGTGGCCAGGGAACCCGCTCGCGCCGCCACAAGGCATATGTGTACCTCAAGAAGGGCGACACGATTCAGTTCGCGTAATCTCTAGAACATGAAGTCTTTCAAGCCAACATCCAAGAGCCGCCGCAGCATGACCGTCGTCACGTACCGTGACGTGCTTACGCCGGGCGTAAAACCACACAAGGCGCTCCTCTCGAAGAAGAAGAACCAGGCTGGCCGCAACAACGCGGGCCGCATCACCACGCGTCATCAGGGCGGAGGCAACAAGAAGATGCTTCGTGACGTTGATTTCAAGTACAACAAGCACAACATCCCTGCGAGGATCGAGACCATCGAGTACGATCCGTACCGCACCGCGTTCATCGCGCTCGTCGTATACGCTGATGGAGAAAGGCGCTACGTAACCGCACCGAAGGAGATGAAGGTAGGCGACTCGTTCATCGTTGGCGAGGACGTTCCGGTTAAGATCGGCAACCGTCTTCCACTCGGAAAGATCCCCTCCGGAACCTTCGTATACAACATGGAGCTTCGCGCAGGAGCTGGCGCACGCATCGCGCGTTCCGCTGGAAACTACGCCGAGGTTGTCGCGCATGACGCAGGCTACGCTCAGGTGAAGCTCCCATCGAGCGAGGTACGCAAGGTCTCTGAGCTCGCGTGGGCATCGGTAGGCGCCGTGGGCAACGAGGAACAGCGCCTCCAGAACTACGGAAAGGCCGGTAAGAGTCGTTGGAAGGGAATCCGCCCAACGGTGCGCGGTACTGCCATGAACCCGGTTGATCACCCGCACGGAGGTGGTGAAGGAAAGCAGGGTCGTGGACTCCGCCGAGCGAAGAGCATGTGGGGCAAGCCGACCGGAAAGGGACAGAAGACCCGCACTCCGAAGAAGTACTCCAACAAGTTCATCGTCTCCCGCCGCAAGGTCGGAAAGAAGCGATAGGCAAACCAAAAACCCGAGTCCACGACTCGGGTTTTTGCTTCTCATCCTTAGGGTATAGTTACTGAAACTAAACATGCACCGCATAGACATTAAGGAGCTGGAAACGATGGGACGAGCGTACGTCTCATACGAGCCTGACCTGCGTGCGGGCGTCGAAGAGGCCGTCGATGCGTGGAAAGCGTTCTGCCTGCTCCCGGAAGAGTTGAAACTGAAGTTCCCGTATTCTTCCGACGCGAAGGTGAGCGGGAACGGATACGAACTTAAGAAAGATCTAGGGAGTGCTGACCTCAAGGAGGATTTCCATCTGCGTGTCGCGGTCCGGGACTGGCTCATGGAAAGCGCGGAGGCGGTCGATCCGGTCGTCACGCCGGACTTCGTCGAGAAGGCGCTCGCCGTCAACGAACTCATAGCGCCGTTGCTCCGTGAATTCGGAGAAGCTGTGGAGCAAAAGCACGGTATACCGGGCTTTGCCGATGACATCATGGCGAAACAGCCCTTCTGGCTCCTTCGCTTCCTGCACTATTTCGGCGACCGAGAACCAGGCGACGAGATAGCCGCGCCGCATGTCGACAAAGGTGGCTTCACGCTCCATCTGTACGAGAGCGATCGCGGCGTCGAGCAGCTCACCTATGCGGATAAGCAGTGGGTGCCGATGCCGCTCTCGCATGATCAGACCGTGATCATTCCCGGTATGGGCCTGCAGAACCGCTCGAAGGGAGTGCTCAGAGCGACCTGCCACCGCGTCGTTGCTACCGAGGAGTCAGCGAAGCAGGGACGATACTCAGCCGTCTGTTTCTTCAATTTCAATAACGTGCGGTTCTACGACAAGGAACGCTTTGGTCGTCTGCAGAATTGGGAACCGGGCGCTTTCTACGACATGCCGTTCGAAGAATTCGACAAGCTGTTTATTGACTAGCTGCGGGCTTGTACGCGGGGCGTAGGATATCCGCGAGATCGGTAAGGGGAATAGAGACTGCCTGGGGTCCTGCAGCGTATGACGCAACCTGATAGGGCGGGAAGACGATAACCAGATTTCCTTCCTCGATCCAGAAGTTCTCAAAGCTCTCGAGCTCAGGCTTCGTGCCGTCCGCGATATAGTCTTTATCGGCGAATTCCCCCAGATCTGCTTCAAGCTGGATTCTCGCCGCGGTTGAGATGCGTCCCAAATACGGAGCTTTTGGCAGGAAAAGATCGCCGAGACCGAGCTCCTTTCCGCTCACGCTATCGAATGTGAAGGTTCGATAGAAGGAATTCGAATGCGCGCCGAGGGTGTCGAGGTAGAGATAGTACACATACGAGATTGTACTCGTGCTCACATGCTCGTCGTACGTAATCTCCAGACTCTCTTTCCGCTCATCGAGCCGCATGATCTGGATATCCTCGCGGCTGAGATTCGCGAAGTTGCCCTCGCGCTTGAAGTCCGCAATCGTGGTCTCGACGAATGCTTTCATCGATCCAACTGCGGCGACGTCAGCCTTTGCGTTCGCGCTTGTCTTAAGGGGCGTTTCGGCAGGGAAAGTGGTCTTAATGTCGTAATAGGTGGCGTGCTCCTCGATCGTCTGGGCAGGAAGGGGTCCGATCGGGGTGGTAGTCGCTACTTCAGGCGGTACATAGGGCGCTGGCGCAGGATGAGTCATCACGTACCAGATCGTGAAGGCGAGTATAAGGAGGAAAAGCAGACCGGCCCCCAGTATCTCAAGGGTCCGGACGCTCGGGCGGTGTATCGTGATCATCATCTCAGTATACGACCCCTTCCCAGAGACTCCCTTTTACTGGTCGGGGAGAGCGCTTCCGGCCCGTATGTTTGACACTTTCCTGGCTTTCATATAGATTTTACCTATCCCGCCTGGCGGGCTTTCCATTGTCTATCCATGTCACGCTCCCTTAAGAAAGGCCCATACGTCGACCTGAAGCTCCTCAAGAAGGTTCAGGACAAGAAGCCGTCATCGACCCCGGCTATTAAGACGTGGGCCCGCAGGAGCCAGATTGCGCCTGAGTTCGTCGGATTCACCTTCGGCGTCCATAACGGCCAGAAGCATGTAGACGTCCTCGTTTCCGAGGAGATGGTTGGCCACTACCTCGGCGAGTTCTCCCCGACGAAGAAATTCGTCCGTCACGGAGGAAAGATGCAGAAGCAGCTTGAGCAGAAGAAGCAGCAGGCTGAGATAACCGCCGCTAAGGCCGCAAAGGCAGCTCCCGCAGCGCCTTCTAAGAAGAAATAATCATGGCATCCGTTGGAACTCACAAGCAGCCGGCAGCCGCACGTAAGGCGGAACAGAAGAGCGCAATCCGCGCTGAGCTTTCGACGTACAATCAGTCTCCTCGCAAGGTCCGTCTCGTTACCGACCTCGTGAAGGGGAAGCGTGTTGCTGACGCTATCGTCGCCCTTACCTTCCTCCCGAAGCGCGCAGGCCTTCCAATCAAGAAGCTTATCGAGTCCGCAGCTGCCAGCGCGAAGAGCCAGGGCAAGGATATGGAGAGTCTCCGCGTCGCCGACATCCGCGTCGACAGTGCCGGCATGCTCGTTCGTGCGATGCCGCGCGCTATGGGCCGTTCAGCACCTATCCGCCGCCGCCGTTCTCGCGTTATCGTCCGCCTTTCAAGTACTGACAGCGCTCCTGCCGCATAACTTTCCATGACTCACACCGTACATCCTTACGCGCACCGCCTCGGCATCATCCGTGACTGGAAGAGCCGTTGGTTTGCTACCGACAAGAAGTCCTTCCGCGAGAACATCGCGGTTGACCAGGCTATCCGTACCTTCTTCAAGAAGCGCGGGAAGGGCATGCACATCGCTGACGTCGAGATCGAGCGCGGTGCGAACGAGGTTCGTGTGATGATCCACACCGCTCGCCCAGGACTCGTTATCGGACGCTCTGGCGAGAACGCAGCAAAGCTTCGCGGCGATCTCTCCCGCATCATCGCGTCGAAGTCGACCGCGAGCACAAAGCCGACGGTTAAGCTCGACATCATGGAGATCCGTCAGCCAGAGACCTCCGCTGCGGTCGTGGGTTACCTCGTCGCAGAAGGACTTGAGAAGCGCATGCCATTCCGCCGCGTGCTTAAGGGCACCGTGGAGAAGGTCATGGCCGTTCGCGAGGTTATCGGTGTTCGCATCGTGATCTCGGGACGCCTCGGAGGCGCTGACATGTCCCGCACCGAGCAGATCAAGCGCGGTCGCATCCCGCTTCAGACCTTCCGCGCGAACATCGACTACGCGCAGGTCGAGGCAGTCCTTCCGTACGGCGTTATCGGCATCAAGGTCTGGATCTACCTCGGCGAGACCTTCGCAGAGGACGCCGCTAAGCAGGGCGCTCGCCGCGAGCAGGCTCAGCAGCAGCCCCAGATGGCTAACGGCGGTCGCCGATAACTTTCAATACCATGCTATTCCCTAAGAAAGTTAAGCACCGCAAGTGGCAGACCGGACGAAAGAGCCCGGAGCGCCTCGCACGCCCTGATACCCGCGGTATCACGGTAGCGTTCGGCAGCTACGGCCTCAAGGCGACCACGCCGTCCCGTGTAACGAGCAACCAGATCGAGGCAGCTCGTAAGGTGCTTACCCGCGCAACCGGTAAGGGAGGCAAGCTTTGGATCCGCATCTTCCCTGATCGTCCGATTACCAACAAGCCGGCTGAGGTGGGCATGGGTAAGGGTAAGGGAGATCCAAAGCACTTCGTCTTCGAGGTGCAGCCGGGCCGCGTGCTGTTCGAGCTCGATGGCGTCGATGACGCGAAGGCCCGTGATGCGATGCGCCGCGCAGGATCGAAGCTCCCGCTTAAGACGACCGTCGTCACCCGATAACATCATGGCTACCAAAAAGATTTCATTCAAGGGAACGAAAGCCGAGGAGATAACCAAGCTCCTTGTCGAGAAGCGCGAAGACCTTCGTCAGCTTCGTTTCGGGGCAGCAGGCGCACGCGGTAAGGACGTCTCACTCCTCGGGAAGACTCGCCGCGACATCGCACGCCTTCTCACTGAGCAGACCGCGCAGGCTAAGGCGAACAACGCATAATTATGGAAACTACCAATACACCACAGGCTAAGCCGCAGTCCTTCCAGGGAGTCGTCGTAAAGACGGCCATGAAGGATACTGCTACCGTCGCGGTCTCCCGCTACGTGAAGCACGCCAAGTACAAGAAGTACCAGGTCCGCACGAAGAAGTTCCTCGCGCATGATCCGGGAAACACGGTTCAGGTCGGAGACGCGGTAACCATCGTCGCCTGCGCGCCTGTTTCAAAGCGCAAGACGTTCAAGATAGCGAAGTAATAAATTATTTATGGTCCAGCCCCAGACAATCGTCACCGTCGCAGACAACTCAGGCGCTAAAGTAGCGCGCGTCTTCAAGGTGCTGGGCGGGTCGAAGCGTCGCTACGCCGAGATCGGCGATGTCGTCGTCGTTTCGGTCCAGACCGCAGAGCCTCGCAAGTCGGTGAAGAAGAAGGATATCTACAAGGCGGTCGTCGTACGCCAGAAGAAGCCCTTCCGCCGTACTTCCGGTATCTACGTCTCCTTCGATGACAACGCGGTTGTCCTCATCGAGAAGCAGGGTAAGGAGATGGGCCCTAAAGGGAACCGCGTCTTTGGTCCAGTACCCCGCGATCTCGTCGAGCGCGGATGGCAGAACATCGCGTCTATTGCGCCTGAAGTCGTCTAATCTATTTACGTATGTCCAAGGCAACACAAGGAAAGCAGACCGCAAAGTTCAAGATCAAGAAAGGCGACACGGTCGTTATCATCTCCGGCAAGGATAAGGGAACCGTTGGAACGGTTGAGCGTATGATTCCTCAGGAGGCACTCGTCGTCGTCGAGGGTGCAGCACTCGTAAAGCGTCATGTCCGCGGCAAGGCAGGTCAGACCGGCCGCATCGTCGAGCGCCCTCGCGCAATCGCGATCTCGAACGTCATGCTCCAGGATCCGAAAGAGAAGAAGGGTACCCGCGTCCGGCGCGAGTCTAAGGACGGGAAGAACACCCGCGTCGCGGTTAAGAGTGGAACCACCCTCTCCTAATACCTTTACGTATGATGACCATCAAAGAAAAGCAGGCAGCAGCATTCGATACCCTCAAGGGAGTATTCGGCTTCACCAACGTCAACGAGTCTCCAAAGCTCGTTAAGATTACAGTATCGTCTGGCGTCGGAAAGGCGGACAAGGCTCGCAAGGCACTCGTCGAAAGCCGCCTCGCTCGCATCACCGGCCAGAAGCCGTCAGCACGCCCTTCGAAGCAGTCCATCGCGCAGTTCAAGATGCGTCAGGGTGAGATCGTCGGCTACCAGGTAACGCTTCGCGGAACCCGGATGCAGGACTTCTTCGACAAGCTGATCCACATCACGCTTCCTCGTACTCGTGACTTCCGCGGCCTTTCGGCTACCGCGATCGACGAGATGGGTAACCTCACCATCGGCATCAAGGACCACACCATCTTCCCGGAGACCGCGGACGAGGACCTCAAGGACGTCTTCGGTCTTGCGATCACTATCGTGACCACCGCCAAGGACAAGAAGCAGGCAGATGCCTTCTTCCGCCACCTCGGCATCCCGTTCAAGCCTGCGGCTGAATAAAACGCATACTCCACCCGGCAACACCTCGCGCTCCACGCAGGGTGTTGCTTTTTATTAGGAAGCATCGTTTCATGCGTACGAACTTGCAACGAAAGGAATTACTGATGCAAGCGGTTCTTTCAGGGACGCGTCTCGAGATAGTGTCCTGGTGTCATCTGCTGCCGGTGCAGATAAAGCTTCCGCACATCCCCATCGATCATGTGCTGTTTCCATCCGCGAAGGAAGGCTTCGAGGGCTTGTCCATGATGCAAAGCGCGGGCAGGTTCGGTAGCAGGATGGCGCTCGTGGATATTTCCGGCCTCACCTGTAAGGAGGTGAGGGAGCGGATGAACGCTGATCACGGAGCAGACATGGAAAGGGAGGTCATAGACTTCCTTCGGTGTCTTGAGTTCATTCAGTCGGAGCACTGCGATCCGTTCCCGTTCGAACGCATCGTAGCCTATATCTCGGGCGCTGATGCGGTTATCGCGGTGCGCAGCGGCACAGGTTTTAGTCGCACGGCGTATCTTGGCCCGCAAATCCCCTGGGATCCGGGTACTCTGGGGCTATTTTTCATCGACAGTCTCTAGTTTCCGCGGACAAGGCCCTGCAGAGAAATCTGTCGGGCTCTTCTTTTAGAACTGAGTCGAGGGAGTTGGGGTGCAGGTTTGACAGCCTATAACCTAGCTGATAGATTACATGGACGGCTCCCCGGAGCTTTTTCTTTATGGCTAAAGCCTCACAAATTGCTCGCAACGAGCGCAAGATCAAGACCGTCCTCAAGTACGCCGAAAAGCGTGCGGCTCTCAAGGCTGCCGGCGATTACGAGGGTCTTCAGAAGCTTCCACGCGATGCCTCCCCGGTACGCGTGAAGAACCGCTGTTCCGTCACCGGACGCGGACGCGGCTTTATGCGCTCGTTCGGGCTCTCCCGCATCACCTTCCGCGAGCTCGCTCGCGAGGGCAAGATCCCAGGGGTTAAGAAGGCTTCCTGGTAAATTTACGTACTTATGGTTACCGACCGCGTAGGGGATTTCATCATCCGACTTAAGAATGCAGGAGCTATCGGAAAGACGAGCGTACTCGTCCCGTTCTCAAAGCATGTCGAGGAAATAGCATACAAGCTGAAGAAGCTCGGCTATGTCGCTGAGGTTTCAAAGGCGAAGGAGCCCTATCACTTCGAGGTTACTCTCGCGTACGACGAGCGCGGCAACCACAAGATCCACGACGTAAAGCGCGTTTCGAAGCCCGGTCGCCGCCTCTACGTCCCGTCCCACGAAGCGCATACCGTTAAGAACGGCATGGGCTCCCGCCTCATCTCGACTCCGAAGGGCGTCCTTACTGACGGCGAGGCTCGCAAGGTCCGCGTTGGTGGCGAGAATCTCTTCGAGATCTGGTAATTTCATACATCATGTCCCGCCTTGCTAAAAAGCCCATCGCTATTCCTTCGAAGGTCACCGTCACTACTGACGGCGGCATCCTTTCCGTGAAGGGAGGCGCAACGACGCTCGCACGCCCGATCCACTCTTCGATCGGCATCGAGGTAACTCCTGAGGGAATCCTCATTACGCCGAAGAACAGCAGCAAGCTCGCGCATGCCCTTACGGGAACCTTCGCCGCACACACCCGCGCGATGATGCAGGGCGTCGAGACCCCATTCAAGAAGGTCCTCATCATGAAGGGTGTGGGATACAAGGTAGAACTCCGCGGACGCGATCTCGTGTTCAATGTCGGTTTCTCGCACCCGGTAACCCTTACCGTTCCTGAAGGACTCGAGGCTAAGGTTGAGAAGCTCAACATCATCGTCGAAGGCGCTGACAAGCAGAAGGTCGGCCAGTTCGCCGCAGAGATCCGCGAAGTGAAGCCACCTGAGCCATACCTTGGAAAGGGTATCGCGTACGAAGGTGAGGTGATCCGCCGCAAGCAGGGAAAGAAGGCTGTCTAAACTATCATGGCTACTACCGCACTCAACAAGAAGGAACTCCGCGATCGCAGGCACCGCCGCGTGCGCGCTCGCGTCACGGGAACCAGCGAGCGTCCTCGTCTCGCCGTATACAAGTCGAACCGCTTCATCTCGGTGCAGCTTATCGATGACGAGGCAGGCAAGACGCTCGTCGCAGCTCATGGCCGCGCAACTGCCGGTTCCATGTCCCTTCAGGCGACTGCAGTGGGCAAGGCAATCGCCGAGTCGGCCAAGAAGGCAGGAATCGACACGGTTGTCTTCGATCGCGGCGGATATATCTACGCAGGACAGATCAAGGCGCTCGCTGACAGCGCGCGCGAAGCAGGACTCACTTTCTAATACATGACTGACACTACGACCATGGACACCGAGACGATCGTTCCTGAGACCGCACCGGTAGAGGCTGCGTCCGAGGCGCCAGCAGCTCCTGCGCGTACTCCGTTCCGCGGACGCTCACAGGGCGGCCCTGGCGGACGTGGACGCGATGCAGGTCGCGGTCGCGGACCCCGCGCTCCTCGCGAGCGCAGCGAGTTCGAGCAGGCGACCATTGAGGTCCGCCGTGTCGCCCGTGTTATGGCGGGAGGCCGTCGCTTCTCCTTCAGCGTTACGGTTGTTATCGGCGACAAGAAGGGACGGGTGGGCGTCGGTATCGGGAAGGGGGCGGACACCGCGCTCGCTATCGATAAGGCAGTTCGTGATGCCAAGAAGCATCTCATTACCGTTGCTCGAACCAGCGACGGCTCCATCGCTCACGAGGTTTCGATCAAGAACTCGTCTTCGACCGTTACCATCATCCCGTCTCCTGGTCGCGGTATCGTCGCCGGAAGCGCGATGCGTACCGTGCTTGAGCATGCAGGTGTCACCAACGTCATCGCGAAGATCCTCACGCGCACCAAGAACAAGCTCACCATCGCTCGCGCGACGGTAGCCGCTCTGAAGAGCGCCCGCGCCCGCTAATATCAATTTGTATGCAGTCAAACTCACTCGCTCCTAAGACTCCTCGCATCACGTCCGCTCGCGTCGGACGTGGCGGAACCCGTGGCAAGACCAGCGGTCGCGGCACCAAGGGTCAGAATGCGCGCGCAGGCCACAAGAAGCGCCCTGAGATGCGCGACCTTCTTAAGAAGCTCCCGAAGCTCCGCGGTCACGGAAAGAACCGTGCTCGCACCGTACGCGCGAAGCGCCTCGAGTACGTTCCGGTAAACCTCTCGACGCTCGAGGTAGCGTTCATGGCGGGTGATACGGTTAATCCGGAAACGCTCTACAAGAAGGGCCTCGTATCCGGTCGCGGCGGAAAGATCGCCTACGTGAAAATCCTCGGTACCGGCACCCTCACCAAGGCGCTGAAGATCAGCGACTGCTCCGCGTCAGAAGCGGCTAAGACCGCCGTTGAGGCAGCAGGAGGTTCCATCCTCGTCTAACACTCCGATGATCGAACGCTCTATCCACAAGCTTAAGGTCATCTTCTCGGATAGGGTCATCCGGGGACGCATCCTTTTCATACTCGGTGCCTTTGTCGTATTCCGACTGCTTGCTGCTATTCCGATTCCGGGTGTTAACCGCGCGGCGCTCGAGCAGTTCTTTACGAACAACCAGTTCCTCGGACTTCTCAACATCTTCTCGGGAGGTGGCCTCTCGAGCCTCTCTATCGTGATGCTCGGCGTGGGCCCGTACATCACCGCGAGCATCATCATGCAGCTCGCGACCGTGATCTTCCCGAAAGTGAAAGCTATGTACACTGAGGAAGGGGAGGCTGGCCGCACGAAGTTCATCTCCATCTCCCGCGCGCTCACCGTTCCGCTCGCGGTCCTTCAGTCCGTGGCGTTCCTCACGCTGCTCGAGTCTCAGGGCATCGTTTCTTCGCTCTCGCCATTCGCGTTCGCGGTTAACGTGGCACTTGTTACCGGCGGTTCGCTCTTCCTCATGTGGATCGGCGAGCTCATCACCGAGTTCGGTATCGGCAACGGCGTTTCGCTCATCATCTTCGCGGGTATCGTTTCCGGCCTCCCGTCGGGCATCAGCCAGGCGCTCTTCACCGCATCTGCCGCCAATATCCCGGCATACCTCGGCTTCCTTGTTCTCGGACTGGTTGTAATATTCCTCGTGGTTATGGTGTCGGAGGCTGAGCGCTCGATTCCTATCCATTACGCTCGTGCTACTCGTGGCCAGGGAGGAACGGCACCCACCTACATGCCGATCCGCCTGCTTCAGGCCGGCGTGATGCCGATCATCTTCGCGCTCTCGCTTCTCCTCCTGCCGCAGATGGTGCTCACCGGCCTTACTACCTTTGGGGTTGATGGCGTGCGCGGCATCCTCGACGCCTACACCGCCTTCAGCGCGAACCCGTATGCCCACGGCGCGGTCTACTTCATCCTCGTGGTTATGTTCACGTACTTCTACACCTCGATCACCTTCGAGCCCAAGCGCGTCGCGGATAACCTGCAGAAGTCAGGTGCGTTCGTACCGGGCGTTCGTCCAGGTCGCGAGACCGAGAACTACATCGCGCTCGTCGTGAACCGTATCACCCTTCCGGGAGCAGTCTTCCTTGGACTCGTCGCGGTTATCCCGTTCATCATCCAGGGCATCACCGGCATCACGGCGATCCTTATTGGCGGTACCGCGCTCCTCATCGTTGTGAACGTCGTGCTTGATCTCATTCGCAAGATTGATGCGCAGGCGTCGCTCCGGGAATACTAGAATAGCTATGCGAGGGAAGCTCGTCGCTATCGTCGGCCCCTCAGGAAGTGGAAAAGGCACGCTCATGAAGCGTGCCCGTTCCGTATACCCCGATATCCTGTTTCCCGTCTCCTGTACCACACGGGATCCTCGTCCGGGCGAAGTAGATGGGACTGACTATCACTTTCTTACGGCTGCAGAATTCGACAGGAGGATAGAGTCCAGTGAATTCATCGAATGGGCTCAGTTCGGAGCTCATAAGTACGGGACGGAGAAGAAGGAGATACTGCCTCATTTGGAGATGGGAGAGCTCGTCATGCGTGAGTTCGAGGTACAGGGAACTCGTCTCTTGCGTGATCTTCTTCCTCCGGACGAGTTCGTTACCATCTATATCGACGCGGGTTCTTGGGAGGGTATGGCACGCCGCGTACGGGACCGTGCCCCCATAACCGATGAGGAGCTCGAGAAACGACGGCTCCGGTATCTGGATGAGCGGACGTTCAAGGATGAGGCTACGTATGTCGTTCAGAATCCCGACGGAGGGCAGGAACAGGCGGACCGGGATTTTATGGACGTCGTACGCGCTCTTCGGGCGGAGATCGGTCTCCCGGTCTAGGTCGCGTGCAGCAAGCCGGCTTTATTGCTACCATGCGCGCATGAGCGCACCCATACAAACCGTACTCCTAACCGGCAAGCCCGGAAGCGGAAAAGGAACCCAGGCCAAGAAACTCGCGGAAGCGAGGGGCTGGACGCATTTCTCAACCGGAGACCGCTTCAAGATACTCCGTGAGACCGACGGACCCTTAGGTAGCCGGGTTCGCGAGATCTATGACGCCGGCAAGCTCATGCCGGACTGGTTTGCGACCTATCTCTTCGAGGAGACGATGCTCAATCTCGCTCCGGATACCGGCATCGTTATCGAAGGATACCCGCGTTCACGCGCGCAGGCGGAAGTCTTCGTCGAGATCCTTGGATGGCTCGAGCGCCCGTATGCCGTGCTCGATCTCGCAGTTAACGACACTGCCGTAACCGAGCGGATGCTCAAGCGCGCAGAAGAGGAGCATCGTCCCGACAGCGCTACGAAAGAACAGATTATAGCTCGTCTCGCGGTCTATGAGGAGCACACCGCTCCGGTACTCGATTTCTTCAAGGAAAAAGGAACGCTCGTCGAGCTCGACGGCGGAGTATCAGAAGGCGAGGTTGAGAGTCAGATAACGAAGGCGCTTAGCGCATAATCCTAATGTTCGTACGCACTCCTGAAGAACGTATAGGCATCATTGAGTCGGGTAAGCGCCTCGGCGAGATTCTCGACCAGGTAACTAGCATGGTCGCGCCGGGTATCACTACCGGTTTCCTTGATAGTGAAGCTGAACGCCTGATCCTCGCCGGGGGAGACGTGCCTGCGTTCAAGGGCTATACGCCTGAGGGTGCCCGACGTCCCTATCCAGCGACGCTCTGTATCTCCGTTAATGACGAGGTGGTGCACGGTATTCCCGGGGACCGCGTCCTTAAGGAGGGCGATATCGTATCGCTCGATCTCGGTCTCGCGCACGACGGATGTATCACCGATTCGGCGGTGACCGTCGCCGTCGGGAAGACGACGAAGCAGGCATACGACCTGATGGATGCGACGCGTGATGCGCTTGAGGCGGCGATATTCGCTGCGCGTCCGGGAAATCGTATCGGCGACATCTCATTCGTTACCGGAGACGCCTTCAAGGGCACCGGATTTTCGGTAGTGAAGCAGCTTGGCGGGCACGCGGTCGGGCACGCGGTGCACGAGGAGCCGTTTATCGCGAACGCGGGACATCCGGGTACCGGTCAGGAAATCAAGACGGGCATGGTGCTCGCACTCGAGCCTATCGCGAACGCAGGGAAGGCAGCCGTGGGTATCGCTCCGGACGGCTATACGTACCGGTCCAAGGACGGCTCGCTCTCGGCTCATTTCGAGCACACCATCCTCATCGAAGCTGACCAGACGCTCGTTATCACGCGCCGTCCGAGCGAGCTAGCGTAGCCTCCCTCTTTCCTTTATACTGCGTACATTAGCCGCTTCAGGGCGATTTTTACTATAGAATCTATGCCAATCCCACACCCAAAGAAAGAGCGCACCTTCGTCATCGTGAAGCCCGACGGCATCCAGCGATCGCTGGTCGGCGATATCATCACCCGCTTCGAGCGCACGGGCCTCAAGCTCATCGGCCTCAAGCTTACCGTGCTCGATTCCGATCGCATCTGGAAGCACTACAACAAGGACGATGCCTGGTTCCTTAAGAAAGGAGCGAAGATCGCTGAAGATCGTGCTGCAGCGGGTCTCTCAGCAGAGAAGGATCCTATCGAATACGGAAAGGACATCATCCGCGCGCTTGAGAAGTTCATGACCTCCGGTCCGGTTGTGATGATGGCATGGGAAGGAAACTCAGCGGTGAGCGTAGTTACCAAGCTCACAGGAGGCACTGAGCCGTCAACGTCTGACGTCGGTACCATCCGCGGCGACTACACCATCGACTCCTACAACATCGCAGCTATCGACGACCGTGCGGTCCGCAACCTCATTCACTGCTCCGATACTCCGGAGAACGCGGAGTTCGAGATCGGCCTCTGGTTCGATGAGAGCGATCTGATCAGCTATCGCCTCATCGGCGACGAGATACTGTACGACGTTAATCTTGATGGGATTCTAGAGTAATCCTTACGAGGCCAAATTAAGTACGAAAAGAGGCCCAATATTGGGCCTCTTTTCGTACATGTTCACCATACTGGGTATTTTTAGACGGACCCCTTGCGGTAGTTCAATATTATTGATAATATTGAACTATGAATAAAGAACAGACTAATAAGGACATAAGACTTGTTCCAGCTAAGGTAATTCCACTGCCACCAGTCGGGATAGATAAGGCTGCACTAATTTCGGAACTCACTGCGGCACACGCCGCAGTAGGCGAGTTGCGGGGATTCATCGGTACTCTACAGAATCCGGATCTCCTCATCGCTCCATTTCGAAAACGGGAAGCTGTCGCCAGCTCAGCTATAGAAGGAACTCGAGCAACACTCGACGAGGTCATGGAATATGAGGCGAAAGAAGATTCAGTCGTCGACGAAGCGGATCAAAAAATACTCGATATCATCGAAGTTATGAATTACGAATCCGCTATGGGTGTCGCACTCAGAGAATTGAAAGAAAGACCAATTGGTGAAAATCTTCTGAAGAGAACTCATAGTAGGTTGCTTCAGTCAGTCCGCGGAACTGATAAAGACAGGGGAAACTTCCGGAAAACACCGGTCAGGGTAGGTGACTACGTACCCCCTGTGTGCACAGACATCATCCCTTTAATAACCAATTGGGAGAGATATCTGAATTCGGATATGGAGCCAGATGCACTTATACGTATCGGAGTCGCTCACTATCAGTTCGAAGCAATTCATCCGTTCATGGATGGAAATGGACGTATTGGAAGGCTTATAATACCTCTCTTCTTACGCCAGACTGGTATGTTGCAGACACCCGTTCTCTACATCAGCCATTATCTGGAGCAGTACAAGGTCGAATATCAGCGTCTACTGCATAGAATCGATACCGATCAGGAATGGACGGAATGGCTTAAATTCTTCCTTAGGGCGGTTGAAGAGCAGGCAAAAATAACTACGACAATGGCAAAAAATATTCAGGATTTGTATGAACGCCTGAAAGTAACTGTCGTTGGGGAAATACGATCTCAGCACTCAATAGCCATGCTTGACTTGATTTTCAGTCGTCCAATTCTGACAGCAAGCCATGTCAGGGATGCGATAAGTGCTCGTAGCAAAGGAACAGCTTATAACCTTCTTGAGAAATTCGTAGCAGCTGGAGTGCTCACAGAATTGAAGACTAGTGGAAAGGAGAAGTTCTATGGATTCTCTGAGTTGCGGAAGCTCATCAGGGCATAATCCTCTTTGCGGGTAGACGTATCCACACGCTATACTTGGTGCGGAGCCGTCCCAAAACGCAACTTGCTCATCTTTCGGGAGTCCTATATTCACGCGTCCCGCAGCATCTTTCATGCTCAATAGGACGCGGTGCGGACACCCACGTGGCACAAAAAAGTTGCCACGTACGGACGGTTCCGCAGAAATCCCGGTACTCTTGTACCGGGATTTCTGCGTAGTACGCATGCTAGAGTAGCGGTATGAAACCGATGTCGCACCGCTTCCCGTGGCTCATCGCGACGCTTCTGGTCGCTGCGGTTGTCGGCGTGCTCGAGCAATGGGCAATAACGGACTTCCTGTACTGGCGCTATACCTGGTTCGATATCGTCATGCATTTTCTCGGTGGGCTCACTATCGGACTCGCTCTCGTGGCGCTTATCGGGAGCCGCTTCCGTCCGGTATGGTTCCTCGTCTTGATGATCGCGGTTGCGGTCGGATGGGAGGTCTTCGAGGCACTGGTGGGCATCCCGCGGGAAGCGAACTTCAAGCTCGATACTGCCCTTGATCTGCTCATGGATACGCTCGGCGCGCTTCTCGCGTACGGCATCGCCCGATTCACTTTATGGCGCTCCGCGTAACGTTCCATGGCGGCGCAGGAGCCGTTACCGGCTCGAACTTCCTGGTCGAAGGACCGAAGGGACGGATCGTCGTCGATGTGGGTCTTGAGCAGGGACGGGATTTCTCGGTAGCATCCATGTACTCGCCGTTCCCGTTCGATGTGCCTGCCGTCGATGCGGTAGTGATCACGCACGCGCATCTCGACCATATCGGCCGCGCGCCGAAGCTCATGCGCGAAGGATTCAAAGGCAAGGTGTACATGACGCCGCCAACCAAAGACCTTATGGAGCTCATGCTCCGCGATAGTGTCGGACTCCTCACCCAGGAAGCCAAGCGCCGTGGACTCGATCCCCTCTATGACGAGAACGACGTGAACAAGCTCATGCAGCACGTCGAGACGCTCGACTATCACGTCGAGAAGGAGATAGCGCCGGGTCTCTCCGTCTACCTGCGCGATACCGGCCATATTCTTGGTGCGGCGAGTGTGCGCATCGTGAATTTGGACGACAAGACGAGTCTCGCGATAACAGGAGATATCGGCAACTCGCCGAATCCCTATCTCAATGACTGGGAAGCAGTCCCTGATGCTGACGCGGTGATCATGGAGGCGGTGTATGGGGACCGGGCGCATGATCACCTGGATACCCGCATTCCGACGCTCCGCGACACGATGAAGCGCGCTATCGAGCGGGGAGGCACCATTCTCATGCCTGCCTTCTCCATGGAGCGCACCCAGCTCATGCTCTATGAGCTCTCGAATCTTATGGAAGCGGGAGAGCTCCCCAAGATCCAGGTGTTCTTGGATTCACCGCTCGCCATTTCAGTAACGGAGATATACGAGAAGTGGGCGGGCACCTATTTCAATCCAAGTGCCAAGGAAGAGACGAAGCGCGAGAAGAGCATATTCCGGTTTCCGTTCCTTACGATGACGCCGTCCCGCGAGGACTCGGAAACCATCGGCCGCGAACCGGAGCCGAAGCTTATCATCGCCGGCGCCGGCATGAGCCATGGCGGCCGCATCGGCCGCTGGGAGGCGAAGTACCTCCCGGATCCTCGCACGACGCTCCTTATCGTCGGGTACCAGGCTCCAGGGAGCCCAGGACGCATGCTCAAGGACGGCTCGCCGAAGGTGAAGCTTGATGGGCGGGAGGTGAAAGTGGCCGCCAAGGTCGAGTCGCTCACGAGCTGGTCGGCACATGCGGACCGCGATGGCCTGCTCAAGTTCGCTGAAGCGACGCTTCCTCGCGCGAAAGCCATCTTCGTGTCGATAGGGGAGCCGAGCGCCCAGCGCTTCCTTGCCCAGCGCATACATGATTTCCTCGGCGGAAAGGCCATCGTCCCGAGTCAGGGAGAGGTGTGGGAGATAACGAAAGCAGGCGCGAAAAAAATATAGGTATGTGGTTCGCGCTCGCTATAGCCGCCTCGCTCTTCTGGGGTCTGACCTATGCGATAAACGAGCAGTTGTATCGACACATATCGATTTCAACGTATCTGGCCGTCGGATCTTTGATAGGAACAATACTCTTTTTTCTCATAGCTGTTTTCTCGGGATCCTTATCGAAAGATATCGCTACATTTGCATCTTCACCGCGTGCTTTGTTTCTGCTGGTCGGTAGCGTCCTTGCATTCGTCTGCGCTGAGCTGCTTATCGCATATTCCATAACGGGAAAGAATGCGGTGCTTGCAGGTCTCGTTGAGATCTCGTATCCAATCTTCATAGTCCTGTTCGGGTATATGCTTTTCAAGGAATCGAGCCTGACGGTAGCTACTATAGCGGGCGGGGCGCTCATCTTCATGGGAGTGGCGACTATATACGTATTCAATCGCTAGTTCTGAGACTTACAGAAAAGGCCCGATGCGGACATCGGGCCTTTTCCTTAGTAAATCCAATCGTGTTACTTCTGCACCTTCGCGATGACGCGAGCGAATGCCTCAGGCTCGTTCGCTGCAAGCGTAGCGAGGACCTTACGGTCGAGCGCTATCTCAGCCTTCTTAAGGCTCGCGATGAACGTGCTGTAGGACTTGAATCCTGCTTCACGGACTGCAGCGTTGAGGCGGACGATCCAGAGCTGGCGGAAGTCGGTCTTCTTGTCGCGGCGGTGGTTGAACGCGTTCTTTCCGGCGTGGACCAAAGACTCCTTCGCGAGACGAACCTTGGTCGAACGACCATGGCGGTAGCCCTTCGCGCGGGTCAGTATGTTCCTGCGGCGCTTAGCCGATGCGACTCCTCCTTTTACTCGTGCCATACGAAATGATTAAACGCTGATATTAAATAGACGTCTTCGAAAGGAACGCACGACGGATGCGGTTCGGTACCTGAATCGCGTTCGGGCGACTCTTTACGCCCTTGGTGCGGCCGCGCTCCTTTGCATTGAAGTGGTCCTGACCCGGCTTGCGCGCGATAAGCTTCCCGTTACGGGTTACCTTGATGCGCTTGGTGTATGACTTATTTGTTTTCATGGGTAGGTGGTTCTTCTGCTGCTGGAGCTGCTGGGCGCTTGGTGGCTTCCGCGATAGCTTTCGTGTCTCGTTCGATGATTCCGGCGAATCCCTTTGGTGCGCGAGCGATCGGCTCGGCTACCTTGTACGGATAGGGGATGAGGAGCATGAACTTTTCCAACCTTGTCTTGAGGAAGGCTTCCTCCATGCCCTTGTATCGCCCCTTGAGGAAGAGCTCCATGCGAACTCGGTGCCCGTCGGCGAGCCATTCGGCTGCCTTCTTGGCCTTCAGGCGCATGTCGTTCTCCCCGGTCCCGACCTTGATCTGGACCTCCTTTGTCTCGGAAACCTTTACTTTGCTACGCGCGGCGCTCTCCCGTTTGCTTCGCTCGTACTCGAATTTACCATAATCAGTGATTTTAGCAACGGGCGGGACCGCGTTCGGCGAGATCTCGATGAGGTCCAAACCGGCCTTTTGGGCGGCTGCGAGGGCCTCTTCCACGGTCAAAACGCCGAGGTTTTCTCCTTCGGCGCCTATGACACGGAGTTCTTTGGCACGTATCTCCTTATTTATGCGGGCTCGGTCGGTGGTACTCAAGGTTGTGTTAGCTATATTTTAGCACAAAATCCCTCAGGAACAAGCAATTACGTGGATTTTTTGGCTTGCTTCGGGAGTTTCAGTTTTCCGAAGAAGGGAAGGTAGATATCGTCCTCAGGAGCGATTTGGAGCTCGCCCGCTCGTATCCGGTCTGAGAACTCCACGGGAGCCCCCTCGATAACCGCTAGAGGCTGGGATTCGTCACCCTCGCCCATAGTTAGGACGGCAGAGGCAGCGAGCCCGTCCGCGATAGAGACTTGCTCGAACTTGAAGGGGCGTCCGAAGAGATCTTTCTCCTTGCGATAATCCTTCAGCCCCTTGATACCGGCATAGCCGAGCGCGATGCCTACGATGCCGGCGCGAAGTGGGAGCACCCGGCTGTCGGTTATGACGATCCCGAGGTTCGCTATTCCGTACTCTCTCATCAGTTTCGTACGGAGGCTCTTCGCCGCTTTATAACTATCCTTCGGAAGCAGGATCAGCTTTCCGTCCGCGTTCGAGTCATCGATGCCGGCGTTCGCCATAGCCATGCCGTCCTTGAGCGTGAGCCACACCCACTTGGTCGGAAGCGCGAAGGTGCTTTCAGCTCGGATGAGCGTTTCTCGCTCCTTCTCATTCGCAGCGACGGCTGTCCGTTTCTCGGCGAGCGCGACTATCTTACTGGTCACGATAAGCACTGACCCTTCTTTGAGCTTGGGGATATGCGCACCTATGAATGCGGCGAGATTTTCGCCCTCGCGGAACAGACGCGTCTTAACTGGCCGTACCTGCATGCTGCTTGCCTTTAAGGAGTGCGATACCAGCGTATGCGAGCGGGGTATAGAGGAGACCCATAGCGACTTTGAAGAGCCACCACGTAATCATGATAGAGAGCAGGACCTCGTTCGGATAGATGCCGTAGAACGCGATACCCATGAAGAGCACGGTATCGAAGGCCTGCGACCAGACATTTGAGAAGAACGATGAGAGCCAGAAGCGGGACTTCTTCATCCGGTCCTTCGTGAAGAAGAAAGCGACGACATCCATGTATTCGCCTACTGCGTATGCAATCAAGGAAGCGATAGCGATGCGCAAGGATATGCCGAACACCTGGTCATAGGATGCCTGTACCCATGCGCCTTCAGCGGCCCAGGGCATCGCAATTGAGATCAGATTGTACGCGATAAAGAGCGCGGTCGAAATGACACCGGAAATCACGAAGAACTTTGCAATCTTCTTGCCGTACACCTCGCCGATGACGTCGGTCATGAGGAACACGACCGGGAACATGAATACGCCCACGGATAGATGCGAATCGAACAGGAACGGCATGATCTTCAGGCCAAGTGTGTTGGCCGCGAAGAGGGAAGTGAGGTAGATCGAGAGCGCGATGAGGACCCGCTTAAGCGAGCGTTCATCAAGAGCGGTTAGTGCGTGTGACATGGATTGAGCGAATAGGGAAATAAAGAGATTCAGAACGGAATCCTATCCCGTGAATCCCGACCAGGTGCAGACGGTGCGTGAATGAAGCATTGTCGTCGAGTATACCCCTCGCGTTCCATATAAGGAAACATCCTTGGTGGTTTGCAATGCCGTATATATGCGCGTACTGTTCGCCTGGATTGGGTGCATTCGCGCCTCGTCCTTTTCATCAACGCACAACGGGGGAGACCCACATGCGCTACTTCTCGACTCGCGGCGGGGCTCCGTCCATCACGTTCGGTGAAGCGGTTCTCGCCGGGCTCGCGCCCGACGGCGGGCTCTATGTTCCGGAATCCTACCCGCAGTTCGGTCCTGCCGAGCTTGCTTCGCTTCGGGGAAAGGACTATCGCCGGGTTGCGTTCGCGGTCCTGCGGCGCTTCGTCGGGGATATGCCCGGCGATAAGCTTCAGGGGATCATCTTTGACGCCTACAACGATACCGCATTTTCTCCGGAGATCGTGCCGGTTCAGAGGCTCGAGGACAATCTCTGGCTCATGAACCTTTCGACCGGCCCGACGCTTGCGTTCAAGGATGTGGCACTCCGGCTCCTCGGTTGCCTCACCGACTACGAACTCGGTAAGGTCGGCGGAAAGCTCAACATTCTCGGCGCGACGTCCGGGGACACGGGCTCGGCAGCAGAGCATGCCATGCTCGGCCGCAAGAACGTGAACGTCTTCATGCTCTCTCCCAAGGGACGCATGAGCGCGTTTCAGCGGGCACAGATGTACTCGATCAAGGATCCCAGGATTCACAATCTGGTGATCGACGGTAACTTCGATGTCTGTCAGAAGATCGTGAAGGATCTGATGGCTGATGCTAAGTTCAAAGCCGACTATAGTATCGGCGCCGTCAACTCCATCAATTGGGCCCGTATAGCGGCTCAGGTCGTCTATCACGTGTGGGGCTATCTTCAGGCGACTAAGTCAGCAGGTCAGAAGATCGACATTGCTGTCCCGTCGGGCAATTTCGGGAACGCAATCTCGGCGCACGTGGCTCGCTCTATGGGCGTGCCGATCAGGCGCATCGTCATCGCGACGAATGAGAACGACGTGCTCAACGAGTACTTCTGTACGGGCTTGTATCGCCCGCGCGGAAGCGACGAAGTCCACGAGACCACAAGTCCGTCTATGGACATCGCGTCGGCCTCGAACTTCGAACGACTCATGTTCGATGCGGTCGGGCGTGATCCCCAAACCCTGCGGGATCTGTGGGGCACCGGCTCGTTCAACTTGAAGCTCGATGATCTCGGCTTCGGCGCCGGATTCCGTTCCGGCTCCGCTAACCAAGCGGAGGTGATCGAGACAATTCGCTTCACGTTCGATAAGTGGGGTCGCGTCATCGATCCCCATACTGCAGTGGCCATGAAGGTTGGTCTCGACTATCTGTCGGCCGACGTCCCGCTCGTTATCGCGGAAACCGCGTCGCCGATGAAGTTCGAGAACACCATGAGCAAAGCCATCGGCGTCAGGTTCTTCCGGCCATCGCGATTCGAGGGTCTCGAAAAACGCCGCCAGCACACTGTTGAGTTTGCGGCAGATGCGGCTCTGGTTCGTGCGTTCATCGAAGAGTATGCGATCTGATCGTGCCTCATAAGCTTCCGAGTAATCGGGAGCTTTTTCTTTTGTAAACGAAAAGCGTCCGGCACGAGGCCGAACGCTTTTCCCGAATGGACTTCTAAAAAATTAGCGAGCCGGAGGAATCGTCACGGTGCTCGAAGCCTTCGTTATGTCCTTGCTGAAATCCTTGAGGATATCAGCGAGCTCATCCAGATCCTTCTGGCAGCGCTTCTTACTGAGGTCGTCAGTGTTAGCGCAATTCTTGCGGATCTCGTCACGCTGCGCGGCAATCTCTTCCTTGCCATCCTGAAGCACGGTATCAAGGTCCCGCTTCGGGTTCATGATGAAGTACACGCTGATGACCAGGAGCACGGCGAGGATGCCGGCGACGGTCCAGGCGAGTGTAAGCTGTTTCTTAGTATCCATATTCTTTTTGTTGTTTGATTAGCTACTGTGCGGGACTGTACGCCCCAGGTGCTGAAGCGTTCATGAAGTATATCGTGGGGTATAGTTACGAGGAACCTCATCACCATGAACACAACCTACGTCCCGGGCGTGTGCAATATCGGTCCTGAAGAGATCAAGGGAAGACGCGCTTCCGGATGGTTCGGTCTCGTCCTCACCATCGCTGTGGGTGCCGTCCTCATCATGCTGCCGGTCTCTCCCTGGACGCGACTCGTCCTCTTCTTTCCGGCTGCCATAGGAGCGCTCGGGTTCCTCCAAGCAGGATTCCACTTCTGCGTCGCATACGGCACCCAAGGTCTCTTCTCCATGGGAAACGGTACCGAGAGCGTCTCCCAGCAGGAGTTTCGCAAACAGGATCAAGTGAAGTCAGTGAAGATCATCACGTACTCCGTACTCATCGGTATCGTTGTCGCGGTCGGCTCAGTATTCATCTAGCGCCATTCCGTTCGATTTCCTTAATGAACGCTTCACCGCGGATTCGTATACTCGATTCTGTTGTACATAACACGATATTGAGCTATGGCCACAATTGTTAACAATCCCGGTTCGGGAGACGGAGGAGCAGGAGGATGGATCGTCGCCGGAGTAATAATCGTCGTTGTCGCCCTTATCGGCATCTTCGTCTGGCCGGGCTTCGGTCGTTCGGCCCCAGCGCCGGCCGCACCGACGCAGATAAACGTGCAGATCCCGACGCCTGAAGTCGGGGGAGGAGATGGAGGAGGCGCTCCCGCGCAATAAGCGTCTGGAGCACTAGTAATCAGGCTAACAAAAAACTACACTACTATGGAATTTCTCATCTGGATCGTGTTCGGTGCTATCGCGGGATGGATTGCGTCGATGATCATGAAGACGAACGGACAGCAGGGACTAATCCTCGATATCATCGTCGGTATTGTCGGTGCGGTGCTCGGCGGCTGGATCATGAACCAGTTCGGACAGGCGGGCGTGAGCGGATTCAATTTCTACAGCCTGCTCGTCGCGGTTGTAGGCGCAGTAGTGCTGCTCGCGATCGTGAAGATGATTCGTCGCGCGTAAGAATTGTTGTGAAAAAGGAAAAGACCGCCGAATGGCGGTCTTTTCCTTTTTCATGTTTAAGAACGGATAAGCTCTGCTAGCTCCTCATCGCCAATCTCATCTGCACGCCGAAGCTGCGTTACAAATCGCTCATATAGTGAATCAAGCTTTAGGACGTCAGTGACGTTGCTTTTGAGAGCAATGCTTACAAACGCCGCCTTCCCGTCTGCGGAATCTTAGAGGTTGCGGAGCGATTGGATTTTCCGCTTGTACTCGACGATAGTTTGCGCTAGCTCTTGATTCGGTACGTGCGTAAATGCCTCGAGGGGCCGGGAATCGAACTGGTAGGCTCCTACGTACTCTTCAGTATCGGGAGCACGCCCTCGGTGCCTGCCATCAAAATCGAATAGCGAATGAGAACCCTCCTTGAGGGAAATGTTGTTCGGAAACCTCCCGGAGCTGTGGTCGTTGTCATTGAATATCGTCGAGAGAACGAGCATGTCGGCGTACTGTTCGGCAGGCGAAGTGGTGGCAAGTTCGCTTGCGCCCGAGTGCATGTCTTTCGAATACAGTCCTCCGTCCGGACCGCGAACGATATCCGCCACATTGCATGTTCCTTTTAGGAGAAGTGACCTGAAATGCTGTCGCTCCGGCATCTGGTGCTCTTTGATCTTATGAAAGGTATATCCGTCTGCGCTGTAGGTATCGCTCTTCCTACCGTTACCGTTTACAACGCCCTCGAACTCCAACTCGTCGGGATCCAGATGTTGGTAGTTAAAAGGATCTGCAGCCTCAAATTCTTTTGAGATTTTCTTCCGAGGAATCAATCCTTCTTGGTTCATGCGGGAAGTGTATCACCGTATTTTTCTTACTATAAAGGCGAGATATACTAGACACATGACAACGCAACACTATTCAATCCACATCAACGCACCGAAGGAGAAGGTTTGGAACACGATGCTCGATCAGGGCACGTATCGGGAATGGACGAGTGTTTTCGGCGAAGGCGGACGCTTTGAAGGCAGCTGGGATCAGGGTTCCAAGATTCTCTTCGTTGGAACGGATCCTGAGAGTGGAAAGGATGGGGGCATGGTTTCTCGCATCAAGGAGAATAGAGCGTATGAGTTCATCTCTATCGAGCACCTCGGTATCATGAAAGACGGTGTCGAAGATACGACAAGCGAAGAGGCAAAGAAGTTTGCTCCCGCATACGAAAACTACACATTCAGCGAGAAGGAAGGCGGCACCGAACTGTCTGTAGATGTAGACGTCGCAGAGGAGTTTGCCGATTTCTTTACGGAGACGTGGCCGAAGGGTCTTGCAAAGCTTAAAGAACTCTCCGAACAAGCCTAGTTTATCTCTAATAGAAAACAGCCCGCGTACGCGGGCTGTTTTCTATTTAGTGGAGGTGGCGGGGTATGATCCCGCGTCCGAATCCTGCTTTGAGAGCGAGTCTACGACGCGTAGCTACCGTTTGAGCTTCGGCAGGAACATAGGAACGGTTGCGAAAACGTTCCTGCCTGATCCCGTCTTTTAAGCCTGAGGAAGGGAAGCCTCAGATACCGATCTCGTAGAGAATTCCGCCCCGTTATCCGGCTACGAGAACCCGGGATAGCGAGACGTCGCTCAGGCGAAAGCGCGAAGCTTTTACGCGTAAGCGAACGCAAAATCCTTCATACCGAAGTACGGGGACTTTACGCTTGCAAGAGTGTTCTTGGCAAGTTTGATTGAATACGTTTTTAGGTGGTCAGTATCCTTCCACCGCGTCGCACGTCTCTCAAAGTACAAGACCGTCAAAGCCGGTCACCCCCGTTCTGCACTCAGTCAGGAGAATGAGTGCAGAACGGGACCGATCGAATTTACTTCTGCCGCATCAAGCGATCGGCATCTTTCTTATCCTCAAGGCGCTTCATGCTTTCGCGCTTGTCGGCTTTGTTCTTACCGCGCACGATAGCTACTTTCACCTTGAGGTATCTGCCCGCATTATACACTTCTAAAGGCACTACTGTCAACCCTTTCTTCGACTCTGCGTCGAGGAGTTCCGCTATCTCCGACTTCTTGAGAAGCAGTTTTCGCGTCCGCTCAGGGTCATAGCTGGCGGGTGTGTTCGCCGCTTGATAGGGAGGAACGGTCATGCCGACGATGTAGGCTTCAGCGCCGCGGACGATAACCCGAGCACCATTAAGAGCGCCGTGCTTCGCGCGCAGCGCCTTCACCTCGTGCCCCGCGAGCTCGAGTCCTGCCGTGAACGTCTCGAGTATCTCGAAGCGGAGTCCAGCCTTCTTGTTTTCTATCAACGACATGAGACCAGCGTACAATATTTCCGCGAAAACGCTCGATATCGTATACTGCTTCGACTATGGCATCCACTAAAAAACCGGCCGGAAAGCCCGCTCCGAGCCCGAAGAAGAAGGGAACGAAGACTCCGTCGAAGCTCCCTATGCCGGGAAGCGGGTTTACGGGGAACCTGCTTTCTACCGTCCTTGTGCTGCTTTTGTTCATCAGCCTCTACAGTCTTTTCCTCGGGAAGGACAAGGCGGTAGAGCCAGTATCGCTCTCGCAAGTAGCGGCCGACGTGAAGACCGGTTCCGTAACCGGCATCAAGGTAGCGGGGAATGAGCTCACGCTCACGTATGCAGACGGAACCCAGAAGAAGGCGATGAAGGATCCCGATGCCGCACTTCCCGAGACGCTCACCTCCTACGGCGTCACTCCCGAGCAGCTCTCGTCGTCCGGCATCATCATCGAGAGTGAATCCGGTTTCAAATACTGGTTCTTCAACCTCGCACCGATATTCGTCCCACTATTGTTCCTCGGCGCACTCTTCTGGTTCCTTATGCGCAATATGAAAGGCGCGGGCATGCAGGCACTCTCGTTCGGCCAGTCGAAGGCAAGGATGATTGATCCGTCTGATACCAATCAGCGCGTGACGTTCGCGGATGTTGCGGGCGCCAAGGAAGCAAAGGAAGAGTTGCTCGAGATTGTGGACTTCCTCAAGAACCCGAAGAAGTTTCTCGATATAGGCGCACGTATCCCGAAGGGTATCCTGCTCATGGGCGCACCGGGAACGGGAAAGACATTGCTCGCGCGCGCGGTAGCAGGCGAGGCGGGTGTGCCGTTCTTCTCCATATCAGGTTCCGAGTTCGTTGAGATGTTCGTGGGCGTGGGAGCTTCTCGCGTTCGCGACCTCTTCCAGATGGCGAAGAAGACCGCGCCGTCGATCATCTTCGTTGATGAGATCGACGCAGTCGGCCGCGTTCGCGGTTCGGGAGTTGGTGGCGGAAATGATGAGCGCGAACAGACGCTGAACCAGATTCTCGTCGAGATGGACGGATTCGATCCGACCGAGAAGGTCATAGTCATGGCAGCGACCAACCGCCCTGACGTGCTCGACCCAGCGTTGCTGCGTCCGGGACGCTTCGATCGTCGCGTCGTCATCGACCTACCCGATCGCAAGGATCGTCTTGAGATCCTCACGGTGCACGCACGCAAGAAACCGTTCGGTCCTGATGTGAACCTCGGTGTTATTGCGGAGCGCACCCCGGGATTCTCGGGTGCTGAGCTGTACTCGCTCATGAACGAAGGAGCGATTCTCGCTGCCCGCGAGAACCGCAAGGAGATAACCCAGTACGATCTCATCCGCTCCATCGAGAAGGTGATGCTCGGTCCGGAACGAAAGAGTCACTTGATGAGCAAAAAGGAGAAGCGCCTTACCGCCTATCACGAAGCGGGGCACGCGCTGGTGGGTTCCGTGCTTGAGCACGCCGATCCAGTCCACAAGATCTCGATCATTAGCCGCGGACGTGCAGCCGGCTACACGCTCAAGCTTCCGTTTGATGACCGTCGCATGCAGTCGAAGAAGACTTTTCTCGATGATATCGCGGGAACGCTCGGCGGCTACGTCGCGGAAGAGATGATCTACGGCGATGTCACCACCGGTCCGTCCAACGATCTTGCGGTTATAACGGGACTCGCGCGAGACATGGTGGCTCGCTACGGCATGTCAGATACCCTCGGTCCCGTTGCCTTCAATGCAGATCGTGGAGAAGGAGGCGATCGCTACTCGCAGGATATCGCCGCGAAAATTGATGCCGAGGTCTCGAAGATAATCGAGGACGCGAAGGCGCGCGCACGCAAAGTGCTCGAGGCGCACAGGGGCGCGCTCGAGGCGATAACCGAGCGACTCGTTGAGGTGGAGACACTTGAGCGCGAAGAATTCGAGAAGATCCTGATCGCCAACGGCATCACGCCGAAGGTGAAGGAGGATGAGGACGTGATTGTCTAACGACACTCGCACATAAAAGAAAAACGGCGGCCGGAAGGTCGTCGTTTGTTGTTGTGTGAGGAAAGATCAGGCCGCTTCTTGTTCGGTTTCCATACCTGCTTCTCGTCTGCGAGAACGGCATGCGTCGCCCCCAAGCGTGAACCGTTTGCAGGTATCCGGTCGCTGGTCGTAATTCGTGCACCGCATCGTTTGCGGATCGAGGAATATGCACCGATTGCCGACCATCTTCAGGAACTGGCCGTCCTTGAACTGCTCGGCTGTGGTCATCTGTTCAAGGGCATTTAGCCGTACCCGCCATCCGGTACAGCAGACGCCGCAATTCGCGCAATCCATGCTGGACCCTTTCGTGCTCGATACGTAGGCTGGAGTGCCGTCCGTTCCTTATAACAAAACTATCCCTATACCGCACTCTTTTGTGCGCCCTCTTGGACTCGAACCAAGGACCGCGGAGGTATAAGCTCCGTGCTCTAACCAACTGAGCTAAGGGCGCTCCATCACTGTATCGCAGACTTATTCGGGATGCACCTCTTCGTCGGCCTCTTTTGCGAGAGCAGCGAGCAAGGGATGTTTCTTCAAATCGGGATCCTTTTCGATAAGCGCTGCCGCCTCATTCCGTGCAGCCTCAACCATCTTTATATTCTTCAGCGCTTCCATTGCGATATCGGACACGCCCCACTGCCGCGCGCCATAGAGCTCGCCCGCACCGCGTAGACTGAGATCGTATTCAGCGAGCTCGAAGCCGTTCTTCGCGGTGGTGAGCGCCTTCAATCGTTCTTTGGTCGCCGGACCGAACGACTCGGGCAATACGAAGCAGTACGCCTGATTCGAAGAGCGTATGACGCGGCCGCGCAGCTGATGCAGTTGGGCAAGCCCGAATCGTTCCGCGCCCTCGATGAGGATCACGGTCGCATTCGGGACGTTCACGCCGACCTCGACGACGGAAGTTGCCACGAGTATCTGCACTTCGTTCTTCTCGAAGCGCTTCATCACGTCTTCCTTGTCCTTGGGCGTCATCTTGCTGTGCAGGATGTCGATGGTAGCGTCGGGGAATACGTTCAGTCTCAATCGCTCGGCTTCTGCTTTCACCGACTTCGCCTGAACGGCGAGCTCCTTTGTTGGGTCCGGTTCGTTGATGCGCGGGCATATGACATACGCCTGGTGACCGAGGGCGAGCTGCTCGCGCACCCGCTCATAAGCCTTTTTACGCTTCTCGGGTCCCAGCGTCTCAGTTATGACGGGCTTGCGGCCCACCGGCATCTCATCGAGCAGCGAGAGATCAAGGTCTCCATATATTGAAAGGGCGAGTGTGCGGGGAATCGGGGTAGCGGTCATCGAGAGCAGGTGCGGCGAGACGCTTCCGGCAAGCCCTTCTTTCTTGGTGAGTTTCTGTCGATGCGCTTTCCCGAAGCGGTGCTGCTCGTCGATGATGGCGTAGGCGAGGTTCTGGAACTTGAGCGACTTATAGACGAGCGCGTGCGTGCCGATCACGATCGGTATCTCGCCGTTAGCTACCCATTTCGCGAATTGCGAGCGGGAGACCTTCGCGGACTCCTCGTACCTGACTTTGGAAGGGAACTTCCGGCACTCGCTTCCCGTGATAAGGCCGATAGGGATCGGGTGATCCTTGAAATAGGAAACGAAGGTCGAGAAATGCTGCTTCGCGAGGATCTCCGTCGGACACATGTACGCGACCTGGAGCGTACCGCTCTTTCTGCCGGGCGGATATGAGGTCGCGACCATGTACGCGGTCGCGGCTGCTACCGCGGTCTTTCCGCTGCCGACATCGCCCTCGAGAAGTCGGCGCATCGGATGCTGCTTCTCGAAATCAGCCACGATACTTTCGATAGACCTACTCTGCGCCGCCGTCGGCGGGAATGGAAATGACGCCACGAAGCTGGCGAGGCTTTCGCGGTTCGCGTCTATCGGGAGCGCATTCTCCTTTGAAGCCAGAAGACGTCTGCGCTGCGTAGTCAGCTGTATAGCAAGCACCTCCTCGAATGCGAAGCGCTTGCGTGCTGCCTGCGAATCGGGCAGTTTCCTCGGCGTGTGCATCCAGACAAGCGCGGTGGCGAGTGTCGGAAGGTTGTACCGGTCGAGCATATCTTTCGGTATCGGGTCTCGGAGCGTCTCATGGATGCCGGAGGAGAACACTTTCTTCATCGCGTGCAGGAACCAGAGCGAGGAGACGCCCTTGCTCTCGGGATATATCGCGAATAGCTGATCGTATTCGATTTCGGTCCCGGCTTGGAACAGGGTCTCGTGCACGTCCTCGGGAGGAACAGGTGAGCGGTCGATCTCAGGATTCGCGAGGTACGGTTTCTCGGTTGTGCCCGCGATCTTTCCGCTCGCTTTCACTACCATCCCGTCAACGAGGGATTTTGCGATGTAGGGTTGCGAGAACCAGCGCAACTTGATGCGGCCGCTCGCATCCTCGAGCCAGGCTTCTCCCATAGGACGCCTCGATTTCCATCCCTTCTTCGCTTCTGGCTTCCGGATGGTGCCGTAGAGCGTAACTTCGCTTCCGGCGGTTACTCCTGCGACGGTGCCGGTCGGGCCGGCCGCCTCGAAGCGCGCGGGGAAGTGATAGAGGAGGTCACGGATAGTCTTAAGACCGAGCTTCTCGAGTGCCTTTTTCTGCTCGGGCTTGAGTCGAGGGAAATGCGCACCAATCAAATCGTCCGGCTTCATAGAGTCAGTATACGTTCGCCGATATTCGCTGACTATATCGTTCATGAGCGGCTCACCCTGCATGCTATATATAGGGTATATGCGCAGCGTCCTTTCATTCACCCTTATCGTGCTACTTGCGTTCGGCATGATCATCCCGCAGGCCTCAGCTGCCTCGAAGCGGGAGACCAAGAGCGTATTTCCCGAAGCGATAAGCGTTTCCGATTTCAAGGCGAAATACGAAGAGGCGGAAGCGGGAGGTAAGAAGGTCCGCATCCTCGTTGTTCCGGGGCACGAGCCAATGTACGGCGGCGCGCAGTATGACGGCTATTACGAGCGGGAGCTCGTCGTGCCGCTCGCGGAGCAGATAGCGCGGGAACTGAGGAAAGATCCTAATTTCGAAGTCTATGTCTCTCGGGGCACCGAGCGCTGGAACGACGACTTCACCCGGTATTACGATAGGAGCCTATCGAGCGTGAAGAAGTTCGTTGATACGAATAAGAAGGCGATGGCGAAGCTGATGAAGCGCGGGAAGCTGAAAGAGAACAAGGAGCAGGCGAGTCATAATGCGGCGCCCGGCGACGTAGCGCTCCGCCTCTACGGCATAACCAAGTGGTCGAACGAGCATGATGTCGATCTCATGATTCACGTGCACCTGAACGACAGTGGCGGGCGCTCCGAGTCTACTCCGGGCGCGTATACGGGACTGGCTATCTATGTCCCTGACTCACAGTTCGGGAATGCGAAAGCGTCGAAAGCGATCGCAGAACCGGTACTCAAGCGGCTGAATACATTCATGCCGACATCGAACCTTCCGATAGAGGATAAGGGAATCGTCGAGGATCAGGAACTGATCGCGCTTGGAGCGTATAACACCAGCAAGGTGCCCAGCATACTTATCGAATACGGCTATATCTATGAGCGTATCTTTACTGACCCTGCCGTCAGGGACAAGGCGTTTGAAGAGCTTGCGTATCAGACAAGTCGCGGAGTGCGGGAATTCTTCGATGCCAGGGTGAGCGAGACGCACCTTGTGTATATCGTGCCTCCAGTCGTTCCGCCGGTTGTAGTTACTCCTCTCCCGATTCTGACCACTCCGACTACGACACCGATAGCAGTTCCGGTGAGCATCTCGAAGTCGGTATGCGAACCGTTTGCGGACACGATCGAACTCGAGTCGACCGATGCTACAACGAAAGGCGAAGTCACAAGGCTTCAGAAACTGCTGGCAAAAGACGCGAGCGTATATCCGGAAGGGAAGATAACCGGCTACTTCGGTCCCGCTACCGACAAAGCGGTGAAGGCATTCCAGGTTAAGAAAGGTATCGCGAAGTCAGGAAGCGCCGGGTACGGCGTGCTCGGTCCGATGACGAACAAGGCGCTTCTCGCGCTCTGCTCCTCGGGGGTCTAGTTTGTATAAAAGAAAATGGCCCGCGGGTTTGAAACCGCGGGCCACAAGTGCGCAAAGCGCGAAGGTGCTCGGCTGCTTAGCCGAAGGTGTCGCTATCGAATAGCGTCGAGAGGACGAGTTGTCCGGACTCGATCGCGTCTTGGATAGTGTCAAACTCTTCGACACCGCCGAAGGAGCACGAAATCCCCTGGTTCAGGTTGTAGACGATCAGGCGACCGCCGACAAGAGACAGGTCGGATACCTGGATCTGAGGCAGGCGGCTGAAGTTCAGCACGTCACCGTCATTGAAGTCGAGGGTGATGGCGCCGCGCAGTCCGTCGTCGCCGGTGAGCTGGAAGGTGTCGTCACCGTCACCGCCGTTCACCTTGTCCCTGAGGCCGAAGCCGAGCAGGTCGTTGCCGACGCCCCCGTTGAGGGAGTCGCGGCCGGAACCGCCGAAGAGGGCATCGCTACCGTCCCCGCCGCTCACGGTATCGTCGCCCAGGTCGCCGAAGAGTGCGTCCCGGCCTTGCCCGCCGAACAGCTGGTCGTTGCCGTTACCGCCTTGGATGAAGTCGTTGCCGAAGTCCCCAAAGACGGTCAGATTGCCGAAGGCGTAGAAGCCGTCAAAGGTATCGTCCCCGTCGCCCAAGTTAGTGGTGATGGCGTAGTCGCTTTCGATGACGACCGTATCCATCCCACCACCGGTGGTGATGAGGATGAGCCGGTTGGCTCCCTCGAAGCCGGCGATGGCGTCGCCATAGGCGACGAAGAGGCTTCCTCCATAGCCGTCATAGACGTACAGCTCGTCGTCCCCGGTCGAGCCGGTGATGACGAGCGGAGCGAAATCCACCGGAGTGGGCGGAGGCGGCGGGGGACTCGGGTCCGTAGCGGCTCCCATGATCCCCGTCGTCATTCCATAGTGCATCGTGCTCTCCCAAGCTGAGCTCTTTGTAGGATCAAAGAGCTATCAACAAATACATAACACGATATAGTCTATATGTCAAATATACCTGATAATTCATTGTTAATTCAAGAATAATTTGTATAGTTGTGGAATACCAGTCAACTCCTTAGCATGTCCTATCTACGAACAGTTCTCGTCGCTCTGGTCCTCGGTTTCTCGCTCGTCATGCCATCGGCGGCTAGTGCGGCAACTACCAGTGAGCTTCAGGCGCAGATAAACGCGCTCCTCGCTCAGATCGCAGTCCTGCAGAACCAGATCACCCAGCAGACGGGAGGATCGAGCTCGACCGGCACCATACGTGTAACGTCCTTTACTGCTTCTCCGGACCGCATCCGTTCTGGTGAAAGCACGCTTCTCTCCTGGAGCGTGCAGAACGCGGAAAGCTGCGATCTGCGCATCGAATACTCTTCGAAAAAAGGATACGGAAGCCGCCTCGTGAAAAGCTTTTTCGGAAGCAATAGCTACTCCAGCTATTCCGTAAGCCCATCAAGCTCGACGACCTATCAACTCTACTGCTCACGGCAGATAAGTGGCGGTTTTGCGTCTGATTCAAGGTCCGTTACCGTTACGGTGAATACGAACGGTTCGAATAACTCAGGAAGCTCGAACAACCCTCGTACCGCGACCTACTACGGTTACCTCAACGGCTCTCAGTTCATCGAGACGCGTGATAGTACTGAGTCCGAGGCGCTTTCCAACTGCAAACTGAACGCACGGAACAATCCGTACTCCTCGATTCGCTGTACCTGGAACGGCCGCGAGATCTACAGCGCTGGATCGAATGGCACATCGACGGGAAATCGGAATACGCCGACGCTCTCGTTCTATGCGTCCGCTGACCGAGTTTCAGCCGGAGAAGGGGTAACACTCTCGTGGTACACCACGGATGCTCAGCGCTGCTGGCTCCAGTACGGCTCGAACGAACAGACTATCTCAGTTAACGGTTCGCTGAACGTGAATCCGTATCAGACGACGACCTACAAGATAGGATGCGCGAACGATTCCGGTACTGGCAAGGACGGCCCTACGGTTGACCGAAGCGTAACCGTAACGGTTAAGAACTCAGGCAGTACTGGCGGAAGCGGTACCGCGACCCCGCCTTCAAACTCAAGCCAGGGAGCGGCCGTAGTTGGCGTATACGAAGGTACGCGCTCCGGTTCCGATCGCGAAGGGAAGGTTTACGTGAACGTGAGCGGGAACGTAGGACAGAATCGCGATCTCATCCTTACGGCCTATGAGCCGGTGCAGTGGATCGTGAATGTACCGAACGGCGTGATCATCCCGCGCGTCATCCTCATGGGCTATCACAATCAGCGGGTAACCGGACTTCCGTCGAGTGTGTACGTCGAGAAGCACTCCTATGAATCTGATGGGCAGTACCAGTACTCGTACCAGGCAAGTGGCGACTCGTACCGCAATCTCGCGAACTGGCTCAATGGCCTCTACCCAAACAACTGGATCTTCCAGCCAGCCGGCTATAGCGCTTCGAGTGTGAACGTGAACGTCGGGTACAAGGGCTAATCAGCCGTACGATCGCGAAACCCCGTCCCCACTAGCGGACGGGGTTTCGCTTGGTACCATGGAGGCATGGATACGAACTCAAAGAAGATACTGGCGGCATTCAAGAAGACCGGTGCGCGCATAGAGACCAAGGGACGGGTGAAGCTGCGGACGAAAGCCGATATGGCGCTCTACTACACGCCGGGCGTCGGTGTTGCATCGATGCACCTAGCCGGCAATCCTGAGGATACCCGCAATCTTTCCGTAAAGAAGAACAGCGTCGCCGTTATCTCTGACGGGTCGGCCGTACTCGGTCTCGGGAACATCGGCCCCTATGGCGCGCTCCCAGTGATGGAAGGGAAGGCGCTTATCTTCAAGGAGCTGGCTGGCATCGACGCCTGGCCCATCGTGCTCTCGACGCAGGATCCGGACGAGATCGTGCGTACAGTTATCGCTATCGCGCCTGGCTGGGGAGGGATTAACCTCGAAGACATCGCGGCTCCTCAGTGCTTCGAGATAGAACGAAGGATAAACGAAGCGCTCGCCATACCGGTTATGCATGATGACCAGCATGGTACCGCTATCGTGGTGCTTGCTGGACTCATCAATGCGGCGAAGGTCGCTGGCAAACAACTGAAGAAGCTTTCCGTTGTTATCTCCGGTGCGGGTGCTGCAGGGCACGCGGTGGCAATGCTCCTTAGTGCCGCGGGCGTGGTTGATATCGTCGTGCTCGATCGCGCAGGCGCGATACATGCGCGGCGCGGAGATCTCCCGGCTCACAAGAAGGAGCTCTCGAAACTGAATACGAAAAATAAGAAAGGCGAGCTTGCCGACGTTATCGCCGGCAGCGATGTATTCATAGGCCTCTCAGGCAAAGGCTTGCTGCACGAGGATCACGTGGGCAGCATGGCGCCTAAGAGCATCGTGTTCGCGCTCGCGAACCCGACACCGGAGATCATGCCTGCGGAAGCCAAGAAAGCCGGCGCGCTCGTGATCGCTACCGGTCGCTCGGACTTCCCGAATCAGATAAACAATGCGCTCGTGTTCCCGGGCGTGTTCCGCGGAGCGCTCGATCGCGGGGTGAAGACCATAACGCAGCCGATGCAGCTCAAAGCCGCTAAGGCGCTAGCGGCACTTGTCGGAAAACCTACAGCACTGAAGATTATTCCCGACGTACTCGACAAGCGCGTTGTCGGGACAGTTGCGAACGCTATCCGCTAGTCGCGCTGCACTGCTTGACGTACCCGCTCGAAGACCGTGACGAACCAGGCACGGTCTTTCGCGTTCTCAAGGCTCTCTGCGATGAGCTTCAACGCGAGCCACTGAGCTTCCGCTTCATCATGCTCGCCTCGAACAGGGGCGTGCATGGGGGCGGCAAACAGGTACATATGTATCGATTTGAACGTCTGCAGGTTTTCCTCGCCTCCGGGCTTCATACCGTAGCGCTCATAGGTACCGAGATCGTCGATGAGCTCAAGATCGGTGAGTCCCGTCTCTTCCTCGATTTCCCGACGAGCCGCTTCCTCATCAGTCTCGCCGTCTTCGATCCCACCTTTTGGAAAGAACCACCCCATGCCCGCCCGTTTGCGTACGACGGCGATGGTTCCCGAGTCGCCGAGCACGATGCCGCCCGCGCAGTGTCTCCTAACGGGTTCCATGCGGGAGAGGACGATGCATCCAGGCGAGCACGAATGCGGCGAGGGCTATCGAGATATCCCGGAAGAGTACCGGGAACTGCGGGATATTAAACGCGACAATCGCGAGCAGCATCACTCCGGCGATGGTCGCCGGTACGAGTACTCGTTTGCCAAGGAGTATCCAGAGGGCGATAGCGACCTCGATTGCGCCGAATACATGCAAGAGCGTAAGCCAATGCGTACCCACGAGACCCGTTATGAAGGCGGGGAAGTAGCCGATCCATGAATACGGATCCGTGAGCGCCGAGATGGGCGGATACAGGAAGCTGATAACAACCGCAAGACGCAGGAGCAGTTCCGCAAGGGGAAGCCTGAACGGATTCATGAACTACGACTGGACAATGACGTCTCCCTTGTCGGCTGACTGCACATGATTGTGATAGCCGTGAGTGCCGGCCTTAGTGAAGGTGTACTCGAACGTGCCGCCGTTCGCTGCTGCTGAACACTGGTCAAACGTGCCGTTCGTCGCTGCGCCGTTCGCGCAATGATCTTTGGTGCTCGTTCCATCGTATTCGGTATGCGTCGGGTGCTCATCTCCGCCCACCCACATGCCGTGCGTCGACTGGTTAACAAATCGAACGGTATCGCCGGCACGGATCGTTACGCTCTTAGGATAGAAACCGGAATCGGAATAACTTACGATAACCGTCGCTTTCTCGCCCGCAGGCGCAGCGGGTGTAGCGCCGGCTGGCATATTCGTACCGGTCCCCGTCGTTCCGTCTGGGTTAGTCATCATGGTATCGGAAACAGTAGGCGCAGCTGCCGGCATTGCCGCTAGCGCGAACCAACCGCCTATCGCTATAACGGCAACAACGGCAAGTGCTATCAAAGCGGTCTTCGTATTCATACGAGTGAAGGGATTAGTGCCGATGCGGCATGACTATAGTGTACCGCGCCTTCGTCAGCTGTTATGCGACGACGGGCGGGAGCGATGCCCACTGCGCACGAGAATTCCCGGTCTCCTTAATCCACGCGCGGACGATAGGGCGCGTCGCGCTTATCGCATAGAGTCGCTTCACAAGCGGATGTGCATCATCGATGAGATTTCTGCGTGAGAGGGATGCTTCGATGCTTATGTCCATACCCGCGTAGAGTAGCGGAGAAGGCATGATAAGAGCATGAAGCTGCTCTCGCACTTATCGCGGAAAGATATCGAGGAGTTCGCCCGAGCGATAAAAGTTCGCACCGAGCTCGCCGAATGCATAGGTCATTCCTCCTGCGGTTATCGGCGCGCCACCGACCTGGGGATTCGCGTTAGGAATTGATTTTGCGAATCCGATGTTGAAGAGCGTGACGATCGCTTCGGGATTCTCATCGATATCGAATCCGGCGTTCGCCCACTGAGCAGCGACCTCTTTCATGAAAAGCGCGGTATAGAGATAGGAATAGTAGTGATCCTTCTCATCGGTGAGCCGGCGGAAGAGCTCGGCATCGCGATCAATCCCTTCGGGGTAGGCGATGAGTGCGCTAGCCTCCGCTCCCGGATAGAACGGGGACGCGGGGTCGTTCGCATAGATCTCGACCTGGCGCGCAGTCTCCTGCTTTATCCCTGACACGCCCAGTGAGAACTGAGAGAGGGAACCGAGAATCTTGAGAGGCTCGAAATATCGCTTGAATACCTCACGGTTCGAGGTGAAGAAGCGGATCTGTTCCGGCATCACTGCGGCGGCCATCATGCGGCCCTTGATGCCGGTCTCCCGCTCGACACGGATGATGACGTCCCGGTCCTTCTCGAGTCCGCCCTTAACGACGTTCCATTCCGGCGTCTGGTCCCACTGGCACCGCACCATGCCTTCTTGGAGGCAGGGTTGTGCGGGTATGCCGGAGGTAGCGCTTGTCGTCGTTGCGCCGCTGAAGAACGAGTTTCGAGCCTCGATCGAGCCGCGAACATTCAGAAGCCCGAATTGCATAGCGAAGAATACGGCCGTGAACACGAGACCGATAATCGCAAAGAGCACGCCGATCGCGATGCAGATATTTCGGAACAACGGATGCATACCTATCTATATAGCAGTAAGCGTGGGAGTCGACAATGAAGGGAGGCTAATCTGATTGATCCTTAACACGGTACTCGTTAACCGTGTTGTGGGCGAAGCGGGTCGGTTCGGGGAGACGGTGCTTCCGGACGCAGCTCCACAAGAGCCCTACGGACTCATCGAGCGTTATCAAGTGTCCTGGAGAGACGAAGACCGGCGCGACGTTGTCTTTCGTCCGAAGCGCCCGCCCGATCACCTCACCGGTTTTGGGGTCGATCAAGTCGGATGTCGAGCCGGCGCTCGTTCCGGGTTCGTCGTACGTCCCGATAAGTACGCTCTTGGCGCAGCCGATAGTGGGAATGCCGAGTACGAGCCCTAGATGCGACGCGATGCCAAGCCGGCGCGGGTGCGCGATGCCGATACCATCGACGACGAGCACGTCGGGTTTCGTCGCGAGCTTCTCCCAGGCTTTAACGAGCATCGGGATCTCACGGAAGGAAAGCAGACCCGGCACGTAGGGGAAGGGGATCGTATCTTTGATTACCGTTCGGTCGACGACTACGAGTTCGGAATATGTCATCGTAACAAATCCAGCGAACCCTTCTTTCGCGAACCGGTTCATCGATACGTCGCAACCGCCCAGATGTTGTGGTGGCTGTTTAAGCGGTGTGAGCAGTACCTCATGCCGAAGACGCTTCTGAAGCTCCACTGCTTCCTTCGGGGAGACATCCCAAACATTCATAGTCGACAGTATGACGGTCGGCTCGTGAAATATTGAGGAAAACATTACGTGATATACTCACGAATAGCTTTATGTGGATGCATCCAGGAATCATCGCCGCTGCTGAAACCCTGACCGCTACCACCGGTGATCCGATTGCGTTCACGGTTCGAAGCAACGCGCTCATAGACACGACGATCAACGGAGAAGGCTTCATGGTCGATGTGACGTTCAAAGGTCTTTCGACCGGACAGACAGCTGACGCAACTAAGATAAGCGGCACCATAACTCGTGCGGGATATACGAATACCGGCGCAGCCACCACCTACACACTCCCGTTTGTTGGAACACTCGCCGCACGACGCGCGGGTCCGAGCTACGCGTCATTCATCCAGACCACCTCGGGCTCCGATGTAGTAATCTCGTACATACTCGACCGCTCGATCTTCAGCACGGACACCGTCACGAGTGTCACGATTGCATCGGGAGCCTACACCGGCTCGCGTGCGAGTAATAGCGCGCTTCTGGTCATCACGAACAGCTCGACCTACGCTCCGCTACGTCCGCACTGCCAGTTCATTACGCCGCCGCATCTGCTTGTTACCGGCGGAACGACCGCTCCCATAGAGATAGCCGCGTTCCACGCCTTCGCGCAGGGAGGAAGCGAGGTAGCGTGCGTGAAGGTTCGTGCTCGCGATGCGGTCTCCGGAGGGAACGTGGGTGCGTGGACGACCGTGAACACCATGAGTGCGTCAACGATACTGACGTACAGCGGCCTCACTTCCTGTATCTACCGGGCTGATGTCGATGTCTCCGCGATCAACGCGGGAGACTGTTATATCGAATACGTCGCATATCCCTGGGAGAGTTCACGCGTCTTCGATTCCAACAACGCGCTCGGTGGGGGAGCGGACGGCACTGCGCTTGATTCCGCTACGACCGGTCTCAGTTCCACCGCAGCCTTGCGTCCGCTCGATCACAACCCTGCGGCCGTACTCCATTTCTATAACGACAAAACAACCGCATATGCGGGTGCGTACGCGAACGTTGACCCTTCAGCTGGAAACGATACAACCGGAACGGTCTACGCAACCCAGGATGCAGCCGATTCGGGCAATCTTCCGTTCCTAACCATCAATGCCGCGTATGGCGCCGTGAAGACCTATAACAATGCGACGAAGGCCGGTACACGCCATAACGATGCAGGAGGCGCGGTTATATCGCTTAAGAACGGGACCTACTATATGTTCGGGGGAACGACGAACGCTACGCAGAACGTCGGTTCGGTGTGGACGTACATCCGGAAGCATCCATCCGCTACCGCTTCGAGCGTGATTCTCAATTCCGTGCAAACGGGCGTACTGGTGCCGAATGCGCAGCGCGTGATCGGTCGACGGACCTGGCTCGAGGATGTGAGCATGACCGGTGCTACCGTAGGAATCAGCAACTCAAATACATATCTGTACGGCAACGACTTCGGACGGCTCACCGAAGGGGTATTCAATCGCGTTGGCATCACGAGTGTATCGGGCGTGGCTGCGACGAGCCCGTCTTGGCACTACGCCTTCCATCTGCTTTGGCTGTATAACTGCGACCTTGGACAGAGCGTAACAACATCGGGCGGCGGGGTTGCCAGTGGTGCGCAAGGAGTGGTGCTCGGCGGATCGAGGCTCAGTTTGAACTTTGCCTCAGGACTCCATTGGGCAATGGGTAACCTGGGGGCCGATGCGGGCATAGGGGACGCTCCGCGACTCGGCAACGCGAACTTCGTTACGCGATATGCAGCTGACATCGATGCTTGGATCGGCGCCTTCAATTACATTAAGGTCACCAATGCGAGCGGGAGTGGCGCCGTATATGCCGCGAATCTGCTCTCGCCTGCAGCATCGAACGGTACGAGCGCGCCGACCAACGGCTATGTGTGGGTGGGGAACCAGCTTGAGATGTCCGACAATCTCTCTGCAACCGCTAAGTGCATGCAGCTTGCGGCGGACGGGTCTGCGGTCTCGTGTCCGAACATGGTCATGCATGCGAATTCGCATGTAGGGGAGCGCACAAACGTTCTCTATAACGAGATCACTGGCGCTCCAGCGTACCCTAAGCGCATCGTGATGCGATACAACCTGTACACGAACTTTAACTGTAAGCGCGATACTAATAACGCTGGCGGGTCGACCCATGAAGCGGCGCGCACGGGTGTCTATGCACACGGGTATCATGTCGATGGCGCAGGGAACTTTGCGCAATCGACCGCCAATACCTTGGTGCCTGGTCCGCTGTCTTGGTACGGCGAGCGATGGGCCGGTGTGAATGGCGGCGTTAGCAGCTCGCTGACCTACGGCTTCGTGGACGATCGATCTCTTACCGGAACGAGTGGTAGCGGCGGCGGCGACTATCGCGTACAGAGCGGATCCTCCGCGCTCGGCCTCGTTCCGGCGGGACAGCAGCCGCTTTCGCACTATCTCTACGGCGCGGTACGGGACAATAGCGTTGCGGGTCCTGCGGGGTGTAGGGAACCGGCGTAGCAATCTATATACGAGTATACGAGAAACGGGAGGCAGTGCCTCCCGTTTCTCGTATACTTGGCGGAGACGGAGGGATTCGAACCCTCGAGGGACGTTAATCCCTGCCTCGTTAGCAGTGAGGTACTTTCGACCACTCAGCCACGTCTCCTTCGTTACATAACCTATCACTTTGCGCTCAATGCGCCAACGCGAGTCCCCGAACGTCGGTGGCGCCTGCGTTCCGTAGGGCGCTGATCGCTTCATTCATGGTCGATCCTGTCGTAATCACATCATCAAGCACTAGGTACGTACGAGCCGGATCCACCTCCGCTTTTGCCGTAAACGCGTCGGTTACATTCCGAGACCGTTCGCTTCCGCTACGTGATGTCTGGGGTGCAGTGTCCCTGCTCCGTACTAATAAACCGGTCTCATAAGCCGCAAACGATTCCAATCCGCGCAGCGCTTCCTCGATTATCCGTTCCACCTGGTTATATCCGCGTTCAGATACTCGTTTCCGGGAGAGTGGAATGGGTACGATCGATAGAGAGGACTGATCGGCAGGCCACTCTTTCAGATACTCAGCCAGCACAGTACCGAGAAGCTCCTGTGCCGTGCGATTATCCTTGAATTTAGCTTCGACGATCAATGCCCGTATTAGAGGATTCGAATAGGGAAGCAGGGCGGTACTGTCCGGAGATATGACCGCTTTTGACATCAGCGCCCTGACGTCCTCGATGGTTGCTTCTGCAACAAGCGTTCCGTTTGGGGTCGGCGGGAACAGGAAGTCGAGTATCCACGAGAAGCTGAACATGAGGGGATGATACAATGCGCGTATGAGCTTCCTCACACGGATCTTCGGAAAAACGAAGAAGGGGGGCGCCAGCGTCATCGGAATCGATATCGGATCCTCCTCCCTGAAGGTCGTGCAGTTGCGGCGTGAGGGAGGAACGGCCGTGCTTGAGACCTATGGGGAGCTCGCGCTCGGGCCCTATGCAGGAGCTGAGGCCGGCCAAGCAACTAACCTTTCAGCCGCCGTTATAACCGAGACCCTGAACGATCTCCTCCGAGAGGCGAATGTAACGACGAAGGATGCAGGTATCTCCATACCGTTTTCGCGCTCGCTCCTGACGCTCATCGAGCTTCCGAAGCGAGAGAATCCGGAAGAGCAGAAGACCGTGATCGAGCTTGAAGCGAGGAAGTACATCCCGGTTCCGGTGTCGGAAGTGCAGCTCGACTGGTTCATTATCCCGGAATTCCCGGCAGAGGGCGCCGAGCCGAGCGGAGAGGCCGAGCTCGCGAGCGTGAAAGTGCAGGTACTGCTCGTAGCAGTGCATAACGATGAGCTCGCATTGCTCGAGAGCGTAGTGCAGGGGGCGCAGCTCGCCGCCTCGTTCTATGAGATCGAGATTTTCAGTACGATACGTGCGGTTGTGGACGAGCCGGTGAAGCCGGTTATGGTGCTCGATATCGGGGCATCGGCCACCAAAGTGTATGTAGTTGAGCACGGCGTGGTCGCGTTCTCGCACAACATCCCGCAGGGAGGACAGGATGTAACCCGCACTATAGCGACCGCTAACAGCCTTACGGTGAAGAAAGCGGAAGAGCTTAAGAAGGAGCACGGATTCGCCGACGGCAAGGAAGCGTACGATCGAAGCACCATCGAGCTCGTGTTCTCGCACATCTTCGAAGAGGCGCGTCGTGTCTCGACGCAGTACCAGATGCTCCACGGCAAGACCGTGTCGGCACTCGTGCTTACGGGTGGCGGCGGCGTGACCAAGGAGCTCGAGCAGTATGCAAAGACCTTCTTCTCGGTGAACGTAGAGATCGCCAATCCGTTCAGCAAGGTTCAGGCTCCCGCATTCATGCGACCGGTGCTCGAGGCGATCGGTCCTGAATTCGCGGTTGCGGTAGGGCTTGCGCTCAGGAAGCTCGAAGAAATAGCGTAATCGTGTGTACAGTCCGCGCTTCATGTTCGCGGATACCGTATACTTAAGCGTACTGTGGCCATACCTCCGACCATACCGACATCATTCGTGCCAAAACAGGCGGCTTCCCCAAGCCGCAGGGTAAAGACGGGTACGGATATTCTGCTCATTATTGCGAGCGTAATAACTGCGATCGTGGCGATCTCCGCGCTCGCGGCATTCGGGTACGAGACCTATCTCAAGAGTGAACGCGATAAGAAGGCCGATCTCGTGATCGCCGCGCAGCGCGAGATCAATATGGATACCATCGAGAGCTTCGTCAGGCTCCGAAATCGGCTTAAGTCGACGTCCATCATCCTTGATCAGCATGTCATCCTCTCTCAGTTCTTCACCGTCCTTGAGATGCGCTCCCTGCAGTCCGTCCATTTCAAGAAACTCAGCCTGAAAGTAAACGACGATCGGACTGCAGAGCTCGATGCGAGCGGCGTTGCACGCAGTTTCAACGCGCTTGCCGCCCAGAGCGCCTCGTTCGCGGATGAGAAGCGTATCAAGAGCGCGATATTCTCCGACATCGCTCCGAGCAAGGACGGGGTAATCGGATTCAAGCTCTCCGCTGATCTCGATTCGGGCCTTATCGTCGCCAACTCCTCGTCCGTGTTCGGATCACCTGTGACTCCGGCTCCGGCTCCGGTGCCGGTAGTGCCCATTCCTGAACCGTCACCAGCAGCCCCCGCTGCTGCAGCCCCGGCAACGACTACAACGCCATGAACTCGCGCATAATTCCCATCATTCTTGTAATCGGCTCTATTGCGCTCTTTGCGTTGTATGTCCATCCGACCTATACGCAGTCCATCGCAACATTGTCTGGAGAGATAAAGGGATATGATGCGGTCCTCGCGAGCGCGAAGCGCTTCAAAGAGAAGCAGTCGGATCTCTCCGCGCAGAAGAGCGCGATACCGCTCGACCAGCTGGCGCGCCTCGAGGCATTCCTCCCGGATACGGTTGATAACGTGCAGCTCATCCTTGACCTTAATGCGCTTGCCGCGCGCTCGGGCGTAAGTCTTTCGGATCTCGACGTAGCGCTCCCTGAAAAGAAAGACGAGCAAATCGACGGTTCAGGCCGCATCTCGCTTACCGGACAGAATCCGATCGAGACACTCGAGGTATCGCTTAGTATCACCGGAAGCTACGGCGCGTTCCGCACGTTCCTTGCCGCTGCTGAGAACAGTCTCCGTCCGCTCGATATCGTCGAGATCGTTGTAACGGACGAAGGAGCCGAGGCAGCAGCGGGCACGCACAACTATGACGTCACGTTCCGCATCTACTGGCTTCGGTAACCGCTTTCACCATGACCGTATCCCTCACGCGCAACCAAAAGATTCTAGCGGCACTCGGTGTGCTCATCATCGCGAGCATCGCGTATGTCGTGCTGCTGCGTCCCACCGCGTCCGATGAAACCATCCTCATCGAGGACGGAAGTGCGGCAAGCGCAACGCAGGGTGTTTTCATAGATCTTGCTGCTCAGCTCGAACCGCTCGAGTTCGAGACTGCTGTGCTAACCGACCCGAGGCTCCTCGGTCTTCAGGACATACACACGTCCATAATTCCTGAAGCGCTCGGTCGCAATGACCCGTTTCAATCGTTTCTTGCTCCTACTAAAGCACGCTAGCTATGGACCTCGTCGCGCTCCTTAGTGAAAAGGGCCTGCTATCGAAAGAGGATGCCGCTTCAATTACGGTTGATGCCGCGGTCGCGGGAGCGCAGATCGAGAGCCTGCTCGAGAAGAAGGGTGTCGATCTGGTAAAAGCATTCGCGCTCGTGAGCGAGAAGTACGGGATACCGTATCGCGCTCTTGCTACCAGCGAGATAGGAGACGAGCATACGCTCGGGTATATCCCTGAGGAATCCGCACGGCATTACGGGTTCGTGCCGATCGAAGTCGATAACGGCGCTCTGTCGGTCGGTATCATCGACCCGGACAACATCGAGGCTCTCGATGCGCTGCAATTCATCTCTTCGCGCGTCGGGATGCCGTACAAGCTTTTCATAATCAGCCAGACCGATTTCGATAAGGTTATCCAGGCGTACGGCAATCTTACGGGCGAGGTGGGGGAGGCGCTCTCAGAGTTCGAGGGCTCAGATCCGAATGCAAAAGGAGCGGCAAAGCCCGGAGCGGAGGAGTCGGAAGAGACGGTTAGTCAGGAGATTAAGGCCGATGCGCCGGTTACGAAGATAGTCGCCACGATACTCCGGTATGCGGTGGAAGGTGGTGCCTCCGACATCCATATCGAACCGACTCCGGAGAAGACCAAGGTCAGGTTCCGCATGGACGGCGAACTCCATACATCCCTCGAGCTTCCGGCGAAAGTTCACGCCGCGGTGGTAGCGCGTATCAAGATCCTTTCCCAGATGCGCCTCGATGAGAAGCGCAAGCCGCAGGACGGGCGCTTCTCTGCGACGGTGGAAGGAAGAAGGATCGACTTCCGCGTATCGACCTTCCCGACGCAGGGTGGCGAGAAGGTCGTGATGCGTATTCTCGATAGCGCGAAGTCGGTCGCGACTCTCGATACCATCGGCCTCTCGAAGGAAGACCTGATCACCGTGCGCGAGCTCATCAAAGAGCCCTACGGCATCATCCTTATCGCGGGACCGACCGGATCGGGTAAGTCGACGACGCTCTTCTCTATGCTTTCGGAGCTCGATCGCGAGACGGCGAACGTCGTGTCGGTCGAGGATCCGGTCGAGTATGAGATACCCGGCGTCTCGCAGTCGCAGGTCAGGCCTGAGATCGGGTATACGTTCGCTTCGGGACTGCGCTCTATTCTCCGTCAGGACCCGGACATCATCATGGTGGGAGAGATCCGTGATAAGGAGACCGCACAGCTGGCTATCCAAGCGGCGCTTACCGGTCACCTCGTGTTCTCGACCATTCACACCAATACCGCCGCCGGCGTCATCCCGCGTCTCGTCGATATGGGTGTTGATCCCTACCTCATCGCGCCGACGCTTAAGGCGGCGATCGGCCAGCGTCTCGTGCGTAAGCTCTGTCCGGGAGCAGGGAAGCCGTTCCCGATTTCGGAAAGCATACGGAAGTTTCTCGAAGAGGATTTTGCCGATCTTCCGGAAGATGCTCGACATAAGGTACCTGAATTCAAAGAGTTCTATACCGCGAGTCCAACCGCCGACTGCCCGAACGGTACGCGCGGACGACTCGCAGTGTTCGAGCTCATGCGCATGGACGACGATCTGGAGCACGTAGTCCTCACCGACCCGGTTGAGGAAAAGGTGTATGCAGCAGCGCGCACTAAAGGCATGTTCACGATGCGCGAGGATGCTATCATGAAGGCACTAGCTGGTCTCATACCGTTTGAAGAGGTAAACACGCTCGGAGGCCAGATGTTTACCGATGAAGAGAACGCAGGGTAATCAGCCATACTTTTTATGAACAAGATATATCGCCTCTATCTGGTCGACGACGACCGCTTCCTCCTCGACATGTACGCGGTTAAGTTCAAGGCTGCCGGCCATGAGGTAACCGCATTCTCGGGTGGCGAAGAGGTGCTCAAGGCACTCCGCGAGAGCCCAGCTCCCGATGCGCTCTTACTCGATATCGTCATGCCGGGCATCGATGGGTTCGGCGTGCTCGAAGCAATACACGCAGAGAAACTTGCGCCTTCCGCGAAGCTCATCGTGCTCTCGAACCAGGGCCAGGAGAGTGATATCACCCGGGCTAAGGAGCTCGGTGCGGTCGGCTATATCATCAAGGCGTCCGCCATACCTTCGGAGGTATTCTCGGAGACCATAGCCATTATCGAGAAACCCGCATGAGTGCATCCGCAACAAGCAGACTCGACGCTTTACTCGACGCGGTCGTAGCGGAGGGAGCGTCCGACATCCATCTTTCTGCGGGCGCCAGCCCGATGCTTCGCATCGCCGGCTCCTTGGTGCCGCTGCTGCAGCAAGCACCACTCACCTCGGAAGAGACCATGGCGATCCTGAAAAGTATCGCACCCGAGTCCCGCTGGCAGTCGTTTATCGACAATCAGTCAATAGACTTCTCGCTCGCGCATACGCCGAAGGTTAGGTTCCGCGTGAACGGCTATACCGTGCAAGGCAGCGTCGCTATCGCGATGCGTCTCATTCCGAACGAGATCCAGAGCTTCGAGAAGCTAAATCTGCCACCGATACTCGAGGTATTCAGCCAGCGCTCGCACGGCTTTTTCCTCGTGGTGGGTCCGGTGGGTCAGGGAAAGTCGACCACGCTCGCGGCGATCCTCGACCGTATCAATCAGACGCGCTCCGAGCATATCCTTACCATTGAGGATCCTATCGAGTACCTCTTCGAAGCGAAGCAGTCGCTCATCCATCAGCGCGAGGTGCACATCGATGCGCCGGACTTCCAGTCAGCGCTCCAGTCCGCGTTCCGCGAGGACGTGAACGTGATCATGGTGGGTGAGATGCGTAACCAAGAGACGATCTCCAGCGCCGTTACCGCCGCAGAGACGGGCCACCTCGTGCTTTCAACGCTTCACACCAACAACGCTGCGCAGACTATCGACCGTATCATCGACATGTTCCCGTCGAACCAGCAGGATCAGGTACGCGTGCAGCTCGCCGGTTCGCTCTCCGGCATCTTTTCGCAGCGCCTCGTACCGCGCATTTCAGGTGGACAGCTTCCGGCATACGAACTGCTCATCAACAACAGCGCTATAGCGAACCTCATCCGTGAAGGCCGGACCCACGAGATAGCGACGGTTATCCAGACAAGTTCCCAGGAGGGCATGATCGACATGGACCGTTCGCTCGCGGAACTGGTCCGTCGCGGGGAGGTGACCATCGAGCACGCGTACGAGCGCGCGAACGATCCAAAGACCTTCGAACGGTACCTCTAACCTATGCTTTTCAATTACCACGCACTGGATACGGACGGGCACGAGCGTAACGGCACGGTCGAGGCGCTCTCCGTCGATATCGCCGTCTCGACGCTCCAGCGTCGGAATCTCATCGTCTCCTCTATAGAACCGGTAGCGAACAAGTCGATGTTCGCGCTCGATCTTACGTTCCTTAAGCGGGTCTCGAACAAGGAGGTAGTCATCCTTTCGCGCCAGATTGCGACGCTCTTCGAGGCGCAGGTTTCAGCGCTCCGCATATTCCGTCTGCTAGCGGCCGAGTCGGACAACAAGCATCTCGCCGAGATCATGACCCAAGTCGCCGACGATCTGCAGGGCGGAAGCCCGATCAGCCGCGCGCTCGGCAGGCACCCGAAGGTGTTCACTAGCTTCTATGTGAACATGGTGCGCTCTGGAGAGGAGTCCGGAAAGCTCTCTGAGACGTTCGGCTACCTTGCCGATTATCTCGATCGCACCTACGAGGTGGTAACCAAGGCGCAAAACGCGCTCATCTACCCGGCGTTCGTCATCGGGGTGTTCGTCATCGTGATGGGGCTCATGCTCACGCTCGTGATCCCGCGTATCAGCGCCATCCTCAAGGATTCGGGTCAGCCGATACCGCCGTATACGCAGGTGGTCATCCTCCTGTCCGATCTCCTCGTCCAGTACGGGTTGTTCATACTCATCGGTATGGCTATCGCCGCGTTCGCTGCCTTCCGTTCGCTTAAGACGCCGTCCGGAAAGCTCTTCTTTGATGCCATAAAGCTCCAGTTCCCGTATGTCGGTGATCTCTATCAGAAGCTGTATCTCTCTCGCATCGCTGACAACTTCGCGACCATGCTCGTCTCGGGCGTTCCGGTCGTTGAAGCCATGGAGATAACGGCGTCGGTGGTGGGCAGTACCACGTACGAGAACATCCTTAAGGATGTGGGCGAGCAGGTCCGGGGAGGATCCTCGATATCTGATGCGCTCGCACGCCATGTGGAGATACCGGGCATTATGACCGCCATGGTGCGTGTGGGTGAGGAGACAGGAGAGCTGGGGAACATTCTCAATACGCTCGCTAAGTTCTATCAGCGAGAAGTGTCGACGGCGGTTGATACGCTCGTGGACCTCATCGAACCACTTATGATCGTGCTTCTCGGACTCGGGGTGGGTACGCTGCTCGCGTCCGTGATGATCCCTATCTACAACCTCGCCGGTTCAATCGGATAACCGCTCGGGCTCCAGCTTTCCTTCATGTTATCCACAGCCGGTATATATTCTTTGCCCTCTACCGCCTAGAATAAGGGGAGCGGATACTTTACTTATAAGCCGCGGCACTTAACCTCACTATTATCTTTATGAATCTCGGACACCTCAGCATGCGACGCGGCTTCACGCTCATCGAGCTCCTCGTCGTTATCGCTATCATCGGCATCCTCTCGTCGGTTGTGCTCGCACAGGCTGAAATCCTGTACGATACTGCTGGAAACTATGACAGCGTCTGTATTGACACTGCCGGCGTTGTGAAGCAGCTTACTGCAGCATACGCCGCAGCAGGCGTAACATACGCGCTTACGTGCTATGACTCTGCAACTGCATGGGCAGCTGCAGCCCCTCTTAAGGGAGGAGGCGCATTCTGCGTCGATAGCACCGGAGTAGCACGATCGGTCACGGCAGCTAACGCTAACTACGTCGGAGTCACCGGTGTAGCTCCTGCAGCACTCGTATCTGCAGCAACGGCTTGTAACTAATACTCTTAGTTGCAAACACGAAAGCGGCCCTCCGGGGCCGCTTTTCGTATCCACATGCTCTTCATTGTCTGTTCACGCATGCGGTAGAATGAAACCAAGGCATTTAAGACGCCGCAACAAATCACTTACTCTTATCATTCTATGAATCTCGGACACCTCAGCATGCGACGCGGCTTCACGCTCATCGAGCTCCTCGTCGTTATCGCTATCATCGGCATCCTCTCGTCGGTTGTGCTCGCCGGTTAGATCGAATATGGCGAGCGTTAGGCAGCAGGCGGAGTTAGTCTTCGACTCGAACAATTACAGCTACTTGGCGCCGACGAGCGTTTGCGCCGACACTACCATTGTTCGTCAGCTAACAGCTGCATACGCAGCGGCAGGCGTAACCTACACGCTTACGTGCGGAGCATCTGCGAGCGCGTGGGCAGCTGCAGCCCCTCTTAAGGGAGGAGGTGCATTCTGCGTCGATAGCACCGGAGCCGCAAAGACTACACAGGGTGTAGGTTCAACTGCGTACACCGCTGTTTCTGGTGCTGCTACTGCAGCGCTCACCACTGCCACAACGGACTACGACTGCAACTAGTCTTTCTTCTCCTCAATACGACAAGCGGTCCTGTATGGGCCGCTTTTCGTATCCACACATAACAGACCCAAGCTGTCGGGGTAGGGTAGAATGTACGTACGGTACCCACATCCTCACTAATTTCCTTACTCACCTATGAATCTCCGGCATAAGGGTTTTACGCTCATCGAGCTCCTCGTCGTTATCGCTATCATCGGCATCCTCTCGTCGGTTGTGCTCGCTTCGCTTAACACCGCGCGAACGAAAGCGACCGATTCCTCGATAAAGTCGAACCTGAACGGATTGCGCTCGCAGGCTGATATCTTCTACGACACGCGCAACTATTCTTACGCAGGAGGTACGGGAGTGGTCTCAACGGCAGCGACGTGCCTTGCTTCTGCATTCACAAACACGGCTACGAACTATACCCTCATGGGCGATAGCGTGTTCTTTGCCGGTATGAGTGCGGCACGAACTGCGAGCGGCGGGTTGTGCTACTACCTCAACAATGCGAATAACTGGGCTCTTATCATTCAGCTGAAGGGTGATCTGACCAAGGCATGGTGCATAGACAGTTCAGGTAATGCGAAGCAGACGGCGGACGGAGCCGCGTATACCGGAACGACTATCGCGGGAGATATTTCAGGCGCAGTGTGCGGAACATAAATGAGATTGATTAGTGCTGCGGCAACTGGCTCTCCAAGGGGAGCCAGTTGCGCGTTATACTGGTACGAATGGATCCGCTCATGTATCTCATCGCCGGCGCGTTTGCAGTGCTCGGGGCAGTACTCGCGAGCTTCGTGGGGGTGGTGAGTGAGCGGGCGTACACCGGAACCTCCTGGGCGATCGGACGATCGAAGTGTGACTCGTGCGGAACGTTTCTAGAAGGGCTCGATCTTGTCCCGGTACTGTCGTGGCTCCTATCACTCGGGCGCTGTCGCCATTGCGCCGCTCGCGTGACGGCGGTGCATGCACTTTCGGAAGCTGTTCTCGGCGCATTGTTCGCACTCTCATACCTAACGCTTGGTCTTACGCTTCCTCTCCTCGCATTTCTCGCGGCACTCCTCGTCCTTACCTTCATCGTGCTCTATGATCTGCGACATACTATCGTTCCGCCGCTCGCGTCAGGCCTGCTTATTCTGTTGTCGGTATTCTTTGCGGCCCTTACGAGCGAGAGCGTGGAGCGTTTCGGCCTCACGCTCCTCATTGCGGGCGTAATCGGTCTGGGCTTCTTTCTGCTGTTCGCGGGTTCCGGTGGCCGAGCTATGGGTCTGGGGGACAGTCCCGTTGCGCTCGCTCTCTCACTCCTCGTTGGAGGCGTCCTTGCGGTGTCCGGACTCCTGTTCTCGTTCTGGATCGGCGCGCTTGTAGGCGTTCTTATATTGGTTAGGCACCCGAAAGGGCATAGAATGGGTATCGAGGTGCCCTTCGTTCCGTTTCTCGCAGCGGGATATCTGCTCGCCTTCTTCACTCAATGGAACTTCCTCTCTTTCTAAGATCTCTCAAAAGGCCGCAACGAGGCTTCACGCTCGTGGAGATGATCGTTGTTCTAATTATCATCACCACCATAACCAGCATCGTGCTCCTGGGTCAGAACACCTTCAATCGCTCTCTGGTGCTCACCGATACAGCCTACACGCTCGCATTCTCCATTCGTGAAGCGCAGTCGCGCGGGCTTTCGAGCAAGCTGTTCGGTTCAATACAGAATGTGGGTTATGGCATACATCTGACTTCAGCAACACCGAAGTCCTACATCGTGTTCGCCGACATATCCCCATCCTCGCCGAGCACGCTCGGCGGGCTCTGTCCGAACCACACCGTTTCGTCAGGACCGGAAGCTAAGCGCGGGAACTGCGTCTATACGGATTCGGGAGAGGTTTTAAAAACCTACACCCTTGAAAAGGGTTTCAATATAAGTAATTTCTGCGGGCTCGAGCCGAGCAACGTCAATCGATGCTCCGGGTACCTGAGCGCACTTGATGTATCCTTCACGCGCCCTAACACGCAAGCGACCATAATCGGTATCACGTCAGGATCGTCGTATATCGAGCTGACCACCGCGGCAATTACCCTTACGTCTCCGGACGGCACGAGCCATCGCTGCATTGCGGTATCGAAGGTCGGCGTGGTGTCGGTAGCGACCGGAGCCTGCCCATGAGTATGAACCGCAACCATCAAGGCTATACGCTTCTTGAACTCATCGTCTCGGTAGGTATCTTCAGCATGGTGATGCTTATCGTTACGGGCGCGTACCTTGCCCTCATTAGCCTCGACCGGAAGGCGCGGGCCGTGAACGATCTCTCCTCAAACTTCTCTTTCGCTCTCGATGGCATGACCCGTTCGATACGCACCGGCAAGAACTTTGCGTGCGTGGGCGGGGGAGACGGCACGTGCTCGCAGATGTCGTTTCGGGATCCGGACAATAATACGGTGACGTATCTGCTGAAGACGAGCGGCAGTATCGGCCAGTGCACGTCCGGAGTGTGCTCTGATACGTCGGCGGTAGCGCTTACCGATCCGAGGATACGCATCGATGCGCTCACGTTCTATATACGCGGCTCATCTATTTCGGATGAAGTGCAGCCGCAGGTGATCATCACCATCCGCGGGAATATCCTCACCGAAGTGGGTAAGCAGACCAATTTCGCGGTCCAGGCTGCGGCGACCCAGCGCCTTATCGACATATGATCATGAATACCCCGAAAGGCTTTACGCTCGTGGAGACGCTCGTCGCGTTGTCCCTCATCACAATAGCGATGATCGGCCCGTTCCAGTCGGTTGAAAATGCGCTCGCAGCATCCTATGTCGCGCGTGATCAGATCATCGCAACGAACCTCGCGCAGGAGGGTATTGAGTACGTACGAAGCGTCCGTGATGCCAACTATCTCTATAAGCTCAATCACACCACCACGACCCGTACCTGGCTCTATGGGCTTGATGGAACTGATGCTAGTGGAGGAGCGGGTGGCGGAGTGAACTGCATAAGTTCTGACGGCTGCGTCGTCGATCCGACTCAGAACACGATCGCTGCATGCCCTGCCGGCGTCTGTCCGCCGCTCAGGCTCTCGACCGTGACCTATGTCTATAACCAGTCATCGGTGACTCCGACCAATCCGGTCACCATATTCACGCGCAAGGTCGTGCTAACCTCGACTGCCGCACACGAGAAGAAGATAACAGTGACCGTGAACTGGATAACTCGAGGAAAGCCCTATAGCGTAACGGTATCGGAAAGCATCTATAATTGGCTATGATGAATGTCAAACGGAATCCTCGCGGCTTCGCGCTCCTGGTAGCGATCATACTGACCTCGGTACTCCTCTCGGTAGGTCTCGCGCTTCTTGATATCGCTTACAAGCAGATCTTGCTCGCGACGACCGCGAAGCAATCGGAGCTCGCGTTCTATTCGTCCGATACGATCCTCGAGTGCGCACTCTACTGGGACCAACAGTTCAATGCATTCAGCTATGCAGCGCCTGCTGCTAGCATCACCTGCGGAGGGCAGGTGATCGTGCTTCTGTCGCCACCGAATACGAGCGTCGTCGATGGTAACGTGCGCACCACGACGCTCACGATTCCAACCGCGTCAGGCTCAAGCGGTACCGTTACTATTTTGAAAGGAAGCGGAGGGGGAACCACGGTCTATGCGACCGGCTATAACAGCGGGAATGCAAGCGACCCGAACCGAACCGAGCGCGGCCTGAAGGCGGTCTATGGCGATCTTATTGCCACACCGGTGGCTATTCCGCCTCCGCCCTCGACGAGTCGTATATTCACAATAAGTCCAGCGGTGGGAGGGAGGACGACATGGGATCTCGATGTCCATGGTCCGCTTACCCTAAGCACGGCAGGAACGTGGACCATAGTTCCAAGTTCCACGTTCAGCGCGAGTGTACGGGCGTGGGGCGCAGGTGGCGGTGGCGGTAGCCCAGGCAGGTTTGATGATACGGGTGAATACCCGTATGGCGGCGGCGGTGGATTCACCTCAGGGACAGTGAGTATGCCTTCCGGAGGTTCAATTTCTGTTCTGGTAGGTGGAGGAGGAAGTGGCACTGGTGTTGGGGGAAGCGGCGGAGGCGGAAACGCGAACGCGTTTACGCAGCATGGCGGAGGTGGCGGTCGTTCTGCGATAACGGTAGCTGCGGTGACCCAGATCGTAGCAGGAGGAGGCGGCGGCGGCGGGTATGATTACAGCGGCGGAGCGGGAGGTGGTCTCGCAGGACAGAGGTATTCTGCGCCGGGTAGCGGTTTCGGCGGTACCCAGACTGCAGGAGGCGCAGGACCAGGAAACCCAGGAAGCCTAGGGACGGGCGGTAACGGCATAAATTACACTGGTGGAGGAGGCGGCGGGTATTACGGAGGCGGCAGCGGTAGCTCTCCTTCATATTCGGCGGGTGGTGGTGGTGGTTCCGGCTACTACGGTGGCACTCTCGTGACCGGAGGCGCAACGACGGCCGGTAGTGGTCAGACTCCGGCAGGAACGACGGATCCCCGATACGGCAGTTCAGCTGGGCGAGGAGGTGATCCCGGTGGTGGTTTTGGAGACGGAGGAAGCGGAAATCCCGGTCGTATCGTCATCTACTAAGCATTGGCGTTTTCGCAATATTGCGAAACGGCATAGAATGCTTGTATGGCCGTCCCGAGCGATAAACAGAAACGCGCGAAGCAATTGCGCGCCAGCATAGCGAAATACCGTAGTCTGTATCACGAGCAGGACCAGTCTCCCATATCTCCTGAAGCGCTCGACTCGCTCAAGGACGAGCTCGTAAAGCTCGAGGCCAAGTATCCCGAGCTCGTAACAAAAGACTCTCCAACACAGAAAGTCGCCGGTAATGTGCTTCCAGAGCTTAAGAAGGTAAAGCACGAGGTACCGCAGTGGTCGCTTGATGATGCGTTTGATGAAAGCGACCTGCGTGGTTTCGACGAGCGCGTTAAGCGCATGCTCGAGAAAGCATCCGGGAAAGCAGCGAAGGTTACGTATGCCTGCGAGCTCAAGATCGACGGGCTCCATATCGTGCTCACGTACCGGAAGGGAAAATTGGTTACGGCTGCTACCCGCGGCGACGGAGTGGTCGGCGAGGACGTTACGCATAACGTGCGTACGATACAGACGGTCCCGCAGACCCTCGTGCGCCCAATCGACCTCATCGTCGAAGGTGAGATCTATCTCACGCGTTCCGGTTTCAATAAACTGAACAAGGATCGGGAAAAGCAGGGACTCCCGCTTTTTGCGAATCCTCGGAATGCGGCTGCAGGCTCAATACGGCAGCTCGATTCCTCGATAGCTGCCGCTCGTCCCCTCGGTGCGTTCCTCTATGACATCGATGCTCTGAGCGAGCCGATGCCGCCTACGCAAGCGGAAGAGCTCGCGTACTTAGCTGCGCTCGGCATCCCGACGAATCCGCAGACCACGCTCGCGCAAAGCGTCGAAGAAGTGCTTTCAGTATGGAAGAAATGGCAGGGAAAAGTGCGGGACAAGGAGGATTACCAGATCGACGGCATCGTGCTCAAGGTGAACGATCGCGCACAGCAGGAAGCCCTCGGATATACCGGCAAAGGACCGCGCTTCTCGATAGCGCTCAAGTTCCCGGCAGAGCAGGTGACCACGGTCGTTGAGACTATCACCCTTCAGGTAGGGCGCACCGGCGTCTTAACGCCCGTAGCGCACCTACGTCCGGTATCGGTAGCAGGGTCAACCGTCTCACGCGCTACGCTCCATAACGAGGATTTCATACGTGAGAAGGATATACGCATCGGCGACACGGTTATCCTCCAGAAAGCAGGAGACATTATTCCTGAGATTGTGCAGGTACTTACGGAGTTCCGTACCGGAAAGGAGAAGGTGTGGAAGTTCCCGAGCTCCTCGGAGCTCTGCGGAGGCGACGGGTTAATCGAGCGGGTTCCAGGGACTGCGGCGAGGCGTTGCGCCGTACCCGGTTCCTTCGACCAGCAGTACCGGAAACTCGCGCACTTCGCCGGGAAGACGGCGCTCGATATCGATGGATTAGGGGCGAAGACGGTAAAGCTCCTGATGGAACACGAGCTCCTGAGTGAGTTCGACGATTTCTTTGACCTTACCTATGACGAGGTGCTGGCGCTTCCGGGCTTCAAAGAGACCTCGGCTCGCAATTTGATCGATGCGATTAAGGAGAAACGAACGGTTCCGTTCGACCGGTTCCTTGCAGGGTTATCCATCCCGCATGTGGGCGAGGAGACCGCGTATCTTCTGGCAACCGAGTTCTCTACGCTCGCCAGGTTGAGAGGTACCTCGCTTGAGGCACTTGAGCGCGTGCCCGGCATAGGCGGCATCGTCGCAGGCGCGGTATATCACTGGCTCTCAGCTCCCTCGAATGAGGAACTGCTCGCGCGGCTCGAGACGCACCTGTCGCTCGAGACGGTTGAGAAGCCGAAAGGAACGGGACCGCTCACCGGGATAACGGTCGTGGTTACCGGTACGCTACCGACTCTCTCCCGCGAGGAAGCGGAGCAGGCAGCGCGGAAAGCTGGAGCCTCCGTCTCAGGATCCGTCTCGAAGAAGACCGGTCTCCTTATTGCGGGCGAGAACGCAGGTAGCAAGCTCGCGAAAGCGCGCGAGCTTGGCGTCGAGGTTATCTCGGAGGCTGAATTCCTGAAGCGTATCGCCTTGTGATAGAGTAGCCGCATGGCTACGAAAGAGGAGGTACAGAAGCTCGCATCGCTCTCTCGCATCGAGGTTCCCGAAGCGGATCTCGAGCGTTTTGCTGCCGAATTCGACTCGTTGATCGGGTACGTCGGAAAGCTTGATGAGCTCGAGCTTCCCGATATGAAGGATATGAAGATCCCTGAGGTCCGGAATGTATTCCGCGAGGATGGGGAACCGGACGAGATCGGTGCGTGGACCGAAAAGCTCTTGGCGCAGTTCCCGGAGAAGGACGGGAATCTACTTTCGGTTAAGCAGATCATTTCACATGACTAAGCCCTTGAACGAGCTTTCCATAGCTGAGGCGGCGCATGGTTTGCGCGCAAAGGAGTTCACGGTTCGTGAGCTCTGGGATGCGTGCATTGGTGCTGCGAACGAGCGTAACGCGGAGCTGAACGCATATCTCGAACTCTTTGCGGCTGACGATGCGGCGATAGCGGCAGCGCAGGAGCGTATCGATCGCGAAGGGGATGCGGCACCGCTCCTCTGCGGCATACCGCTCGCGATGAAGGACAATATCCTCATAGACGGACATGTCGCGAGCGCGTCTTCGAAGATGCTCGCCAATTACACCGCGACCTATGACGCTACCGTAACGAAGAAGCTGAAAGAAGCAGGAGCACTGTTCATCGGCCGCACGAACATGGACGAGTTCGCGATGGGTTCCTCTACCGAGCACTCCGCGTACGGCTCGTCGAAGAATCCGTATGACATCTCGCGCGTTCCCGGTGGTTCTTCAGGCGGTTCGGCGTCGGCTGTTGCCGGAAACATGGCTCTAGCTGCGCTCGGTACCGATACGGGAGGCTCCATCCGCCAGCCGGCTGCGCATACGGGACTTGTGGGCATGAAGCCTACCTACGGACGCATCTCGCGCAGCGGCCTCATCGCGCTTGGTAGCTCGCTCGATCAGGCAGGACCGCTTGCGAAGACCGTCGCGGACGCGAAAGCGATTTACGACGTGATGAAGGGTACCGATCCTCTCGACTCAACTACTATCGCCGACGACACGTATCCGCTTCACGAGTCCGGAGAATCCCTTCGCATCGGCGTTCCGCGCCATCTGCTTGAAGAGGGACTCGACAGCGATGTCTGTGCGCGTTTCGACGAGACGCTCGAGCGCCTTACCGCTGCCGGACACACCCTCGTCGATGTCGAGCTTCCGACGAGCGAGTACGCGCTTCCCGCGTACTACGTCATCATGCCGGCAGAAGCCTCCGCGAATCTCGCTCGTTTTGACGGTATCCGGTATGGCCATGCCCCGAGAGGGAAAACTCTTCTTGAGGACTACACCAAGAGCAAGACGGAAGGATTCGGTCCCGAGACCATTCGCCGCATCCTGCTCGGCACCTTCGTGCTCTCTTCAGGCTATATCGATGCATACTACCGCAAGGCGGATAAGACGCGCGGAGTGCTCCGTGCCGAATACGATGCTGCGTTTACGTCGTGCGACGTTATCGCGTTCCCGACGACGCCCTCGCCTGCGTTCCGCTTCGGCGAGAAGTCGGATCCCGTTTCCATGTACCTCGAGGATATCTTCACGGTTACCGCGAATCTTACCGGCATGCCTGCGATATCGGTTCCGATGGGTATGGTTGAGCGTGATGGAACACAGCTCCCGACCGGCATTCATTTCACCGCGCCGCACGGAGCTGACGACCTTCTGTTCAAAATAGGCGCAGTCGTAACCGGAGAGACGCTATAATCTGGTGATGGAAGAGACCGCGAGCGGGCCCATCAACTTCATCAACGTCGAATATTTCTTCCGCCTCCTCTATGAGGCGGTAACACAGCTACGAACCGGATCGTTCGGTGGAGATTGGCTGATGCTCGCTTCGACTATCTGGATGTTCGTGACGCTGATATCACTCGTGATCTCGGCAGCATTCCTCACGCTCCTCATCCACTCGCATTTCAGGCTGCATCGAGTACTCGACGGAGAGGAGGATAATTTCTCGACGATACATCCCGAAGTAGCAGAAGTGACCCGCGATCATAATCGCTGGGGCCATATCCGTGCACTTATCGAGAGTCCGCATGAGAACGACTGGCGCCAGGCGATCATCGAGGCGGATATCATGCTCGACGATCTGCTCTCCCAGCTGGGGTATCCGGGAGTGGGAGTGGGGGAGAAACTGCGCGCGGTTGATCCGAGTCGTTTCCGGACGCTGGATAATGCGTGGGAGGCGCATAAGGTGCGGAATGAGATAGCGCACCAGGGCATGTCGACTCCGCTTGAAGAGCACCGGGCGCATCGCACCATCGCGCACTATGAGGCGGTGATGCGGGAGCACGGAGAGATTTAAATCTCCCTGCATACCAGTTGCAAGTTCAATAATAAGTAGTATATTGCTAGCTATAGCGGGGTAGAGGAGAGGTACCTCGGGAGGCTCATAACCTCCAGACGCCGGTTCGATTCCGGCCCCCGCAACAAGATATAAGAAAACCGCCGAAAGGCGGTTTTCTTATATCTCTGTAGAAGCACAAATCCTCTTATGCAAATAGTCTGGCGTTTACATTGCACCGATCATTGCTACAGTAATCTATATGAGCGAAGGACCAGGAAAATATTTCAATAAGGCACCGGTGCCTGAGAGACAGACGCAACAAGAATCTTCCGAGGGAGAGCGGACCAATCAGGCACTCGGGGAGTTTGCAGCAGCTTTTGGTTTAGATCAGGAAAGGGTCATTAAACACTTTGCGAGCCTGAGTTCAAGGAAAGGACCCATGGAAGCAGTCGCTGATCTGTTTAGTGAGGCAGCGCATGTGCAGCATTATGGGCCTGCTGATGCTGGAAAGTATCAAAAGCTCGTTGTTGGGGCGCTCGGTCCCGGATACACCGCTCTGCTACCCACGCCAGGTCAAACGTTTGACCCAAACATTCACGAAGATACATCGACTGCCACTAAGCAGTGGGATCCGAATACGCAGGCGGCATTTGTGCCAAAAATATTTAGTGTCATCTTGCCAGGCATCTCGGGCCCCGAAGGCAGTACGGTCAAAAGTTTGATCTCAACAAGTAGCAGTAGCTATAGTTTCCTTGCTCAAGAGAGATCCAATCGACGTAAGGCTGCTTAGTTTCGAAAGCATGATAAGAGAAAACCGCCGAAAGGCGGTTTTCTCTTTATCATGCTCCATGAGTTTTGTGTGGAGAGAAGGCTATCCACGAGACCGAGAATGCTACTATTCGTGTACGTATTTCTTTGATGGGAAAAAGTATCTTTCTTAAGGGATCAAAGCAGCGACCCCGCGTTTCTTCGGAGTACCTGATCATTCCCAATAAATATTCTTTCCAGCTCATACAGAGCGTCAAGACACCGATCGCGACACCGGTCGCGCAGGAGGCGCATATCGCCGCTGCGGCTCCAGAACCTCTGGCGGCCGAAGCAGTTGCTCCGGTACTGGCTCAAGCGCCGCAGCAAGAGATTCCGAAAGTAACAGCCAAGCGCATCGAGCAAGAGCCGAAGACTGGCGTCGATGAAAGCAAGAGGCTCTTTCTCCGGCTTGCTGGGGTGGCGGGGCTCGGCGTGGTCGCGGCGACGGTGCTCCCCAAGAGCGCGCAGGCATATGTCATGGGAAGCTCGCCTACCTCAGGGGTCGTGGGGGTAAAGAACGCGGCCAATACGCGTATCGATCCCGCTACAGAAGGTGGCAATCTCGCCTCAATAAAGACGAATACTGATCCGTTCAATGCCTCCGGAGCCGGCGGGTACGTGCGTCAGGACTCCACCGGGACCATAGCGAAGGAAACCGGAGGGAATCTCGCGACCATCGCGGGGAAGGATTTCGCTACGCAGGCGACGCTCGCGGAGATCAAGGCGCAGACCGACAAGTTCACCTTCAGTGGAAGCAACCTGCTCACATCGGGAGGCGGCGGAGGGGGAGGTGCGGTAACGGTCAACGACACGACCGATACGCAGATAAACCCCGCGACCGACGACAGCGCGATGCTGCTGAGAAGGCTTGTGCGCCAAGTCGATTCGCTCGCTGTAGTCGACTCCGCGCAGCGCCAGAAGGTAACGATCGATTCGATCACCGGTTCGCTCACGTTGAGCACCATTACGACGGTCGGTACGGTTACGGCTGTTACGACCGTATCGACGGTCACCACCGTCAGCACACTCACGTCTGCAACCAACCTCGTTGCGCTCGGCGGCGTCGACGGTCGTTATCTACATATAGATACAGCGAGGAACATGTATGCTAACGGTATTCGCACGAATCTTCTGTTCTCCTAATTTTGCATGGCTGTTACCAACAATCTGAAGCCGCAAGTAGACCTCCCTGTCTGGGAGTGGTGCCGCTTTACGCCTACCGCAACTGTCGCCCTTTCAGGGATGGCCACAGCCGATGATGGTAGCGCTCGCTTTATCTATTACATCTCCGCTTCCTCGTTCTATCGATATGACACGTACGCCGATGCGTGGCAGCAGCTCGCGACTCCGAACACTGCTCCATTCGCGGCACTCTCGCTTAGGTATACCGGATTCCGTGGATACCACGGAAGGGTACTGAGTGCGGGCGCAACCAGCGTGCAGATCGGTGGACTCCGTGGAGCAACGCTCAACGGGAAGACCATAAAGATACTTAGTGGTCCAGGAATAGGCCAGGAGCGCGTACTCACGTTCACTGGAGAGACCATCCACGATATGGGTGTGATCACGGCGACGACGACGCTCACGCTTGCTGATTCCACGAAGAAGTGGAAGTTCAATCAGTGGTCGGGATACGTCGTCGGTATCACGTTCGGCACGGACGCGACCCAATACAAGAAGATCCTCTATAACGATGCAACCACGCTGTATATCAGTGACGCGAACCTCCAGCCCCACGATCCCTGGAATAACCAGCCGTTCGCTGCGATAGCGCCGTATGCGCTCCCGGTCACGACCGCCGGTTCGCAAGCGCACTTCCAGATTATTTCCCAGACGTATTCGGTTGATGCGTGGACTGTACAGCCCGACTACCGTTCGAATTACACTACCAATACCGGCGGCGTATACCTATTCTCCGGCTCTAACTCCGCACCCTTTTTCACGCTCCAGTACTACGACATCATTCATGACTCGTGGCAGACCAAGACCTGTAACCAGGCACTGCTCGCCGCGACGCTCAGTACCGACTGTACGTTCGAGCGCATGGCCAAGACCGGTACCGCATTCCTCTCCTCCACGGCGACCGCAGGCGCGGCCCGTACGCTCACCGACTCCGTACAGACGATGACCGTCGATCGGTATGCGAACTATCGCGTGCTCATAACGGGAGGAACTGGCATCGGCCAGAGCCGCAGGATCATCTGCAACACTGCGACCGTTTTCACGGTGAACAAGGCGTGGGACACGAATCCGGACGCCACTTCGACCTATGAGATATGGGGAGACTATGACAAGGCGTTCTTCTCCGGTCATGCTGGAGCAGCGATGCTTCAGTATTCACCTTCAAACGATTTCTGGATGCAGGGTGCCAGCTTCGATGACGGTGTGGTCGCGAACATCGGCGTGAAGATGAGCGGATGGGAAGCACTCGGTGTGACTACCGGCGCAAGGATCGCCGCGGGCGTGACAGCAGTGAATGCGACCCCGACTGCGGGAGGTACGGGATATTTGGTGGGTGACATCCTGACGTGTTCGGTGGGCGGTACGGCAGCCCGCGTCATCGTTACAGCCATAGCGCCGACTGGCATCGTGAGTACTATCGAGCTCGTCGCGGCGGGTACCGGCACGGGCTTTACGACCGGCACCGGTAAGGCGACGACTGGCGGCACCGGCTCCGGCTGCACCATCGAGATAACCTCAGTCGGCGCTACGTGTCTTGTCACTACCGCTTCCGCAAACTGGTTCAAGACCGGAGACTCAGTAACATTCTCCGGATGTTCTGACAGCGCCTATAACGTCGCACACACCATTCTCGGCGCGGGTTCCACTACAACCTTTGATGTCGCGACCTCAGCGGCAGGTTCCATGGCCGCTTCGAACTCGCAGTCGACCACCGTAATCGTCGATGCGTCGAAGAGCTGGACCACGAATGAGCATGTCGGAAAGCTCGTACATCTCTCGGTCGCAGGCACTGCTCCTACTGCGCAGATCCGATGGATAACCGCCAATACCGCGACCACACTTACAGTCGCGACCATAGTCGCGGGAGTGAACGGTACCTCGAAGTACGCTATCTATGATTCGAAAGTGTTCGGTACGGATAATCAGTTCAAGCCCGCCAACCAGCAGAACTGGGGTCATGCGTCCGGCGGCTCGACCACGACGCTCATCGACGCATCGAAGAGCTGGGTTGTGAATGCCTGGGCAGGGTACAAGCTCCGTATAGAATCAGGAACAGGTTTTGCAACCGGCATAATCTCTATCACCTCGAACACAGCGACGACGCTCACCTATACCACCCAGGGATTCACGCCGGACGCGACGACACACTACGAGATTGCCGACAGCTGGGGACTCATGACGGCGGCATCGACCACCACCGTAACCGAGACCACGACCAAGAACTGGACAACGAACATGTGGGCAGGAAAGAGGATTCGCATCACGGGCGGTACCTCGCCGGGGCAGGAGGTAGCGATAACATCGAACACCGCAACCGTCATAACGATGGCAACGGTAACGCTCCCTGATACCACCTCTACCTATGCGATACTCGGTGCTCCAGCACGCGGTGCGGGTACTCAGCTTATATGGATATGGGGGAATTCAGACGCAACAACGAAAGGGAGGTTGATGCTTTCGCCACGAGGCGGCGCTTCGAACACGTTCGATCTCTATGACATACCGACCGCACGGTGGGTGTACGGCTATTTCATATCTCCCCAAGCCGAGACGTTCACGACAGGATCCATGTATGCGTATGACGGGGAGAATACCGTGTATCTCCAGAAAGACGCGACCGGAAGGGTGTTCGCGTACAATGTATCGACCAATGCGGTCAGTGCGCTCGGTACGATCCCGTACGGTCATTCGACCGCTATCATCGGGAACCGAATGGAGATAGTCGAGACCACGGATGGTCTCAAGTACCTCTACATGATGCGTCATACGGGATCCGAGATGTGGCGCATGCTCATCTTCTTTTAATTATGAATATTGATTACCTCACGCAGCTGCTCACGAACCGCCTCGCAGCCCTCGCGCTCTCCAAAGATCAGGCGTTCCAATCGGGCGACCTTGAGCGCATCAACCTGCTTGATGTGGAGATGGCAGAAGTAGAGAACACCCTCTCCCAGCTGCGCCTGCTCTCCAATATCACCATCGCGGCGGCTGTCGCGAACACTACTCCTGCGCAGATAGTCTCGACGGGACTCGATGCCGTTCAGAACATTGTTCAGGGACCTTCGGCGGGTGCCGTTATCAACGGCTACGATATCTCCGCGTATGCGACCGATCCGCTCTACGAGCAGAAAGTGCAGGGTATTCTCGACGCGATGCCGGCCTTCGTTACCGCCGAAGATATCGATACCTATGTGCAGGAAGCGGCTCCTGGAAGTCCGGTGACCGGCGCGATGATACTTGCCGCTGCTTCTGAGAACTTGGTCGACTCCCGCCTCATGATGGCGATCATGCGTAACGATTCGCAATTTGGTACGCAGGGCGTCGGCGCGAGGACCAATAACCCGGGTAACGTCGGAAATACGGGCACTTCAGAGCAGATGTATCCTTCCTGGGACGAAGGCGTGCGTGCGGGCGCCGAGTGGCTCAGCCGTCATCGCGCGGTAGCTCCCGTTGCACAAGAGATCGTCATCGAGCCGGTTCCCGAACCAGCACCTACTCCCGCGCCTAAAAAGACCCGGAAGCTCAATATCAAGGTAGAGGAGGATCCCCGCGTAGATCCCATACCTCCTGTCGAGACCCCTATAGACATCGTTCCGGTTGAAGAGGTGCCGCAAGCGACCACTACCCCGGCCCTTCCTGAAGACCCGGCGACCACCACCCCCTCGTAGTCCGGCGTGAGATACTGGGGCCATGGAGGAGATCGAGGTCTACATCGCTAAGTACGGGCATTACCTGGAGGAGATACGGAAGCGGATTTACCGCATCGTTATTGTCTATATCGTCGCGTTCCTCGCGGGACTCTTCTCGACGAATCTGTTCGTGCGCTTCTTCATAACGTATCTCAATGTCGATAACGTGACGATCGTCGCGACTTCGCCGTTTCAGCTGCTTGATCTGGCAATGAGTATCGGGTTCTTCCTTGCGACCATAGTAACCATCCCGTTCGCCATCCAACAGATCTATTCGTTCCTCAGTGGGGGACTGCTGCCGCACGAGCGAAGGATATTCTTCACACTTATCCCGCTCTCGGTGCTGCTGTTCCTCGTCGGTTTCACCTACGGGTTCGGGGTCATGTACTACGCGGTAGAGGTCATTGCGCAAGTGAACGTGAGCTTCGGGATAACTAACCTCTGGAACGTCAGCCATTTCATATCCCAGATGCTGATCACGGCGGCCCTGCTCGGCATGATATTCGAGTTCCCAATCATGCTCACGCTCCTCATACGCATCGGCCTCTTCCCGGTGTCCTTTTTACGCCGTAAAAGGCGCATTGCTATGGCCGCGATCTTCGTTTTTGTTGCTTTACTTCCCCCAACCGACGGGCTATCCTTTATGATAATGTCCTTGCCGCTCGTGGGGATATATGAGCTCACTATCGTGCTCAATTCCTTCTACAAGCGGAAAGAACCCTTAGAAACATAACTCTCGTCGCCTATGTTCGGACTCGGATCAAATGAACTGATAATCATCGCAGTCATACTCGTGCTCCTCTTTGGTGCGACCCGCATCCCGGCGCTCACTAAGGGCATCGCGCAGGCAATTCGCGAGCTTCGCGGCGCGTTCAAGGACGAAGAGTTCAGCGACGAGAAGAAAAAGTCTTAGTCTCTCCTCCGAGGGACGGATTTTTGTATGAGATATCCGCCAGGAATGGCGGGTATAGAGCGCTTCATGAACGTGCGATGATGCTAGAATCATATAGGTAGCGGCTTTCAGTAGGGAAGTGGTGGCGACGGTGCATGAACCTATATTTTTCGCATACAAAAACGAGCCGCTCTGCCGCACTATCGGTATTCTTCCCTGTGCTCTTCGCGGCGCTCATGGTTCCCGTCGGCGTCTTTGCCGACTATCAGGAATACCTGCCGGGTACGGCAGTGAATATAGGGGAGTTCGTGTATGACGATGATTTCCAGGCGACCACCACGGCCAACTGCATCGTCACGGTCTATGACCCGACGGGGGCGGTAGCGGTGAATGCGGCTGCGATGACGGCGACGGCCAACAGCTGGTATTCCTATTCGTTCACGCCGGACTCGATCGAAGGCACCTGGCCTTCAGAAATGTCCTGTGGTTCAGCGCTTTCAGGCGATCTCGTAAAAGGGGACAAGACATTCGTCGTAACGTCGAATATCGTCTCTTCTTCATCAGTAGCGGCCCTCGTGAATGCGAACACGAACACGGTAGTGGCATCCGCCAGCTCCTCGCTTGCGTCCACGCTTCCGGCGTCGATATGGAGCTACTCGGGGCGCACGCTCACCTCGTTCGGTACGTTAGTTGCCGATATCTGGGCGAACGGCACGCGATCGCTCACCTCGGGCGTCGCTATTGCGAATGATATCTGGGCTGCAACGACGCGCACTCTTACCGGAGCCGGACTCGACTCAGGCTCACTCGCCACGCAGTCTGACGTAACGACTGCTTCCTCATCTCTTGGAAGCGCCATAACGACTGAGACTGCGGCAGTTAATGCCAATACCAACGCAACGGTCGCAACCGCCTCAAGCTCGATTGCCGCAGTCGTAAACGCGAACACAAACACGCAGGTCCTCACTGCTTCCACGTCACTCGGCTCGACGCTTGCTTCCATCGGCTCGAGCATAACGAATATCCCGACGGCGGTCTGGGCAGCAGGTACTCGTACACTCACGGGCTTTGGAACACTCGCGTCTGACGTATGGGTAAATGGAACACGCACCCTTACCGGAGCCGGGCTCGACTCGGGATCACTCGCAACGCAGTCTGACGTAACGACCGCCTCTTCATCGCTCGGAAGCGCGATTGCGGCTGAGACATTGGCGGTCAACACCAACACAAATACGCAAGTCTTAACTGCTTCCACATCGCTTGGTTCAACCCTCACTTCGATTACCGGCTCGATTGCAGGTATACCTGCTGCTGTCTGGGCCGCGGGCACTCGCAGTCTAACGACATTCGGCACGCTCGCCTCTGACGTATGGGCAAGCGGCACGAGGACGCTCACGGGCGCAGGGCTCTCGTCCGGCTCGCTCGCTACTCAGACTGACGTGACGACTGCTTCCTCGTCGCTCGGGAGCGCTATTACCGCCGAAACCGCCGCAGTTAACGCGAACACTAATGCAACCGTCCTTGCTGCGAGTACGTCACTTGCATCCAATATCAATGCAAACACGAATCTTCAAGTCTTAACCGCTTCAACATCTCTAGGTTCAACCCTCACCTCAATTGCAGGTTCCATCACCGGTATTCCGGCGGCAGTCTGGGCCGCGGGATCTCGTACTCTCACCGGCTTCGGCACACTCGCATCTGATGTATGGTCTGTCGGTACCCGTACTCTTACTGGCGCAGGACTTTCGTCCGGTTCGCTTGCAACGCTTAGCGACGTAACAACCGCGTCTTCATCGCTCGGCTCTGCTATCACGGTTGAAACCGCTGCCGTGAATGCGAATACGAACTCTGCTATCGGTACGGCAAGTTCTTCGCTGGCCGCGGTTATTAACGCGAACACAAACACGCAGGTCCTCACGGCCTCCACCTCGCTCGGCTCAACACTCGCTTCGATCGGCTCCAGCATAACGAATATTCCAACTGCGGTATGGGCGGCAGGAACTCGAAGCCTCACGACCTTTGGCACACTCGCATCTGATGTCTGGTCTGTCGGTACACGCACGCTCACCGGCGCAGGTCTCTCCTCCGGCTCGCTCGCTACTCAGACTGACGTGACAACCGCGTCTTCCTCACTCGGAAGCGCTATTACGGCTGGCACCGTTGCGGTTAATGCGAACACGAATGCAACGGTTGCCAATGCATCAAGCTCGATCGCGGCTGTAGTGAACGCGAACACCAACACGCAGGTCCTCACCGCTTCATCCTCGCTCGGCGCATCCATAGCGGCTGTTCCACTCTCCGTCTGGAACGTCGCATCCTCTTCGCTCAATGTCGCCGGATCGATTGGAAAGCAACTCGCGCTTAATGTTGACGCGGCGATTTCGAGTGTCACGGGAGGTGTCGGATCTCTCACTGCTGCCGACGTATGGTCATACGCGACGCGCACACTCACCGGAGCCGGCCTCGACTCGGGATCACTCGCGACGCAGTCTGATGTAACCACCGCGTCCTCTTCGATCGCCGCCGTTGTTAACGGCAACACGAATACGCAGGTCGCAGCCGGAACCGCGAGCGTGAACGGAACGATCGGAACCGCCTCGAGCTCGATTGCGGCTGTAGTGAACGCGAACACCAACACGCAGGTCCTCACCGCTTCTACCTCGATTGGCTCGACACTCTCTTCGATCGGTTCGAGCATAACGAATATCCCGACCGCGGTATGGGCAGCGGGCACCCGTACTCTCACCGGCTTCGGCACACTCGCATCTGATGTATGGTCTGTCGGTACCCGCACCCTTACTGGCGCAGGACTATCAAGCGGTTCGCTCGCTACGCTTAGCGACGTAACGACCGCTTCGTCTTCGCTTGGAAGTGCTATTACGGCTGGAACCGCGAGCGTGAACGCGAACACGAATGCAACGGTGCTTACTGCGTCTTCTTCACTCGCAACGGTGATCAATGCGAACACCAACACGCAGGTTCTGACTGCTTCAACCTCTATCGGTTCGACCCTCACCTCGATTACCGGCTCAATCGCCGGTATTCCAGCGGCAGTCTGGGCCGCGGGATCTCGTACCCTCACGGGCTTTGGAACCCTCGCGTCTGACGTGTGGGCGAGCGGTACCAGGACGCTCACGGGAGCTGGTCTCTCCAGTGGCTCGCTCGCTACGCTTAGCGACGTAACAACCGCCTCTTCATCCGTTGCCGCTTCCGTGAATGCGAATACCAACACGCAGGTTGCCGCAGGGACCGCGAGCGTGAACAGCAATACCAACGCGGTCGTGCTCGCCGCCTCGACATCGGTCGCGGCATCGGTGAACGCGAATACCAATACCGTCATCACTACCGCGTCTAGCTCGCTCGCCGCTTCTATAGCCGCGATTCCTACCAACGTATGGGCTGCCGGTACGCGCAGTCTGACGACCTTTGGAACGCTCGCGACCGATGTCTGGAGTGCAGCGACGCGTACCCTCACGTCGCTTACGCTCTCATCCTCGTCGCCGTGGACCGTGACGATGTCCGACTTCGGCACTATCTCCGCGGGAGACAACTATCTCGCAACGGTGAACACGCTCTATAACGGAACGCTCACGGATTCGGCGAACCTGCCGACCATCACGGTCTACGATCCGAGCCGCAACGTTATAGTTTCTTCAGCCGCGATGACGCGCACAGGAGTCGGTAGCTATACCTACTCCTACACGACGAGCGTGAGCGCCGAGGGCGGCGTATGGGAGAGCGCCATCTCAGCGACGGTTGAGACCGGAAAGACTCTTCCGGGCAACGACTACTGGAACGTCACGACCTCACCGCCGCAGGTCTTCATAAACAGCGTGACCTCGACCGTCGTGCCGAACATCACTGCGAGCGTCCGCGTTACGAACGAGGGTGACGTCGCCTACGAGTACCCTTACGAGTGGTGCGTCGTTGCTGATATCAGCAACTCCTGCGGCGGGGGAGACGATACGTACTACGCATCGGCTGCGAAGCTGATCGCACCCGGAGAGAACTTCGATACAGTGCTGACCGCGACCGTGCCGGTAACTGGGGTCTACTACTTTAAGGTTGCCGTCTACTACGGCACCGAAGTCTCGCGTGCATCCCGCCTCTTTACCGCGACCGCAGCGGGAACCCCTGGTACCGGTGGGGGAGGTGGTGGAGGAGGAGGTGGCGGAGGTGGCGGAGGCGATGATCCGGCTCCGGCAGCAGGCTCCTGCGAGGATCGCGTGCGCGCGGACATCAACTGCGATGGCCGAGTGAACGGCGTCGACTTCTCGATGCTGCTCGCATTCTGGAAGACCTCTGCTCCGTACCGAAATCCGCGCGTCGACCTCAACCGGGACGCGAAGGTGGATTCCGTCGACTTCTCGATACTCCTCTATAGCTGGACCCGATAATCATGAACACTATGACCCTCCGCGTACTCATCGTTCTCCTCGCTCTCTCGGTTCTCCCGCAGGGGGTCGGGGCCGCGGCATTCCTCGTGACTCCTGACGCGGCAACCGTTGGTCAGGAATTCGCGGCGACCATGAGCTTCGCTCCCCAGGGCGAGGCTGTGAATGCAGTCGAGGGGTCGCTCAAAATACCGGAGGGACTCAGCGTCGTTCGCGTAAGCACGGGAGGCTCAGCACTCGCGCTCTGGCCTGTGTCGCCTGCGTTCTCGCTCTCGGACCGGACGGTTACGTTCGTCGGAGGAAGTCCTGGCGCGGGACTGCCTGCCGATAGCTCCTCGCTTCTTTTCACGCTCTATCTCAAGGCAGCCGCACCGGGAACGTATTCGATCGAGTCTTCCGCAGTGTCCGGTTTCAAAGCTGACGGCACCGGCGACCGTGTCGCTGTTGCCGTCGAGCCCGTCTCGGTCATCGTTGGTTCGGAAGCGGTCAAATCGACGGCGAAAGCTGATCACGCTGCACCGAACTCGCTCACCGTCGCACTCGGAAGCGATACATCGCTCTTCGATGGTGCGCCGTTCGTCTCCTTCTTCGCGAGCGACGCGGGAAGCGGCATAGCCGCGTATCAAGCGAAGGAAGGATGGTTCGGCGCGTATAAGCCGGTAGATCGGTACTACGTCCTGGCTGACGCAAGTGCCAAGCAGCCGGTATGGATACGCGCGATAGACGCGGAGGGCAACAAGCGTACGGTGCACGTGAAGGGAACCGGTGACACGCTCTACTACGCCGGTCTCCTAGCTCTTCCGGTCCTGCTGCTTTTGCTCATCATCGCGTTTCTGGTTTACCGTTTCCGCCCGCGACCATAATGAAAAGATTCCTCATCTTCTTGCTCCTCGCTCTGTCGCTTCCCGCGACCTCGCATGCGGCAACGATGAGCCTCATTCCGTCCGATACTACGGTTGATACCGGGGATATCGTCACGGTCCGTGTAGTGGTTAATCCGGGGGGCACGGCGGTGAACAATGCCGAAGCGGTAGTGAGGTTCCCGGCGGGTGTTCTCGAGGTTCTTTCTGTAAGCAAAGCTGGCTCGATGTTCCCGCTCTGGGTAGAGGATCCGAGCTTCTCGAACGGGGCGGGGACGGTGTCTTTTAACGGAGGCGTTCCGAACCCGGGCGTCTCGAGCGCGGGCACGGCGCTCTCGATAAGCTTTCATGCGGTTCGAGCAGGTACCGCGTCCTTGTCGCTTTCGGAAGCGGCAGTACGTGCGAACGACGGTCTCGGTACCGATGTCCTCACCGGCTCCTCAGGAACGCAGATCACGATCTTATCCGCTTCAGCGCCCGTTACTCCCACTACACCTGTACCGACTGCACCTGCTACTGGTACGGGAGCTGCGCCGGTGAGCGCAGGACCGATAGCGATCTCTTCGCCGACACACCCCGACTCGAATATCTGGTACGCAAATACCACCCCGTCCTTCACCTGGTCACTGCCGAAGGGGGCAACCGGCGTATCGCTCGGCATCGATCAATCGCCAGCAGCGGCACCTGGTGTCACCTACACCACCGCGATAACCGAGAAGACCGTTGCATCGCTTGAAGACGGCACCTGGTACTTCCGCATGAAGTATCGCTCGGGAGGAGCCTGGAGCACGATAAGCTCCTACAAGGTTCAGATTGATTCCAGTTTGCCTGAGATAACAAATCACACGGTCCTCTATGACGAGACAGAGCGCGCAGTTCTAATTGAGGTAGCGGGAACCGATTCAGGATCGGGCATTGAGCGGTACGATGTCTCGATAGACGGCGCTGAGCCGATCTCGGTCCCAGCGAGCAAGTTTGATGGAAAGTCGCAGTCTTTCCCGGTTCGCTCCTCCGGCATCCATAAAGTGACCATAACCGCGATAGATCACGCCGGGAACCGGGTGAGCGTCGAGAACTCCTTCTCGGTATCGCAATCGCTGAGCAATCAGCCGCTGTTCTTCATCGGCTCATTCGGCGTGAGTCTCCTGGCGGTGCTTCTTGCCATGAGTCTCTTCTCGATGATCTCGCTCATCGCGGCGCTCTTCGCCTGGTTCACGCTCATCTACTACCGCCATCGGAAGCATCCGACCGTTCCGGCGGTGCGTAAGGACATGCACGAGGGCTTCCTTAAGATTAAGTCGAATATGGAGATAGATATCCGGGCGCTTGATAGGGCACGCATGAAGCGCGAGCTCTCGCGGGAGGAGGCGATGCTCTACCGCAGGCTAGTTGCCAACGTGTCTGCCCTCGAGCGTCATATGGACAGGATACTGGATGATATGGATTAGGTTCTATCATCAATTACTCAAAATTATTTGGCCACTCGGATTTTGATAGTTATTGTTGTGCCAGAATTTTGACCACACTCAGCAAATATAATTCCGTTGTGCAACTCTACAATTCGTTTGACTATTGCAAGTCCAATACCGGTTCCAGGAATATTCCGAGAAGCATGATCTCCTCGATAAAATCTATCAAAGATGTAAGGTAAGTCAGTTGGGGCAATTCCTATCCCGCTGTCTATAATCGATAAAACTACAAAATCTGACTCGGTTCTCAATGAGAAGCCAATCTGTTTCGGCCCCTCTTCATTCATGTACTTCAGAGAATTGCTGGCAATATTAGTTATTGCCTCACGCATTCGTTTCCGGTCGCCATAAATATATATACCCGACTCAATCGCAAGGCCTACTTCTATTCCTCTGTTACCCGCGATGACCGTTATCTCCTCCGCAACTTCATGTGTAAGTTCTGAGAGGTTAAATAAATCGTTTACTTGATTTGCCTCGCTCTCTACTTGAGAAAGTGATAAGAGATCATAAATAAAAATCGAAAAGTTCTTCAACGATTGCTCGAAGGAACAAATGGTGCTATCTGTTCGAAGCCTAGAATCCATTCGGTCAAGTTTTGTCTGAAGTATCGCCAGTGGAGTCTGCAGATTGTGGGATAGATCAGTAATTATTTGATGCTCCCTGATTCGTGATTCTTTGAGTTCTTGAGTTCTTTCTTCAACCTTTTGCTCTAATTCCGCTGCATGTTTTTCAACATCCATAAAAAGTTGAACGCGAGAGAGACATGTTGCTGCCTGGTTTGTAAATGTAAGTAAAAGCTGTAAATCGCGTTTTTCATATGGATCACCCGATAATTTATTTCCAACGAATATACGACCGATGGTTTGTCCATCAGAGTTAATTGGCGCTGACATAGTTCCAACTGAGTCACTGTCCAGTTGTTCAACATCATTTTTGCAACTGGATTCGCGAGTAAGTAGGACTCTGACGGATTGAGAATGAAATATTAGTGCAAGTTTTAATTCCACCTTATCAATAAATTCTTCAAATGTTCTAGCCGTGTAAAGAACCTCACTGAGTGAGTGCATTGCCTCCGCATAATCGTACGTGTCTTTAAAGAAAATCTTATCTGTGAGCTTTCGGAAACTTTTTTCGATTACAGGAATGCTGAAAGCACTGACCACTACAGCAATGCATGACGCAAAAAGTATGTTTATGTCTGATGAGTAAGTGACAAAGGTCTCTAGAACTACTATTATTGTGATATAAAATCCCACCACTAGGGTTATAAGTAGACTATAGGTTATTCCATTTCGAACCGCATTTTTAATGTCAAGTAACTGATGACGGGTGGTTGCGTAAACACAGCCCATTGCAAAAAAGATTGTACAAAGTGGGCCCAGTGAGTAGAACCTATACTCTCCAGTAAGAGGCAAGGCCACTGTAAATAATAGTGTGCCTGCTCCTGAGAGAATAAGTCCTGAAAGGGCATACCATAGTTGCATTCTTCTCGTATAGCCAGTTTTGTTTGCCAGCGCGTAAGCGAGACGCGCAATTCCATAAAGTAAATTACTTAAGGAATATATAAAAACATAAGTATAAATTACACCAGGAACTATTTCTGCTGGACGCACGATTGGGAAAGACATCTCCAGTATTGCGTGTGGTGAGAATGACGCTGCAGCAAGGGCTATCCCTGGAAGCGCGTATAATAAGAATCTACGCCAAGGTGGAAAACGACCGTCAATAAGTAAGTCAGTGAGTACAAATTGCACTATAACTTTAAGCATGGCGACCATAAGTGCCAGGCTGCAGCTAATGTATAGGCAACTTGTTGTATAGCAGACATCTGCAATTACATTACTTCCAATCCATATCGTCACCAGGACCAAGTAAGTTCCAAGAGTTACTTCAAGCGCCGATCGTCTTCGTATAAATAGAATTATGGATGCAACAGCGAATATGACTGAGACGAATGCTGCTGCATAGGTTATTTCAAACATAACTAGTGAATGGTAAATCAGGAATGATGCTACTAATATTTCTTTTAATTCAGACCTATACTCCCATTCGATAGCCTCTTCCTGGCACAGTCTGTATCAAACGATCTTTACTCATGTCATCAAGTTTTTTTCGTAACGAGAGGATATGGGATTCAATTGTATTTGAGAAAATATCAACACTCATGTCCCATACGTGCTCAAGTATCATTCCACGAGAAAGTACAATACCCTCATTACGCATTAGGTACTGTAAAAGCATAAATTCCTTTCGTGTAAGATAGACACGTTTATCGCCTTTACGTACGCTCCCGCTCCTGGCATCCAAGAAAATGTCGTCAACGATTAACTCGTCTTCCTCTAACCCAGCAGGCCGACGAAGCAATGCGCGAACTCGTGCAAGTAGTTCCTCAAGGATAAAAGGTTTTGTTAAGTAATCATCGGCGCCTGCATTAAGTAATGTGACCTTGTCATTTATGCCCGTTTTTACTGAAACCACTAATATTGGTAAATTTTTTCCTACGGCTCGTATATCCTTACAGACTTGGATACCTTCTTTTTTAGGTAATAGATTGTCTAAAATAATAAGGTCGTAGTCATTTGTGCGAGCGAGGTATGATCCGATCTCTCCATCTACTGCGACATCGACTGCAAAAAATTCTGCAATTAAAGCTTCTTTAAGGAAGCATGCAATCTTAGGTTCGTCTTCTACTACTAGTATTCTCATATTTAGTAGAGATTTTATATTTTCATTAACTGCTCAAATGGTAGCAACCTCGGCAGCTCTTTTTGAGTAATTGATAAAATATGCTGTGAATAGCCCGCTTATTTTTCCTATATCTTTTCTCCAGGATTATTTTATATTTATCTATCTTCTATATTTGCGTAACAAACTTGCCCTTACTACTTTCTGGCACTACAGTATGCAGTATGCAAGCCGTAATAGTCGCCGCCGGAGAAGGGAAGCGCATGCAGCCGCTTACTTTCGAGCGCCCAAAGCCTCTTATTGAGGTGAATGGAAAACCCCTTATCGAGCACATCATTGATGCCTTGCCACCAGAAATTGACGAGATAATCATCGTCATCGGGTACAAGGGGCAAATGATCAAAGACCATCTCGGAGACTCTTACAAGGGTCGGAAAATAGTCTATGTCCATCAGTGGATGGCAGCTGGCACGGCGCACGCACTCTCTATGGCCCGCCCGTTTCTCAAGGGAAAGTTCCTCTTCATGTATGCGGATGACATCCATGGAGCCGAGGCGTTGGCGGAGACCATTAAGCATCCGTATTCGATACTCGCCGCTCCGCACGAGGATCCGTCGAAGTTCGGCGTTATAGAGAAGAATGAGGACGGGACGCTTTTGAGGATGGTTGAGAAGCCTGTGAATCCGGCAACCAACCTTGTTAATACTGGAGGCATCATGCTCGATGAGCGAATATTCGACTATCCGGCGCCGCGCCATGAGACCGGGGAGTACTACATAACCGAGCCTATCGAGAGCCTCTCAAAGGATCACCCTATTATGGTTATCGAGCAGCCGCTCTGGATACCGGTTGGCTATCCGGATGATATAGCGAAAGCGGAGGAAATCCTGAAAGCTCGGGCGCTATCCCAAGATTCAGATCTTATCTAAGAAATCTCCAGCATCCCATCATCCATATAGAGCTACCTTAGCTCTATATGGCAAAGTCGAAAGAAAAACTGGAAGCGTATGCTCTGCGAAGGCAAGGCCAAAGCGTTAAGGAGATCGCCCGAAAGCTTGGCGTTGCAAGTAGCACGGTAAGTATCTGGACTCGGGATATACCCCTCACGGATGTTCAAAAGAAGCACTTGCTTGATCGACAGGTCGCAGCTGGCTATCGAGGTCGCATACTAGGCGCAGAAACCAACAAAACAAGGAAAGCCGAGCGGATTCGAAAGGCTGCAGATACGGTTTCTAAGGAGATATCCTTATTCTCAAATGATGCTTTGTTCTTCACTGGTTTAGGTTTGTATTGGGGAGAAGGCACGAAAACGGAAACAAGTAGCGTTGGAGTTAGTAACACTGACCCAAGAGTCATGCGATTGATGGTGCAATGGTTTACAGAATGCCTAGGAGTTAAGCGGTCAAGATTCATGCCAAGAGTATTCATCAGTGATACTCATAGAGATAGGGAGGAGACTATCACTCGCCATTGGATGGAAACTCTCGGTCTGCCTCGTACCCAGTTCAGGAAAACGGTTTTTCTTGATAAGGGTAAGAAGATTTACGAAAACCACGATATGTATTATGGTGTTCTTGCACTCCGTGTGAGTAAGGGAGTAGACATCCGATATAGGATTCTCGCCCAAATCAGCCGAGTCGCGGAGCTTGTAAACGAAGATTGCTGGCGTAGCTCAGGTAGTTAGAGCATCTCACTCATAAAGAGAAGGTCCCAAGTGCAAATCTTGGCGTCAGCACAAGAGTTGTCTATGGCCCCGAAACGGGCTATATTCGAGAGGTTCGCAGGGCCACGAGTCGCGCGCTCGTGGCCATACAATCTGCGGTCGTAGCTCAACTGGTTAGAGCACCCGCCTGTCACGCGGGAGGTTGCGAGTTCAAGTCTCGTCGACCGCGCAAAGCACAAGAGCCCCGAAAGGGGCTTTTGTCATACTTGGTACCCCCTATACTGAGTGTAATGAAAACCATGATGTGGATTGGTATAGCAGTTGGGATCCTTGTTGTCGTCGGGTGGCTCTTCTATGCCTATGCGCTGATCAAGGATTCGCCGCTTTCCGGTGGTCCCGTATCGCCTACGAATCCTCCGCGCGTGCCCGCGAAGATATCCCTCAAAGAATATTTCCATCTCAAAGAAGGGATCCTTAAAGGAGGGATAATCGAATAGCAATCGCTGTCCACTGGTACCGTATACTGCACATGATGAAAAAGTGGCTTATCCATTCTGGCGTCGTAGCACTCATCGCTTGCGGGATCGCGGCGTATCTTTATTTGCAACCTCAAGCGATGGATACGGAATTCCTGCAGCACGCTGAGGAGCTGATGGATGCGAAGATCGTCGCGGCGCCTCTGCGCAAGGAGGTGTATACGCGTACCGAAGGGAATGCGACCCTCACGATAACGTACCTGGACACAACTCGGGTCAGCGTGCACGGCTTTGCTACCTGGACTGGAACCGGAGTCGGCCAGGTCAATACCGGGGATTTTGATGCAACCACCACGATAGCCAATGGCAAGGTGCATATAACGAGCTCGGATGAGTTCGAAGGAGGCTATGGCGATTCGTGCGCTATCGATATCTCTTTTTCTGAGGATAGAGCTTCTGTAGAAGTTAGCGATCAGGGGTGCATCTGGGGACTCAATGTGAGCTTCACCGGCACCTATCGGGCGTCCGGAAAAGGAGATATCAAAGAGATCCTATCGAGCCAGGGAGCGACCTTTCCTGTGGATACAGGCGTAACATATGAAAGTCTGGGGACGGTTCATCTGGGATCGGTATCCTACGATGGAATCTATTACTCTTGGTCTGACCCGCATCCAGTGGGACAGGCAGTACACGGATCACAGAGACTGATAATCCTGAAGGGCGGCACCGAATATCTTGGAAACTACTCGATTGATTCGAGGCCCGAAGGAATTACTGATCAGCGAATCGTATTTAATCTGCCGGCCTCAGAAGGCAATGAAATCATATTCACCGAAGCAGGTCCTCCTAAAACGGTCTTATTGGATGGTGAGAATCGAACCTTGCAGAAATAATTCTCGCTAGCTTCTTTTGGAACTCTGCCGGATTGCGTTGAGTGTAATCGAGAACCAGGTGAGGAAGCACCCAAGTCCTACTATGAAGAAGCTAGCGCTTGCCTGGAAATACCAGGGAATGAGCGCTTCGATTTGATTCTCGTTCCAGATACCGACGAGCATCATGCTCGCACAGCTTATGAGGCAGATGAAGAAGATCCGGAATAGGATGTGTTTCGGCATACTAGTGTGAACTACAGGAACCCGTCTCGGGTTACGTATGTAAAGGGATAATCCGGATATAGGGAGCATCAACTGTTTGGTATGATGTCCCCATGGATATCCGTGAAGCTGCGCAGACGCTCCTGCGCGCCAACCGCAGGCGCACGCGCGACGGGCACCAATACACGGTACCGTCACCCTCCACCTATCCATATCAATGGCTCTGGGATTCCTGTTTCCACGCCATCATCCTCGCGAAATTCGATCCCGACGCCGCGAAGGCGGAGCTCTTCTCGCTCCTTTCCCGGCAGCTCAAGGACGGCCTCATTCCGCACATGATCTTCTGGAAGCCGAAGCTCTCGCGCCCGTATAACGTGTGGTGGGACAAGGGAGGGGTAAGCTCGATCACGCAGCCGCCGATGCTCGCGTATGCTGCCTGGGAGATTTATGAGCAGACCAAAGACCGCGCGTTCCTTAAGGAGATCTTCCCGCAGATGCTCGCGTTTTATACGTACCTTGTCGAGAAGCGCGATCCGCATGATCACCATCTGATAAGCATTGTGAATCCGGACGAGTCCGGGGAGGACAATTCGCCGCGCTTCGATACGGCGCTCCGCGTCAAATCAAACATCTCGTTCCTCTCGCACATGCTGAAGCGTCATCAGCTCGTGACAGCGAACCGTACCTGTTCGTTTGATCCCCTCGTCTGCATGCATGAGCGCTTCTGGGTGAAGGACGTGCCGTTCAACGCGATGATGGTGAAGAACCTAGAGATTCTCGCCAAGATCGCGCGTGTGCTTGGCGACGCGGAAGCGGAACAGTTTGCGACCCTCAATCACGACCTCATAAAGTTCACGATGCGCGAGTACCTCATGGCGGAAGGAGTGTTCTGGTCCGCTATCGGGCTCGAGCACGGCCATCTAAAGGTTTCAACCTGGGCGCATTTCATACCGCTCTTCGCAGGACTCTATACTCCAGAGGAAGCGAAGGCGGTTGTAGATGAGCATTTCCATAACACCGAGACGTTCCGCTCGTCGTACGGGATCCGCACGGTCTCGAAGCAGGAAGCTTCATATCGCCGTGACGGTTTCTGGCGCGGCCCGATCTGGTTCGCCCCGCACTGGTTCATATATAAGGGCCTCAAGGACTACGGATTCGAAGCGGAAGCCACGTGGCTCAGCAAAGCGACGATCGAATTGGTAGAGCGGCATGGATTCAGGGAGTATTTCGACCCGGAAACTGGGAAGGCGTATGGCGCTCACAACTTCACCTGGGGCACCCTCGTGCTTGATATGATGGAAGACGTATGATCGATTCCCTCGACGACCAGCTCGGCTATGTCCCCGAAGTAGTAGGCACGGTCTCACGCCCGAAGGTCCTGGTGTGTGGAGGCATGGGAGGCTCGTTCCTGCCTGCGCTCGCACTCCGCTTTCTGGGTGCCACTCCCTATGTCATCGCGCATCGTGACTATGGGCTTCCGTCCCCGGTTCTCGAAGGTGCCACCTATGTAGCAATATCCTATTCGGGTGAGACCGAAGAGACGGTTTCCTTCGCTAAAGAAGCAATCGCGAACGGACTGCCGCTCTCGGTTATTGCAGGAGGGGGAACGCTGCTCGCGTTAGCTTCGGAGCATAACCTTCCGCATGTGGTTATCCCGCAGGGTCCGGTCCCGCGCGAAGCGCTCATCGTCATGGTGCGGGCACTCCTCGCACTCATCGGGGAAGAGCACCTGCTTCCTGACTCAGCCTCTTTCGATCAGGGAGGAGCCGAGCATGAAGGAGAAGTGCTCGCGGGTCTGCTTTCAGAACGTCTACCGATCTTCTATTCTTCAGGACGCAACGAAGCGTTGTCCTATTTCGCGAAGATATTCTCGAACGAGACCGCCAAGATCCCGGCATTCGCGAACGTATTGCCTGAGTTCAATCATAACGAACTACAGGGTTTCGGTGGTATCGACAGCTCACGCGCGCTGCGTGATCCGCTTTACGGAGTCTTTCTCGCGGATGCTACCGATCACGAACGCGTTCAGAAGCGGATGGCACTGACCCAGAGGGTTCTTTCAGGTGCGGGCGTGCCGAGCGTCAAGATCGACCTCCCGAGCGCCTCCCGTGTAGAAACTTTGCTCTACGGCTTCTGGCTCATCCGCACCACAGCGCATGCGCTCGCGAAACAGTACGGCGTCGATCCCGACGAGACGAAGTTAATCGATTCCTTTAAGACGATGCTATGAGCCGATTAGTGTTCGACATCGGAGGGACGCATACCCGCATAGCGATCGCTGAGAACGGGGTACTCACGCAGTTGGAGAAAGTGCCGACGCCGCAAGACCCGAAGGAGGCGGTAGAACTGATGCGGGCGTACGCGCTTGCTCAGGGTGTGCATCTTACGGATATCGTGGGAGGAATCGCCGGAGTCGTTGCTGACGGCGTTATTGTCCGCTGCTCCCCCTATCTGCCTCAGTGGCAGGGATTCGATATGCGCGGAGAGCTCTCCAAGGCGCTCACGGTGCCCGTTCAGGTGTATAACGACGCGGAGCTTGCCGCCTTGGGTGAGACGCTTGCGGGAGCGGGCAAGGGGCACGGCATTGTCGGGTACCTCACTATCGGTACCGGTGTCGGTGGCGCGCTCATAGTGAACGGAGGACCGGTTCCGCATGTCGAGGGACACGAGCCGGGCAAGCAGGTGCTTGACTATGAGAGCGGTGCGACGCTTGAGAGCCTCGTCGGCGGCACAGCGCTGGCGGCCGAATTCGGCATGCCGGCTTCCGAGCTTCCTCGTGCGGTATATGAGGAGCGGACGTCCGTTCTTGCTACGGGCATATACAACACGATCCGCATCTGGTCTCCGGACATTTTCATACTCAATGGCCCGCTCATGAATGATGAGAACGGGTTCGTGCTTGAGGAAGTCTCAAGGGAACTTGCGAAGATTGCCGGCGATGTCCCTATGCCACCGTTAGCGCATGCTGCGCTCGGTGATCTGAGCGGTCTTACGGGGGCGATGCTACGCTAAGAGTATGTCTATCGAGGTCCAGTCGAATTGGCCGAAGAAGCCGGAAGGCCGGAAAGAGCTCACCGATGAAGCGCGGGAGATGATGTATGCAGAGGGCGGACTAACGACCATCGAGGAAGGAGAGAAGGTCCAGGTTGATTTCGATTTCGAACGGTTCAAGGGGTATTCGTTCGAGCTGATAGGAAAGTTACAGCGTCTCGCCGCTGCATGTTCCTATTTCCTCGAGCGACCGGTTACAACCGATAGGTTCGAGGATCATCTCGAGCGCAGGGACTGGAGGAACAAGTACATAGAAGAATACGGGGACGAGTCGAGATTGCTGCTTGAGCGGAACCGTCTGCGCTTCAATATCATCCAGGGAGCCTATGGATTCGCAAAGCAGGCGCTCGTGGCCCTCGCTGCTGATCCGAATGATCCCCAAGCTCTCGCTGATGTGCGTTCGACAGTCGATCGCATGACCGCTCCCATCGATGCCTACGGGGATCCCGTTGCATTCAAGAATGCCTATTTCCTCATGCCGATGAATGAAAAGATCGCTCTGGTCCTTGAGCTCAGTGATGCGGCGCGCGACTACCTACAATTGGTGACGAAGCAAAAGGCTGAGGAGCGGATCGCGGCGTAAGCTCGGCCTCCACGATAAGAGGGAGATGATCGGAAAAGCGCGACCCGCTCGGTGCGGCAACGTCTGTCACATCGAAATGATCGCTCAAGAAGAGTACCTGAAGCCCGTGGCGCGGTCCCCACGACGGATAGCCGGGCTTGCAGACGTGGGTCAGTCCTATCGAATCGAGCGGACCGAAGACCGCATGATCGCGCTCGTTGAAATCGCCGCCGAGTATTACAGGCCCGGGAGTGCGCACGATGATCTCTGCAAGCTCCTTAAGCTGCGCGAGCCTGACTTTCGCGCCGAGCGCGAGATGCGCGACGAACACGGTGATCTTCGCTCCATCGTATTCGATAATCGTCTCTCCGAGTACGCGTGGATTCGAAGAGCTCCGAAGCGGATGTATCTTCGTATCGCTCATAGGGTAGCGGCTCGCAATAGCGTTCCCTTCGTTTATGGAAGTACCCATCGAGCGCGTGGGGAAGAAATGGGTATAGGAAAGGCCGGCATGCTCGGACACCGTGGTTATCTGGGAGGCATAGCGCGAGCGGCGCGAGCCGGCCTCTACTTCCGTGAGGAGGGCGATATCGACGCTCTCGCTCTTCAGGAATTGGCCCGCATCCTCTATGGGAAGTCCGGGGTGCGGTAACAGATACCGCCAGCCCCGCGTGAGGTACTGCCCATATCCCTTTGTTACGCCTATTCCGGACTGCAGATTCATGACGGCGATATGGAGAGGCATGTTCCAATCCTACGCCCCTGAACAAGAAGATTTGAGGAAGACGGGGATTCGGGCTCTATCTGGGCCAGATAGGTGCTATCGTTCGGGTATGACCAAAGGACAGCACCTGCCGACCTGGCACGAGAAGCATAAGGATACGCGGAGCGTAGGCGACCGGCTTGCGGATATGATATCGGCCGCATTCGGTTCTTGGACGTTCATGTTCGTGCACATGCTCTGGTTCTTCGTCTGGATCGTCTTCAAAGTAGAGCCGTACCCGTTCGGCTTGCTGACGATGATCGTATCCCTCGAGGCGATCTTCCTCTCGATGTTCATCATGATCAGCCAGAACCGGCAGGCGGACCGTGATAGGCATCAGGCGCTTGATGATTATCGAACGAATGTGGAGGCAAAAGTTGAGATTGAGAAGCTGCAGCAAGACCTATCGAGAATTGAGAACGAAAAGCTCGATAAGATACTGGCGCTAGTCGATAAATAAGAGCTACTCAACCGTAACCGACTTCGCGAGGTTGCGAGGCATGTCGATGGGGAGCCCACGCTCGAGCGCGACATAGTATGCGAAGAGCTGGAGCGGGATGGTAGTGAGAATCGGAAGGAACGCCTCGTGCGTCTTTGGGATAACGATCACGTCATCGGCGAGCGTACGGATGTCGTCTTCGCATCCTTCCGTGGTAACCGCAAGCACGCGTCCGCCACGGGCGCGGATCTCCTGTATGTTCGACTTGGATTTCTCATACATCGAGTCTTCGGGAACGAGCACGACGGAAAGGAAGGAGGGTTCGATGAGCGCGATGGGGCCGTGCTTCATCTCACCTGCGGCATAGCCTTCGGCGTGGATATAGGAAATCTCCTTCAACTTTATGGCTCCTTCGGAAGCGATAGGGCACTGAAACTTTCGGCCGAGATAGAACGCATTCTCGGTATCCTTGTAGCGCTTGGCGAGCTCGTGTATCTCTTCGCGCTTCTCGAGTATCTCCCGTGCGAGATCAGGGAGTCGTTCAAGCTCCTTGATGAGGGCTGCGCCTTCAGTCTGGGAGAGCTCATTCGCACGCCCGAGCAGTATCGCGATAAGCGCGAGCACAGTCATCTGCGATATCACTGCCTTGGTAGAGGCGACGCTTATCTCGGGACCTGCATGGTTGTAGACTCCGGCATCGGTCTCGCGCGCTATAGAGGAACCCACCACGTTCACGACGCCGTATACACGGACGCCATGGCGTTTCGCCTCCCGGATCGCTTCGATCGTGTCGAGCGTCTCGCCAGACTGGGAAATGGCGAAGAGCACGGTGTCCTTGGGGTCCATCGTAGGACGGCGATAGCGGAGTTCTGAGCCGAGCTCGACTTCGACAGGAAGCCCCGCGAATTCCTCTATCATGAGCTCACCGACGCGCGCCGCATAGGAGGCGCTGCCGCAGCCGGTGAGCATGATGCGCTTGGCGGAGAGGAGGTCGGGAAGCGCGCTCTCGAGTCCGCCGAGCTTCACGGTGCCTACGCCCGGAAGCAGCCTTCCGCGCATGGTGTTCTCAATCGCTTCAGGAATCTCCATCATTTCCTTCAGCATGAAATGCTCGTATCCCTTCTTCTGCGCGGCTTCGACGTCCCATTCGAGGGTCTCGACAGGCTTCTCTACTTTCGTGCGTGTGTGCGTGCGTACCTCGTATCCTTCGGGCGTGAGTATCGCGATCTCGCCGTCGTCGAGGTAGATCACGTCGCGGGTGTGCTTCAGGATCGGGGTAGCGTCGGAGGCGATGAAATACTCGTCATCTCCGATACCGAGCATGACAGGACTTGAAGCACGTGCTGCAACGAGCTTCTCGGGCTCTCTGGATGACGCTACGACGAGCCCATACGTTCCGCGAACCTGTGCGAGCGCGTCTGAGACGGCGTCTTCGAGCAGTACGCCATCTGTATATGCCTTTGCTATGAGGCAGGCGAGCACTTCCGTATCGGTCTCTGATTTGAATGTCACTCCTTCTGCGAGAAATGATGCTTTCAGATCGGCGTAGTTCTCGATGATGCCGTTATGTACTACCCATACGGCTCCTGTGGGGTCGCTATGCGGGTGCGCGTTCTGTTCGGTGGGTGCGCCATGGGTCGCCCAGCGGGTATGCGCCATGCCGAGCGTCCCTTCGAAATCGTCCGGAAGGGAATCGGCTAGGACCGCTACCTTTCCGGCGCGCTTGAGCGCTCCACGGCCAGCGACATAGATACCTGCCGAGTCGTAGCCTCGATATTCAAGCGCGCGGAGGCCGTCCATGAGGACGGGGGTCGCGTTCTTCTTGCCGACGTATCCGACGATGCCACACATAGGTATAAGGTATTGCGGTTAGTGTTCGGGAAGTATAACTCCTTTGGAGAGGGAAGGGGTGCGGACTGAAAATTGAAAGAATGGGGGAAATCGGCTAGGATGGGTCGGTGCGATAGAAGCCGATGTAGCTCAGGGGTAGAGCAACTCCATGGTAAGGAGTAGGTCGGCAGTTCAATTCTGCCCATCGGCTCAACATGACTGAACAACCGCAAGGAGAGTACAAGCGCGCGACTCGCGGGCGCATGATCGTGCTCACGTTCACGATCCTCTATATCGCCGCCGCCGCGGTGTACTTCTATACGACCGGCGTGAAGGAGTTCACGCTGTACCTCGCGGTCCTGCTCGGGCTCGTCGCGTTTGTCGCATGGACCCTGCCGCGCACGAAGCTCCCTACCTGGGCACTCTGGTGCCTTTCCATCCTCGGACTCCTGCATGCGCTTGGTGGCGGCGTAATAGTTAATGGAGACGTGCTCTATAACCTGGTGCTCATTCCGATTATCGACAACGGCGTAAACGGCGTTACGATCTGGCGCTTCGATCAGCTCGTGCATCCGTTTGGCACCGCGATCGGAGCTATCATCATCTATTTCTTCATCGCGCGAGCCTCGAAACTCCCGCGTGTATGGATGGTGGTCCTCGCGGCTCTTGCGGCGATGGGGCTCGGCGCACTTAACGAGGTGATCGAATTCATCACAAAGCTCACCATCCCGAATACGGAAGTAGGAGGGTACAGCAATACAGCAATCGACCTCTGCGCAAATCTCATAGGCTCGCTCGTTGGCGCAGCATTCGCGGCGCTTCGTTGGGGCAAGCGTCCTCCGGAAGCTTGATAGGGAGCGGATTTACCGTTATTGTAGCGAAGTCGTCGAAACGCCGAAGTAGCTCAGTTGGTAGAGCGTGTCACTCGTAACGACAAGGTCGCCGGTTCAATCCCGGCCTTCGGCTCCACATAAACGAAAGCCGGGAGACAAATGTCTCCCGGCTTTCGTTATGCGCCAGGACATTCAAAGCAGTGCTCCGAACGTCCCGTCGCGAAGAACATCCTCTATAGGTATAGCAGTTACTGATATGAAAAAGATAAAGAAAAGCCGCCTGACCGGGTTGGTCAGGCGGACGGGCTCAAGATCACAGATCGAAAATCCACCACGCGTCCTTGAATTTCCGAAGGTTAAAGGTGGTCTTACGCATCTTCGGGTGATAGTCGCCTACAGATACATAAAACCTCGGATATTCGATGTCGCCACCGTACAGTTTCCGGATCACCGAAGCACGTACCACGAATGTCTCCTTCGGTAGTCCTGGGATATTAACGACGAAGATGCACGCATAGATTCCAGGCAGCATCCCTGTTGAGATATGGAACGCAGCGTATCGCTGGCCATCAGTCGGTCGGATTTCGCTTTCCCGACTGTACGCGCGAATGTAGCGGTCTCCGATCCGATATGCCAAGTGGGGTCCGCGCGTGATCGGGATCCCCTCATAATCTATGACTGGGACAAGAGTCTTGCTATGTCGCGCTGCCTCCTCGATCAGATGGATACTCAGCGAGTCGCTATTCGCTGCGTCGAGCTCTTTCCTAAGCTCCGCTTCTCTCACGGCGATTGCTCGAAGCCGTAAACGTTGGCAGAGCATCTCCATTCTGGGTCCGAGATGGATCTTGAACCATCGGTTGTACGTGTAATGAGCGGCTTGGCGCGTACCCCCGATCGCATGACCCACCTCCTCCAGACTCATCTCACTTGTATACAGCCTCCAAAGTTGGCTGTAAGTCTTATGGTGACAGCGAGCGGATGCGGGTCTCAAGTTGAACTCGATAGCCGTTTTGCGCACCGCTGCCGTATCTATCGGCCTTTCGTATACACTCACGGCTGTATCCCTACTTTGTGACAGAACTAGTCCCGCTCCTTATACCAGAGAAAGACTGATTAGCAAAAAACGTCCCATCGTTTACACTCAATCGATGAACGGGAACGAGGAACGTATCGCAGAGCTCGAAGCCTTAATGGCTGAGCCCGATTTCTGGGCGGATAAGGACGAAGCCCAGCGTCGCATTGCGGAGTACCAGAGCCTCAAGGAGGGCGGAAGCGGGGACGATCACGATTCAGGATCCGCTACCATCGGCATACTCGCCGGAGCCGGAGGCGACGACGCGGAGGACTTCGTGCGCATGCTCCGCCGGATGTATGAAGGGTACGCGAGCAAGAAGGGATGGAGCGCCTGGGAACTGCATGCTAACGAGAACGATCAGGGCGGATACCGAAACGTATTGCTCGAGATCCCAGGAAAGGGCGCCTACGGTAGATTGAAGAACGAGGCGGGCGTGCATCGCCTCGTGCGCATCTCTCCCTTCAACTCGAATGCGAAGCGGCAGACCTCGTTCGCACTTGTCGAAGTCCTTCCGAAACTCGTCGGAAATGAAGCTATCGAGCTCAAGCCCGACGACCTGGAGATACAGTTCGCCCGCGCGGGAGGAGCCGGCGGCCAGAACGTGAACAAGCGGGAGACCGCGGTCCGTATCGTTCACACCCCGTCGGGTGTATCGGCCCATGTCTCGAGCGAGCGCAGCCAGCTGGCTAACCGCGAGAAGGCGCTCGCGCTGGTTAAAGCGAAACTCTTCCGGATGGAAGAGGATAAGCGCCTTGCCGAAGCGAAGGGCCGCTCTATTGCTGCCACAACTGCCAACGAATGGGGGAGTCAGATGCGCTCCTACGTCCTTCATCCCTATAAACTGGTGAAGGATCATGTAACAGGGGCGGAATCGCACGATCCGGATGGTGTTTTGGAAGGAGACCTGGATACCTTCATAGACGCCTCGACCGAGGGTACGGTATACTAACCCTCGTTGTATGATCTATTTCGATAAGGTCTCAAAGATCCACCGTGACGGCACTCCTGCCCTCGAAGATGTCACGCTCTCCATCTCACCTAAAGAGTTCGTTTCCATCGTCGGACACTCCGGCGCCGGCAAGACCACCCTTATAAAAATGCTCCTCGCAGAAGACCGGCCTACCGAAGGTACGGTCTTCTTCGAATCCGCGGATGTGCACGCGTTCCCGAAGAGCAAGCTCCATCACTACCGACGCAAGATCGGCACCGTGTTCCAGGATTTCCGCCTTATCCCGAACAAGACTGCATATGAGAACATCGCCTTCGCCATGGAAGCAGCAGGGCGGCCCGAAGACGAGATTCGCTCCGACGTGCCGCATATTCTCGACCTCGTCGATCTGGGCGGGAAGGGCCATCACTTCCCGAACCAGCTCTCCGGAGGCGAGCAGCAGCGCATCGCTATCGGTCGCGCGATCATCAACCAGCCCGATCTCATCGTCGCGGACGAGCCGACCGGCAACCTCGATCCGGTGAATACGTACGAGATCATGGATATCCTGAAGAAGATCAACGAGCTCGGCACCACCGTCCTCATCACCACGCATAACAAGGGCGTGGTCGATTCGATCGGTCGTCGCGTCATCACGATGGATAGGGGGCGCATCGTGAGGGACGATATGCAGGGGCAATACGTGCTGTAACATACTCAAATCTTTATGTGGATGATGATCAAGCGGATGGTAGCGACAGGAGCGAAGAATTTCGTCCGTAGCGGCGCCGTCTCCTTCGCGACCGTGCTCGTCATGACCGTAACGCTCGCGATCATCGGTTCGCTCATCTTCCTCTCGGCGATACTGGGGAATACCCTCAGTGCGCTTGAGGACAAGGTGGACGTGAACGTCTACTTCGTCACGAACGCGCAGGAGCGCGACATCATCGCTATCAAGGAGCGCCTCGAGGATATACCGGAAGTGAGCGCAGTTACCTACACCACTCGCGAAGACCGTCTCGCTGAGTTCCGTACTCGTCATGAGAACGATCAGCTCACGCTCCAGGCGCTCGACGAGCTCAATGACAACCCGCTCGGTGCCGCACTTTCCGTAAAGGCCAAGGACCCGTCGCAGTACCAGGGAATAGTGGAGTTCCTCGAGGAGGATCCTTCGATCTCTCCAGCCGGCGGTCCGATTATCGACAGCATCAACTATTTCCAGAACAAGACCGTCATCGACCGCCTCACAAGCGCCATCAACGCGACTGAACGCGCCGGACTCGTGATCGTCATTATCTTCGCACTCGCGTCGACCATCATAGCGCTCGCTACTATCCGGCTCGCTATCTACACCGCGCGCGACGAGATCGCGGTCATGCGACTGGTGGGAGCTTCAAACGCCTATATCCGCGGACCATTCATCGTTGCGGGCGTTATCTCAGGGCTTCTGGCTTCCATACTCGCGCTCCTCCTCTTCTATCCTGCTACCTGGTATGCGGGAACAGCGCTCCAGAACTGGCTCGGCGGATTCAACCTCTTCTCGTACTATATGTCGCACTTCGGCATGGTCTTCTCGATCCTTGTCGGCTCGGGCATCTTGCTCGGTGCGCTCGCGTCGTGGTTAGCAGTTCGTCGGTATCTCAAAATCTAATATGGCAAGTGAAGGACCTAAATACATATTCGTCGTCGGCGGGGTAATGTCGGGCGTCGGGAAGGGAGTCGCGACGTCCGCTATCGGCCGGATACTGAAGAGCAAGGGGTTGAACGTTACGGCGCTCAAGATAGATCCATACATCAACGTGGATGCCGGAACGATGAATCCGACGGAGCATGGCGAGTGCTTCGTGCTCGGCGATGGCGATGAGTGCGACCAGGACATGGGCAACTACGAGCGCTTCCTCGATATCGATCTTTCGCGCGGCAACTACATGACCACCGGGCGCGTCTATCTCGAGGTTATAAAACGCGAGCGCAATCTCGAATACAAAGGACGCAATGTTGAAGTGGTGCCGGATATCCCGCTCGAGGTTATTCGCCGCATCGAAGCAGCGCAGCAGGCGGCAAACGCCGACGTCACTCTCATCGAGGTGGGAGGCACTATCGGCGAATACCAGAACATCATCTTCCTCGAAGCGGTGCGCATGATGAAGATGAAGAAGCCGCGGGACGTCGCTATCGTGATGGTGTCGTACGTGCCGATTCCGGGCAATATCGGCGAGATGAAAACCAAGCCGACGCAGTACGCCTCTCGTTCGCTCAACTCCGTCGGGCTTCAGGCGGATATCATACTTGCTCGCGCCGCTCGTCCGCTCGACGAGAAGCGCAAGGAGAAGATCGGCGTCTTCTGCAACATCCCGACCGAGAACGTGATCTCAGCACCCGACGTCGCGAGCATCTATGACGTGCCGCTCAATTATGAGAAGGACGGTCTCGGAAAGATCCTTTGCGATGTTCTCGGGCTCGAGGATCGTCCGGCAGATATGAAGGATTGGGAAGCGTTCGTCGAGAGCTCGAAGAACACGACGAAGGAGCTTTCGATAGCGGTTGTAGGGAAGTATTTCGATACGGGAGATTTCGTGCTCGCCGATTCTTACATATCCGTCCTTGAAGCGCTCAAGGCAGCCGGGTATGCACAGGGGGTTAAGGTGAAGCTCTCATACCTCGATTCCGAGGAATACGAGAAAGACCCGAGCAAGCTCTCCGATCTCTCGCAATACGCAGGCATCGTCGTTCCGGGCGGATTCGGCACCCGAGGCATCGAAGGCATCATAGCTAGCATAGGCTACGCGCGCGAAAACAAGATCCCGTACTTCGGTCTCTGCTACGGCATGCAGCTGGCCATCATCGAGTATGCACGAACTAAAGCGGGCATCGAAGGTGCCACTACTGAAGAGGCGGATGCTGCTGCCGTTCACCCGGTTATTGGCGTCATGAACGATCAGAAAGAGAAGCTTACGAAGAATGATTACGGAGGCACGATGCGTCTCGGTACGTACCCCTGCGTACTTACGCCCGGAACCGTTGCTGCCAGCGCATACGGCAAAGAGCAGATCAATGAGCGCCATCGCCATCGCTATGAGGTGAATCCGGCATACATCGAGCAGCTCACGAATGCGGGCCTCGTCTTCTCCGGAAAATCCCCGGACGGCCGGCTCATGGAAATAGCGGAGCTTCCCGTAAGCGAGCACCCGTTCTTCCTCGGTACTCAGTTCCATCCGGAACTCCTCTCGCGTCCGCTTACGCCGCATCCGCTCTTCAGCGCGTTCCTCAAGGCAGCAGGAGAGAAAGGATAACGTATGCCGCTCTCGTTCGTTCATCTGAACATCGAACGGGATCGGCATCTCGATCGCATCGGTCCATTCCTCAAAGAACGGATGCCGGATGTGGTCTGTCTCCAGGAACTTCTCTTGGAAGACGTTCCGCACCTTGAGTCCCTACTTGGTGCCCGCTGCTTCTTCGTTCCGATGATGTACGTGCAGCATCCACGAGGACGCGTAACCGAAGGCGTGGGTATTTTTTCACGTTTCCCTATAGCCGCTACTAGCGAGCACTGGATCGGAGGGAAAGAGGGCGAACTCGTCGACTATATAGACACGGTCCCGGAAGAGAAACTGCTGACCCAACGATATGTCATTGCGATAGTGGATATCGAGAAGGATGGAGAGACGTATCGGATCGCAACCACGCATTTCCCTGTTACGGTCGGGGGTAGCGAAAGCGACATACAGAACGGGGTTCTCGATCGCTTCCTGGAAGTAACAGCGACTCTGGAAGAATTCGTCGTAACGGGGGATTTCAATGCGCCGAGAGGAGGTCCTGCCTTCAGCAGATTATGCGAACGGTATACGGACAATGTCCCGTCCGCATATATGATGAGCCTCGACCTCACGCTCCACCGCGCAGGAGCGAAGCTTCCTGCAGACATAGCGAAGCTCGGTCTTCCCGGACTCATGGTTGACGGGGTATTCAGCACGGTGGGCTATCGAGTCGTTGATGTTGAGATGATCTGCGGCGTGAGTGATCATTGCGCGCTCGTAGGGTCTATCGAGAAGCAATGATTGTACAGTTTTTATAAGCGTGTTATAGTATTAATGGAAAGCGAGCGTCTGAAGACGCGAGCTGCAGTGGGGAGTTGTCTACGTAATGGACGAGATTGATATCCACTTGGGCCGGCGTCTTAGGCGCCGGCGTCGCCTGTTGGGGCTGACCCAGCAGGAACTGGCGCACGCGTGCGGGGTCCGCTTCCAGCAGATCCAGAAATACGAGTGCGCCGCTAATCGCATGTCTGCCGCTCGCCTCTGGCAACTGGCCGAGGCGCTTGAGGTTCCGGTCTCGTACTTCTACGAGGGCCTGACCCGCGACCAACGCGAGACATTGGAAAGCGAAACCGCGTCGCTCATCGATGAGCGCATGGGAAGCAGAGAAGCGCAGGATCTGATCCGCGCCTACTACCAGTTGGGTGAACGTCCGCGTCGTCGCCTGCTCGATCTCGCCAAGGCGATGAACGGCGAAGTCGATGGCGACACTTTGGATGAGATCGTCTCCGACAAGACGCTGCAGGCAGCCTGATACGGCAAAGGGCCGGCGACGCGAATGCGTTGCCGGCCCTCTTTCTATACTTTTTGCCTGATTAGAGCGAGATGATCTCTTCCCACGGACGACCGGCAACACCGAAGTGTCCATACGCGGCTGTCTCTCGGAAGATAGGACGCTGGAGCCCCAAACGCTCCTGGATAGCGCGCGGGCGGAAATCAAAGTTCTTAGCGACGATCTCGGAAAGGTTGTTCCCCTCATCGTCGAACGCTTCGACCATCACCGGCTCGACGCGGCCGATCGCATAGGCGACCGATACGAGCGCCTTCTTCGCGTGACCGTTCGCTACCAAGTTCTTTGCGGCGAAGCGACACATGTATGCCGCCGAGCGGTCCACTTTCGTAGCGTCCTTTCCGGAGAATGCGCCTCCGCCGTGCGGCATGAGACCTCCGTACGTGTCGACCATGATCTTGCGGCCGGTGAGGCCGGCGTCAGCCTCGAATCCACCCTGGACGAAGCGTCCGGTAGGGTTAACGAGCAACTCGATGTTCTCGGTGTTCCCGAGGACAGGCAGGAAGAGCTTCTCCGTAAGGTCGCGACGAATGTCCTCGAGCTCCGCTTCTTCCGTGTGCTGGGTGGAGGTGAGGGCGGTGATGACTTTTCCTTCCTTGATCGTAACCTGGGTCTTTCCGTCGGGGCGCAGATAGGGAAGCTCTCCTGAGGTGCGAAGCTTCTCGAGCTTGCGTGCGAGCGCGTGCGAAAGAACGACGCCGAGCGGAAGGTATTCCTCGGTTTCGTTGGTCGCGTATCCGTACATGATGCCCTGGTCGCCGGCTCCTCCGGTGTCGACGCCCATCGCGATGTCTCCTGACTGCGTCACGACGCGGGAGAGCACGTCGAGCGGCTCGGTGTAGCCGATGTCCGCGTACACGCTTCGTGCGATCGCCTCATAGTCGACGTCGGCTTTCGTCGTGACCTCGCCGCCGATCATGAGCGTGCCGTGGCTACCGAATGTCTCAACCGCAACACGGCTCGTAGGGTCGCCCGTAAGGCAGGCGTCGAGAATGGCGTCCGACATCTGGTCGCAGACCTTGTCAGGGTGCCCGTTGGTCACGCTCTCCGTTGTGTAATGAGTTAGCGAATGGAACATGAGTACGAATGATTTAGTAGTAGCCGTACCAAACGAAAGCATCTCCCGCGAAGGAGATGCTTTCGTAAAGCTAGGCATCGTCCCCCGAGGGGTCTGGGGGCACCGTTTCCGCTAGGAATGGTTGCCGGCAGGTCGTAGGTCCAGGTACCTCGCTGCGCTCTTGATACTGCGTATTCGGTTGTACAGGGGTAGCATAGCACGCGTGTTCTGGGGCGCTATACTTATCCCATACCCCTTAAGCACTACGTATGGAAGTGATGATCAATTACTGGGCGGTGCTCCTTTCGGCTATCGTCTGCGTTATACTCGGCGCCTTCTGGTACGGCCCGTTGTTCGGGAAGCAATGGATGCGCCTCATCGATATCAAGATGCCTGATGTCATCACGCCGACCATCAAGAAGGAGATGTACAAGAGCTATGCGATAACCGCGCTCAGCAGCATCGCGATGACATTTGTGCTCGCGAATATCCTCTACTTCATGAGCTCCGTAACGCGCATCGGTGGAGTCCAGGCCGGACTTTCTGCAGCGATCTGGACATGGGTCGGCTTTATTGTTCCTGCGACCCTCATCTCCGTTACCTGGGAAGGAAAGCCGTGGAAGTACTGGTTCATCATTGCCGGCTACTACCTCGTGGCACTCTCGATCTCGGGAGTCATCCTCGCGACTTGGCAGTAGAACTGAACTCAATAATAGGGCCGCGCCAGCAAACGGCGCGGCCCTTTTGCGTTGCAATAAGGCCGATTTTCGAGTATCTTCTTCGAAGCAGGCCGATTTATCGGCCTCGCTATTGCGGGATCGTCTAATGGTAGGACTACGGTTTCTGGTACCGTGTATCTAGGTTCGAGTCCTAGTCCCGCAGCTCGATATTTGTGTGTCATAATTTGGACATGTATAACCCTGACGAAGGATCGGTGGAGGACTATCGTAAGAAAAGAGTCAAAGAATATTCAGAAGCCTTTGATAAGGTCAGCATGGTTCTGTTCGAACACGATCCAATTGGCTTAAATTTTGATGACAATGTTGATGAATATGAACTAGAAGCGGGAATGGTAATGAATCGATTCCCAAAGGCTAATAATATAGACGAACTAGCGACAATCATTTTTGAGGTTTTTGTAGAATGCTTTGACAAGGAATTGGCTACTAGAAAGCGTGAGGTATATCAGCAAATAGCGAAGGAGGTCTGGGAAATTATAAAGACATAGCGATATGAAAAGGAAGAATCAAATTTTGCTCGCTGGATCTATCTTGCTACTTAGTCTAATTGCCTGCGGAGGCTTTTGGTACATGCAGAATATGTGTTTGGTTGACTGCGACAGCGAATCATCTACAGTCTCCGAAACCGACAAGGATCTACTTCTAAAGGCGATTCGTGATTCATACGTACTACATGTTCGAACTGCGATAGACAACTACAAAGATGGAAATGAAGAAGGGTATTCTGATGTGGATTTTTCACCCTACACTGATTACCTCAAGAGTAAGTTTGTTCTGATGGAAATCGATAATAATGCCATCGGAGGCGGTAAGACAATGCTCATAGCATTTACGGATAAACCAGATGTTTTCTTCTATGTGTGGGTCTATGATGAAGGTGATGGGTCTTTGGATCTGCGTACTTTCAAGCCATATGAAGAAATATCAGTTGATCAAGCAAGGCAGATATACCAGTCGTCAGAACCAATGATCACAGAGCTAGGTCTGGCAATTTAGAAAAGTTCCCACGCCGTACCAGACACGCAGCCCGACATTTTTGTGGCATAATCTCATTGTGAGTTACTCATACGATAAAGAATTCAAAAGACGCCTATGGGTGGGAGGCTCGATAGCTATTCTAGGAATGATAGGTTTCTTTACGTTGATGTCTGTCTTAAATTTATTTGGTTCAAAAATTGAGTACACAGTGCCATATCTTTTGAGATCTCTAGTAGCTTTCTTACCGCTGGTAATAGGTTTAGCCGGGGCGGGATATATTTATGGAGGGTTGAGGGCTGCATATTGGTGGTTTGCAAATTGGAGCATGCTTTTATTAACTGCCAATTTAATCGGCTATCTCGCTAAGGACGTCCCTCAAGATATACGCAATACATTTCCACTAATTTTCTTCGTAGCACTAATTATCGGGATCCGCCTTTGGAATAAATGGGTGGAAAGTAAGAGCCGCTAGGGTTTAGATTTGTTCGAATATCGTCCCAGACGGCCAGCTCGCTATTTTCGTGTCATAATCAGGTTTATGAACGACGAACAAAAAATGGATGATGAGAAGGGGAACTGTAAGCGTTGCGGACATCCCTTTGACCCACACCAAATATTTGCTGACCCAAATGATCTGGGTAAGGGCGGTGTGATGAAGTGTCCGGTTGAGGGCTGTGAGTGTGTCAGCGACATTAGTTTGCCTCATAAAAGTTAGAATAGCGTCCCAGACAGCCAGATCGTTATTTTCGTGTCATGATTCTTCCACATGCAGAATGATACGCAGCTAAAGTTTAAAGAGATTCAAAAGATTCTTTCTGAAGAGTGGGATGCAGTTCCTGACGCACCTACTGATGAATACGATAGCCACATACATCGAATCATCTCAATGTATGCCGATGGAAACCTCGACACGACAAGGCTCACATCTTATCTGGATTCTTTATTCGGTATTCAGGAAAATACCAAGGAGATTTCAGAGAAGCTGTTAAGTATTCTCTCTGTTTAAACTTATATGGAGTTATTCCTACCGACGCTAGCAAATAATAGGACTTGGCGCAGATACTCCAAGACCATCGTCATAACAGGGGTAGTATTCTGGATCCTACGTATCACCCTTCAGTTTGGTTTTACAAATCCTCTTGCGGATGCGGTACTTGGCTTTTTTGCGCTGCTACTCATTCCCGCCATCTTTATAGTATTTCCGTACCGAGCTTTACATATTGTATTTAGAATATTAATTGCGCTTTTTCTTTTCGCGTTAACGCTCATTTCGCTTTTGTTCTTACTCTTTCAGTCCTGGACCCTGAGAGATACTTTTAATCGGGGAGAGAATCCCTGGCAGCAGACACAGGATGTTTATGACGAAAATCCCTTTCTAAGAGAAGTTGTTTATGTTGGAGATTGTGGCGCAACCTGCGCATCTAATACGTATGGCGTAAAGGAATTGATGCTCATTCCGTACGTCTTGAAATTCAGAATTCCTGGAACCTTTGTTGACCTCCCGCACTAAGATTTGAGATAAGCGGTTCTACTAATATCCCCAGACACCCAGCTCGAGATATAATTAAGAGATGAAAGGTAGCTCCTTAATATTGCTGGGCTTGCTGCTGCTAGTTCCTATTTTCTTTAATCTATCAGGAAGATTTGAGAGCTCTTGGGACTGGTCGAATTTCGATTCGATCGGATACAACCTATCAACTTTAATAGGCATATTTGGTGGAGGGTTATTAATTTGTTACGGATTCAAGGAGCGAAAGATAAAATAAAGGTTCGAAAGTCGTACTAAACTCCCAGCTTGTACGGTGTGCCATAATTTCTAAATGACTGACCAGAAACTGGATGGTAAGTGGTCGCGAGCTGAGCAAGATGAAAGGCATCGGCTGATCGAGGTCTTTTATTTGTGTATTGCTTTCATTGTCGCGCAAGCAGTCACATATCTTGTGACAGGCCATTTACTCATCTGCGGCTCATATGAGTCTTGCAACGAAAGCAGCGCAAAAGACTTCATCCTAATAGGGGAAATATTATTGATAATCATAGCTTTCTTAAGCCCTAGAGTATGGCGTTTTGTCCGGTGGTATCCGCGTACATGGGGATCATGGACAGCAATAGCGCTTTTCTTTGTGGGTGTCGCATTTCTTACACTTTCTTTTTTATAATAGTACCTGACATCCGCCAGTGGCTCGTGTCATAATTTCTTTGTGGAACCACAAACAAAAATTACGGTTGAATCGAACTGGTATGGTGTCTTTATTGTTTTACTATTCCCCATTGTAGGAATTTTCGCCTGGGGTACCCATGAGACGACACTAATAGATATCATTATTATATTAGGTATATACGCTCTACTTTTTTTAGTAACTTTAGCCTCAAAAGTATTTACGTATATTGAAATTTATCCAAACCACACTATTACAAATCGTCGCGAGTTTAAAATAAAGTCCTTTGATGTTTTAGATGTGGTGTATGTGGGGAGGATTTTTTTGAGTAGGGCAATGTTCGTTTTCATCTTCTTTAAAGGCAAGAACGGATTGATAGATTACACAGCTATCTGTGAAGGAAGCTATACCAACAAAGCTTTACTCTCTGTTTTTACTGAATTAAGAAAGTTTAATAAAGATTTAGAAATAAATGAGGAATACGAACTTTTTTTGAAGGATAGTTATCTCGATAGAGGCATAAAGAATTTAGACATATATAGAGAAGTAAAAAAGAAGCTTGAGAAAGAGGGCTATGGCCTTGTTCATTCAAACCTGATGAGTGAGCTATTTTAAAGAATACGTTGTTAAATAGGTCCAAAATCATTTTCGGAAGTAAGAAGTATTTGAATTAATATTTATACAAAACTTCCAGTTCCTTTGTTTGAATCATTTCTTCTACGGCTGAATGAAGTTCAATATTTGGATTCAACTGCTTAAGATCTATAACCAATTCAGCTATTCCTTTAGCGCTATAGTCGGCAACATTAAATTCAAGCTTGGTATAGCTTATTGGATGGTCTCCCTCAATACATAAAACAGGCTGAAAACCGTATAGCACTAAGTATATTTTTCTAATCTTTTGAATATCTAGCTCAATGGTTAGAAAGTAAAATGTAGTTTTGTAAAATGTCCCATCTTTAATAGTGACCCACTCATGTTTCCAATCGAGAAGGAAGATAACCGCCATAAAAAGCGCGAGATAAAGGAATTCGAGATCATGACGAAGAACATAAGTAAGGCGGTAAAAAACGATATCGTGAGCCCTATATAAAGGGTTCGTGGCCGGTATGAATACCTTTTGAGCATGGGTAGATTTTATCAGACACTACCAGATGCGATGACGTGCTACTGTTGAGCCATGAAAAACGTGTCGGCAAGAATGCGTGCGAATAAAGGCAAATTCGTCGTACTCGGGCTGTATATAGTACTGGTCTTTCTCAGTCCACTTTACCTACTTACTCCATTTGCCCAGGATCAGCTTAGGCAATTAACAAATTCAATCGTTTCTAATGAGGCGGACCAGTTTTTTAGAGAGCATATTTCCGCTCTTCGGGATAATGACATAGACCGAGCCTATTCGATGCTTTCGCCTGAAGCTCAGGCAGTAACAGCTACAACGTCACTTCAAGAACTGACAACTTACTTTGCTAGTACAACAGATTCAATAGAATTCGTGGGAGGGAAATTTAATAGCGTCACAACCTCAGATGGAAAGGTAACTGAATATGAAGTTCACTACCAGATTCCAAATAATGATCCAGTAGATAAGTTTGTAGTTGTTTATATTAATGCTGAAGATGTTGGTGGAGGACTAAAAGTCCATACGGTTCAGGCAAACAAGATTGCACAATCAGTACAGGAGCAAGGAGACTTCAGTCTTGAGTCGCAGTGGTTCCCCTTGCTCCTATCGCTGCTGATCCCACTGTTTATTGTATATACCGCCTATAGGTACCTTACTAAAGCCACTAATCCCAAGTGGATCCTGTTTCTGATTATTTTATTGCTCTCCCTCTCGATTACTATTACCGGAGAGAAGATCGGTGCAAATTTTGGTTTAGTTGGATTCATGAATAAAAGTGGAATGTGGGGTCCGTGGATATTCAGTCTTCCAATACCTCTGGGAGCAATTTATTACTATTTTGTTTTCAAAAAGAAAGAAGGTTTTGTTCCTGAGGAAAAGGTCTAACAGTGTTCCAGTATGAGTACAGTTTCTATAGCTGAAATAGAGGAAGGGAAACTATTTATTAAAGGCATCCCAGCCACAGAGAATGACGTGAAAGAAGGAAGAGCTGTTTTCTTCGTTGATCCAGGCGGTAATCCTATAGATATGGATATACCGCAATATGCCTGGCATATAGATAACGAAACCAAACAGAGTACACTCTGGATAATTGTTCAAGCTGAAGAGCAAGGGGGAGTTAGGGTGTTTGGGGCTGTGGACCCGGAAACTGGTGGGAATTTCGCAGGCCTAGATAACGAATTCCTTCTAATCGGAAGGAAGTTGCCTGGATGAAGCTTTAGTAACGTCCCAGCCGGCCAGCCCATCATACCTATGCTCTAATGCATGTATGGAAATAGATTGGATGCGAGCATTCGTTGGGATTTTTGGAACACTACTGATTCTTAATTCAGTACTAATAGTTCTCTCCCGGAAGTACTCCTGCTTCTTCATGAAAGCATTCTTTATTGAGCCTGCTACGAAGAAGGACAGAGAGAATCTCAATAATTTCCTGAGAAAAGAAGAAAACTTACAGCGCTATTTATTAAGCGCAGTGATGATTCTTATGGGATTCATTGGCGTTGCATGGATGCTGGGTATTAATCTGACATACTTTTGATCCCTTCAAGTTTCTTGGTTATACATATTAAGTATGGATAAATGGAAAATTCCTGCAGATTCTAATTTAATCGAAGTTGATAACGGTACATCGGTTCAATTAGTAAACGAAGATGGAAGTCGGGTAGTTTATATATCAATCCTCAAAGCGGAGGATGAAAACCATAACCCTGTTAACCTTCCTACTGACGAGGAAGAGATTGAGGTTATTGAAGTGGGTGAGTCGTTTCATTTACGTGGAAAGAAGATAAAGGGAAACGAAGCACTCATAATTGTTATAACTTTCATTAATCAAAATGATGAGCACTGGGCAAGGGATTTCTTCTCTAATATTAGATAAATCTTATGGACGAATACTCTATGAACTTTGTAAGAACAATTTTAATCGTTGTTCTTATCTCGCTTTTCTTCAGCTTCCTAAACAAAAAATCTCAAAGTAAGCCTGAAGTATTAAACGGAGAAGTTACACTCCGGTACAGTGCCTTGTTTGAGATTTTGGGATGGATGGTTCTTGTTCCTATACTTATAATCAGTATAGGAGGATTTGTTTCCAGCACCACAGTAATTGCGAAGCTTGGCTTCATCGTATTTTTTCTAATATTTGCATCTATGGGTGCGTATCTGATACTGATACGTCGAAATTCTTATACAAAAATAACTGATCAAGGTATCAGTAACTCGGGAATCTTTTGCAGGATTAAAGAAATTGAGTGGTCTAATATTAAAGAAGTTTCTTTCAGTCCGGCGTCAAAAGCTCTTACTATTTCAGATGGAAAGAACAAGATTAGTTTGAGTACACTTATGACCGGTTTCACTACACTAGTAGATACCCTTCAACAGAAGGTAGATCCTGCAATTGTAGGATCGTTGGTTAAAGATATTGATAAGTTTAAGCAGGCAAGGGGTTTCTAGCTCAGAATCTCGACAGTTAAATTTGTTCTAATAACGTCCCAGACACCCAGCACTGCTGATGAAATATCCCTACTCGAGTCCGTGTACTAGTAGTGTGAGGAAATGCGCATCTCAAGTTATCAAAGCCTAACTATCATGCTATGAGCGATATTGGATCCATTCTCCTGCGGGGGAGTGGATCTGCGCGATGCAAGGTACACTTACCATCATGGACGATCCGGACCTCAAGGATGAAAGGCTCGCAGCGCAAGTACAAGGCGGCGATAGCGAAGCGTTCGGAACGCTCATGGCTCGCTATCAGCCGAAGCTGGCGAGATACGGCTCGCGATTCCTTGCGAGGAGCGATGACGTAGAAGATATCGTCCAGGATATATTCGTGAATGTGTATAGGAACATCAAAGGATTCGATTCTTCTCAGCGATTCTCGCCATGGATCTATCGCATCGCACACAATGCATTCGTGAATGAACTCCGTCGTAAGAGCCGTACGCCGATCCGGATCCCGGACTTTGATCTCCTGGCTCTCCATACGCCTTCCGGAGAGCGCGCGGACGACCTTAGCGAGCACGAGAGTCTTGCGCGGCTCGTGGAGTCGGGCCTCGCAGGTATTGATCCGAAATACCGAGAAGTGCTGATACTCTATTTCATGGAGGAGCTCAGCTACAGGGAGATAGCAGATGTGCTCCGGATCCCGGTAGCAACTGTGGGCGTGCGGCTGCTGAGGGCAAAGAATGCGTTGAAGAAAGAGTACGCGAACCGAAATATATCTTTATGAACGACCAAACCAAACAAAGCGCTACCGAAGAGACCGTTCTTGAACGCATTCGTTCAGGCGAGATAACCATGCGACCCGGGTCGTTCTTCATCGCCAAAGTGCTCTTCACACTCGTCGTATCGCTGCTCGTGCTCCTTCTTTCCATATGGCTTGCCAGTTTCATATCGTTCGACCTGAGGATTACCGGACACGAATCCCTTCTCGGATTCGGCTCCCGCGGCCTGGCGCTATTCTTCAGCATATTCCCCTGGGGATTGGCGACGCTTGATCTGATCTTGATAGCTCTGCTCGTTTGGATGTTGCAGCACTTCAGGTTCGTGTACAGGACTCCGCTATTATTCATCATCGCCATACTGATAGTATTCGGCACGGCAAGCGGACTTCTGTTCGATCGCGAGACCGGGTTCCATGACGACCGATTCGAGGAAGCTGAGGCAGGAGAGCTTCCGATACCGATACAGGAGCTGTATGAGAATGTGCTCCCGACGGCACCTGAAGACCAGGGCATATATCGCGGGTATGTTACCGGCATCGTTTCCGGAGCGTTCCTGATGACGTATGACGATAATGATCACGACGAAGACGATGGCACCTGGATCGTCATGGGCCCTTCAGGTTTCGATACGTCCGCACTTCGGATAGGAGACAAGGTATATGTGGCGGGAGACCGTGACGGAAAGACGATCGAGGCATACGGCGTACGTACCTTGGCTCGGTAGGGCACTGAAATAAGAGGCGGTTCCCGGGTGTACTACCAGTATGCCCACAGAAACACTCGCATACTCGCTCTACGTCTGCCTCGAATGCGGATGGATATATGACGAGACGCTCGGGATGCCCGAGCGCGGTATCCCGCCCGGTACCCGGTGGGAGAGCCTTCCTGACGACTTCCAATGCGGTGATTGCGATATCCAGAAGCGCGACACTCATATGTGGCAGAAACTCCCCGCATGAAAAAGGACACCAAGACATTCCTCTATACCGTACTCGGCATCCCTCTCGTATTGAGTTGGGTGTGGGGGCTTAACGCTGCGAATGAGGCGAGTACGGTGACGTACCAGCGGGAGCATGTTGCCGAAGCTGTGCCTGAGATAGTGCTGCCGGTTGAACCTGCTCAGGAGGTGGTAGCTGTAGCGACGGCAACTCCCGTGGTGCCTGTCCCTAAGCCCGTGCGCGCAAAGCCTGTCCCGCAACCTGTGGTAGTTCCCGTGCCGGTAGCTCCACCTGCGGTTGTGACGGTCGTTACGCCTCCGCCTGCCGATCCTGCCCCTAAACCTAAGCCGGTGGCGGTGAAGAAGGCACGGCGCACCCGCGCCAGCTAATGCCATGAAGGAATACGACTACGAGAAGAAGATCATGGGGTCAGAGGCGAGCTTGAGCATCATCGCGCCTACGCCAGCGATTGCTAACGCTGCGGTAGTTGAGCTCTTTGAGATCGCCGAGAATGAAGAAGCCCGCTTTTCGCGATTTCGCGAAGAGAGCGAGCTTTCACGACTCAATCGTGAACGCTCGTGCCAGGTTTCCAAAGAGTTCATGGATGCGTTCTTGCTCGGGAAAGAGCTGTACCGCACAACGCACGGTACATTCAACCCGCTTGTCGACATTTCCCGTTTCGGATACGACGCGGACATAGCCGTTGTAAAGGGCACGAACCGTATTGGGAAAGAGATTGCGTCGTACGACACCGATATGGAATCGGTGCTCGTCGATCAGGAAACTATGACCATTTCGCTTGCGGAGGGTCAGAATCTTGATTTCGGCGGATATATGAAAGGGCATACCGCGGAGAAGATGGCGAAGGCTGCCAAGGGCTGTCAGGGAGTACTGGTAAACCTCGGCGGAGACATCTACGCCCGCGGACTCGATGCAGAAGGGAAGCCTTTTATCTTCGTAATCGAAGACCCGACTGATGCCGGTATCGACCTCTCATTCTTTGCGACTAATGCGGGGATCGCAACCAGTGGATCCTACAACCGCCACTGGAACTATCTCGGTACCCCGTTCTTTCATATCCTCGACGCATCAGGGACCAAGAACCCGGCGACAGAAATCCTGTCGGCCACTGTTATTGCGCGATCGGGCGCAGAAGCCGACGCATACGCGACTGCAGCTCTTATTCTCGGGATCAAGCCCGCTGAGAGATTCCTTGAGGAGAACGGGTGCGAGTACTGCCTCATCGGAAAGGACGGCAGTTTGACCTTTTCCGGAGCATTTCCACTTGTTCAGAAAGCTGAATCCTACCTCTATGCCTAACAAAACATTCTTCACGTTCATAGCGTCACTTCAAGAGACGCTCCTCATAATAGGTATCGGAATATCGCTCCTGCTGCCGATGATTCTTGCCTACGCTCCGGCGTATCTGCCGGAGTGGTCGTACACTGCACTATTCGGGCTGTCGCTATTCACGGTATTCCTCGTGATGATCATCCGCCCGCTTGCTGATTTGTTTCCTAGCGTCACCTGGATACGGCCGCTCGTGATCTTGCGCAAGGGATTCGGCGTACTGTCGGCATCGATCATCGTGGGGATTATGCTCTCGAAGTTCATGGTCGATGGATTTGTCTACGCGCTCGACTTCTTCAGTCCTGAGCACTGGTCGCTTGCTGGCGGCGCCGTGCTCGCGCCGATCGGAGATCTCTCCGCGCTGGTGCTCTTGGTCACGTCTAACAAATACTCGAAACGCGTACTCGGCAAGAACTGGAAGCGAATACAGAAGCTCGCGTACGTGTACTTCTATGCAGGCGCCTTGTATGAATTCCTGTTGCTCGATCAAGTCCTCGCTCTGGTAGCGATGATCCTCGTAACGGCTCTAGTGGGCGCGGCGTATATAAAGAACAACCTGAAGCCCGTGCGCACACCTCAAACCATATGACTATAAAGCGCATGACCGCGAATATAGGAACCGTACGCGACCTCTCGCCGACCGCGCGTGAAGTCACGCTCCGTCTTCCTGAGCCGCTCGGTTTCTCGCCCGGCGCGTTCGTGAACGTATTCATGGATGCGGATGGTTCTCGCCTACGCCGTGCCTACTCGATATCCTCCGATGAGAATGCTCAGGATACGGTCACGCTTTCCATTCGGAAAGGAAGCCCGGGCGGTATGAGCGAGCGCTTCTGGGACGAGCAGATTGAACGCGTGCCGCTCGAGATCATGGGACCGCTCGGAATTAATACTGCCGATAAGATCACTGGTAGCAGGATATTCCTATTCGGATTCGGTATCGGCGTGTCAGTGATAAAAGGACTCCTGCCGCACCTGCTTCGAAGGGAAAATGTGACAGAGATAACCGTCATGATTGGAAGCAGAAACGAGAAAGAATCCTTATATAAGGGATTCTTCGAGGAATTAGCGGGGCGCGACCCGCGCCTCAGAGTGAAGATAGTACTCTCGCAGCCGCTCGATGCCGCGTATCCATTCAAGGGATATCTGCAGTACCATGTTGATGACCTCGATTTCAGTGACGCGTCGGTTTATATCTGCGGAACGAAGATCGCTGCCGAGTCCCTGAGGGAAGTGATAGAAAAGAAAGGGTCCGCGGTCCGAGAGTTCTTACTAGAAGCGTTCGATTAAGCATATACTCATGACTATGAATACCAACACGAAATTCCTCCTTGTCGGACTGCTCGGCATCATTATCGGAATGGGCGGAGCAACGCTTGCGCTGCATGAGCGCGGCAATGATAGCGATGATGGCCACCGTATGGCAGACGGATCCCGGATGCGAGGCTCAATGAGTATGCAGGGAGAGATGGACGGCATGATGCAGGCTCTCGACGGGAAGACCGGAGACGCATTCGATCAGGCCTTCCTGAAGGAAATGATCGTCCATCACCAGGGTGCGGTAGCTATGGCAGAGGCAGCACTAAAGAATGCCAAGCACCAGGAGATCAAGGACCTCGCCCAGGGAATAATCTCCGCGCAGAATTCTGAGATTCAGAAGATGGGTGAGTGGCAGAAAAGTTGGTACGGTAAGTGATACAGAGTAGATCAATTTAAATCTCAATGACGCAGCTACAGTAGCTGGGATAAAATACTTTATTATCCTGGCAGCTCAAGCGTTCCTGAGTATCTACAGGAAACGCGCAGGGCGCAGTAGTTCCGCTAAGACACCCGCCTAGCCATTTGCGCTCTGCTTGGTATAGTTTTCCTATCATGCCAATCATACGAATCGATTACGACAAGGAGCAGATCGAGAGCGAGGAAGTGCTAAGGCTTTCCCATGCTCTCCGGGATATCGTGTCTGAGGTAACGGGCATACAAGAGGTATTCGTCTATGCTGATAGCCACGAGATCACCATCAAGGCGGATCCGCTTGAGATCTTCATAGAAATGAGCGCTCACCTTGCTACGGATGTTGATGCATTGATGGAGGAGATCAAGAAACGACTATCAGCATGGAAAGCAGAGGTGGGCTTCACCACACCGATAAACCTCACCATTATCCCGATGCAGTGGAAGATAGAGATCGGTATCTAAAGGCTCAATCGTTCCTATGGCCGAACCAAAGACAAAGGTAACGAAGGCGAGTGTGGAGAAGTTCTTGAGCGGGATAAAGGATGCGCAGAAGCGCGAAGATTGCACTGCCATATCCAAGATGATGGAGAAGGCGATAAAATCCAAGACAGAGATGTGGGGCGCATCGATCGTCGGCTTCGGTCGCCGGACGTACACGTATGCGAACGGGAAAGAGGGAGAGTGGATGGTAATCGGCTTTGCTCCGCGCAAACAGAATATCGCACTCTATGGTCTAAAGGTTTTCACTATGACAACTGCTGGCCTACAAGAGAAGAAAGGAGAAAACGACTTTCTTTTAAAACTGGGGAAATATAAGGAAGGAGGAGGGTGCCTCTATATCAATAGGCTTTCTGATATCGATACGAAAGAGCTTGAGAAGATAACAAAGCTTGCAGTAAGTCGAAATAAATAATGAACATGCTTTCCATAGAGGACACCAACCGCATGTCTTGGAATGAGGTCGATGAATGCAAAGATCGGCTATTCAAGCAGATAGAAGCGGAATTCACTGACCCGGAATCCCTCATAATCGCGCCTCTGCTCCGGACAGGAGGAATTGTCGGCGGCATGCTGTCCATAAAGCTTCGGGCGGTTCAGATGCTCCCGCTCCAGTTCAAGTATTTATATAACCCGACAAAGATCAGTCAGTTGCTCTCGATACCCGATTTTCTCGCTGAGGTGCCTAGCCCCATGAACGTTGTTCTGTGCGAAGGGAATACAAGCTCAGGCTCAACCGCGATAAAGGCATCCGCCGCGATACGTGAGAAATATCCGCATGCAAAAGTTTACTTAGCTACGCTGACGAAAGTGTTCGGCGGCCCTGAGGAGCTCGAAGGCATAGAAAAGATATTCTATGGTCGCCAGACAGATGAAGGATTTAAAGCTACTGCTGAAGAAAAGGAAAGCCTTGATCTAAGAGAAGGGGTTACCGTTTTCCCATGGGAAAATGCTGACGACGAACTCTCCGATCTAAATGCCTAGAACAGACTGCTGGTCCTTGAGCCTCTCTATTTCTTAGATCGCTTGCTGAGCACCCCTCGCACCGAAGGACTCACCGCTTTATCCTTGCGGTGGATACAACCGATCCAGCAACAGGGACGGCGCACACCTTCCTTGAGCTTGCTGATAAGACACTCTCGATGCTCCTTTCTCGTCTCCTCCTTCTTTACGGAGATAACCCAGCAGATCCATTCATTGCGCGCGAGCGGCGTAAGACTCTCCCAGGCAGCGCGTGCGGCCTTGCTTGAGGAAAGAGCCTTTTGGATATCTGAAGGTAGTGCGTGGGCGGTACCCGCGGAGATTGTTATCGTAGCCATACGTACATAGTACTGCAATTTTATTACCGGGAGATGTGCTACATTCTTCGCATGGTTAGCATCATGTACTTCGTCCATGGGACCACCGTCGACAACGAGAATGAGATCTCGTCCGGGTGGTCGGACGCAGAGCTCTCGGAGCTCGGTATCCGGCAGTCGATCGAGCTCGGAGAGAAAGTCGATGGGGCATCATTCGACGTCGTCTTCTGCTCGGATCTTTCGCGGGCTCGCAAGTCCGCTGAACTCGCCTGGGGAGAGACGGTACCCATCATTCCGGACGCTCGATTGCGGGAATGTAATTACGGAACGCTGAATGGCGCAGCTTCCGCGATCGTGGAGCCGCTGCAGGAGAGAGACATGCATCATACGCCGTTCCCGGAAGGGGAGAGCTATAACGATGTGAAGGACCGCGTCGCTGATTTCCTTGAATTCCTGAAAGCAGACTATGACGGGAAGCGCGTTGCTATAGTGGGTCATAAGGCTCCCCAGCTTGCGCTCGACGTATTGCTCAAAGGAATAACCTGGGACGAGGCGCTGGCTCGCGACTGGCGCAAGACCAAGTCCTGGCAGCCCGGGTGGGAATATACGATTACCTAAATGAAAAAGGTCATCATCATCCACGGCAACGGGGGAAGCACGGGAAACGATCAGTGGATACCGTGGCTCGCGGACGAGCTCCGAGGCCACGGCTTTGAAGTGCAGCATCCGACATTCCCGGATAACGTCGAGGCAAAGGGTTCGGTCTGGCTTCCTTATATTGATGAACTGGGGGCGGATGAGGATACGATTATCGTGGGCTGGTCTTCAGGAGCAGTGGCCGCTATGCGGTATGCGGAAACACACAAGCTACGTGCCTCGGTACTGATCGGCGCCTGCCACACAGATCTCGGGGAAGAGAGCGAGAGGGTATCCGGGTATTACGACGCACCCTGGGATTGGGATGCTATTCGCGCCAATCAGGTATGGATCGCCCAGTTCGCATCCATAGATGATCCCCTTATTCCCATAGAGGAGGCCAGATTCATACAGGAAAAGCTCGGTACCGAGTACTACGAGTCCTCCGATAAGCAGCATTTCGGATATCCCGATTCCATGGACACGTTTCCCGAGGTTTTGGATGTAATCCTCTCGCATGAGGGTGCATAAGGACATGGTTCGCCCTTCACGCCAAATTAACGTACTACGCTATACTGTACGCATATGAAATTCTTTGTTACCTATCAGATGCCCCACACAGGACTCGATGAGTGGATGAAATTACCCGAGGAGGAGCGTAAGGCGCAGGAGAACCAGATGAAGTCCGATTGGGATGCGTGGATGGCTGCGCACAAGGACGTGGTAACTGACACCGCAGGAGTCGGCAAGCCGAAGCGTATTCTGGGAGACACTGTTGAAGATGCTCGTAACGATCTTATGATGTACTCATTCGTCGAGGCAGAGTCGCTCGAAGCTGCTGCAGAGATATTCAAGGGACACCCTCATTTTGGTATCCCGGGAGGAAGCATCGAGGTAATGAAGGTGAACGCGAACGTCAGTTAAGAACGCCAGGCGTTACGGTTCGATAGGCAGGCTGTTCTCCGCTTCCTCCTGATAGAGGTAGCACTCGCCGTCCTCGAGGCAGTAGTGATCGTCGTAGTACTCGATGCCGTCCTCTTCGTATGCGGCATCATCTTTCTCGGTCTTCTCTAGTACGCTAGCGAACGCTACGCCAGCGATAAGGCCGATGTAGATAACCGCCAGGAAGCCGAAAGAGAATATGGGTCCGAGCACCATGCCGAACAGGTTCGCCTTCGGGAGGACAACCGGCTGGTTCGGTTCGAAGAATGTGCGGATGCGAGAGAATCTGAGCGCGGTGAACGGATGCGAGCTGTTCGTGTAGACCACCGCTGGCCAGAACTGCGACACGTCGCGCGCCTGTTCTTCGTACGCGGCGGCATCGAGCGCGGCGCTCCTGCCGTAATTGGCGGTAGCGAGCACGGCCACTGCCTGACGCGCTTTTTCGAGCGAGCTTGCGCCGAAGCGCGCTCCGTAGGCGTCACAGGTATATTCACAGGCCCTGCTGTATGCGGTATAGAGCCACGGCACCAGGCGGACCGGCGCGAAGAAGCTGCTGAAGAGCGTGTGCTTCCGGACATGATGCCCGATCTCATGACCGAGGATGAACGAAGTGAGCTCCTTGTCGTTATCGCAGGCGACGAGCAGATCAGTCGTTATAACGACGAAATCTCGCATCACCACCTTAAGTGCGAAGGCGTTGATCATTCCGCTGCCGTTGAAGACATAGACACTCGGCAATTTCGTAAGGCCGATCCGATCGCTGATGCGCTTTGTCTCAGCATAGAGATCAGGGTACTGTGTGGCCGATACGCGGATACCGTACCCCTTTATCTGTGCGATGAATAGGCAATTGAGACAGATCCCGAGAAGACCTCCCAGCACTATCACGATAAGACCGATTCCGAGTGATGCTATAGCGAACCCAACCCAGAAGATGGTCGCGAGCGCGAAGATACTGAAGAATAACGGACGCTCAGTGGGATAGATCAGATCAGGGGAATCAGTGCCGGTGGTTTTTTCCATATGCCAAAAGCATAGCACCCCTATAGAGGGTATGATTGCCGCATGTCAGAAGGACCGCCGTCACAAAAAGAAGGAGATAGGTCCATGTCGTCGAAAGACGCGCGGGAGCGTTTGGAGCTGTATCTGGCGTTGGAATTCAGGCAGGAATCATATGAAGACTTACGTCCGCTAATTCTCCTCCTTGAGGGAATATTTGAGGACTTTGAAAAGGAGCATGATCCTGAAGCATTGCTTGCTATCACCTCATTCGCGTCCGAGGAAGAGCGTATCGCTTCTATCCGACAACCGGCGCTCCTCGCGCTCACGCCTATAGCGCAGACCCTTAAATACCTTAGTCATCAAAAAGCCGTTCCGAAGGATGTGTATGACGCTCTTCGGGCACGCCAGAAGTTCCTTAATAATATTGTCGGATCCGTAACCGTTGACCCAAGCGGGAACGTATTCGAGCTCGTGCATCACGATCGAGGGTAGAAGATAGAGGACCTGTCGGGAGAGTTGTTTTTCAAAAATTGTATGATATAATCAAAATACAAGACAACTAAACCCTCACCCATGCCCGATTTCAAGAAGACCAATCGATTCAGTAAGCCAGGAGGCTTCAAGCGCCCGACATTCGGGTCAGGACCGCGTCGCCCCGCTGGACGCGATTTCGGGAATACCGAGACATTCAAGGCAACCTGCAGCAAGTGCAACAATTCCTGCGATGTGCCGTTCCGTCCGAATGGGAAGAAGCCGGTATTCTGCAAGGACTGCTTCGTCCGCGATGACGCCCGCCCTCAGACCGGGGGATATGAGAAGCGTAGCTACAACGACGAGCGCCCTTCCTACAATCCTAAGCCGGCTGTAACCGAGGACCCTCGTATCGGTGCTATGCAGAAGGAGCTCGCGGTAGTCCATGCGAAACTCGATACCCTTATCGAGCGCCTCGAAGGCGCGGCGTTCTCTTCGATCATTGAGAAGGCATCCGAGCGCGCGGAAAAGCCGGTAAAGACTAAAGCCGCAGCAAAGAAAGCAGCGAAAAAATAATTCCTGCCGCAAGACACAGTGCAAGAGCGCGCCCTTCTGGGCGCGTTCTTGTTTGCTATGCTTGAAGGCATTAACGCTCAGTTCACTATCCTCATTCCATACTTCGCACATGCTTACCTACAAATCAACATTCAGCGGGTTCTCGGTAGACGACATCATCAAAGCGAAAGAGTTCTATGGCTCAATGCTCGGTATAGATACGAAAGAGACGGAAGAAGGGCTTGAGCTCCATGTTTCGGGAGATGCGCCCGTATTTCTCTACCCGAAGCCCAATCATGCTCCGGCGAGTTATACGGTATTGAACTTCTTAGTAACCGACATCGATGCAGCGGCGGATGAACTTATCGCGGCAGGTGTCAGTCTTGAAACGTACGATATGGGAAAGATGGGAACTGCGGACGAGAAGGGAATCTATCGCGGCAAAGAGGGAGAGATGGGGCCTACGGCAATAGCGTGGCTCCTCGATCCGGCAGGGAACATCCTTTCGATCATTCAGGAATAAAAGAAGATCGCCCATCGATGGATGGGCGAGTCATGCTGTCAACGGGAGCCACCATGGTCAGCCAATATATCGAATCATTTGTTGCTTCATGAAGCATTCACACTGCACAGGGTACAGTTCGTTCATAACCCCTTACATTCATCCATGATCTTCTTCCTTCTCATTGGCTTCATACTCGGCGCTGCCGTTATTATCTTCGCGCTTCAGAATACTGAGGTCGCATCACTCATGTTCCTCGGCTGGCAGTTCGAAAGCTCACTCGCGCTCGTGATTCTGCTTGCGATAGCCTCCGGCGTTATCATATCCGCCCTGGTGTCGCTCCCGAGTGCTATCGCCAACGGTATCCGCATGATGGCGCTTCGCAAGGAGAATGTGAATCTGCGGAAGGAGCTCGAAGAGACGCAGCGCATCGCGTATCAGGGGACGGTGGTGATCGAGGAACCGACGAGCATATACCAATAGGATACGAAAGAAGCCGCGCCCCAGAGGGGCGCGGCTTCTTCAATCTATAGGGACAAGACTCTAGACGCGCGAGACATTCACCGCGTAGGGGCCTTTCTTGCTCTCGGTCACGTCGAACGTGACCTTGTCACCCTTCTTCAATTCTTTGAAGGTGAGCGACTTGAGAGCATCGGCATGGAAGAAGAGTTGGTCTTCGATCCCAACCCGGCGAATATAGCCGAAGTTACGGTCGACGAGCTCTACAATAACGCCTTTTTGCAACATACGAGTGGAATGAGTGCGGTTAGTAATCTGTGCTCCCTAACGAAAGCGCGCCCAGAGGGCGCGCTTTTCGTCGTTAGATCTTGCTGACCTGGATAGCGTTTGGTCCCTTCGGGCTCTCACCGACCTCGAACGTCACCTTGTCGCCGACACGGAGGTCGTCGAAGTGTACGTTAACGAGTTCGTTCGAGTGAAAGAAGAGGTCCTTAGCCATCCCCTCAGCCTTGATGAATCCGAATCCCTTGTCGGTAAGACCGGCAATTGTTCCTTCCTGCATACAATTTTGATACGAGCGATGCACCTGATAACAATCAAGTGCAGGAGGCTGGCATTGGAAACTCGACGCGACTTCCGTTCGACAGCACTGCGATTTGATAAGTCAAATCTACCATGAATGATTTTTTCTGTCAATCATTCGTGCTTCTGTCGATTGACGTTCCGTAGTAGCTCGGCTACGGTTCAAGTACTCATGAAAGAGTCCATTACCAACACCGTCTACCAGCACCGGAGCGTGCGCGGCGTAACACAGGAGGAATTCGCCGACGCGGTCGGCGTGAGTCGCCAGACCGTGATAGCGATCGAGAAGGGGAACTACGCTCCATCGGTCGCGCTCGCGCTGCGCATCGCCCGCTATTTCAAGGTGCCGGTAGAGACGCTATTCTCACTACGTCATCATGCATAACGCCTATCTCGAAGGAGCGACCGTGCTCGCGCTTGCGGGCCTCTCGCTCGTACTGCTCGATCCGTTCCATATCTGGATGCCGGACATGGCGTACATGATTGTGCTCTGCTGCCTGGTAGCAGCATTCGGCGCGTTCGCGGCGTTCGTGCTCTGCGAGCGGGCAGGCGACGAGCGGGAAGATGCGCACCGGATGCTTTCAGGCCGCATGGCCTTCCTAGCCGGAAGCGGAGTGCTGGTTGCGGGCATCGTGCTTCAGGGTCTTACGGGACCGATCGATCCGTGGCTCATTTATGCGCTTTGCGCGATGGTATTCGCGAAGCTGGCGGCACGCGCTTATAGCGATCGGCTGGGGTAGGTGGGGATAACGAATGTAAAGCAGGCTTTACATCGAGTACGGGAGCTCTATACTTAGGGAATACCCCTAAGTACTATTCATTCCATGGATTCAGATATGCAGAGCAAGTCGCACGTTATTCCCGTAGTTATCGGTATCATCGTTCTTGTACTCATCGGCGGTGTCGCGTACGCCATGATGAATAAGGAGGCGATGATGATGGAGAAGAAGGACGCCATGATGGAGGAGAAGAAGATGGAAGGCGAGGGAAAGATGATGGAAGAGAACAAGATGATGGAGAACGGATCTTCCTCGGACACTATGATGAAGGGCGAGACGATGATGAAAGCCGATGATTCAGGAATGATGATGAAGGCTGAGTCAGGTGCGATGATGGACACCCCGACGAACTAAGCTCGATGGATACGATCTTCCTCGCAACCGCATTCCTGGCCGGCGTGGTCAGCTTCCTTGCGCCCTGTGTGCTCCCGATCATACCGGGATTCCTCGCGTATCTCGCAGGATCGACATCTGCGGATTCCCCGAATCGGCGCCGTGACATATTCGTGAACAGCGTGTTCTTCGTTCTCGGATTCTCGGTGGTATTCGCGCTGCTCGGTATCTTGCTCCAGACGGTGCTTGCGAGCATCGGCGGGGAGGTGCAGAGCGGGCTCTCGAAACTCGGCGGGCTCGTGATCATCTTCTTCGGTCTCTATCTCACGGGATTGATCAAGATTGCGTTCCTTGAGCGGGATCATAAGGTGCTCGTGAAGAAGAAGTTCTCCTCGCGGTACCTGACCTCGTTCGTGTTCGGAACGGCATTCGCGGTGGGATGGACGCCATGCGCGGGCGCAGTACTCGGCAGCATCCTCGGACTCGCGGCGTCAGCCCCGGTCTCCGCGTTCTTCCTGCTGCTCTCCTATGCGCTCGGACTCGGCATGCCGTTCCTGCTAGTCGGCCTCTTCACGGCGCAGGCGACGCGGTTCATCGACCGATACGCAGGCGCGTTCGTGTACGTGAACAAGCTGTTCGGTGTGGTCCTGGTGCTACTCGGCATCCTCGTGTTCACCGAGAGCCTCTCGCTCGTGGGCAACTTCGACTTCGTGAATTCCTTTATTCTTAGCCGCTAGCTTATGACTGTACGGAATGCCGTAACACTCGCCATCGTCATCGCACTCATTGCGGGCGCGATTTGGTACCTGGAGTCGCTGAAGCCGAAGACCGTGAGCGTCGATAGGAACGAGAACAGTGTCGAGCACGCGACCACTACCGAGACCGCCGACTACGCGGTCCGGGTAAAGAACTTTCCTCTCGCGCAGGAACTCGTCGCTCCCGACGGATACCTCAACACCGGCGACAAGCCGATAACCATCGCATCACTTGTCGGGAAGAAGGTCATTCTCGTCGACTTCTGGACGTACAGCTGTATCAACTGCCAGCGCACGCAGCCATATCTGAACGCCTGGTACGAGAAGTACGCGGACGAAGGTCTCGAGATAATCGGAGTGCATACGCCGGAGTTCGACTTCGAGAAGGTGAAGGAGAACGTCGCGCAAGCGGTGGCGAGAGATGGGATAAAGTACCCGGTCGTGCAGGATAATGCGTACGCTACCTGGAACGCGTATCAGAACCGTTTCTGGCCTCATAAGTACTTGATCGATATCAACGGCCTCATCGTCTATGACCACATCGGCGAAGGCGCGTACGACGAGACCGAGCGTGAGATTCAGAAAGCCCTTGCCGAACGCAAGCAGGTCCTGGGGGAAGCAGGCTCAATATCGACGGGTATCGTGGCGCCGAGCGAAACCCCGCGAGCGGGAAGCGCCGAGACGTACTTCGGGTACGATCGTAACGAATTCCTTGGAAACGGCCGCGCGGGGTCGGCGGGCATGCAGACGCTTACTCGTCCAGAAAAGGTATTACCGAACGTGCTGTACATGACCGGTGCCTGGAACTTCACGAAAGAGTACGCGGAGAGCGCAAGCGCTTCTTCGATTATCTATTCGTATGACGCGAAGCAGGTGTTCTTCGTCGCTGAAAGCACAGAAGGTACTACCATAACAGTCTTGCGCGACGGAGTGCCCGTAGCAGCTGAGAAAGGAGCTGATGTAGACGCCTCAGGAAGGGTGCTTGTGAAGGAGGCACGCCTCTACAAGCTCATCAATGAGAAAGAGCGCGGCACGCACACTATCGAGATCAAGGTAGAGGGGGCAGGTCTCAAGGCCTTCACCTTCACGTTCGGCTAATAGCCAGGATGTAGAATGGAGCTATGGAAACCTCACTCACCGTACTGGTGCTGAACGCGTCGCTTAAGAAAGGAGGAGCGCCTTCGAATACTGAAGAGGTAGCAAACCTCGTACTCGAGCAGATGAAGAAGTATGGGCCTATCGAGAGCGAGATGCTGCGTCTTGCCGACATGGATATTCCGGTCGGTCTCGGGTATCGCGAGAGCGAGACCGATGAGTGGCCTATGGTCGTTGAGAAGATACAGAAGGCCGATGTCGTTATCTTTGCTACACCGATATGGTGGGGCGGGCGATCGAGCCTGATGCAGCGCGCAATCGAGCGCATGGACGCCTTCGATGAGGGTACCGTTCCAGGAGGACGCGGCGCGCTCCTTAATAAGGTAGCGGGCATCGTTATAACGGGAAGCGAGGACGGCGCGCAGGCGGTTATGGCCGGGCTCATGGAAGTGCTCTCATTCATGAACTTCACGCTCCCGCCGCAGTGCTGCACGTACTGGGTCGGCGAGACGGGACTTGATCCTAAGACCGATGCGGAGCGCAGACGGGCGAATCCCGTCGTCCAGCATATGGCGGAAGCGACCGGCAAGAACCTTTCCTATTACGCTCGTCTCCTCAAGGAGCATCCGCAGTCGACTTCCTAGGGTGCCCTGGTATCCTTATCCCTATGGAAAAGAACCACATCATCGCGGCGGTGCTGTTCGTTATAGTCGGTATCGGCATACTCGCGCTCGTGCCCCCTCCACAATCAGTCATGGTAGAGCAGGGAACACCTGCTGATACGAGCGTACTTATAGGTACGTTCGAAGGCACCACGCCTTGCGCTGACTGTCCCGGCATCAAGACCGAGCTCACGCTCGTCAAGGACGCCCCGGACGCCATGGGTGGAACTTATCGGCTCTCGATGACGTACCTCGAGCGGGACGTCGAGCCGTACGTTACGGCAGGAACCTGGATGTTCGTAGAGGGAACCGCAACCGACCCGAACGCAACCGTCATTGCACTCGATGCGGACAAGCCGGATCAGCAGCAGAAGTATCAGGTAACGAGCGAGACAACCGTCCGCATGCTCGACAAGGACGGAAAGACGATTGATTCTTCGCTTCCGTTCGATCTGACGCTCCGCACCGAGACCGGAAGCTAAGCGAATTTCAGCATCTTGGCCCGGATCTCCTGCAGGGATTTCTGGTAACGAGTATCGCTCGGATTCCTCTTATAGTTGATCTGACGAATCGCTACAGTATAGGATTTCCCGACCTTGCCGCGCATCTCGACACGGATGCGGAATGTGGACGTGAGACCTTTAGGAATCTTCGCGTAGACAATCGTTCCGAGCGTTATCTGCGCTATCCCGTCTCCTTCGCATGAGATAGCGGTGGTCGAGATGAGACCCGGGACGGTCCCTTCGATTTGGTATACGAAACCGGTCGGTTTCTTTCCGGACGCTATTGAGACCGGGATATAGATATCTTCCGTAGGAGCGGTTATATCTAGTATGAACGAGAACTTGCCGATAACCGGGTCCGGTCCGTCAGGAACATAGGTCCTTCTGAAGCTTCGTTTTATATCTTGAACGTCGACGAGCAGGTTTGCGCTCGGTGTTGTCACCGGATTGCTCATAGGTGGTGCAGGTACTCGTAATAGGAAAAATATAACAAGACAAGATGCCGGAAACCTCTCTTTTCCCCGTACGCCGCATTTGCAATTCAGTTCAATGGCGCTACTATCCGCATCATGAAATACCTCGCCCTACTTATACTCGCAATCCTATTCGTTCCTCAGTCAGCCCTGGCGGCGGTGACCAAGCCAACTGCTACGACCTCAACCATCTCAGCAGATACCAACTGGTCCTTCAATCGGCTCGGTAAGGGGATCAATGTAGGGAGCCAGATTGAGAAACAGGTTGAATATACCGAGGACGAGCTCGTAAACGCATATCGCTATAAGAAGGGAAAGCTTGCGAATCACGAGCAATACAGCAGCGGCGTTAAAGTCGACAAGAACGATCTTGCAGTCTGGAATATTTTCGAGGGTATCTCGGGAAAGGCGTTCGCCGAGAAGTACGTATACGCTCTTCTCACCTATAAGGAACCCCAAAGTGCCTATCTCGCGTACGTACAGACTCTGGCATCGAAGGATAAGTCCTGGCAGCTGAGCGTTAACGTGAATGCAGTTGATCTGAATAACAAGAAGTGGACGCGGGACATGGCTATCACGCTCGTGCACGAATACGCCCACATCCTCACCCTGAACAATGCACAGATGAAGAAGGGTAAGGGACTTGAGGCCTCATGTCTGAAAGTGGGAGATACGTTCTGGGTAGCCCGGTACGGCTGCACTAAAGAAGATTCCTATCTTGGCATGTTCGTAAAGGCATTCTGGACTCCGGCAGACATTATGGCCTATCGTGCCGCACAGAAGAAAGGCGATGAGGCGGGACTCTACAAGGGACAGAACGAAGCATTTGTGACTCCGTATGCCGCGACAAGTCCGGTCGAGGACATTGCCGAGTCCTTCACCGACTTCGTGCTCCAGCAGAAGCCGGTGGGCACTACCTCGATACGGGATAAGAAGATCCACTTCTTCTATCAGTACCCGGAGCTGGTGAAGATGAGGACCCAGATTCGGGCCTCGATATCGAAGTACTTCTAGTAATAAGAACAAATGAAACGGCCCGCATTGCGGGCCGTTTCATTTGTTCTATAGCTCCTTGTATCGCTCGCGAACGTCTTTGCCTGGCCAGCGGTGATAGAGGACCGGTATGAGCACCAGGGTGAGCACCATGGAGAACGCGAGACCGAACATGATCGCGAAGGCGAGCGGGCCCCATATCGCCGAGGCGAAGGAGAGAGGGATCATACCGACAACGGTAACAACCGTAGTAAGAACGATAGGGCGGAAGCGCGAGCTTGCCGCTGCTACAACCACGTCGGTCAGCGACTGATCGGGATTCTGGCGACCGATGCGCGCTACCGAGTCCATGAGGATGATCGCGTGGTTTATGATCACGCCGGCTAGCGCGATGACGCCGAGCATCGAGGTAAGCGAGAGTGGGGAACCGGTGAGCATGAGGCCGATGAACACGCCGATGAGCGAGAACGGGATGATGGAAAGGAGGTAGAGGGAATGGCGGAACGAGTTGAACTCAAGCACGAGGATGGCGAGCATGAGCGCCGCGCCTCCGACGAGCGCGAGGATAAGCTCAAGGAATGACTTGTTAACGTCCTCGCTTTCGCCGCCCTGCTTCACCACAACGCCCTCTGGAAGCTGGATGTTTTTCATCTGCTTCTGGAACTCGTTCGTGATCTGAATAGGGTTCCCGCCCTTAGCCGCTTCTGCGGAAAGGGTAGCGATACGCTCGCCGTCCTCGTGACGGATAACGGTATTTGCAGGCTCGTATGAAATAGTCGCGATCGAGCTCAGCGGCACGGGGCCGTTGATGCCGTTCACGGTCAGGCTGCGAACCGCGTCGATGGTGGTCTCGTTGGTCTCAGACGGATCACGGTACCCGGGGTTGAGATCGAGCTTGGTGCGGACTTCGATATCGTCATCTCCGGTGCGGATGCTGGTGGCTTCGGTACCGTAAAGCGCAGTACGAAGCAGATCGGCAACCGCAAGCGTCGAGACGCCGAGCTCGCTCGCTTTGGCGGTGTCGAGATTAACGACGAACTCGGCGCTGTCGTCCTTGGTCGAGGTGGTGATGTTGGTGGTACCGGGAATGTCGGCGAGGATGCGTTCCGCCTGAGCAACCGCAGTCGCGAGCGCGCCCAGGTCGTCTCCCGAGAAGGTGGTCGAGACCGCAGCTCCTGACGGAGGACCGCCTTCAGGTTCGGAGACGGTTACGCGCGCGGACGTAATGGATCCCAGCTCCGTGCGCAGGTCCTCGACGATTTCGGCGCTGGTCTGCTTGCGCTTCTCCTTCAGGTTCACGCTTATGTTCGCAGCGCGGGATCCGCCGAGACCACTCGCAGCGAACGAGCTTCCGGCACCTACTTCCGTTACGAATGATGCGATGCGGTCGTCCGCGTACAGAAGCTCCTCGACTTCGCGGACGGCAAGGTCGGTCTCCGAGAGGGAGGTTCCCTGCGGCTTCTCTATCTCGACGTACACGAGATCGACGTCCTCTCCGGGGAAGAACACTACTTTAACTAAGCCGAGAGCCGGCAGCGTGAGGACAACGAAGAGAAGAACCGTGATGCCGATAAGGAAGCGGCTCTCTTTTTTGCGGTCGCCGAGAATACCGCGCAGGAACTTCTCGTACCATGCCTTAGCGCGCTCGTTGTATTCCTCCTGACGTATCTCGAGAGGGGAGAGCGTCGGACGGATGATATACATCGAGAAGAGCGGTACGAATCCGAGCGCGACGAAGATGCTCGCGAGCAGCACGAAGATAACGGTGAACGGGATCGACGCGAGGAACTGGCCTACGATACCCGAGAGGAAGAAGAGCGGGACGAATACCGCAATCGTAGTGAAGGTTCCGGCAAATAGTGGCCACGCATATTCCTTGATGGCGGTCACGGCAGCCTTCTTCTTGTCGCCGTATTCCACGAAGCGGGTGTGGATCGCTTCCACGATAACGATGCCGGAGTCCACGAGGATACCGATCGCGAGGATCAACGAGAAGAGCGATATGAAGTTGATGGTGTTGCCCGACGCTTGTATGCCGATGAACGCGATAAGGAACGAGAGCGGTATGGAAATAGCGGCGGCGATGGATTCGCGCCAGCCGAGCGTGAGGAAGAGCATCAGCATCACGAGCGCCACGGTCTCAAGTCCCGTGCGGGTGAGCTCGGTGAGGTCATGATTCACGTCCTTGGGCGCGTCGTAGGAGATGACGATCTTGGTTCCGGCGAGCGTCGTAGCCTTGAGCTCCTCGAGCTTTTCTTTTACCTGGTTTCCGGTGGTGACGACGTTTCCGCCGCGGCTCTTGAATACGCTGATGCCGAGCGCTGGAGCTGAGGGTGCGCCCTCTACCGAAACTCTGGAATATGTGCGCGCGTCGGCCAGTCCGTTCACCACCTTCGCGACGTCGCGAATGTGAAGGGGCGTGCCGCCGGGGCCGGCAAGCGCGATGCTTCCCACGCGATCAGGATCAGAGAGACCTGCCTCGAGACGGACTGCGTAGGAGATGTCGTTTACCGTTATCGAACCGAGAGGGGAGGCGAGTCCCGAGGAGCGAATGGCGTTCGTGACGTCGGAGAGCGAAAGGTTGTACTGACGGAGCTTCGATTGCTCGACGATAACGCTCACTTCGCGCTCGCGGACGCCCGAGAGCGCTACCTCGGACACGCCCGGAATGCGTTCGAGTTCGTCCTTTACGGTCTCTCCGAGCGCGGTTAGTTCAGCAGGCGCAAGCTCGCCCGAGATAGACGCGATGATGATCGGCTGGTCGGCGAAGTTAACGTCGGATACGGACGGATCTTCGGCTTCTCCGGGAAGCTCGGGGCGCACCTTCTCTACCTCGTCTTTGAGGAGCTGTATGGACTTATCGATATCAGCGGACGCATTGAACTCGACGGTCACGTTCGATACGCCGTCGCCTGAGGTCGAGGTTACTTTCGAGACGTTCTCGATGCCGAGCACGCGATCCTCGACCTTATCGGTTATGAGTCGCTCAACGTCCTCGCTCGAGGCGCCGGGAAGCACCGTCGTTACGATGCCGACCGGTATCTGGATCTCCGGAGATGACTCCTTCGGGATAGTTGCCGCAGCGACAACGCCGGCCGCGATAAGCACTACCGCGAGCAGTATCGTGAAGTGGTGCTTATTGATGAAGAAGGTCCAGAACTTAGTCATGTAGCGAATTAGCGCACCGAGGCTGCGGACTGCGTCTTAACGAGCTCGCCTTCGGAGAGGCCGCGTGCATCGGTGACGATCCTGAGATCGCCGGGAAGCTCGGAGAGTATCTCGATACGGTCGCCGCGTACTTCGCCTACTTCGACGGGGCGCGCGACGAGACGGGAATCAGCATCGACCGTAAAGATGATGCGATCACCGGCGCGGAGCTTCACGGAAGCGAGTGGAAGGAGCGCAGGACCTGCGGCCGCAACAACGGTTGTCTGGGGAGCGAGGTCAGGAAGCGCGATATGCACGGACTGGCCGTTCACGAGATCGTTCGCACCCGTTACGGCGACGTGCACTTCGATTTGCTTGTTGGTGGGATCGAGCGCTGGAGCGATCGAGGTGATGATGCCGTCACTCTTGCCTTCGACGGTAACCTTGGTGCCCGCAGCAAGGAGATCACGGTCGCCTTCAGAGACGTATGCGACGATCTCGAGCGCGCCGTTCTGAGCTACGGTAGCGACGTGCATGAGGTTGGTGACGTAATCGCCGACGCGTATCGGAAGGAAGTTCACCTGTCCTGCGATAGGCGCACGGATAACCGTCTTCTCGAGGTTCGCTTGTGCGGCACGAAGCGATCCCAGCGCCTGCTTCACGGACGCGTCAGCGCTCGCGGACGCACCCACGCTTCCTGCGCGGTATCCGCTGCGGGCGGCCTGTAGCGACGCGATCACTCCGTCGACGCTCGCGCGTGCAGCGACGAGTGCCGCTGACTGCGTTTCGGTAGTGCGGGAGTCGCGGCCGTTAGCGGCAACTGCGAGGCGGGCCATGAACGTCGCTACCTGGCGCGCGATCGATTCAGCTTCCTCAAGAAGCGCGAGCGGGTCACGGGAACCGGCACTTCCAAGCTTCGCGGCATACGCTTCCATGAGTCCGTCGATTCGCTCGCGTTCGCGGGAAAGATTGTCCGCTTCTGCTGCATTGCTCGCGAGGATAAGGAGATCGGGACCGACCGGCTTCGGGTCGCCGAAGAATTGGTCTACCTGCGTCTCGAGCGCGGTATCGAGGGTGGTGTAGGCGGCGCGATATTCCGCAACTGCTTCATCCTTCGTGTCGGGAAGCGACTGCGCGGAGCGGGCGGCGACCGCTGCGTCGTAGGCGCCTTCGGCCTGAAGCACGCTCGCACGCTCGGCTGCGTTCTCGAGGCTCGCGATTATGGAACCGGCTGCGACGAATCCGCCGAGCTGGACGTTAACGGCACGGACGGTACCACCGTTCTGGGCGAGGAGATCCGCCTCGGTGACGCTGCGCACGGTGCCGATGAGATCCACGACACTTCCGGTACCGGAGAGTTCTCCAATGGACGCGAGGGTGACGGTGCGGCTCTGGTCAGCAGTCTCTTCAGGCTTCGCCGACGTGAGAAGGAAGATTAGTCCGGCGATAGCTGCGGCGAGCACGAGTGCCATAGCGATGCGCTGCCACAGAGGACGGGCGACATACCACTTCCAAGAGTGGCGTGCTCGAGCGGGTAGAGTATTGAAAAATGCGCGTACGCGCTTCATGAGGACGGCTGGTTTCATATGTATTTACTACACTATTTTATCAGTAATGTCAATTTGTAGGCCGTCTCAGAAGGAAGAAGATGCGGAGGCGAAGTGGTATCCTTATATCCATGAAATTCCACGAGTACGTCGACCACCACCATACCTTTATGTACCTCTGGATCGTGGGCGCGCTCTTGGTTCTCGGGGGACTTGCCTATTCCTATATAGATACGCATCCGCAGGGCGTGCTCGACGGCCAGCATGAAGGGGATGTCCGTACCCTTATCGGCGCATTCGGCAACCAGCTAAATACAGTCTCGCTCCTTTCTCCGGAGGCTGCGGAAGATATCCGCAAGGCATACGGTCCGTATGCGACGCCCGAACTCGTTGAGGCTTGGGCTGCGGATCCTGCAACCGCGCCGGGACGACTCACCTCAAGTCCCTGGCCCGATCACATCGAGATCGCAAGCGTGATCATGACTCCGCCTGATTCCTACGCCGTCGAAGGAGAGATCATGCTCGTTACCTCAAGCGGGGACGCCGGAAGCGTGCCGGTCTCGTTTACGGTTGCGAGGGTAGCCGATCGGTATCTCATCACCTCGTATCGGGAACAGCGCGGTACGTCTGCGGAAGCGCTCCCGATTCCTGGTACGGTTGAAGCGAGAACGGTTGCGCTTGGCGAGATCGTGACCGCGTTCGGCGTTTCCGTTACACCCCTCGAAGTTGTCGAGGACAGTCGATGTCCTGCGAACGCGAATTGCATCCAAGCAGGTACCGTGCGTGTACAGGGAACCTTCGAAGACAAGACGGGCAAGATAGATGCGGTGTTCGGCCTCGGTGTCGAGATGTCTGGAGTCATCGATGGACCGACTGCGTTCGTGACGCTTACCGAAGTCACGCCTCTGAAGTCGACCTCGACAACCATTGATCCAAGCGACTACCGCTTCACATTCAAGTTCGAGTACCGCTAGGGTTTTTATCTTTTCTTTAACTTTTTCTTAACAGGCCTTGAATATCCGGTCTGCTAGTATGCGCCTATGACCCAGAACGAGGCGCTCGCCATTTTGAAGACTGGAGCGAATGTATTCCTTACCGGAGAGCCCGGAAGCGGGAAGACGCATACCGTGAACGCGTACATTGCGTGGCTACGTTCGCATGGTATTGATCCCGCTATAACCGCGTCTACCGGCATCGCCGCGACGCACGTGGGCGGCATGACGCTCCATGCCTGGGCAGGCATCGGCATTGCGGAACGCATGACGCCGCAGCTCCTCGATGCGATCGCGAGCAAGGAGCATGTCGCGAAGCGTCTTCAGCGCGCGAAGGTGCTTATCATCGATGAGGTATCGATGCTTTCTGCGAATGTGCTCTCGATGGTAGACGAAGTTGCGCGTGAAGTGCGGCACGAGCCCCATGAAGCGTTCGGCGGACTGCAGGTAGTGTTTGTCGGCGATTTCTTCCAGCTCCCGCCAGTCTCGCGCACGGAAACCTCGTTCGCGTTCGAATCCCCGGCGTGGGCAAATGCTCGGCCGATGATCTGTTACTTGTCCGAACAGCATCGCCAGGACGACGAGCGGTTGCTCGACGTCCTCTCAGCGATACGCGGCGGCACCTGGGACCATACGCATGTTTCCATCATCACCGCTCGGGAAGCCGAATTCGAGGTTATCGAGGACGGCATCCCGCAGTTATTCACGCATAACGCGGATGTCGACCGGATGAACGAGGAACGGCTGAGCCGGCTTTCGGGCAAAGAGCACGTGTATCTCATGCAAAGTGCAGGAACGCCTGCGCTTACCGAAGCGCTCAAGCGGGGCTGCCTCTCTCCGGAGAGGCTTGTACTCAAGGAAGGTGCTGTCGTCATGGCGACGAAGAACAATCCGATCGCGGGGTATTCGAACGGCACGCTTGGTACCGTCATCGATTTCGAATCAGGTACTGATTTTCCGATCATAGAAACGCGCGACGGTCGCGAGATAACCGTGCAGCCTGTCGACTGGGCAGTCGAAGAGAATGCAAAGGTCCGCGCTAAGCTCACGCAGTTTCCGCTCAGGCTCGCGTGGGCGATAACGGTGCACAAGAGTCAGGGACAGAGTCTTGATGCAGCTGCGATCGATCTCTCTCGTGCATTCGAGCACGGACAGGGGTATGTTGCACTTTCTCGCGTGCGCAGGCTCGACGGCCTCTTCTTGCTCGGATGGAGCGAGATGGCGCTCTCGGTGCATCCGCGCGTATCCGCACTTGATGTGGAATTCCGCGAAGCGTCAGCCGCAGCTGCTGAAGCGTTCGCGGAGCTTGAAGAGAGTGGGGAGCGGAAGCAGATGGAGAAGAATTTCATACTGGCCTCGGGAGGTACGCTCGAATCAAAAGAAGGAACGGCTGGGGCGATTGTTCCGAAAGCAACCACCTACGACCTGACGCTCGCGCTCATCGAAGCCGGGAAGACGTTAGTTGAGATCGCGAAGGAACGCTCGCTCACAATCGGCACGATCGCGGACCATGCCGACAAACTGGTATCGGCAGGACGCGTTACTGCCTCGACCCTTGAGGAGATCATTCCAGACCGCCTAAAGAAGGCGCTCCCGAAGATATTTGAAGCCTTCGAGAAGAAGGGGGCCGAAAAACTTACTCCGGCGTATTCTACTCTTAAAGGAAAGTATTCCTATGACGAGTTGAAGCTGGCGCGCGTGCTGTTCCTGCGGCGTGCGTAGGTTTTGAATGGGTTACAATAGTCCCGACATGCATGTTCAGGTTGTTGAGACAGTCAGACACCGGCGTCCATCACGCCGGATCCTCGTTATAGGGCTGGTAGCGTTCGTCATCGTCCTTGCGGGAAGCCTTCTCGCGTACGCGCGTTATTTCGGTCCCGCAGATGAGTACGCTGCCATGAGCGAGTTCCTCGTCACGCCGGACCAAGAGTTCGCGGTTATCGCTCATGACCTCAAAGTTGCCGGCTACATCCGCAGTATCACCGCGTTCCGCGTCGCGTTCGCGCTTACGGGAAATATCCGGGGCGTGCGGGAGGGAGGATATCGCATCAGTCCGTCGATGGACGCGTGGAGTATTGCCTCCGCGCTCGCGCATCCGCCGTATCTGGCGTGGGTAACCTTCAAGCCGGGACTGCGCAAAGAAGAGATAGCAACCATTCTCGCGAAGAAGCTCGAGTGGACTCCCGAAGAGAAGGAGACGTGGCTTACCGTTGATACCGTACCGAACGCGTCGCAGGCGGAAGGTGTGTATCCCGGAGGCACCTATCTCATCCCGTCTGATCGAACACCGGCGGAAGTCGCGGTGCAATTGCGCGCCCGCTTCCAGGAAGAGTTCGCACCCTACGCGGAGCTCGTTATCGAGAAGAACATCACGTGGACCGAAGCGATAACGATGGCTTCCCTTATTGAGCGCGAGGCAGCGAAAAGCGACAAGGCGCTCATCGCGGGTATCCTCTGGAATCGCATCAATGATGGTATGCGCTTGCAGGTAGACGCGACGCTACAGTACATCCGAGGAGAGGAAGGGAACTGGTGGCCAGTGCCGAACGTCGAGGATAAGAAGATTGATTCTCCGTACAATACCTATAAATACGCGGGGCTCCCGCCGCATCCGATCGCGAATCCTTCGATAGAGTCCATCGAAGCCGCGCTTAATCCCGAGAAGACGAAGTGCATCTATTATCTCCATGACACCGATGGCGTTATTCATTGCTCGCCGACCTACGCGGGGCAGGTTGCGAACGTGAATAAGTACTTGAAATAGCTTGGAACACGCCGTTGACGCTTTACCTATATAAGGTTATTCTATTTTCATCAGCCCGCAGGGCCTTTTTATTTTACCCACGCCAGCTTAGATCCCTATGGAAATCCGAAATATCGCTATCATCGCCCACGTGGACCACGGCAAGACCACGCTGACCGACGCCATCATGAAGCAGACCGGTGCGGCTCCTGAGGGCCTCTCCATGGACTCGAACGCTCTCGAGCACGAGCGCGGCATCACCATTTACTCGAAGAACACCTCCATCGAGTACAAGGGAACGAAGATCAACATCGTCGACACCCCTGGCCACTCCGACTTCGGTTCGGAGGTTGAGCGCGTGCTCCGCTCCATCGACTCGGTGCTCCTGATCGTGGACGCACAGGAAGGTCCGATGCCGCAGACCCGCTTCGTGCTGAAGAAGTCGCTCGAGTTGGGCCTCAAGCCTATTGTCGTACTCAACAAGATCGACAAGCCAGCCGCTGATCCCGCACGCGCTGAAGAGCAGGTGCTTGAGCTCTTCTACGATCTCGGCGCTTCTGACGAGCAGTCTGATTTCACTACGGTATACGCGATCGGCCGCGAAGGCGTCGCGATGCGCAAGCTCGACGACGAGAGGGTTGATCTCTCTCCGCTCCTCGACGTGATCCTCGAGAAGGTGACGCCGACGGCCAGCGATGTCGAATCCGCAAAGCCGCTCAAGCTCCAGACCTTCAACCTCGCCTACGATAACTTCCTCGGACGCCTCGCTATCGGTCGCGTGTACGAAGGTATCGTGAAGGCAGGACAGAACGTCATCGTGAAGAAGCCGGACGGCACCTCACGCAACGCGAAGATCACCAAGGTCTTCACCTTCAAGGGCATCGAGCGCGTCGACGTCGAGCAGGCGGTGGCAGGTGACATCGTCATCATCGCGGGAATCGCTGACGCCTACATCGGCGAGACGGTCACTACCGACCCTGAGGTCGAGGCGATGCCGGCTATCGCTATCGACGAGCCGACCATCACCGTGAACTTCCTCGTGAACAACTCTCCGTTCGCCGGAAAGGAGGGCAAGTTCGTCACGAGCCGTCAGCTGCGTGACTATCTCGAGAAGGAGCTCGAGGTTAACGTAGGACTCAAGGTTGATTTCCATTCGCCTGACGCATTCAAGGTGTCAGGTCGTGGCGAGCTCCACATCGCGATCCTTCTTGAGAACATGCGCCGTGCCGGCTACGAGATGCAGGTCTCTCAGCCGCAGGTCATCATCCGCGAGGAGGACGGCGTGAAAGTCGAGCCGTACGAGGAGGTCACTATCGATACACCGACCGAATTCCAGGGCTCCATCATCGAGCGTCTCGGTACGCGCGCGTTCGTCCTTCAGAACCTCGTGCAGACCAACGACCAGGTGCGCCTCACCCTCGAAGGCCCGACCCGCGGACTCCTCGGCTACCGCAACCAGTTCGTCGTCGACACCAAGGGCGAAGGCATCCTCTCTTCACGCGTCATCGGCTTCAAGCCGTACGCAGGAGAGATCAAGAAGCGCCAGGTTGGCTCGATGATCTCCATGGCTTCAGGCAAGTCTCTCGGCTATGCGCTTTGGGGTCTTCAGGAGCGCGGCGTGCTCTACATCGTTCCTGCTACGGAAGTGTACGAGGGCATGGTTATCGGAAACACCTCGAAGGGCGAGGAAATGATGGCGAACCCAACGAAGGGAAAGAACCAGTCCAACGTTCGTTCCTCGGGTATGGACGAGGCTATCAATCTCGTGCCGGCCTACACCCTCACCATCGAGCGCGGACTCGAAGTCATGTCGGAAGACGAATACCTCGAGATCACGCCGACCTCGGTGCGTCTGCGCAAGCAATTCCTCAATGAGAGCGAACGCGTGAAGGCTCGTAGCAAGAACAAGTAGGGTTCATTTTGGAACCAGTAATGAAGGGCGGTGCCGCAGGGCACCGCCCTTCATTAATTCTCCAGACGGATTTTCGTATGGTTTCCTGTATTAGAACCATAAATCATATTCCATGCTGTACACCATCGCCGTCATACTTCTCGTGCTCTGGCTTCTGGGTCTCGTGACGTCGTACACTATCGGCGGGTTCATCCATCTTCTCCTGGTTGTTGCGATAGTCATGGTGATGATTCGTCTCATACAGGGACGCAACCCGATCGCGTAAATAACGTAGATTGCCTATTGGCAGGAAACGAGCGCCACGTTCTGTGGCGCTCGTTTCCAATAGGGCTTGCTAAAATACGTACGTCTGCTATACTAGTTTCACAACGGTTACTCCATTGTTTGTCGTCCAGGGAGCCAAGGCTCAAAGGACCACGGGGCTACGCGCGAAACGCAACGCCTACACGCACAGAGAACGGTTGGAGTCGGTTTTCCGACGACCTTATACACAACCAAGGCACGGCGCACCCGTGCGAACAACAACACTACATGGATCAGAAGAACAACCAGCGCTCGCGTGGCGGAAGCCGTGGCGCAGCGCCATCACGCCGTCCCGGCGGTCGCGATACCCGCATGAGCTCCGCATACGAAGCAGGTATGAAGTTCGCGCTCGATAACGGCTTCAAGCGACCGATGACGGCCGCGGTAGAGCCGCGTCGCCGTCCTTCGGGAGGCGGAGCTTCACGTGGCGGACCCCGTCGCGATAGCGGCTCGTCGTCGAGCCGTGGCGGATACTCACGCGACGCAGGTCGGGGCGCGGATCGCGGTGGCTCACGCGGCGGAAGCCGTGGTGGCGGTCGCGGATTCCAGGAGATGCACGTCGACCTCGCAAAGCTCGTCAACAAGGCGCAGCCGCACGAGGAAGTCGAGGCATACGTCCCGACCCACGCATTCGCTGACTTCGCTATCGATGAGCGTCTCAAGGACAACATCATCGCGAAGGGCTACATCACCCCGACCCCTATCCAGGATCAGTCGATCCCGCACGTCCTTCTCGGGAAGGATATCGTCGGCATGGCGAACACCGGAACAGGAAAGACCGCGGCATTCCTCATTCCGCTTATCGATAAAGTGCTTAAGTTCCGCGCGATCGGCACTGATGAGCGCGTGCTTATCATGGTTCCGACCCGCGAGCTCGCTATCCAGATCGAGGCCGAGTTCTTCGGCTTCGCGAAGGGGCTCCAGCTCTCGTCCGTTACCTGTGTCGGTGGCGCGAACATCACGCCGCAGATCCGCCTCCTTCAAAGGAAGCCGTCATTCGTCATCGGTACTCCGGGACGCCTCAAGGACCTCATGGAGCGCCGCGATCTCGATCTCTCGAAGTTCGGCACCGTTGTCCTCGACGAGGCTGATCGCATGCTCGACATGGGATTCATCGACGACATGCGCTTCATCATGAGCACGATGCGCGCTGAGCGCCACACGCTCTTCTTCTCGGCGACCATGTCCCGGGAGATCCAGGCTCTCATCGGCGCATTCCTCAACGATCCCGTCTCGGTATCGGTGAAGACCCGCGAGACTTCGCACACTATCGAGCAGGACGTTGTGCGCGTTCCGCATGCTCAGAAATTCGAGAAGCTCGTCGAGCTTCTCTCGACTCCGGGCTTTGACAAGGTGCTCGTCTTCGGACGTACCAAGCACGGCGTCGAACGCCTCGCGAAGGATCTCCGTCACCGCGGCATCAAGTCTGATTCCATCCATGGAAACAAGACGCATGGCGCGCGCCAGAAAGCCCTTACCGCTTTCAAGCGCGGGGAAGCGAGCGTGCTTACCGCTACCGACGTTGCCGCTCGCGGTCTCGATATCTCGGGCGTTTCGCACGTCATCAACTATGACCTGCCGTCGACCTACGAGGACTATACGCACCGCATCGGTCGTACCGGGCGCGCGGGACAGGCAGGCATGGCGCTTACCTTCATTCCGTAAGCAGCCGTCATCGAATACCAGGATAAGCCGAAAAAGCCCCGTTTTGCGGGGCTTTTTCATGCCTACGGCTCCCGGCGGGAACATTGACATATTTCTATTATGGTATATGATTAGAACAGGAAAAAAGTACCTTGACAATAGAGGTTAGTACACGGGCGGTTGCAGCCATAAGCGGCCTAGTTCTTAGGCCATTTACGGCTGCAACCGACCCAACCCATCATGATGGTGGACGGACAACAGCTCGTGTTGAGGCGATGCCTCGATGCAGATCACCTTTCCACCATCAGCAAATCTCAAGGAGACACCCTCATGCGCATGCCGTTCAAGCGTCAGACCGCAACGACTGCCACGACCGACGAGAACGGGCTTGAGACTCTCAATCCCGCGCTCCTTCTGGAGGGCGAGATTGAGACCGAGATCGGGCGGGCGCATGCCCTCGCGGTCACGTTCAAGCCCGGAGAAGAACTCCAACCCTTCCTCAGACAGATCATCGGGCGCGTCGCTCGCATGCACGTGGACTACAACAAGCGTGCGACGAGCACCCTGCAGGCTATCGCCGGCAGGTTCGTGGTCCTCAAGACCCAACTCGACCAGCCGGTCGAAACCGAGGCAGCGAAGTCTCGCGCGGAACTCACCAAAAGGATCGAGAACCACGTGAGGGATCGCGTTCGTCGGAAACTGAAGATCGCCAGCTCCCTCAAGGGACAACGTGAAGACGAGCGCAAGCTCGCCATCGGCATCTTCGGTGATCCGGAACTCTCGGCTCAAAAGCCGAGCCGGCTGAAAGACGTGGCCGCCTTCCTCATCAGCCTCTTCGTTGGAGCGGGTCTCGACCTGTCCCTCAACCTGGAGTTGATGAGCTTCGGCTCCACCTTCGCCGTCGCGATCTCCATGTCGCTGCTGATCTCGCTGATCGGTGCGACCTTGGCGCATTTCGCCTCCCGGTCCATCAGGACCTGGAAGTGCCATCGCCAAGCCCTCGCCGCCTTCAGCCGGGAATTCCCGGATGGGAAGGACTTCAAGACTGGGAAAGAGGTCTTCGTGTTGCCGCTGCCGCCCGGCTTCGCGCCGATGGCAAGCGTCACGCACGGCGGCCTCATCCTGCTCGCTGCCGCTCTTGTCTGGGTTCGCCTGGACATCATGCGGGACCAGCCCGGCGCGAATGCCATCGGCCTCTTCGCGACCTTCCTGGTGATCGGCACCTGGTTCGTCCAGTACCTCTTTGAAGCGTTCATGTCGGGCATCGAACACGCCCGGCTCCGTGAGCTTCATGAGATGCAGGAGAACCTGGGCGGTCTCGAAGAGGAACACCTTTCCCTCAGCGAGATCGACGGCACCGACGAGTTCATGGTCAAGATCGGCCAAGAGGTCTCGGACTACGAAGAAGCCGCCGTGACCCGCGCGAAAGCGCTGGCAGAGACGGCGGAAAAGCTCACTCGCGAGCGTAACGAGTTCGATCGTTTGTTGGCGGAGTTCCAGGCATCTCATGCCTGGTTCACCGCCGCTGCGACGGATGTGGCCGAGGTTTTCCTGGCCGACGTCGCGGGCTCCAAGACTGCTCCGAGTGCGCTTAAGCCCAACGATCTCAGTACGATGATCGTGGGCGTGCTCCCGGAACCCGTCAAGGCTGTGGCTGATTTCGACAAGATCTTCGCCTTCGATGTCCCGCAAGACGGGGCGTCGGAGGAACCGGTCGACGTCGAGACTATCGTCCTCAGCTTCGCGGACGCTTTCGAGGCTCGTGAACGTTCGCGACAAGAAAAAGAAGCTGAGCGGGCTCGAGTCGAAGAGGCGCAAGCCTTCCTCGCCAAGACCAACTGAGCTACAACACCTTCAGGAAAGTTACTGACATGAAACGCCAAGCTGTCACGCCCACGCCGAAGGCCGGGCAAAAGTCCGCATCGCGCGGATTCAGTATCTGGTGGATCGTCGGCGCGGTGGGAGCGTTCATCGCCCTCATCGCCCTGATCTCCGTCTTCGTCTTCGGGCGATCGGAGTTCATGCCGCAGACGGACACCTACACCTTCGCGCGCGACCTGTCCATCGACAACGGCCAGAAGATCGATCCCGCCACGTTCAAGGACACGACGGGAAAGATCACGCTCGCCGAGGTCTTCACGGACAACAAGGCGCTGAGCTACTACGGCGCCGACGACAAGGGTCAAGACGGAGTGGGCCTCACGGTCCGCTTCGTCACGACGGTGGGCGGCAGGCCGGTCCCTGGTGGGGACAAGGCCTTCAGCCTTCCGGGCTGGAAGAGCCGAAACGAGAACGGGGTCAACAACCCCGTTCGTCGCGCGTTCGCGAAAGAGAAGCAGGGCGAGTTCCACTCGCTCGTCGGCTCCTTCGCCGCGTCCGTTTCTCTCGATCGTCTCGCAGTCGTGGTGGTCGACACCACGAGCGGGGTGAGCGAGGACATGGCCCGCCGGGTCAACACCACGGTCAACGGGATCTGCAAGGATCCCGATACTGTGGTCCGGCTGCACCTCATCTCGAGCGAGTCCTACCAGGGCGGCGCTCGCGAATGGCGGTGTCGGATCCTGTCTTCGGGCGAGATCGACGCGGTGATCGCAAGCCAAGGGGCCAACGCCTCCGGCGTGCTCAAGAGCCTCCGGGCTATCACCGAGTCGGTCTCGAACGAGGTCGCGGAGAACCCGCGGTCGCTGGTCACGGTCCATGTCTTCACCGACGGGATCGAGAACTACGACGGCTGGGACTTCTACAAGGCCCAGCGCCCGATGATCGAAGACCAGTCCAACTGGTCCAAGGTCGATGAGCGGTTCGGTCTCGCCAGCTTCAAGCTGCAAGGGGTGAGGTTCGTCCTCCACCCCACGCCGCAACCGCCGGAGCATCAGGCGCTGATGGGGCATGCACTCGCGTACCTGGCCGACAGGCTGGAGAACGCGGGCGCGAAGGTCCAAAAGCTCGACTTCTAGTCGGGCCAACGACGGTACTACCCTCTATTGTACTTGCGCCCCCTGGACCACAACGGTTCCGGGGGCGTTTTCTTTTATACAGCCGTTGAGTATGCCTTTCGGTATACTGGATAGATGCAAACGGATTCTCCTCACGGTACGGGATTCGATCCGGATTTCCGGCCGGATCTGACGCCCGCGCAAATGCTCGCGCTCGGCGTGTTCGGCGGCGCGTATTTTGATAACGAATCGACAGACGAATATCCGAAGGAATGGTTCAAGGATGCAAAGATCTCGGATCATGGCCCCGATAAGAGCCTGAACTATTTCGGTGTCGATGCGTCGCAGTCGAGAGAGGAGTGGATACGCAAAGGATGGATACGCGATCAGGATCCGCTCGGGTGGTTCCAGTGGTACTGCCGGTATTATCTCGGTCGCCGCTCAGAGGATGATGCGCGTCAGATCAAGCGCTGGCGTCAGATGGTCCGTCATGCGGCGCAGGTGAAGTACGGATGTCGCGCAGGAGACGCAACCTGCAGGCCCAAGCAGCGTCAGGCGCTGTTACACTGGGCCTATGACTCACGCAGGATCTGATCGATTCAAGTACGGCTGGCTCACGCTCACGCTCACGCTCACGCTCAGTCTCGTATCGTCAGCAGCGTTCCTCGCGCTCGCGCTTATCGAATACTACGCCCACGATCTTCCGCAAGCGGTAGATTCCTTAGTCGCTACTATGATCGGTCCCTTACGTACGGTCGGACTCATAGAGGTATTCCTCACCATAACTACGCTCGGGAACACGCTCTCGATAGTGCTCGTCGCGCTTGCTTCCGCATTCTTCCTGCGTAAGAGCCCGCACGTTGTCGAACGTCTCGCGTTCGTGCTCATCGGAAGCACGCTTGTCGTAAACATCGTGAAGATCGCGATATCCCGCGTACGACCGGAAACACTCATATGGTTCGATCCGCTGCTTACGTATTCCTTTCCGAGCGGGCACGCGGCAGCAAGCATGGCGCTGTACGGGTCCTTGGCGATCATATCCGCACGCTTGCTGAGGGGCTGGAAACGCACACTCGCTGTTATCCTCTGCGTCCTCATCATCCTCGGGGTAGGCACAAGCCGGGTGGTGCTCAGCGCACATTTCTTCACGGATGTAATCGGTGGATACCTGCTTGGTATCGCGTTCGTAGCCTTGGCGTTCTCGTTTAGGAGCCGCTAGCGGGACCCTGCTTCTGGGCTTCTTCGGCTTTCTTGTCTTGCCGATGGTTCCAGTATTCGAATGCGAGCGGAAGGAATGAGAGTACGATGATCAATCCGATGATAGGAAGGAGGTAGTGCTCGCTTTGTGGAAAGGATCTTCCGAGGAAGTACCCGAGTGTCGTCACGCCCGTTCCCCAGAGCAATGCGCCGATGACGTTGTAGGTGATGAAGGTGCGGTACTGCATCGAGCCGATGCCGGCGAGTATCGGGACGAATGAGCGCACGGCCGGTATGAAGCGGGCAAGGACAACCGCACGCACGCCATACTTCTCATAGAACTCCTCGGTGCGCTTCACATGCTTCTCCTTGATGAAGAAGGAGTCGGGTCGTCCGAGGTATTTCTTGCCAAGCACGCTTCCGAGCCAGTACCCAGCGCTGTCGCCGAGTATCGCTGCAATGGTAACGACCACCACGAGCGGCACGATAGGGAACCATCCTTGGGACGCGAGGAAGCCGGCGGTAAACAGGAGGCTCTCTCCGGGAAAGACGAATCCGAACGGCATGCCACTCTCGCAAAAGACGATAATGAAAAGGCCTACTAATCCCGCGCTCTGGACCAGGTGCGGCAGTGAGATACCGATAGCATCAAGCATTTCATCCCAGTATACTGCCCCCATGAACGAACGGGAATTCGAGCAGATCGCGATAGAGGAGTGGAAGCGGGTGCCGGACCGATTTAAGGGGAAGATACAGAATCTCGCACTCCTTATCGAAGACGAGCCAGACCAGGAGGTGCGAGAACTGGAAGCGCTCGAAGAGGGCGAGACGCTGCTCGGTCTCTATCGCGGCGTCCCGCTCACCGAACGGGGAAGCGAGTACGGCATCGGCATGACGCTGCCCGATACGATAACGCTGTACCGGCTTCCAATTATAGAGGAGGCGGAGGAGATGGATCGCGCGTTCAGGGATGCGGTGCGCATTGTTGTCCGCGAGACCATATGGCACGAAGTAGGGCACTACTTCGGTCATGGGGAAGAATCGATCAATGAGCGGGAGGATGATGGGACCAATCGGTTCGAGTCCTAATCTCCCAGCTTGGCACAAGGTGACGCCTTGACAGCTCCAATCGCGGTCGCGTTGCGAATTTAGCATGTCGGTACATAATTCGAGCGAGCCCGCAGGGGCGGTTACGTCGGGCTACTCACTATGATTTCTAAGATAAATCGCGTCAGAAAACTCGGACTCGTCTTCGCTGACTTCTCATGGTCAGCGGTAGTCCCCGCGTTTCGAGCCTTCAATCTGGTCTATGGCTGGAACGGCTGCGGAAAAACGACGCTCACCCGCCTGTTCGACATGATCGCGCGCGGCGACGCTGGCGAGGTGGAATACGAAGTTGAAGATGTAAGCGGGGCCGCTTTCAGGTCAGCAGATCAATTCCCCACGCCGATACGCGTCTTCAATCAGGACTACGTCCAGAGCAATGTCCGAGTCCTGGAGTCGTCAGCGAACACAATCTCCGTACTGTTGGGCGCAGAGAACAAGGAACTCGCGACCCAGATTGAAGCTGACGAGCGCCTCCTGAACGGCTTGCCAGGTGACGGCGACAAAATCGGGAAGGTTCGCGAACTGCGCGGGTACACCGAAAAGAAGATCCGCAAGGAAAAGGGTAACGACACCGCCTTCACCGACATCGCCAAGACCATCGGAGCGGCGATTGTCGGTAGCGGCGCGGCATCTCGCACCTATCGGGCTCCGGATGCGAAGAAGGACTTCTCTAGCATAAAAGCGCCCGCGCTCCTCTCGGACGAGGAGCGGGAACGGCACATTCTGGCGCTCAAGCAGGAGATGCTGCCCGAGGTGGAGCCAGTCCAGGCCCCTTCCTTGGACTTTAACGGCAAAGAGGCCTCAGTCCTCGAGGTCCTCGCCGCGCTTTCCGACCGCGCGGCCGCGCTCTGCATCGAAACGGTCGAGAGCGAAACGGTCCGCAAGCTAATAGGGCATCCCGACATCGCAGCCTGGGTTGAGGCGGGCCTCCATCTTCACAACGAGCATTCGTCGAAGAGTTGTGAATTCTGCGGCAACGAAATCCCAAAGGACCGCTTGGCCCAGCTTGCGCGCCACTTCAGCGAGGCCGATCGACGCCTGAAGGCGGACGTTGAGGCTGTCGTGGTGCAGCTCCGCGACGTGCATCGCCTCCTTACGGCCGTTCCGGTGCCCGATGCTGCGCGCCTATACCGCGAGCTTCAGGCGGACTTCGCCGAGAAGCGGTTGCTGGTTGAGGATGCCCGAACCAACCTGCTGGCACAGGTAACGGCGGTCGGGAAGGCGCTTCAAGAAAAGAAGTTGCGCACGACAGAAGCCGTCGAGCTAGGCGCAGGGGTGGACGTGAGGCCGCTCGCCGATGCGATCGAGACGGCGAACGCCGTGATCGAAATGCACAACCGGAGATCCAAGGACTTCATGGCGGTGCAGAGAAAGTCAGTGGGCGCGATCAAGGTGCACTATCTCAGCACCATCTTCGACGATGTGACGCGGCGAAACGGCGAGATTGCAGAACTCGTAACAGGCCTCGCGCGGCGGTCCGTGGAGATCGATGAAATTCGCGCTCGGGTCGCAGCAGCACGGGCCAAGATCTCCTCCGCTCATGCGGCATGCGAGCAGATCAACGAAGGCCTTAGGACCTTCTTGGGGCGCGACGAGCTGCGCTTTGTACCTGAGGAGCGCGAAGCCGACGGGGACGGCCAGGCCGCGGGTACTGTGTTGGGTTATCGGATCATGCGGGGCGACGAGCCGGCGGTTTATCTCAGCGAAGGGGAGAAGACAGCACTCGGGTTCGTGTACTTCGTTGTGCACCTCAACGACGGTCAGTTCCCTAAGCGGGATGGAATCGTCGTTATCGATGACCCGATCTCAAGCCTCGACTCGAACTCTCTCTACCAAGCGTTCAGCTTCCTCAAGAATGCTGTGGCGGGTTGCCAGCAGGTCTTCGTGCTCACTCACAATTTTGACTTTCTCAAGCTCCTCCTGAATTGGCGTAAACGGGATGGAGGTGCCGGATACTACATGATCAAGAACCATATCGAAGCCGACGAACGACGTGCCTCGATTGTCGAAATGGACAAGGAGCTTCGGCAGTACGAGAGCGAGTACCATTACCTGTTCAAGCGCCTGAAGGAGATGCGGACGGAGCAGGACGGCACAATCATGCGCGCCTATCCGGTGCCGAACATCGCGCGCAAGGTTTGGGACACGTTCCTCACCTTCCAAGTTCCGAACGGCGAGAGTCAATATCAGAAGATGAAGTACCTCAAGACGCAGGACTATTCAGCCGAAAAGCTCGACGCCATATATAAGTTTACGAACGATCAGTCCCACATCACCGGTGCGGGCTTTGATCCCGCTCTGGTCCCTGAGACACAGAAGGTTCTGGCCGAGTTGTTCGAGATGATGGAGCAGATCGCGCCCGAGCATTTCCGGATTCTCGACCGCGCTACGGCTGTCTAGCCCGTCGCGGCAGCGCAATCGGAGACCGTGGAGTAGGACGACAGCATCCTTCAGGCGCATCGTCTGGTGCCGCTACGACACCAGGAAGTGGACGTAGGGACGTTAGGACTTTCTATGCGGCCTCGTGTGCCGTATCGCGCCGTCGACGAACGACCAACCCGGCAAGATCAAGCTGATCTCGATGGGTTTCGTCGGCCGCGATTTCTTCAACAGTCCGCTTCAATTCAGCTTCAAGGGTTTGAACTTCGTCGCGTAGCCCCAGCCTGTGATTTTATAAAAAGAAAAGAGCCGATGTGTTACATCAGCTTCACGTTTTCTAGACCGGCACCATGTCCACTTCTCCCATCGTAGACCTCACCGCATAGACGAGGCACTGGTCAGTGCAGGACTCGGGGTTGGCGGCGATGAACTCCTGCGCCTTTTCTATGGACGTGAAGGTTTCGAGCACACAGAGACCCATCACGATGTCGAGCAGCGGTGCATAGACCAGCCCATCGCCCATTCCCATTTTCGGGGCAATGCGGCACAGCCAGGGATTCAGGGACGCGGTCGCGTTCTTCTTGATACAGAACTTATCGCTCATGTGAGCCTCCAAGGTGTCAGTCAGGGCGACTATATCACCAATTCAAAGTTTGTCATTGCAAAAAGGTTCCAACGTCGTACCAAACTCCCAAACAAAAAAGATAGCCTCGCGCTATAAGAGCGCGAGGCCTAATCTATCTCGGGACTGGGATCTAAGCGGCCGATGTCCGCAGACGGGGGCGAGGGGTGAACTGAAGCACCTTTCCATCCCCGAACTTGACTTCAGCTTCATCGCTCAGCGCGACCACCACCGGGGTGCTTTCCTCCGCCAGGGTTCGATTGAGATACTCCACCAGGCAGTTTAAGGCGTGGTTGAGGAAGCAGTGCTTCGTGGGATTCTCGACGAAGAGCGGGATACCGCTCGTCTGACTAAGAATCTCAAGAAATGCGTCCCTGCGCCGCTCCCAGTTCGTATCGGCTTCGGGATTGAGGACCACGAAGCTCGGGCTAATGCCCGCTCCAACCAGTCCCCAGAACACACCGGGATCTTCCTCTCCGACAGGAAGCCGGAGAATCGCCGGCGCCTGTTCGAATGGCCACCCCGAAGCTTGATGCGCCGGCTGTCCAACCTGCTCTCGTGGATAGAAGCCGAACGCGAGCGTGCCGCCCTGAATCAGGGTCGATTGGCCGTCGGCAGGAATGACGCAAACGCCGAGGTCAAACCCGAGGGTGCTGATGTCAGGATACCCCTCTTGAAGATCCTGAAGCAGGAGCCCCATCAGCAGCTGTGCGTTCGACGGGTTCTGCGACCGGAGCCGCTCGTACTCATCGCAGAACGCCTGGTATTCAGGCGCCGGGTTCGAGGCCCGGATCTCCTGCATATACAGAGCGTCATGGCTCAGAAGATCTTCGAAGGTGTAGATCGGGTGGCAACCCTCTCGCTCCGTCTCGAACAGACAGACGATGTGTTGCCGCCCGATGTTTCCGTTGATGATGTGGCAGACCTGCCGAGGATCATCGGATTCCAGCATTTCAATGCCAAACAACATATTCGCCTCCAGGGCAGGTTGAACGTTCCTGGAGCTGAATATATAAGATTATTTATAAAAGTCAAAAATGTACTTAACTAAGGGAATTACTCAAAAAGGTTCCAACGTCGTACCAGACACCCAAAGAAAAAACGACGGTGGTGGCCGTCGCTCGTCTCATCAGTGTTTGGGAACAATTTTGAGAGCATCTGCTTCCTTCAGATGCTTCAGGAAGTGCGACATGCCGTCGCGCATGTCTCTGGCCCAGAAGTCGGCGAAGAACACTTCCGCATCTGCGAGCAGGTCAGTGAAGTCATCGCCCTTGATCGTGGGGTTGGTGAGGTCGCCGCTCAGATCAACTCGCGTGACTGCCTGAGCCTCGACGAAGAGTCGCACCCCGCCGTTCCAGCTGTCTCGCTGAATTCGAACGGTCTCCTGCCCGTTGCGAGACAGGATGAGGTCCTGGATGCCGAGCCCCGGCTCATACACCCCTTCGTACAGACCTCGTGGGCTGTACATTACGCCCTGCTCCCTCGCCAGTTCCCGCACGTTGTCTTGATAGCCCATAAACACCTCCCTGGGGTCTGGACAGAACCTAGCATGGATTGCGTGAGGGTTCCAACGTCGTACCAGACACCCACTATACAAAAGACCCGCCGACAACATGCCAGCGGGCCCAGAAAACTATACTCGTGCGACTAGGGGATCTTGTCCACCACCGCTTGAGCCTTGAGGAGCTGGTACACCATGAGCGGACCCATGGCGAACGCGCCCCTCTCATTGTCGGACATGGGCGGGAGTTTGAGGAGCCACTCCGCCACATGAGCGGCGATGATGGGGTTCTCCTCAGTGACCTCCTTCAGCCAGTTGCCGACATCGGCACCGGCTCTGTCCCGGACCGACTCCATCACGGCGTCGGAGGTTGCTCGGGACACTACAGGAAGTTCGGTCATTTCACCTAATCCTTGTGAGTTGTTGTCAGAATGTGCTCAAATACATAATACACATATATTATGTATTTGTCAATGTTTTAAGAGCAAAAGCCTTCAAAAAAGGTTCCAACGTCGTACCAGACACCCAGCTCCTAATTTTGCACCAGAACTGAAGTACCAAGCTGAGCCCATGCATACAGCTTCTCCGCTGTGTCGAGCGGCAGGTTCACGCAACCATGCGACCACTGCTTCCCGAACTCGGTATGCCAGTATGCGCCGTGTATCGCTCCGCCCTCTTTGGTGAAATACAGGTTCCAGGGGACACCGGGAAGGTCATAATACTGATCGGATATGCCGGGAAGCGGCCCTTGCATGTAGCGGCTCGGAGTCTTTCGATACACGCTGAAGAAGCCGCGCGGCGTCGGTGTGAGATCGAGCCCGGTCGATGCCTGAGACTCCATGAAGAGTTCCTCGCCCTCATATGCGTAGAGCTTCTGTTCGGAGATATCGACTACAATGTGCTTTTTCGCTGACGGTTCATTCTGCATATCTTCAACAGGGAAGAATGGATGGACGAAATCTCCGGCGACATACCAGTCCTTAGCCACGCGATCGGGATACCGAATCCATTCGGTGAATTGAACCCGATACCACGTTCGTCCGGTGGAATCGATGCTCGTGCTCGTCGCAACCGGTAATACCATGCCGGTGCGGAGGTTACCGATCGAAGGAGCCGTGCTCGTCGGCGCCGAGCGTATGTTCACGCATGCTCCTTCGAAATGCGGTCCGCATCCGTCGAGTATCTCTATATATGGGGGATGTGGAGCAGTGTTTTCCTGCTCCGTGAACAGCTCCGAGAAGAGGTTGGCGGCTGGGCCTTCCACACCGCCCGTCTCTGGTTTAGAAAAGAGAACGAACAAGAGGATACAGATAAGTACGGCCGCGCAGGCGAGAAGCGGTATCCAAGTAATTTTACGCATGAAGGCCGACTGATTCCCGCATATGCCGATGTATCTCCATGCAATCCGTTCTTCGGTATGCCGGGTTACGGCACAAGCTGCGAGAATACCTCGTCAGTACCGTCTCCTTTCGTGAAGTCCGCCCACCGCACCCTGCTCGGCGTTATCTTGTAGAAGAGCACACGGCCTGCATCGAGGTGCGTAAGCGGGGCGAAATGCGGACCGTTCTTCATGAGCGTATCCATGAGTTCCTGCACGATCGGATCGATTGTTGCGGTATCGGTGAGCTCGGATATCACGCCTTCTATCTGTATCGTCCGCGGCACGTCTTCAGCGGATACAACGAACGCAGCATGATGATCGTTATTGATGTCCTCAACCTTGCTCGTTCCGGAAAGCGTAAGGAAGAATATCCCGAACGAATCATCAGAGGCGTAATAGACGCTCCTCGCTCTCGGCTCCCCCTCGGGCGATACGGTCGCGAGTACGCCGAACGCGCGCTCCTTGAGGAAGGAGAGCGCCGTCTGCCTCGTAAGTGGATCGGTCATATGCCTCTAGTGTATACCATTCGGAACGGTATACTTACCGGGAGCTGTCAATTGCCCATAATCCCACACACCATGAAAGGATTCGTCTCAAACATTGAGCAGGAAACTCTGGAAAACGAGGATTTCCGACGCGTTCTCTATACTGCCGAGCACTGCCAGCTCGTGCTCATGTGCATACCCGCAGGCGGTGAAATCGGCGAAGAGGTGCATGATGTCGATCAATTCATCCGTATCGAGGAAGGGGAAGGGGAAAGCATCCTCGACGGCGTGGAGCGTGATCTAACCGACGGTTCAGTCATCATCATTCCGGCGGGAGTACGGCATAACATCAAGAACGTACTGCCGGACGAACCGCTGAAGCTCTATAGTCTTTACGCACCTCCGCACCATAAGGACGCAACTGTCCATAGGACGAAGGAGGATGCCATGAAAAGTGAGGAAGAATTCGACGGTGAGACGACTGATGACCTTACGCCGTAAGTTATGAATACCGGCACACGATTCGCGCGTTCGTTCATCTTGTACGTCGCAACACTCCTGTTCTTCGGTGTAGGAGCGATAACAACCTTGGGCATTGATTGGTATGCGACGCTTCGGCTTCCGTCCTGGGCACCGCCGGAGCTCGTCGTCGCTCTCATCTGGTTCGTTCTCTTCCTATGCACAGCCTTCTCGGTAATCCGATTCTGGGAGCACTCAAAGAGAGATGAGATTTCTTTCCGTTCGGTTATCTACCTGTATGTGCTGAATAGCTTCTTGGTACTTCTCTGGAACTACTTGTTCTTCGGAGTTCACGAGCTTGGCTTCGCGTTCGCTGCCGCAGTGGCTGTGGGAGTGTCGGTGGCCATCCTCATATTCCGTCTCTGGAGGGAAGCTCGCACGTCGGCGCTGCTTCTCGTGCCGTATCTGGCGTGGATGCTGTTCGCCCTTCTGTACACGTATACGGTTATGTCCTTGAACGCGTAACGGGAGAGTCTCTGAAAGCGCTTACAAAGTCCGATTAGGTTTGTTTAGGTGTTGCGCAGTCGACCGGCAATAAAAGGAAGTCGCACACCAACCGAGGAGCGGGGTTACCGAATAAGGTGCCTGGCCCGATTTATCCACGACGGTATACCGGGTATAGAATAGGAACATGGAACTCGATGCACTCAGGCAGTTTATCCTTGGTGCGAGTAGGGCGACGTACGCCTCGGGAGATGCGTCAATAAAAGAGAGGCAACCGGACAACTCAACGACCATTCGTTTTGAACAAGGTGAGTTTCGTTACCACGACAACTATTTCGGCGGCGAGCCCTATGGAGGACGTGAGGTCGTCTTTCATAACGATAAACCGGTGTGGATGATGGTGTACTACGGTCTCGTCGATGCGGGCGTCCCGAAGCAAGATGTCTACCCGTTCCTTATGGAGAGCCTGTCACAAGCTACTCTCGATATGCCGTATCGTGGACCTGCGGATTACCGGCGCGGAGACTACCGGTATGAAAACTTGCTCGAGGGCGATCTCGATTCGTTCTCAGGCATTGAGAAGATCTTCAGGGATAAAGAATGTATTTATGAAGCTAGATATATGGGTGGTCTTATTGATCAGTGAGGCGGGTATTGTCGGATAGAGAATATATCCGCGTGCTACGCTTTCGGCATGAAGGTCAAGCCGGTAAGCATAGTCATCCCTACGCTTAACGAGGAACAGTATCTGCCGCGCCTGCTTGAATCCCTAGTAAGCGTCACGAGCCCACTCGATATCATCGTGGTCGACGGCGCATCGGAGGACGGGACCGTCCACGTCGTCGAGCGATTCTCATCATCGTTCCAAAGAGACTCTTCACTCACCTTGATACAAAGTCCGGAGCGGGGAATATCCCTCCAGCGCAACAAGGGAGCCGAACAGGCAACGCATGACATTCTGATTTTCTGCGATGCCGACATTGTCTTTCCTTCAGACGAGGTATTCCAAAGGATCGTTACTGAATTGGTAGAAAAGAAGTATGCGGTAGCGGCTCCACTACTTCGACCCATTGAGTCCGGGAATGATCTGAAACGCTTGTATCATATTCTTACCCTCATGCAGAAGTTGCTACTCTTCTTCGGTCGGCCGTTTTTCGCCGGCTCATGCCTGCTTACCTCAAAGGACGTGTTCAAGCGCGCGGGAGGATTCGATGAGACTATCATGCTCGGAGAAGATGTCGATTATTCGATTCGGGCAGCAAAACTCGGACGTGCCGGTCTGGTGCATATCGAGCTACCGGTCTCAGCTAGACGAGCAATCAAGTATGGATATAAGTGGCTTCTCTCCGAACTTCCAAATCTTTTCAGATTTCTTCTAACCGGCAAATTGAAATCGGAAACCATCTACTATCCGTTCGGGGAATACGGAGGCCAGAAGCCGCATCATGTAACGCGAAATACGGGTTGATAGAGTTCCTTCCGTATAGAAAGAGAACGCGCTATTTCCGCAGGATCTTCTCCATCGCTTTTCCTTTCGCGAGCTCATCGATGAGCTTGTCGAGATAGCGGATCTCGCGCATGGTTGGCTCCTGTATGTCTTCTACACGGATGCCGCACACTACGCCCGTTATCAATTTCCTCGAGGGATTGAGCTTCGGCGCTGTAGCGAAGAAGGTCTCCAGGTCGGTGCCTTTCTTCAATTGGGATTCTAGTTTCTTAGGCGTGTAGCCGGTCATCCAGCGGATGATCTCATTCACTTCAGCTTTCGTCCGACCTTTCCGCTCCGCCTTGGCGATATAGAGCGGGTAGACTCGCGCGAAGCTCATCGTATAGATCCGGTGTTTGTCCATGGTGCCTTACTTTGTATACGCAAGGCTACCACGACTTAGACTAGGGACCGGTCCGGGCCTCTGCTAGGATAGATCCGATGAAGAACCTATCAGCACTCCTTCTCCCGCTGCTGCTGATAGCCATACTCGCATTCGGCGGCATCCTGCACGCAACGCTTCCGCATTCCCATACGGGAACCGCGATGATGACGGACCTAATGCATACCGTGACGAGCACCGCCTCAAAGGAGCTGTTCGCGTTCGTGCAGCTTGCAATTCCGTTCCTGTTCATTCTGGCTGTCTCGCTCGCCAGGCTTCTTCCTGCGAGCCACTTCTCGCTTTATGCGATACGGGCCTCATCGCGCGATACCAGCATCCAAGCGCTCAGGCGGGGCATCGTGCACTATCGACGCTTCCTCTAGTTTGCACTCGTATTCCTTTTACTGGGGTTCGAGTATCACAATCTAAGATGAAGTATCTATTCGCGTTCGCACTGGCATTGTCTCTCGTAGTCATGCCGGTTTCAGTCAGTGCTCACGAGGTGCAGCAGTTCGAGATAAATGGTGAGCACTATGAATTCGTCGTTGGTTCGCTTAACGAGCCAGTTACCGTGGATGACAAAACGGGTGTGTACCTGCATGTCCGGGAAGTCGGCCATGTCGCAGGCGGGGAAGCTGACCACCATGCTGCCGCCGGAGCGCTCGCCGGTCTCGAAGAGACGCTCCAGGTAGAGATCTCAGCGGGTACTGAGAAGAAGGTGCTCGCGCTCTCGCCGATACATGATGAGCCGGGCGCATACCGCGCTTCCTTCTATCCGACTGTCGCGACCACGTACTCGTATCGCTTCTTCGGCACGATAGAGGAGACCCCAGTGGACCTCGCCTTCACTTGCAGCCAGGCGGGTCACGCAGTAGCCGAAGAGGACACGAAGGAAGTAGTCCTCTCTGAAGGTGTGACTCGCATCAGCAAGACGGGCGCGTTCGGTTGCCCGGCTCCAAAGGAAGATCTTGGATTCCCTGAACCAGCCGTAACCATGACCAGTCTCAGGGATGATGTCGCGAAGGCGAACACACTCGCTACGGGAGCGATGGGCGTCGCCGTCCTTGCGATCCTCGGCATGGCCTATATCGCAATGCGCAAGAAATAATCGAGCGTTTGCTCGCGGGGTCTCGGTACTCGGGACCTCGCCGCAAGTCCTTGCATATGAAACTACTACTCACATCGATACTCGTAGCTTTCGCATTCATCGTTCTGCCGATGGAAGCATCTGCGCATGCTTCGCCGATAGACTATGCGCCGAAGTCGTCCGCGGGCCTTACGGAAGCTCCCTCAGAGATTAGTATCAGATTCAGCGAGCGGCTCGAGCCGGGCGCAAGCCGCATCGTTGTCACGGACAGCTCCGGCGCGCGATTATCTACGGGGAATGCCACGGTCGATCCGAGTGATCCTCGTGTCCTTACGCTCGCTATTCCGCAAAGCAGGGAAGGCACCTTCATTGTTACCTGGAGTGTCGTGTCTTCGGACGACGGGCACTTTACGAAAGGCGGCTATACGTACTTCGTAGGGCAGGAAGACGTGGTAGGGAGTACCACCCCTCAAGTGGAAGTGGTGCAGCTTTCGGCGCTTCCTGAAGCCTCAGCGATATTCGTCGAACTCTTGGGGAATTCATTCCTGCTCGGCGCCCTATTCCTGTTCGCGTTTTGCATACGCAGGGTGCTTCCGGGCTTTTCCGAGCGGGAACGCTCTGCTATCTCGCGGGTATATCTGTCCTTCGTTGCTGTCGGCATCGTATTCGTACTTGGCGGCGGAATATCGCATGTGCTACTTAAGACCCTTGAGCTCGCGAGCCTGCACGAGATACCGATAGGCGAAGCATTCCCGCTCTATACCGCAACGGTGGCAGGTTCCGCGACGATAGGAAGGGCGCTCGTTGCTCTATCGTTCGGCGTCCTGTTCCTCTTCCGGCGCCGGATCATCCTGCAGGCTTCAAAGCTCACCCTCTCTGAGGTCGCTCTGTTCCTGCTGCTCTGCGTGTTCGCGTATCTTCGCGCGAAGGTAAGTCATGCAACCGCTAACCCCTTCTTCCCGGAGCTATCCGTCCTCGTTAATTTCGTGCATCTCATCGGCAAGGATGCCTGGGCCGGCATGTTGGGCGTTCTCTCCGTGATGCTTCTGGTCCCGACGCTCCGCGCGCACCTTCCCGAACTGCTCCCAAAAGCATTCAAGCTCATGTTGGGAGCCGCCGCGCTTGTTGCGATAAGCGCCACATATATCGTATGGCTCCATCTCAAGGACTTCTCGAATCTTTCCTCGACGCTCTGGGGCGAGCGATTCGTTCCGCTTGCGATTACCGCCCTACTTGCGGTCGGATTACTCACGTACCACGTCCTGAGTAATCGCTTCCGACCGGCGCTATTCAGCCGTTTCCTTGCGTACACACTCCCTGCAGAATTCGCAGCCGGCGTACTCGTAGTCTTCTTCTCAAGCCTTCTCATCATCACGTCTCCGCCGCTCGAGATGTCTCGAGGACAAGTATTCAGGGTGAGCGATCAGGGTATTAAGATCGAGTTTCAGGCGTCGCCGTACGAAGACGAGGCGGGGCTGATAACCGTCACGAGCAAAACGGGAAGCGCTCTCAATCAGCCGACGGCATTCCTCGGGACCAATAGCGAAGAGGGGGTACTCCTGGCACTCAAGAAACGCTTCGATGGAGGATACGCGTTCCCGCTCGCACTGCTTCCGCTTGATAACCCGAGCACGCTTACCGTAAACGTGTCCCAAGAAGGCGGATATGACGCTCGCGCGAGCTTCAGCGTCTCGCGCGCCAGCCTCATACCGAGCGCCGGGCCGCCACGCAGCCTGGATGCGTTCACGCTCGTCATGATCGCTGTCGCGGCCGCCGCCGTCATCTTCCTCGTGCTGCTGTATAGGACTTCATCCGCAACGTATCCCGCGATCGGCAAGCATGCGTGGTTCGCTCCGATACTCGGCATCTTGCTCTTAATCTTTATTTCGAGCCAGCTCATTGCTGGAGCGAAGCTTCTGTTCGGAAACTCGTATAAGAAGGAGTGTCTGTCAGACGGCAACGCCTGGCACCTCATGCTTCCGTCCAAGGATTCGATACCGCAGTCCTCCATCCCGAGAGAAGGATGCATGGCACTCGGCGGCGCGTTCCATATCGCGGACAGCCGCGAATACCAGTACCTGAAGTCTCCCGGAGAGTCGAACGTACACTTCGCGCATGAGCTGACCGATCTGCAGGCCGGCATTCCGGTCGATATCGAGTTATCTATCGTCGACGAGGAAGGAAAGGATGCGCTCCTCTCGCTCGTGCATGAGCGTCTCGTGCACGCCATGATAACGAGCAAGGACATGAAAGAATTCTGGCACGTGCATCCTGAGCGCCAGGAAGACGGAAGCTTCATCCTTCCATTCACATTCCCGCGCTCGGGAGAATATCTGCTCGCGCTCGATTACACGAACGGGCTCTCTTCGGTGACCGAGACGTTTCCTCTGGCGGTAGCGGGTTCGATTCCTCAAGATCCTCAGCCTGCTCTCTATCCGTCGCCCGAAAAGATAGATAACTATGAGATCCGCCTCGAGCACTCGCTGCTGTTCGTAGGCCGAAAAGAAACGTTTACGTACCGCATAACGCGCAACGGGGAAGACGTTACCGATCTTGCGCCGTATCTGGGGGCCGCGATGCATCTGGCGGTGGTAAAGAACGATCTCTCCGCGTTCATCCATACGCATGGGGAAGTGCATCCGTTCGGTACCGTGACCAAACCGCTCCCGACAAGTACGGTGCATCAGCATGCGCCGCCGCCCGCCCGGTTCGGACCCGTAGTAGAGGCGCACGTCACGTTCCCGAGTCCCGGCACCTACACGATATTCGGCGAATTCAGCCATGAGAGCGTGGTCCGAACCTCATCATTCACCGTTACGGTCGAGTAACGCTATGCAGTACGCGCACATATTTCGGTAGGGTATGATACCAGTCATGACACTCGACCAATTCTCAGCTCTGCTCTCGATCGGATTACTCGCGATAAGTGGTACCGTGCTTATCGGTACGGTGCTGTATTTCCTCGTCCCATCGGTGCGAAGGCACGTAGAGCGGCATACCTATCGGCAGTTCATCGCTGTTCTCGGACTTCTGTCTGCTGCGTCAATCGTCGGCGCGCTGATCTACCAGCTCGCGTATCTCACCCCGGTCTGCGAACTCTGCTGGTGGCAGCGTATCTTCCTCTTCCCGATAAGCGTGATCGCGGGTGTCGCGTACTGGTACAAGACTAAGGAAGCACATATCACCATCGGCATACTCGCGCTCTTCGGTCTCTTCTACGCTTCCTACCATTACTACTACCACTTCCAGGGCCTCGTCCTCGGCAACACGCTCGCGCTGCCATGCTCGTCGGGCGGTCTCCTGCCGGCCTGTACTGACTCGCCGATACTGACGTTCGGGTTCGTAACCATCCCGCTCATGGGAATCCTAGTATTCGGCAGCATGCTCATACTCGCTGCATTCGCCCATGTGGCGGCAAAACGGGAGCAAAGGACAGGTGTGTAGAAATTGCTATACTCTTCCCATATGACAACGAAATCAATGCTATGGACGGGCGGGATTGTGATCGTAGTTCTCGGGTTCGCGTTCGCGCTCTCCCTGCTCGGTACGAAGCCTGCGGCAGGCGTTGCGATCCCGCTTCCGCCGGTCACCGCTGACGATCACGTCAAAGGAGCGGAGAACGGCAGGGTCACGGTCGTCGAGTATCTCGATCTCGAATGCGCTGCCTGCGCCGCGTACTATCCGCTCGTGAAGCAGATGGAAGAGGAGTTCGGGGACCGCGTAACCTTCGTCGTACGCTATTTCCCGCTCCAGGGCCACATCAACGGGTATCCTGCAGCGCTCGCAGCAGAGGCTGCGAGCCGCCAGGGAAAGTTCTGGGAAATGCACGATCTTCTGTTCGAGAACCAGAAGGAGTGGGGAGGAAAGCAGTCGGCTACTCCTGAAGTCTTTGAAACCTATGCACAGAAAATCGGCCTCAATATGGAGCAGTTCAAGACGGATTTCGCGTCCGAGAGCGTGAAGGAGCGTGTCGAACGAAACAAGACGGAGGCCCGGGACCTGAAGCTCAACGGCACGCCGTCGTTCTTCCTCCAGGGGCTGCAAATCGCGAGCCCGCCGTCACCTGAAGCTTTCCGTGCGCTTATCCAGGCAGAGCTTGATCGCACTGCGTCATAACTGACCCTACTACCTATATCTATGGAACACGAACCAACCCCAAAGGCCGCATCAAACGTTGCGCTCACGACCCCGGTCGCGATACTTATCGGTTCGCTGATAATTGCCGGAGCGATACTCATAACCAAGTACGCGCCTAATCCGCTTGGAGGAGTAGCGGCTCAAGCGGAAGAGAAAGTGAATCTTGAGGCGATGCGTCCGGTTACCGCTGAAGATCACATCCGTGGCAATCCCGACGCGCCGGTAAAGATAGTCGCGTATTCCGATACCGAGTGCCCGTTCTGCAAGCGTTTCCATGACACCATGATGGAGGTTATGGCCACCTATGGCGCAGAGGGGAAAGTAGCGTGGGTATATCGCCATTTCCCGCTCGATCAGCTCCATCAGAGCGCACGCGCAGAAGCGGTCGCTACCGAATGTGCGGCAGAGCAGGGAGGCGATGAGGTGTTCTGGAAGTACGTCGACCGGATGATGGAGATAACCCCTTCGAACGACGGGCTCGATCCCAGCGAGCTTCCGAAGATCGCCGCATTCGTCGGACTCGACGTCACCGCATTCAATGCCTGCGTCTCGTCTGACAAGTACGCAAAGAAGATCCAGGACGATATTGATAACGCGGTGGAAACGGGCGGACGGGGAACGCCGTGGAGCATCATCGTCGGCGCGGACGGCAAGCAGTACCCGCTCTCAGGCGCGCAGCCGATCACGGCAATCAACAAGCTCGTCGATGTCGCACTCGCCGGTACATAATCGGATGCTCGGCACCCTGCGAACGGTGTTCAAGGAAGCCAGGAGCACGAGCATAGCAATTGCCGCGATGCTGGTGCTTTTCGCTATCGTGGCCTTCTTCCCGAACCTCGGCGTGCTCGGACCCGTGTTCGCGTCCGCGGCGCCAGTTGGAGAGAAAGCCGCATTCCTATTCTCCCTGCTCGGCTCTCCCGCGGAGAATGCAACCGGGTTCGGGTTCGCACTGCTTCTTATAAGCGTATTCCTGTCGGGTCTGGTTATAGCACTCGCAGCTTTTGCGTTACGTAAGCGCGCGCAGGATGTGAGCGCCATGGGCGTGTCAGGGCTCGGTATGCTCTCTGCCTTCGTTGGTATCGGATGCGCCTCCTGCGGATCGCTCGTGCTGTCCGCTCTCATCCCAATAATCGGCGCAGGGGCGTTCGCGACGCTGCTGCCGCTCGGGGGCCTCGAGTTCAGTATCCTCGGGATTCTGCTTCTGCTGATCTCGGGATATGTACTCGTACGCAAGATTGAACGGTCCGGCGTGTGTGCTATCGCGTAATACTATGACCATTCGATTGGAACGGTTCCTAGTCCCCGTAGTCCTGCTGCTTGCGGTGTGTCTCCTGCCGCAGGGCGTACAGGCGCACGGGGAGGGCGTGCTTCCGTTCACGGCTACCACGACCGAGGGCTATATCATCGATGTCGATTACGGCGGTCTCAAGATAGAGTCCGATGTCTCGGGCACTTTCACCTTCAATCTCTTTAAGGACGCGGCGCGTACAGAGGAGGCGGTCTTTAAGGACCTATGGGTCCGCATCGTCGAAGAGGATGGGAGCGAGCATGGTCGTACGATATTCGCGGGACCGATAGCCCGCCCGGTATTCGGACAGCTCAGCTTCTTGTACGTATTCCAGCATGCGGGGAAGTATTCGCTCGTAGTTCGGTATAACCAGGAGGAGACAGGAAGCATCTATGATCAGAAGAAGATTGAAGCAACCTTCCCGCTTGAAGTGTATCCACGGGCAGCTACAGGATGGTTCTCGGTCTCCTCTGAATTCCTTATGGGAGGCGCGGCGGGCGCCTTGAGCGTGCTGCTGCTTGGCTTACTCATGCACGTGATACGACGCAAGCGGTCAGGCAAGCGTGCTCTATGAAGAGGAATCTTTTAATCCTTGCCGCGCTTGTACTCGTCGCTCTAGCGGGTATCGCGTTGTGTCACTATTTCGCAAGGGAGGATAGTGCGCTCTCGAGTGACGTCGCGGGCGTACCGTTCATCATGCGAGGCGAGTTCGTAACGCTTCATGGCGGAGTCGCGGAAGACGTTACGGGACCTGACGGGATATCTAAAACAGTCGTGCGCTATTTCGGCAATGAGGTGCGGCATGACATCGACGGAGACGGTACCGATGATGTTGTCTTCCTCATCACGCAGGAAACGGGAAGCAGCATGTATTTCTATGCGGTAGGAGCGCTCAAGCGAGACAAGGGATATCAGGGAACGGCGGCAGTTATGCTCGGAGAAGGTATTGCACCTCAGACTACGGAAAAAGGAGAAGGACGGTCGGTCGTGGTGAACTATGCTGAGAAGACTGCGGATTCGACCTCGATCAACAAGAGCATCCATCTAGTGCTCGATACGAAACGCCTTGAGTTCGGCGAGCTGGTCCAGGGCTTCGAAGGAGAGGAGCGGTAAGTACGAAAGGCCATCCTAGGATGGCCTTCGGGTGGCGGGAGAGAAAGAGAGTCAGGGCTCCTGGATGGGGGTCACGTGCGGGAGAACGAACGGCTCTTGAGAGAGCGGTATGGTTCCAGCAGATGCGGCGAGGTCGGTAGCTACGGTAGCTGAGACGAATGCGCCATGCAGGAACGCGACTACGGTCTTTTCTCCTTCGGAAAGGACGGCGGGAGCGAGGAATTTGAGGACGATGATAAGCACACCGAGACCGATAGCTTGCAAGATAGGCATAACGGAGAAGGTGAATGGTAAGTCGAACAAGAATATATCTTGCCGACGAGACAGCGAGGCCGTCTCGTATCATCGTCTTTCAAGGTGCTTGCCCCTCTATCAGCTAGAACCAGCAGTTATATGGAAGGTTTCAGCTGAACCGGTCTCGGCGGTATACTGTACGCATATGGAGACCAAAACAGAGCAGGCTATATTCGCCGCGGGGTGTTTCTGGGGCGTCGAGGCGGCGTTTCTCGCCGTCCCTGGAGTTACGGATGCCGAGAGTGGGTACACGGGAGGACATACGCAGAACCCAACCTATGGCGAGGTATGCACCGATACAACCGGGCATGCCGAGGCCGTGCGGGTCACGTTCGATCCAGAAACGGTATCCTTCGAGACACTCGTACGAAAGTTCTTCACGTTGCACGATCCGACGCAGGTAAATCGACAAGGACCGGATGTGGGAAGCCAGTATCGTTCCGGCGTGTTCTACCTTTCTGACGAGCAAAAAGAGGTCGCGGAAAAGGTGAAGAGCGAGTATGCGCAGAAACTTGCGCCAAAGGCGGTCGCCACCGAAGTAACCAAGGCGTCAGAATTCTTCCGCGCGGAAGAATACCATCAGCGGTATTTCGAGAAGCATCCTTCGGCTACCTGCCACATATAGGACTTCATACGGCGCTCATCGTCGGAAGGGTACAAGAGTATGCGGAGCGATCGCTCCGCATTTCTCGTAACTTCTTTTCTGACAATGGACCCAATAGAAATAATCAAGAACGACCATCGAACCGTCGAGGCGTTGTTCTCTGAGTACGAATCGCTTGGCGATCGTGCATACGAAGGGAAGCAGCGCATCGTCGACCAGCTCATCAAGGAACTCACGCTCCACGCCGAGATGGAGGAGACCATCGCGTACCCGGCATTCATGGAAGCTTTCACCAAAGAAGACGACAAGATGGTTGCGGAAGCGTATATCGAACATACGGGCGCCAAGCGCCTCATGGAGGATCTCCAAGGGCTCTCTCCCGAAGACATAGAATTTGATGCAACCGTGAAAGTGCTCAAGGAGAACATCGAACATCACGTGAAGGAGGAAGAGGAGGAGTTGCTTCCGACGGCCGAAAAAGAGGTGCCGGAAGACGTGCTCGAGGAGATCGGGAAGGACATGATGGCGTTCAAGGATGCTGCGGCTGACGAAGAAGAAGACGCAGAATTGGAAGCGCTTTAATCCTAGAAACGAGAACAAAAAACGCGCCTTGAGGGGCGCGTTTTTGATTGCTTATTTCTGAGCGTCCTCTTGCTCGAAGCCGAGGCACACCGAGTTGATGCAATACCGCTTGCCGCCGGCATCTTTTGGACCGTCATCGAAGACGTGTCCCAGATGGCCTCCGCAGGTCTTGCAGTACACTTCCGTGCGATGCATCCCAAGCGAGCTATCGTCGCGTGTGCCTACGTTTGCTGCTACGGCAGGGTCGGTGAAGGAGGGCCAGCCGCTCCCAGAATCGAACTTCTTTTCGGACGAGAACAGCGCAGACCCACAGGCGCGGCAGGTATACATGCCGGTCTCATGGTTATTCACGAATTTCCCCGTGAACGGGGCTTCGGTACCTGCTTCGCGTAGGACGCGGTATTCCTCAGGGCTCAGCTCGTTCTTCCACTCCTCTTCGGTCTTGGTGACGGGTTCCATATAGGAAAAGTATAGCAGGGAGGGTAAATCTTGACTCAGGGGGCATTGTGATACCATAGGCCTATTATGAAGCGCCTCGGTATATTCGCGGCCGTACTCCTTATGGGAGCGATACCGCTTCAGGCGGCGGCGGCTACTTTGCTCAGCAATCGTACGCTCGTCGTATCCGAGGCACCTCCCGGGAACGCCTATCTCACCGGAACCGATATCACGGTGACGGTCCCGCTCCCAGCTGACGTTGCGGCCTTCGGAGGCACTCTCACGCTCTCGGCTCCCGTTATGGGCGACGCACTGCTTGTCGGGGGTACGGTGCTTGCGAGCAAGGCAGTAGCGGGAGATCTGCGTGCTGCCGGAGCGCAGATAACGGTCACCGGTCCTGTAACCGGCGATTTGATGCTCGCGGGAGGCTCGGTCGTTGCGTCGACCTCCGCAAGCGACGTGCATATCATCGGCGGGAACGTGCAGCTTACCGGTAGCGGCGGACCAGTCACCATCTATGGCGCCGACGTCATACTTTCAGGCGAGTTTGATGGCGACGTCGCTATCGTCGCCTCGGACAGCGTTACGCTCGGCGAGGGCACTGTAATCCATGGCGCGCTCAAGTACGATGCGCCGCAGCAGGCGGGAATCCCGGTATCTGCAGTCATCGATAACGGCGTCAACTACACCGGTGCCGCGACCTATCTCCCGACGGTCGAGCAGGCGGAAACGTTTGCGATAGCCGGTGCGGGAGTTCTCTACGTCGTGAAGATCATCGCGCTCCTGATAGCGGCAGGGCTTCTCGCCGGTCTCTTCCCGCTCTTTACCCAGACGGTAGCTGATCGCGCCATAGCGCGTACGCCCGGCCGGTTCATACTGCTTGCGCTTCTCGGGTTTGCTATCGTTATCGCGACACCCGTCCTCATCTTCCTGCTCCTCATCTCGTTCGTAGGCATGGCGGTGGCGTTCATGCTCGCCGCTTCCTATGCGCTCCTGCTTTTGCTCGGGTACGTGTACGCGGGCATCATCGCCGGAAGCGCGCTCTCGCGCGGCGTGCTCAAGCGCACTGACGTGAGTTGGAAGATAGCGTTGCTCGGCATGCTCGTGCTCTCGGTTATCGGCGCTATCCCGGTCTTCGGCGCCCTCGTGATATTCATACTCTTCCTGGCCGCTACCGGCGCCATCGTCTCGATCGGCTACACGTTCGCATTCGGCAAACAGGACGTCGATGATCTTGCGGACCTTTCCGTTGAGTAGCCGGATATGAGTTCGATGCCGCAGGTTGGAGACATCGCCCCAGATTTCACGCTTCCCGATCAAGACGGCGGCATGCACGCGCTCTCGAGTTATCGGGGCAAGAACATTCTCCTGTATTTCTATCCGAAAGATGATACGCCCGGCTGCACGAAGGAGGCCTGCGCCATCCGGGATGCTGAACCCGACTTCTCAAAGCTCAATGCGGTTGTGCTCGGGGTATCTGCGGACTCGGTGAAGAGTCATAAGAAGTTCTCCGAGAAGTACGGTCTCGCATTCACGCTCCTGGCTGACGAAGGGAAGGAGGTAGTGAATCTCTACGGCGTATGGGGCCGGAAGAAGATGATGGGACGCGAATATGACGGCGTGTTCCGCACTTCCTTCCTCATCGGCCCGGATGGGCGCATCAAGCGAGTGTATGAAAAAGTGAAGCCGGAACTGCATGCGGCTGACGTGCTCGCTGATCTTAACGGGCATGCCTGAGAAAATATTCGAGGAACGAAAGGCACGGGCGAAGAAACTGATCGCGTATCTTAAGAAAGCGTATCCGAAACCGGCAACCGAGCTCAATTATACGACCCCTATACAGCTCGTTGTAGCAGTCATGCTGTCGGCGCAATCGACCGACAAGCGCGTGAATCTGGTCACGGAGGTGATCTTCAAGAACTACAAGACCGTGAATGACTTTGCGGATGCTGACTTGGCGACGTTCACGCAGCAGATCTCTTCCATCACGTTCTTCCAGAACAAAGCGAAGCACATCATCGCAACCGCGAAGATGATCAGGGATGAGTTCGGAGGCGAGATACCCAAGATTGAAGCCCAGCTCGTGCGGCTTCCCGGGATCGCGTACAAGACTGCGCACGTGGTGCTCGGCGAGCTCTACGGCATCTATGAAGGCATCCCAACCGATACGCACGTCCGCCGGTTCGCACTGCGCTTCGATCTCACCAACCGCACTGAGCTTACGAGGATATCAAAGGATCTTGAGATGCTCATCCCGAAGAACGATTGGAAATACGTGAACAACGGCTTCGTGCTCTATGGCCGATATCTGTGTCCTGCGCTCCCGCATCCGTGCGAGAACCATCCGCTCACGAAGCTTTGGCCGCCAGCGGCCAATCGTTGGCCGAAATCGAAATAATTAAAAACCGCAGGGGAGCGAAGCTCCGCCTGCAGTCTGGGTTGAAGTGGACTAGACCCGAGGCTCGGACCTGCAGACCAGGTAGAAGTCGTACCTTCGGCCGTGCCCGCCGGGCGTCACGACCCGCTCTTCGAACATCTGACCGGCAGAACAGTCGCGGAGACCTTGCCGAATGCACACTGCGCTGATCTCCGAGAATATAACGTTGTTCCTGTAGCTGCGGAGATAGACGCGCAATGCCGCATCCTTGTAGCCGGGCTGACAGGGCGTCGACTTCATCCGACCGTGCTCGTCAGTGTGTCTGTGAAAGTCGTCGTTCTTCGGGGCCCCCGCGGGTGCCGTCTTGAGCCTCGGCGACGGCACGTCCGCGCCGTAGCTGTCGCCCGGAGAGGCATACGCCGGGCAAGAAATGGCCAGCGTGCCAGCAGCCAAGGTAATCAATATACGACGCATAGAAGCGGACTCCATAGACGGCCCTTGATTGGGTCAGTCGTCCATCTAGAGAGCAGACTTACATACTTATTCATTTTGTCAATTTCAAAGAAAATGTACACAAAGTCATAAGGAGGATTTGATATACTGAACACATATGGAAAAACGACTGTATCGAAGCCGCACTAATAAGGTCATTGCGGGCGTCCTCGGCGGGATCGGCGAGTATTACGACACTGACCCTGTGATCATCCGTCTGGTCTACCTCCTCGCTACATTCGCAACCGGTATCGTCCCGGGCATCCTCGCGTATTTGGTCGCCATGCTCATTGTTCCGGTAGCGCCTCCGTTCGTACCGTCCACCCCGGCCTCTGCCGAAGCGGTACATGACACCGAAACGGTTTAGGGAAACCGTCCTCGCGTACTACGCGAAAGAAGGAAGACAAACGCTTCCGTGGAGGCGAACGAAGGATCCGTACCGTATCCTCGTGTCGGAAGTAATGCTGCAGCAGACGCAGGTGGAGCGGGTCATCCCGTACTATCGCGCATTCCTCGATCGGTTCCCGAAGATAGAAGACCTTGCGAGCGCTCCGCTTTCAGACGTTCTCACACTTTGGCAAGGACTCGGCTACAACCGCCGCGCAAAGATGCTGCATGAGGCAGCGAAAATGGTGCGGGTAGATTTCAGTGGAAAGATGCCGACGACTCCCGAGAAGCTTGAGATGCTTCCCGGTGTGGGTCCGTACACGGCAGGAGCGATAGCAGCATTCAGCAAGAACACCGATGTGATATTCATCGAGACGAATATTCGTACGGCAGTTATCCATCATTTCTTTCCGGGAGAAGAGAAGGTTCCTGATAGCGAGATAGTTTCAATACTCGAGAAAGCGTATCCCGAGGGTAAGGCCCGCGAGTGGTATTCGGCGCTCATGGACTATGGCTCAATGCTCAAGCGAAGTGGCGTGCGAGTAAACGTGAAAAGCAAGGGATACGCAAAGCAAACGAAGTTCGAGGGCTCGAAGCGTCAGGCACGCGGAGCGATTCTGAAAGCACTCGTAGGAAGTCCTCGTAGAGGAGATTTCCTCATCGCGCTCCTTGGTCCCGAGCGGGAAGGACAGATGCGTTCGCAACTCGCCTCCCTTACAAAAGAAGGGCTTGTCGAGCTTACGAACCGACGGTTCCGGCTTCCAGGCTGATAATGGAGGTCTTCTGTGCACGAGGAATAGCAACCTGATGTATGCCGATAGTTGCAATAACGCCGAGCGCTGCGATCAAGGCGCCTGCAATAAGGAAGAAGATGAGGTAGTTTCCGGCGAAGAGGATGATGCTCGCGAACACTGGGGCGATAAGCGCCGATAGGGGGCGCGTCATGCGAAATACGCTGATGGTATTCGCATCCCGCTCCGAGACCCTGCGGAAGAAGTGACTCTCCACCATGCTCTCGACGAGCGCCGCGCCGATGCGACTTATAAAGAGTATGGCGACGATAATTTCTACCGGTGTGGTGGTATCAACGAAGCCGATTGCTGCGAACGCCACGCCCGCGATAAGGAACCCGGCTATGAGCATGCCCTTGTCCCCGAGATACCGATCCGCAAGCCAGCCTGCGGGGTACTCAACGAAGACGAACGGTAGCAGCATAATGGCGAAGATCCACCCGAGTTGTTCCCACGGCATGCCGAGTACCGTGTGAAGATATAGCGGGATATAGAGCGGCGCGAGGTGATAGAAGAACTGGAGGACCGCGTTGCCGAGTGCGGCCGCACGCAGATCGGCATCCTTCCAGATGCACGCGCACGTCATCCCAACCGCGCTGAATACCGGCGGCTGGCCTTCAGGAAGCGGCTCGATAAGAAAGAGCGCAATAAACGGTGCGAGCGAGAGGCTCGCAACCAGGAATACGAGGGAGTATCGCTCGCTATCATCGAGCAGGAAGCCTATCGCGATTGGCGCCATTATGAGCGCCAGGTTGCCGGCGGTAAGGAAGGCGGTACGGACCCGGCCGGTAGTGCTCTCGCCACGCATGGTTGCCTCAAGGAGGAGGTCGAGTTGATACGCGATGAGCGGCGATAGTGCGCAGGAGAGCGCGATGCAGGCAATAGCGAGCACCATCATCGGCGCACCAGCCAGCAGGAACAGGTTCACCGACTGGAGGAACGCGAGGATGATAACCAACCGCTTCGCGCCGAACTTACACACGAGTCGCGGCATGAACGGGAATACGCTGAGCGTGATGATCGCACCGAGTGAGACAACAAGACCGGCTTGTGCGGCCGGCATGAAGAGCGCGAGGTAGGGCGCGATGATATAGACGATCAAGAAGAAGTGCGCGGCACTAAAAAAGTTACCGACCGAAAGGATCAAGCGCGGGTGCATTACGAATATTTTAGCATCCTGGTTGTCCGAATTGGCACAAAAGAAACATGCCGCACGAGGTGCGGCATGTTTCTTTGCGAGACGTTGGGTAACTTACACTCCGATAAGAACCGGAATAACCATCGGCGCCTTGTTGGTCCTCGTGAAGAGGTACCCGCTCATGGTGTCGGAGAGCGCATTCTTCACGAAGTCGAGGTCGACGGGGTCCATACCCTCGGTAGAGTCCTCCACGGTCTTCTTGATGAGAAGGCGCGCCTGATTGAGCATGTCCTGGCTCTCGCGCAGGTACACGAATCCGCGGGAGATGATGTCCGGAGACTTGCGGAGCTTGCCGGTCTTGAGGTTTACGGTCGCGATAATCACGAACATGCCGTCCTTGGCAAGCATCTGGCGGTCGCGGATGACCACCTCCTGCATATCGCCGATGGAGAACCCATCGACAACAAGCGGGGCGGACGGGACCTTCTCCTTGTGCCAGAAGAGCTTCTCGCCGTTCTCGACGATGTCGATGACGCTGCCGTTATCGGCGAGGATGATGCTCTCGCGCGGGCGTCCTGCCTGCTCAACTGCTTTGGCGTGGCAACTGGTCATGGAGTAGTAGCCGTACGCAGGCATGAAGAACTTTGCGCCCACCTGCTGGTTGATCCAGATGAGCTCGCCGGTGTTGCCGTGCCCGGTCGAGTGAACGTCCGAGGAACGGTAGTGGATGAGCGTCACGCCGTTGCGGTAGAGGTTGTCCTTCAGCTTCTGGACGCTGATCTCATTGCCCGGGATAACCGAGGACGAGAGGACAATGGTGTCGCGGTTCGTGAGTTGTATGTTCTTGTGCTGCTTGGTCGCGATGCGCATGAGGGCAGCGAACTCCTCGCCCTGTGCGCCGGTAGCGAGCACGACGATCTTGTCGGGAGGGTAATCGCCGATCTCCTGCGCGCTGATGAGCGTATCTTTCTTTACGGTGAGAAGGCCGGTCTTCTGCGCGATCTCGAGGTTCGTCTTTATCGAGCGGCCCTCGGTCACGATCTTCTTCCCGAGGCTCTCCGCGATCTGGATGATACGGACCATGCGCTCGAACTGCGACGCGAAGGTGCCGATGATGAGGCGGCCCTGCACCGTCTTAATGATCTCCTCGAGAGTCTCGTGCACCTTGCGCTCAGGCACCGAGAACCCGTCGCGCTCGGCGTTGGTCGAGTCGGCGATGAAGAGGAGGTTCTTCTGACTGCCTAACGCTCCCCATTTCTTTGCCTCGGCTTCCGTCGGGATGCCATTGTTGTGATCAAGCTTGAGGTCGCCGGTAGCGATGACGTTTCCGTACGGGGTCGAGATTGCGATACCCATCGAATCGGGAATGGAGTGTGTAACGGGGAAGAACTGGACCTTCGTATTGCTGATGGTCATGGTGCTCCCTGGCTCTACCGTGACGATATCGAGCTCCGGCATATCCGGATATTCTTCCTGGCGCTTCTTGATCATCACCGCGGAAAGGTTCTGCGTGTAGATGGTCGGGTTGCCGAAGCGGTTCATCAGGAACGGGATGCCGCCGATGTGGTCGAGGTGGCCGTGGGTTATGAATACGCCCTTGATGCGATCCTGGTTCTTCTCGAGGTACTTCGTGTTCGGAAGGACGTAGTCGACGCCCGGAGAGGTGTCCTCGGAGACGAACTGGAAGCCGACATCGAAGATGAAGATATCGTTGTTCGTCTCGATGGTGAACATGTTGCGTCCGACCTCCTCGACGCCGCCGAGCGGGACGACGCGGACGACGTCCTTGGCAGGCGCTTCAGGATAATAATCGGCTACTTTCTTCTCGCGCGGTGGACCGCTGCGATCGGGTGCACCGCCGCTTTGGCGGCGGACAGGACGGCGAAGAGTACGATTGCCTCCTCCACGAGGGGGGCGGGAACCGTCACTGCGTGGTGCGCCGCTGTTCGGGCGCGGACCGCGGTCACGCGGAGGGCGTCCGCTATCGCGCGGAATGCGCGGTTGCTCTGATTGTGATGCCGGTTGAGGGCGGGGGCTTGGCGCCGGAGCCGGCGCGGGTGCTGCTGACATATGGTAAATGATTAGTTTGCTAGTTGTGGTTGTGCACGGGTCGACTGACACGAGTGCGCAATGGGCAGTCCGTAGGAGAGAAGGGGACGTATCCGGCTTCGCTATGGACTATCTACTACTCACTCGCCGGAACCAGGAATGGCCATACGTACTCGCTTTCCCGGTACCAGGTGCTGACGTCGTTGAATCGGTCAGACGGCGAGGTTATCTGCGGAAGGCGGACCCCGTACACGCTCTTAGGTACAGCATACAGGAAGTCGGGGGCATGCGTAAAGGCGGCGGGGAAATCGAGCGCAATAGCGTCCGAAATACGCTGCAGAGCAGCCTGCTTTGCTTCAGGGTCGAGCTCGGTGCGCGCGTCATCGAGGAGGCCATCCACCGTCTTATTCGCGTATGCGGCGATGTTGAGGCCGGGGTCCTGACGCTCGCCAGAGTCCCAGAACGCGTACAGATCCTGGTCGCGTCCGATAACCATGCCGAAGAGAAGCGCTTCATAGGCGCGCGGACGTATTACGTCGCTTGCGAGGTCTCCCGGCTCATAGAGCTCGACTTCTACTGGCACGCCGAGCGCCTCCCAGTCGCTCTCGATCTCGGCAGCAATAGCCTTGAGTTCGGGAACGTTCGAGGTCTTGAGCGTGATGGAGGGGAGGGTAATCTTCTCCTTCGCGTTCGACCATAGGCCGGTCTCGGGATCCTGTGCCCAGCCTCCGTCCGTAAGGGCAGCTTTTGCGAGCTCGACGCTATTGCCTTCCGGTAGTGCCGGCTGCGTTACGCTGCTACCAGGCGGTACGGGACCCATCAGCGCAGTTGCATACCCGCCGAGTATGTCGTTCACGATGCGCGTACGATCAACCGCGAGCGAAAGCGCTTCCCGCACTTCACGCCTCGCAAACGCGGGGTTCTGGTCGCTGTTGAAGAATGCGCCGAAGACGCGCGAATAGGGAGCACGCAGCGCAGTATCGCTCGCAATGCCGTGCGCGCTCTCGATGCTCCCTGACTTATACGCGCTTTGGAGCGCCTGCAGATCATCAAAAAACTTCACCCGGATGCGGTCGAGGTACGGCTTCCCGAGCACGTACTTTGCGAACGGCTTGAGCTCTATCTCCTTGATGCTGCCGTCACTTCCGCGTGCCACATTCGCGATCTGGAACGGACCTGCTCCCACCGGTTTCGTCATAAGTGGGGAGAAGGGGAATTCGTCCGCGGGAATGTTTCGCCAGAGGTGCGCCGGAAGGATACCGAGCGTAGTGTCGATAAGGAACGGTGCGTACGGTTTCGGCAGTAGGAACCGGACGGTGCGTGCATCCACGACATCCGCCTTAATGCTCGCCCAGTTCGCAAGCTCGGGGCTCTTAAGTGCTGGATCCTGCGCCCGTTCGATGGTGAAGACGACATCGTCCGCGGTTACGGGCGTTCCGTCGGAGAAGCGTGCATCCTCCCGTATCACGAACACGTATTCTTTCCCGTCTTCGGACACACTGTAGCTTTCTGCAAGTACCAGCTGGAGCATACCGTCGCCGTCCACTTTCATGAGGCCCGCGTACGTGAGCGCAGTGAGATCACGATCGGCGTCCGAAAGTGCGAGCAGGGGATTCACGAATCGGGGAGAGCCGATGATGCCTTCGGTGAGCGTTCCGCCATGAGCAGGTACGCGCACGAGGACTGAGCGCTCGAGTGCGAACAAGGCTATAAGGCTCGACGCCACGATAAGCGCGCCGAGGAACCCGAGAATGAGCTTGTCGCCGGGGCGTAGTCCGCATATGTGCGCGGAAAGCCATTCGAACGCCGGAACATGCCTGCGCCTGGTTAGTACGGAAAAGAGGGTAGAGAGTCGCGGGAGCGACATACGAAAGGGGTTAGAGGAAGAACCCGGCAGCAGCCGAAAGCACGAAGAGAACGGCGAGCACAATCGTAGCATTGAACAGGAACTTCTCAGCGCCGCGGCGCTTGTAGAAGGTCGAAGCGAAATTGTCGCCACCGAAGGCGCCGCCAAGGGACGCGCCGCGGTTCTGCAGCACGATTCCCGCTATGAGGAGCACCGCGAGCGTTATCTCGATGTAGGGCAAAAGGCCTATAATAGTCTGCATCTTGGTGGGGAGGATAGCATGGATAGGGGCCGGTTTCAAGGTTGTCTAGGCGGGTTCGATACCTGCTCTGCCAACATAAGTGTATAAATAAAAAGAAGCCGCCCGGACGCGACAGGAATATTCCGGGCGACTCCAGACGGCTACAAATAGGACGGCGGAGACTCTACTCCAGCCTCCCGCTGCCATTGGTCTTGAAGGATCAGGTCGCGCGCCACGCAGACGATGACCTGCGTCGCTACTCTCGCGAGAAGGCCATGGCCGTTAAACGAGTGCATGTAGAAATTGGGCGCCGGGAGGTGAACGAATCCGGTTTGATGACGGAATCGCGCACCAGGGATCTTTTCTCCAGGGAGATGAGCACCATGCGGCGTCCCGTACGCACAGATGCGCCCGAGCGTCTCGTTGCTCATCTCGTATGCCTTCTGCTGGATTAGCAGATGAAGCTGCTCGTAGAGCTTGTGAGCATCAGCTCCCTTATCCCGCTCTCGGTGGGCGCGAAGTAGTCTCACTCCCACGACGTGCTTGGTCAGGTTGATGATGTAGTCCCCGTCTTGGACCCACGGTTCCGCGACCGTAATGGACATACTCATGTTTATCCCTCGGTAAGAGATTTCCCACTATCTGAATGAATCGAGTAGCTCAGCATTGAGCAGTTCGATACAAGGCAGAGTGACCTTGTTAGTGGCCCAGCAGGCCGAAGCAAGCTGATGTGGAGTATATTTACATAAAAAACGAATAAGTCAAGTATCATACCCCGCGGCCAGTACTCGAGTAGGATTTTAATAATTTATTAAAAGTTCTAACTTCGTCCCAGACACCAAGCCGCGCTACACTGCACGTATATGGCACTTGGACGACTCATTTCAAACCGGTTCACGAACGAGAAGGGGAATGACATATATGTGCGAGCCAAGGAAGAACCGATAGGAGGGGTTCCGGGCATCCTGCTCTATATCGCCGGTCCAGATTCTGATAGCGAGATGCACGTTACGCGACAGGAAGGTCTTGAACTCCTCGCAGTACTGTCGAAACTCCTGAAGACCGGTCGCAGGAGCGCGTAAGCATACGAGCCCATTTGACGCTCCCGAAGGGGATTCATATACTGGGGATAACTTCGGGGCGAGAAAACTCGCGTCGAGTAGGGAATTAATCGTTTTCTCTTTACTAACCGTTCAGCGAATATCTTTCCTATGGCTACACCAGCAAAAACGCTCTCTATCAAGCCGCTTGGCGATCGCGTCGTCGTCCAGCCGATACAGAAAGACGAAGTGTCAAGCTCCGGCATCATCATTCCCGACACGCTTAAACCAGAAAAGCCGGAGCGGGGAACTGTGGTTGCGGCTGGTCCCGGCAAGTACGGCGACGAGGGCGACCTCATCCCTATGACGGTTAAGGTCGGCGACAAGGTCCTCTTCTCCAAGTACGGCTATGACGAAGTGAAGATAGACGGCACGGAATACTACATCCTCTCCGAGTCGAACGTGCTTGCGGTCCTCAAGTAACTCTTACTCCCCTTCGACTTCCCTGTTTATCTAATTCCAATTTCAAACGATATGGCAAAGCAAATCCTATTCGGCGAAGAAGCACGCAAGAGCATTCATGCAGGCCTCCAGAAAGCCGCATCCGCGGTAAAGGTCACGCTCGGTCCCCGTGGCCGCAATGTCGTGCTCGAGAAAAGCTACGGAGCCCCAAGGATCACCAACGATGGTGTCTCCATCGCGAAAGAGATCTCCTTCAAGGATAAGTTCGAGAACATGGGCGCGGAGATGGTGAAGGAAGTCGCGAACAAGAGCAACGACGTTGCCGGAGACGGCACTACCACAACCGTCGTGCTTCTCGAAGCAATGGTGAACGAGGGACTCGCTTCGCTCACCCGCGGTGCGAACGCGATGGGCATACGAAGCGGCATGGAGCAGGCGCGCGACGCGGCTATAGCCGAACTCAAGAAGATGGCAAAGCCGGTGGAGGGCCGCAAGGACATACAGCAGGTCGCGACCATATCCGCCGAGAGCGAAGAGCTCGGACGCATCATTGCTGAGACCGTCGAGAAGGTCGGCAAGAACGGTGTCGTCACGGTCGAGGAGAGTCAGGGCATGGACCTTTCCTACGAAGTGGTCGAAGGCCTCCAGATCGACAAGGGCTACGTGTCCGCATACATGGTTACGAACCCGGAACGCATGGAAGCGGAGATGCGCGATGCGCAGATCCTCGTCACCGATAAGAAGATTGGCGGCATCCAGGAGATACTTCCCCTCCTCGAGAAGGTTGCGGCAGCCGGTCGCAAGGAGCTCGTTATCATCGCGGATGATGTCGAGGGCGAGGCGCTCACGACCTTCGTGGTTAACAAGCTCCGCGGTACGTTCACCGTGCTTGCCGTGAAGGCACCAGGCTTTGGCGATCGTAAGAAGGAGATGCTCGCCGATATCGCCACGGTCGTCGGCGCGGAAGTCGTATCCGGCGATACCGGCATGACGTTCGAGAAGACCGAGCTTTCGATGCTCGGAAAGGCGTCGCGTGTTGTCGCAGGGAAAGACACGACCGTGTTCGTCGGAGGAAAGGGAAAGAAGGCGGACATCGAGTCCCGCGCGAAGCAGCTCGAAGCTATCGCATCCCAGACAACCTCCAAGTTCGATAAGGAGAAGCTCGAGGAGCGTATCGCGAAGCTCACGGGAGGTGTTGCGGTTATCCGCGTGGGCGCCGCTACCGAGACCGAGATGAAATACCTCAAGGACAAGATCGACGACGCCGTTAAGGCGACCAAGGCCTCGATCGAGGAAGGTATCGTTCCGGGTGGAGGCACGGCGCTTGCGAAAGTGTCCCGCCTCCTTCGCACCGAGGATTGGGAATTCGATACGAAAGACGAGGAGACCGGCTTCGCGATCGTCGGACGCGCGCTCGAGGCTCCCCTTCGCCAGATCTTGGCTAACGCTGGGAAGGATGACGGCTCAGCCATTGTCGAGCGCGTGCAGAGCGCACGCGGGTTCGCCGGCTACGACGCGCTCAAGGGAGAGGAAGTCGCCGATATGGCGGAAGCCGGCATCATCGATCCGGTGAAGGTTACCCGGAGCGCGGTTGAGAACGCGGTCTCGTCCGCAGCGATCCTTCTTACCACCGAGGCTGCGGTTGCGGACATCCCGGAACCGAAAGCGGCACCCGAAGGAGGTATGGCCGGAGGGATGGATTTCTAACCGGATTTCCTAATCGTGGTACAGAGATGACCCGAGCCGCATTGGCTCGGGTCATCTCATTTAGAACGCTGGTATACTCTCCCCATGGCTTCATTAGAGAATGGGTCGCGACCAAAAGCACAGGTCTCACCGCTTGAAAGTCGGGTCGCAAAGCGACTCGATAGAGAGAAGCATCCGCTTCAACTTGAAATCAGTCTGGCGTTAGGAGGTCACACCGTCGGCGAAGATGCTAACCGATTCAAAGAAGATATCGAAAAAGCCGATATCATCCTTGCCGAACGAGTAGGCTGGACAAAGAATGAAGAAGTCTCATTCAATGATATTTCTCAAGGGAAGCGATCTCCCCATACTGTTTCTGCCGGTCCGTATTGGGCGCGATTTTTCGAATTAATCGAGAACACAAGGAAAGCGATACGATTTCTTGATATTCCTGACGATGAACCCCTTGCGGCAGAGGGTAACAGATCAGCTCGAGCAATTGAACAATTTTCACAAAGCCTCTATGCGCGATCGATACCGTTCGAAGAGGGTATCGAAGAGTATAAGAAGATAGCTGGGCAATTTGTCGAAATCAACAAAAAACGAGAGGAGTACATAGTCTCTTTAGCAGATAAGAAGATCTCGCAGGCCGTAAAGAATGATCCTAAGCTTAAAACGAAGTTCCCGATTAAGGTTCTGGTGATATTCGGTGCAATGCACAGTTCTCTCTACCCAGAGATGCTTGAAATGCATCCTGATACCACCCGGAGTTTCCCTACCTCTCCGTATATATTCAATTACGCTCAAGAGATGCGTCGGCGAATGCGGTGGGGCAAGGAAATTGATTCAGAGATTGTAGAAAAGGCTTTTCTGGAGCACCTGCTGACTGACGCCGTCATTGATTTGAGGCGATTCGAGGACCGAAGCTTGCAGAATCGGTTCATGCGCGCCGTCGTAGATTCGTTTACTCCGGAAGAGTTACGCACGTTTTATAATCTCTTGGTAATTCAGAAAAGGGATCAAGGCGCTGAGGACATGCTGCTCGAGCATTTAAAGCGGGTTGAGGCCGGATTCAAGACAGAAAATTAGCAATTTCCTTCTGCTTGAACCATTCAGACATCTCGCTATACTATTCATATATGACCACCTTATATATCGTGCTCGGCATCATCGCCGTCGTCGCTCTCTGGATCATCTTTAGTTACAACGGATTCATCAGCCTCCGCAACCGCGCGAAGGAAGCGTGGTCCGATATCGAGGTGCAGATGAAGCGTCGCTATGACCTGATCCCTAACCTCATCGAAACGGTTAAGGGATACGCCAATCACGAGAGCCAGACGCTCTCAAAGGTAACCGAAGCCCGCACAGCCGCTATGGGTGCGCAGACGGTCGGACAGCACGCACAGGCCGAGAACATGCTCACCGGCGCGCTCAAGTCCCTGTTTGCAGTATCCGAGGCATATCCTGACCTCAAGGCGAATACGAACTTCCTCCAGCTGCAGCAGGAGCTCGGCAACACCGAAGACAAGATCCAGGCGTCACGTCGCTTCTACAACGGAACCGTCATGGCACTGAACACTGCTGTTGAGTCCTTCCCGGGCAACCTTATCGCTGGCGGCTTCGGTTTCAAGCAGATGGATCTCTTCGAGCTCTCCGAGAGCGAGCAGGCAGCCAAGGATCCGGTCAAAGTCTCCTTCTAACCGATGAGGAACGGTATCGCACGCCTGGGCGCGCTTCTCATCGCGCTCTTGGCGGTCGTACCGTTCTCCGTATCCGCGCAGGACGGATCGCGCTTCAACAATTATTCCCGCTTCGATAGCACGTACAGCGTCGAGGAGGATTCAACCGTAGCTGTTACCGAACGGCTCGAGTACCAATTCATCGGGACGTACCATCAGGGCTACCGGAATCTCTCGCATGCCGGGAGTGACGCTATAACCGATATCAGCGTCCGGGATGCGGAAACGGGTGAAGCGCTTACGCGCTCGTTCTCGCGTCTTGATAAGACGGATCCTGAAAGTTGGGGCAAGTACACAACGTATGAAGAGGATGGAGCCACCATCATCGAGTGGTACTACGACGTGAGCGATAGAAAGTACACGTGGGAACTCTCCTATACGCTTCATGGTGCCGTGAGCTTCTATGACGGGCATGACGAGCTGTATTGGAACGTATTCACGGAACTGGACGCACCGGTCGTCGCGGTGAGCGCGCTCGTCCGCCTGCCGCACCCTATCGAGAACCCTCGGGCTACGTGGTACGTCATCGACGCGCACAACGAACGGATCGAGTATCCGGATAATCGCTCCTTTTTGTTCACTGCCGCTAATTTCGGCGCACATGAGCCGGCCACCATAGCGGCTGGCTGGCAGAAAGGACTGGTATCGCACAAGGCATACCTGGCCGATTGGCTCCGCATCAACTGGCCCTATGTGCTTTCCGCACTCATCGCCCTTGGAACAATCCTGTTCTGCATCCTCTACTGGTATTTCACGGAACGTCACCGATCCGGCCGGGGCGTCGTTATCCCGCAGTACGAACCGCCCGAGGGACTCCCGCCGGCTATAGCGGAGCTGATCGTTAATGAACGTGTAAGCCGCAGGACGTGGCCCGCTACAATCGTTGACCTCGCGGTTCGCGGGTATCTTTCGATCGAGCAGGAGGCGCCGACGTACTTAGAGAAACTGGTACCCGTATCGCTGCGAACCAAAGACTATCGCCTAACCCGCTCCAAACAGCTGCCGCAGGTTCCGCGGGGCTTCGAAGCACTTTTCCTCGACAGCCTTATGCCGGACGGAACGTTCTCAACCAGAGACCTGCGCAAGTCTCCGAGCGAACAGAGGCGCGTGTACGCGAAGATGAAGCTGCTTGAGAAGAGCCTTCTTGAAGAAACAGATATAGGTACCGGCGCCTATGAACATTCGCTCTCGAAAGAATCCCAGATGGTCGTCGGCATCGTCGTGCTCGTGAGCTTTAGCATCTTCGCGCTACAGTTCCTGCCGTCGGTACCGAATGTTGCGTCCTATGCGTCGCTCGTTCTTCTTTTCATTACGACGCTTATCTGCGCAGGATTGATAACCTACATGGTTAGGTACGAAGCCAGGCTTAACAAGCGAGGCCAGGTGCTGCGCGAGGACTGGCTCGGATTCAAGCTCTATCTTGCTACCGCAGAGCAGTACCGGCTGCAGGATCTTCCGCCTGATAGGTTCGAGAAGTTCCTACCGTACGCGATGATATTCGGTGTCGAGAAGAAATGGGCCCGCTCCTTCGAAGGAATCACGCTGCCGCCACCGTCCTGGTACCACGGAGCGTATGTGGGCGGAGTAGCCTCAGGATCCTTCTCGCCTACCTCGTTCGCGAGCGGATTCAGCGCGAGCTTCGCGTCCTCGTTCGCCAGCTCCGGTGCTTCCGGCTCGTCTGGAGGCGGGGGAAGCGCCGGAGGCGGCGGTGGCGGGGGAGGCGGCGGCGCGAGCTGACTTCCCTCCCGGCCCGCGGTAGACTTAGAGTACGTATGCTGAAGGACACGCAGAAGCAGATAGACGAGTGGGCACAGACACTCGAAGAGCCGTACTGGCCGCCGTTGTCACAGTTCGCGGCGCTTAGCGAGGAGGTGGGTGAAGTCGGCAGACTCATGAATCATCTGTATGGTTCGAAGCCCAAGAAAGTAGAAGAGGCGAATCAAGAATTGGGTGGGGAGATCGTTGATGTCATCTTCGCTGCAATGTGCATGGCGAATCGGCACGGGATTGACCTCGACGCGGAGTTCGAGAAGAAGATGGATAAGTGTTACTGGAGGGATCGCGATCGCTTTGCCAAAAAAGACCATGCCTAACCGGATCCACTACAACAAGCTCATACGGGACCTCATCCCGGGAAAGATCGAAGCGAAGGGAAGCGAGTGCGCGACGCGCGAGCTCTCACCGGAAGAGTTCCGGAAAGAATTGCGGCGGAAAGTCGGCGAAGAGGCGTCTGCCCTTCCGAGCTGCGAAACGAAGGAGGAACTTATCGACGAGCTTGCAGACGTTATTGCGGTCCTGGATGAGCTGCAGAAGGCGGAGGGTATTACGGACGAGGAGCTTGCGGATGCCATCGCTGAGAATCTTGAGACCAAGGGCGGATTCGAGAAACGCATCTTCCTCGAATGGTCATCTGACGACGGGTACACTACGAACGAAACCACCTCATAACCATGTCTAATCTCTATAAGGAACGATCGGGGAACGTGTTAAAGACGTATATGCTTATGGCAGGGTTCTTGCTGGTTGTCGGTGCCATCGGCTGGCTCTTCTCCTGGTACTACGGAAGTCCGGCAATCTTCTACGGTGCCATCGTCTTCTCCCTCCTCATGAATGTCGGAAGCTACTGGTTCTCCGACAAGATTGCCCTTTCAATGAACGGTGCGCACCCGGCCACACGTGAGGCGCATTTCGATCTCTATACCGTGACGGAGAATCTCGCCATAACCGCGGGTCTTCCGATGCCGAAGCTCTATGTGATCGATGACCCGGCTCCCAACGCATTTGCGACCGGACGCGACGAGAAGCACGCAGTAGTCTGCGCGACCACCGGTCTCCTATCTATGCTCACCCGTCCTGAGCTCGAGGGCGTCATCGCCCACGAGCTCTCGCACATCCAGAACAAGGACATGCTCGTGATGACCGTTGCAGTGGTGCTCGCGGGATTCGTCGCCATAGTGGCGGATATATTCCTGCGCATCTCGCTCTTCGGCGGCTCGCGCGACAGCGACAGCAAGGCGGGTCTCGTGCTCGGCATACTCGCGGTTGTCGCCGCACTCTTGGCGCCTATCGCAGCCCAGCTCATTCAGCTCGCTATATCGCGTCGCAGGGAATTCTTAGCTGACGCGTCCGGTGCGCTTCTGACACGCTATCCCGAGGGTCTTGCGAGCGCGCTCCAGAAAATAAATTCCTACGCGCGGCCGATGCGGCACGCCAATCATGCGACCGCGCACCTCTTTATCGGGAACCCGTTCGGTGCGGACGCAGGGAAGTTCGTGAACCGTCTCTTCTCGACGCACCCGCCGGTGGGTGAGCGGGTTGCGGCGCTCCTTGGAAGCGAGGCACGGTAAGGGTTTTTGTGCTATAACGGGTCGAACGGAGGCGTCGCATAGCGGTCTAGTGCGCACGCTTGGAAAGCGTGTGAACCGAAAGGTTCCGAGAGTTCGAATCTCTCCGCCTCCGCACTATTTAACCGGAACATCAAAATACCCCACGAGCTCATCCTCGATGTGGTAATGATGGAGTTGTTTGTTAAAGCGGTTCTCGATTGGAATCTGATTTGGATGGAATCCCGGCTTGAAATAGAAGAGCCAGTATTTGAGGACGAGATAGTACACGCCCCGCTTTCCAATCAGGTAGCGCACACCGTTACTCCACACGTGCCATGTAAATAAGAGGTTCTTCGCACGAAGAAAGTCGATAAGGCATCGCGCATGCGCGATAAGAAAGGCGAGGCTCACAAATGCGCCGATGAGCACTCGGAGGAAGTAGCCGCCGCCGATCGCCCGATAGAGATCGACCGCGGTCGACCGGTGCTCCACTTCTTCAATGCAGTGCCAGCTCCATACCCGGTCCATACGCTCGTCGGTGTCTTCTCCTTCGAGCACACCGATATCGAGCACCTGCTTCGAGTAGGTGGCGGTGAAGTGCTCGATAATCATGCAGGTAACGAGCCGCATCCGGAGCGTGAATATCCGCTCGAAGAAGGTTAGGAGCACTGCGGTCTCTTGCACGTGTTTGGTAGCGGGGAATCCTTGCGCATCGAGATACCGGTTGTAGGCATCGTGCATCTTCGCGTGGGCGAGCTCCTCGTGCACAAGGATATCTGCTTGCTCTCGAAGCACCGGATCGCTCACCAATCCTTTCGCTTCTTCTACCGCTCGCACAATGAATCGTTCTCCCTCAGGGACCGTAGCCGAGCTCGTATTGAAAGCGAAGGTAAGGAGCGCATTGTCCTTGAACCACCATTCTCGTATCGATATCTTATGCGCGGTGAGCTCAAGGGCAACTTCTCGTTCCCGTTCATTTATGACCGGCTCTTCCATGTAAAAAGTATAGCGTGCCGATTCAGCACGCACCGTTACTATCCGAGGATCATTTCCTCCATTTCTCGAGTCCGGATGAATCTCCTTGGGAACCGCTCTCGGAATGGATCTTGGCGAAGTTAGCTCGCCATATTGTACTCAGTTCACCCTCGAGCACGATACGTATGTCCTCATCTTCTTCCTCGGCCTGAACATAGTTCGCTATACGCTCACTGAGTTCAGAGGGAATCAGGTTGAGCTTATCGCTGAAAAGGCCGTTCACACTGAGTCTCCATCCATCTCCATCCCACGAGACCACGTCTTGCATAAGGCTCCTAAAACGATTCCAAGCGGTACCCGAAAGCGCCTCAGTATATGAATTGAACTGCGCTAGCTTGGGAGGGAGTTCAAGTCGGCTCGTCGCACCCTTCACTCTTTCATTCGATGCAGCCCTAGACGCACTATTGCGCGAATAAAACTCGCTCATAGGCGTTTGCTTATGAGATGACGGTACTTGTTCCCTTGACGACGCGCTGCTTGCCGTTCACTTCAAGCACGCACGCGACTTCTCCATCCGTAAGCGATACGTTGGTTGCGCCTGGTCCATCGAGCACTACCGTTCCGCCGCTATCATTCACTATCTCGCATTCGAATCCGTTTACGAGCGTTCCTACGGAAGGGACGGTGATAGTTATCGCGGAGGTCGCAACTATGCGCTGGCTGTTGTTCGCTGCAGTGAGTGTGTAGCCGGTGGTCTTGTTCGTCTCGACCAGTTTTCCGCCCACATTGTTTCCGCTCGCGTCATGACCTACGAGAAGGTACGTGTTGAGCGTGTCGCCCCATGTTCCCGAATCTGCGCCTGGTGTTGGTAGATTTGCCATAGAAATTTATTGTATCATCCCGATTTATAACTCTATACTTATACGGCCGCATACAGAGCCTGGAACATAGGCCTATAGAACGAATCCACGAAGTGCTGGTACCCTGAGCCGTTAGGATGAACCCCGTCGAAATCTAAACCGGACGTGCTCCATGCGGTCCATGAGGGGTAGTAATACGTCAGGTCTACCAACGGGCAGTTCTTGGTCGTAGCTAAGGACGCAACCGCCGAGCGATATGCATCTTGCTGCGTTACCGATGTTCCGATGCTCGGAGTCACATATTGAGGCAAGACGAGCCATACTGTGGAGCCTGCGGATTGGAGTGCAGTCACCATCGTGTTCAGATTGGTTATTGTCGTTGTGGAGCTGGTAGGTCGCGCTACGAAGTCATTTATGATGCAATTAATAATCGTAAGGTGCTGACCTTGCGTATGATATTGGTTTCCTTGGGTCCAGGCAGCGGTCGTGAGTACCCAATCGTCCGTCTTCCATGCGCCGCGTCCCCAGTTCCAAATCTGTATACTGGGCGACGCGGTGTTATAGAAGTAAACTCCAAGGATATAGACGCCCGCGGCCGTCGTATTTGATTTGCGGATGCGTACCGTATGTCCGGTTGCCGCCGAACCGAGAGAGAAGGCAGTTGTAAAAGCACCGGCCGTTCCTGCGGTCGGCACTGCGCTGCTTTCTGCACCTCCGTCAATCGATACTACATAATCCCCAATACCCGGATTTCGCGCGACGAATATCTTCACGTTATTGGCGACAACCCCGGGAGGGCAGGTGTATGTAATCGTACTCGTGCTATCGACGATATTGTTCTGCGCGTGACAGAATCCACCTACGCTGGATACGCTACTGGAAAGCGCAAATCCCGTACCGGAGCGGCTGATATTAACCATATAGTTATCAATCGCAGACACACTTCCTGATGAAGTACCTTCGCCCCAGAAATCAGCTTGGATGGAGGGTATAGTTACAGCATTAAGTGCAGCGGCAAGTTTGCGTGGGTAGGCGAACGGGCGAGCTCCACCCCAGCCGTCTCCCGTACCTCCTCCTTTCCCGGCAGTTACGCTGTCTCCGAGTGCCGCTACGAGCGTATCTGCGGAACCATTCTTTGTAGAGGCGAGTCCGGCAATAATCGAGGAATTATTCTCGCGCGTGAAATTGCTGACTCCTGGTACGGTGCCGAACGAGCCGATAATCCCTGGATGCATCCACATATATCTCAAAGAATACCATATGAGCCTTATTGCTTTTTGCGCAGGTACGTTGATACTGTACGCATATCCTAATTATTCCGATCCCCATGAACATTTTCGGCCTCGGTGTCCCCGAACTCCTCCTCATCATCTTCGTTGCGCTCCTCTTCTTCGGTAAGGATAAGCTTCCAGAGCTCGCGCAGAGCGTTGGCAGATCGTTCCATGAGCTCAAGCAGGGATTCGAGGGTGGCGTGAAGGGCGACAAGAATGACAAGAAGAAGTGATGCGGAACTGAGCGTCTGGGAACATCTTTCCGAGCTCCGGACCTATTTCTTCATAGCGCTCGCCGCGCTCATCGCGGGTGCAATTGTCACGCATGTCTATAACGCGCAGATAACGGCACTCCTATTCGCGCCGCTTCATGGGGAGTCGCTCGTCTTCCTCTCGCCGCTCGATCCGCTCCTATTCATATTCAAGATCGATCTCTTCGGGGGCCTCATTCTTGCGCTTCCGATCATCTTCTACTGCCTGTTCCGCTTCATCGCGCCGGCGCTCGGGAACCGGGGGAGCGTATTCATCGGTTCATTCCTTGTCGTCTCACTCCTGCTCGTGCTTGCGGCAAGTGTATACACGTATCTGCTGCTTCTGCCGATTAGCATCGGGTTCCTCCTGTCCTTGAATGTGGCCGGGGTAGAGAACTTCTTCACCGCCGATCGGTACATCGACTTCGCGCTCATGCAGCTCGTGCTTACGGTAGGGATATTCCAGATCCCATGTATCATAGTGCTCCTCGCGTTCACTAAGCTGCTTGATCCGAAGAAGCTTGCAAAGAACCGAGGCATGGCCTATATCGCCGCTATTGTCGCGCTGTCGGTGCTCACCCCGACTACCGACCTCTATTCGCTTGCCCTTTTCCTTCTACCGACTCTCTTCATCTTTGAAATTAGTATACTGTTGGGGAGGGCAGTATACTCACTGAGAAATAAGAGCCCGATGACCTATGAATAAACAACTCACGCGAAAACAGTTCTTGCTTTTTGTCGGGTCGCTTATCGGCGTATTCGTACTTTCGAATATCCCAGGAGCTTCCCGCAAAGCATCGAATGGCTCGTATGGTAACGGCTCCTATGGCGGTACGCCTTCGGCTTAGTCTCATACTTGCGCTCCTTCCCGTCCTCTTCGCGGTCGGGATGTTTTTCGTATCAGCGCAAGCGAGTTATGCGGCGACTACCTACGGATTCAGTACCTACGGAAGCGGGCTCTATGGAGGACTCGAGCCGCCGGACACCACCGCTCCGCTCATCTCTTCAATCTCATCAGGTACTCCCGGCCATACGAGCGTAACCATACTTTGGACAACCGATGAGGCGGCAACCTCGACCGTGAACTACGGACTTACCACCGGGTATGGAACTGCGTCAACTTCGTCCACGCTCGTTACCTCGCATTCGATAACCATCACCGGACTTACACCGTCGACCACCTATAACTTCAACGTGGGTTCGCAGGACGCTGCAGGTAACGTCGCGACTTCAAGCAACCAGACCTTCGTAACTGCAGCGGCGCCTGATACGACAGGACCGGTCATCAGCCTCATCTCATCGGGAACCCCGAGCGACACCAGCGCGACCGTTACTTGGACCACCAACGAAGCAGCGGACTCACAGCTCGCCTACGGCACGACTGCGAGCTATGGAGCAACCACTACGTTGGACGCGACGCTCGTCACGAGCCACTCGGTCGGATTGACCGGACTCACGGCTGCAACCACATATCATTTCCGTATTCGCACCGCGGACGGCTCAGGCAATGCGACCTTCTCCAGCGATCAGACGTTCACCACGAATGCCGCTCCAGACGTCACCGCCCCTTCGGCAACGGTCACCGCTCCGTCAAACGGTGCTAATCTTTCGGGCGACGTGAGCGTAACGGCAACGGCTTCAGATAACATTGAGGTAGCCGGAGTATCCTTCTTTATCGATGGCGAGCGGATTGGCAGTGAGGACACTGATGGAACCTATGGCGTAACGCTCGATACCGAGATGGTTGCGAACTCCTCCCACACTATCGTCGCGAGCGCACGCGACACGTCGAACAATTACGGCACTTCGTCGGCAATTACGGTTACTGTCGATAACGGGGAGGAAGTAGTTGATGAGGACGAGGACGATGATGGCGACAGCCGCCCCGGACGCCGCCGCCCACCTCCTTCTCCTGAACCTGATTCTGCATCGACCGGAAGCGGAGACTCCTCCTCCAGTGCGGTCACCAATCTTATCATCGCCAATCGCGCGCTCTTCGTGAGTGCCGAGTCGGCCGGAGTTACGCTCCCTGCATTCATCCGCCAGATACTCGGACTCGGTGGAAGCCAGGGTTCCTCGTCCTCCTTCTATCGCGACCTAACGCTCGGATCGACCGGAGAAGATGTCAGGCAGCTCCAGCGATACTTAAATGGTCACGGGTACCCGGTAGCGGCAACTGGTGCGGGTTCTCCCGGCCTTGAGACAACCGTATTCGGTTACGCGACCCAGGCAGCGGTTGCGAAACTGCAGAGCACAAACGGCATACTTCCTTCCGTCGGCTACTTCGGCATCAAGACTCGCGCATTCGTCTCGACTCATCCCTAACCATGAATAAGCGGGGAGTATTGATCGCGCTCCTGGTCGTATGCGGTGTGGCGCTGGCGCTTTTCGCCTATCTTGGACATGATCGCACTACTACGGACTCAGTGATTACTGGCGGGCAGGAGATCATGGTCGAAGGCTTCAGGTACGAAATCGTCGATACTGATGCGCTCCGAGAGCTCGGACTCGGGGGACGCGCGAGCATCCCTTCCGAGTACGGCATGCTCTTCGTGTTCGAACAGGCAGACCGATACGGTTTCTGGATGAAAGGCATGCAGACCTCCATCGATATCATCTGGCTCTCTGAGGATGGAACGATACTCGCCATCAACGAATCAGTTTCGCCGGACACCTATCCAAAGCCGTTCTATCCTCCGGTACCCGTGCGCTACGTACTTGAGACGCGGGCAGGGGAAGCGAACGCGAAGGGGTGGGACGTAGGAACGAAACTCAATCTGCCTATTTCCCGAAAGTAGGGTTTTGTTGTATACTATATCCGGACCGATCCAGACGGTCGCTCGTACGCATTCGTGCGTGCGGGAGGAAAGTCCGAGCACAGGCGGAAGCGATTCCGCAGCAGGGTAGCGGGTAACGCCCGTCCGCAGCGATGCGCGAGGTGCGAGCAGAGACGCTCAAGCAGAAATGCGCGAGCATCTGGCTTCGGTCAGATGAGTCCGCTAGGCGACTAGCGGGGTGAAACGGCTAAATCCTTACCTCTGTGCAAGGCCGTGCCGGTACTCCTAGGAGACGCCGGAGCGCCGCTCGAGGCCATCGGTAACGATGGTCCCAGATAGATGGCCGTCCTCCTCACGGGGACAGAACTCGGCTTATCGGATCGGTCCGAATACGTGTGCAGAACCCGCCGAAAGGCGGGTTCTGCCTATATATGTCCCCAGGTACGGAACTTCATGCGCGCCTGCACGGTATACTGAGTTCCATTACCAGGGCAGTTCACGTATTTATTTCCTATGCACGAAGAGAACATTACTTCTAGGGCTACGGCGCCACGCGCAGCGCGTGCGTCGTTCGATATCGCCGCAACCTGGGCGATACTCGCAACCGCCGCACTTGGCACGATAGCCTTCCTTCCGTCGACCAATCTTCCATTCATTTCGACGAAGGTAACTGTCATTGCCCTTGGAGCTCTTGTTACGCTCGTGCTCTTCATCCTCGCGAGGCTCACGCGCGGGAATATCATCATTCCGCCGGTAGCGCTCCTAGGTAGCTTCTGGCTCGTTCCGCTTGCGTACGGTCTCTCGGCGCTTTTCTCGGGTAACGGTCTCGCGGCGTCGTTCTTCGGCTCCGAGTTCGAGATCGACACCTTCGGATTCGTCGTGATGCTCGCTGTTCTCGCAAGCCTCACGGCGCTCGCATTCCGTCGCGCGCCGAGCTTCCATCTCTTCTATAAGGCAGGAAGCATTCTCCTTGCGGTAGTCATCCTGGCGCAACTCCTCTTCCTTATCGTTTCGAAGATAATGCCGGAGTTCATCGCCCCTACGGCAACGATGATCGGCTCGTTCCCTGACCTCGGCATGTTCCTCGGTCTCGGCGTCGTACTTGCCCTGCTCGCGCTTAGGCTTCTTGAAGTTCGCGACCGTACGCGCACGATGCTCTATGTCTTCGGCGCACTCGCGCTCTTCCTGATAGCGCTCGTGAACTCGATTGTGGTATGGACACTTATCGGGCTGGCCGCGCTCGGACTCTTCATCGAGGCGATCATGCGCAACCGCATGCCGGTAGATGACAGCGATCTCGACGGCGTCGCCCTGCTTCTTTCCGAGACCGACTCTGAGATCGCGAGCAGCGCCCGCTCCCTCGCCGCACCGCTCGCCACTCTCGCCATCTCGCTCTTCTTCATCATTGGAAGCGGGACGCTTGGTAGCGCGCTCGTCGGTGCTTTCGGCACGAACGTCACCGACGTCCGTCCGTCATGGCAGTCGACGTTTGAGATCGGAAGCCACACCTATGCGTCTTCGCCACTCTTCGGCTCAGGTCCCGGTACCTTCGGCGAGCAATGGGTCAAGTTCCGCGACCGCGGCCTCAATGACACTATCTTCTGGAATATCGATTTCCCGGCTGGCATCGGTAGCATACCGACTTCATTCGTGACAACGGGACTTGCCGGCGCACTCGCGTGGATCGCGTTCATAGTCCTGTTTCTCTTCATCGGCGTACGCGCGCTCCTAGTCCGTCTTCCGGAGAACGCCTTCATGCGCTTCGTATCGGTCTCATCCTTCACGGGAACGCTCTACGTGCTCGCCCTCATGGTATTCACGGTTCCTGGTCCGGTTGTGCTCGTGTCCGGCTTCCTGTTGGCAGGAATCTTCGTCTCTTCGCTCAGATATGGAGCACAGGCGCGTGAATGGGGAATCATCTTCGCACGCAGCCCGCGCGCAGGATTCGTTATCGTATTCGGTCTCACGCTCCTCCTCCTCGCGTCGATACTCGCAGCCTACGTCGTCGTTGGTCGCTACCTCTCGAACGTCGCGTACGCAGACGCTGCAAAGAGCCTTGCGGCAGGGGACCTCGACGCTGCGGGTGCGGCGGTGACTCGCTCGATTGGCTATGCACCGAGCGATCGCGCGTACCAGGTCGCAGCGGCGACCGGTATCGCGAGTATGAGCCGCATCGCGTCAGATACTACGCTCTCGCCGGCAGATGCGCAGCAGCGCTTCCAGGCCGTGCTCTCAGCGAGCATCGAGTCAGCGCTTACGGCGACGAGACTCAACCCGAACAACTATCAGAACTGGGCCGTCCTCGGCAGCGTCTACCAGACCGTCGTTCCGCTCAACATCGAAGGAGCGTATGAGAACGCGAAGACGGCATACGATCGATCCATCGCGCTCAACCCGACGAGCCCTATCCTTCCGTTCGTCGTAGGACAGCTCGAGATCGCGCACAAGAACCCGAAGCTAGCCGAAGAGCAGCTCCTCCAGGCGATTAACCTCAAGCATGACTACACCCAGGCGATCTTCCTGCTCTCGCAGCTCCAGGTCGAGCAGGGTCGCGCGAAGGAGGCGCTCCAGGCGGTAGAAGCGGCAGCGTACTTCGCTCCGAACGATCCGACCATCCTGTTCCAGATGGGCATCCTCCGGTCGGCTAATAACGACACGGCAGGTGCCATCGTTGCGCTCGCACGCGCAGTCGAGGTGAACCCTGAGTATGCGAACGCGCGCTTCTTCCTTGCCGCGATGTATGCGATCAGCGGGAAGTTCACGGAGGCGGAAGCTCAGTTGAGTGCAATCGCTGCTATGTCGCCGGAGAATGCGGCGGCGGTGGCAGCCGACCTGGCTCAGGTCAAGGCGGGCAAGAACCCATTCCCGGCTTCCCGGCTCGGCGCGCTCGGCATCCCGCAGGCGGCCTTGCTAGAAGCAAATAAGGGCGCACCCGTACCCGCCGGACAGTAGTTATAGGGAGATAATGGTTCGCCGGATCCTAGAGAAGCTCACGGCACCCGTACGCGGCCTTCATCAGGCCGCGTACGTGCTTGCCGGCCTCACCCTGGCATCTCAGGCGCTTGCGCTCTTGCGTGACCGCTTGTTCGCCCATGCCTTCGGGGCGGGGGAGGTGCTCGACCTCTATTACGCGGCGTTCAAGGTCCCGGACCTCGTGTTCGCGTTGGTAGCCTCATTGGTGTCGGCGTACGTGCTTATCCCGAGGATCGCTGGCGCTTCCAAGGAAGACTCGAGAAAGCTGCTCTCACAGACGGCATCGTTCCTGTTCATTGCGGGTGGCGCGCTGTGTCTTGCGCTCGCGTTCTTCGCGCCATCGATTCTCTTCGCTCTGTTCCCGCAAACCCAAGTGTCACCGCTTGCGGCAGACTTCGTCACGCTCGGACGACTGCTCTTGATCCAGCCGATACTCCTCGGTCTTTCCGGCATCATCACGAGCGTTACGCAGGTAGAGCGGAGATTCGTATTGTTCGCGCTCTCGCCGGTGCTCTACAATCTCGGGATAATAGCGGGAAGCGTCTTCCTGTATCCGGTATATGGCCTTCCGGGAATCGGCATGGGTGTTGTCGCGGGAGCCGTGCTCCATCTGCTGGTGCATATCCCGGTTGTAGCGAAAGCGAAGCTCATCCCGCGGTTGGTGATCCCGTCGCCGCGCGTCATCCTCAGTGTGATAGCTGACTCGGTGCCGCGTTCGCTCGCGCTCGCGATGGGTTCTTTGACGACGCTCCTGCTCATAATGCTTGCGGCCGGTACGGGCAAAGGAAGCGTCTCGGTATTCACCCTCGCCGGGAACCTGGCGGCAGTCCCGCTCTCGCTCATTGGCGCGTCGTACGCGACCGCGGCATTCCCGGTGCTTGCCGAATCGATCGAGGCGAAGAAGTTCGATGCGTTCCGGGCCACGCTCTCCGCAGCTGCACGCCACATCATCTTCTGGTCTGCCATCGTCTCGGTGCTCACTCTCGTCCTGCGTGCGCATATCGTGCGCATCCTGCTCGGTACCGGCGCGTTTGATTGGAACGCTACCCGCCTCACGGCAGCCATCCTTGCGCTCCTCATCCTCGCGCTTATGGCGCAGGGGCTCGTGCTGCTCGCCTCAAGAGCGTTCTATGCCGCGCAGAAGTCATGGAATCCTCTTCTTATACAAATTGCAGGAGCGATCATATCGGTAGCGGGTGCATGGGGTGCGCTCGCGCTCGCTGATGCAGTGCCGGCGGTGCGGTATTTTGTAGAATCCCTGCTCCGTGTTGAGGATGTGGACGGATCGGGCATCCTCCTTATCGCATTCGGTGCCGCAGCGGGCCAGATCGTCACGGGCATCCTCGCTCTCATCACGCTGCGGACGGTAGCACCCGGCGTCGCTCATTCCTTGCTCCGCCCGATGTTCGAGGGTCTTGGAGCAGCTATTCTCGGAGGTGCAGCAGCATACGGCGTCCTCTCTTTCGCCGGTAATCTCGCTCCAGCCACCACTCTTATCGTTATCTTCCTTGAAGGCGCAATGGCTGGTATGGTGGGTCTTACGGTAGCGGGCGCGGTGCTTTTCCTCCTCGAGAACCGAGAATTCAAGGATCTCATCGACTCGCTGAAGCGTATGCAGGTTTCAAAGGCGCTCAAGCCTTCAGGAGCGGTTCTCTCTGACCACTCAGCTTCCTAATTCGCGCCGGATCAAAGGGCAATGAACATACGAAACTTCTCGATAATCGCGCACATAGATCATGGTAAGTCGACCCTCGCGGATCGGCTTCTTGAGCGTACTGGCACTATCGAAGCGAGGAAGATGCGGGACCAGGTGCTCGACAAGATGGACTTGGAACGGGAGCGCGGCATCACCATAAAGATGCAGCCGGCGCGAATGAAGTACAAAGGCCCGGACGGTACCGAGTACATCCTGAACCTCATCGACACGCCAGGGCACATCGATTTCGCGTACGAAGTCTCGCGGGCGCTTTCAGCCGTCGAGGGCGTGATCCTGCTCGTCGACTCAACCCAGGGTATCCAGGCGCAGACCTTGACCACGCTCGGTATGGCGCGTGCTGCCGGCTGCGTCATCATTCCGGTACTCTCCAAGATCGATTCGCCCGCCGCTCGTCGTGATGATGTCGCGCTTGAGATCGCGGAACTGCTCTCGATCGATCCGGATACCATCCTCGCGGTCTCAGGACGCACGGGCGAAGGAGTGACAGAGCTTCTCGAATCCATTGTCGAGCGGGTTCCAGCCCCAAGAGCATCCGCCGGTGGCCCAAGAGCACTCATCTTCGACTTCTCCTACTCAACTCACCGCGGCATAACCGTCTTCGCACGTATATTCGATGGAACCTTCAAGAAGGGTGACGTGCTCCGTTTCGCAGCCGCTGGCGAGCGCTTTGCGGCGCTTGAGACGGGCATATTCATGCCGGACGAAGTGGTTACCGAAAGCCTCCAGGCGGGCGAGATCGGGTACATCGTAACCGGGGTTAAGGAAGCCGGTGTGGTTAATGTGGGCGATACCGTCATCGCGAACGCAGGATCGACCGCGGGACTCGAAGGGTTCGAGCGTCCGCGTCCGGTTGTGTGGGCGTCGGTCTATCCGGAGAGCCAGGACGACCTTACCGAGCTCAGGCAGTCACTTGAGCGGCTCAGGCTCTCCGATTCCTCCCTTACCTACGAAGAGGAGTCATCCGGCGTACTCGGGCGCGGCTTCCGCTGCGGCTTCCTCGGTATGCTCCACCTCGAGATAATCGTCGAGCGCCTGAAGCGCGAGTTCAACCTTGAACTCATCGTTACTATCCCGACCATCGCCTACGCGGTTACGGATAAGAAAGGGAAGCGGGAGGTGGTGTATACGCCATCTAAATTCCCCGCGTTCGGGGATACCGAATCGATCGAAGAGCCGTGGGTGAAGGTTACGCTCATAACGCCGTCGGACTCGCTCTCGAGTATGATCCAGCTGTTCCATGATCATGAGGGGAACGTGCTTGAGACCGAGACGCACATGGACGGACGCATCGAGCTTCGAGTGGAGATGCCGCTGCGCGAGCTCATGCGCGGATTCTTCGACAAGGTTAAGAATGCCTCTTCCGGGTACGCATCGCTTTCCTACGAATTCCTCGATGAGCGCCCCGCGGATGTCGTGAAGCTTGAGATATTCGTCGCGGAAGAACCGGTACCGGCATTCGCGCGCGTAGTGTCCCGCAGGCGTGTCGTCGAAGAAGGCGAGCGGATGGTGGAGAAGCTGCACGAGATACTCCCACGCCAGATGTTCGTGCTCAAGATCCAGGCACATGCGCTCGGCCGCATCGTCGCCTCGCGCTCCATTAGCGCACTCCGTAAGGACGTTACGGGCTATCTCTACGGCGGCGATATCACCCGCAAGATGAAGCTGCTCGAGAAGCAGAAGAAGGGAAAGAAGCGTCGCGGCGAGCACGCGAAGATGGAGATCCCGCAGGAGGTGTTTATGAAGATGGTGCAGGAGAGCGGTCAGTAGGCGATATACCCATAGCCGAGCATGACTACCAACCGCAAGAAAAGAATTCTCCCGATCGCTCTTACGGCTTTCGCAGTACTGCTCGTAGGTCTCTTTCTACTCATAGAGACGAACCCGTATCTCTATGCGATTGTGCATGACCTGAAGACGTACCGTAATACGGAATACGGTATCGAGTTCTCATACCCTAAAGAATTCTATCTTTCCATGGAGGGTACGTATGAATCTCTCGATCCCGCAACGCATAATCTCGAAGCGTTAAATGCTGGGCTTGATGCGGACGCTTCCGCTTCTGCAAACAAGTATATGTTTGGGACAATCACTGCGCTGACTGATGTCTCGACTACTTCGCAACGAGAACAATTAGAACGTAAGGAAGTGCAGCATGCTGCTCCCATCGGAGACGTCTCAGATTCTATAAAAGGACTTTCTCCAGAAACGCACGAGGACAGATTGCTAGAACGAATTGTCCCTTCGTGGGGCGGGAAGCTATATTTGACTGCGTGGCGCATGTACTACGGTTATTACGAGACTGAAACGCCGCGTTCCATCGATTTCGACCTCTCGGCATATAACACGAATGGAGACAATCTCTTCATAGCTATATCGCCCTTAGGACTCAATGAGAATGCACTCGGAGAGGATCAGGTAGTTAAGAATTTCTCTTCTCGGGATGCTCGATTCAGTCCGTATTGGAATGCGCTCCTCGATATCGCTCATACGTACAGAACCTTTACGCCTTCAAGTAAATAAGTATCTGTCTTGATATACTCTACCGATGGTTAGGAAACCCTCTAAGCAGCGGATGAAGGAGTATGTAATTGCCGGCTTGCTCGGGTTACTCGTTCTCTGGCTCCTGTTCCTTATCGTTGGCATCCTTCGTAAGGAGGAGATCGCTCGAAAAGCCATGGAAAGCAGGAAAGCTGAGCTTGCGGTCCTTGAGGAGCGCAAGGCGATGCTCGAAGGGAACCTTGTTGAACTCGAGAGCGTACGAGGTCAAGAGGCGACCCTTCGCCAGACCTATGGGGTTGCACGCCCCGGCGAGGACGTCATCATCGTCGTTGCACCTGAGGAGGCAGCTATACAGCCGAAATTGCCCTGGTATAAGCGTGTTATGAGCTTCTTCGGGTTCTGGTAGGTGGATTTTCCCCTATCCATGCCAAATACCACGCGTGATATACTGAAGGAAAGTTAACCAATACCGTATGGATACGCAAAAGACCGTTACAATCTACAGCACCCCGTCTTGTCACTTCTGTCAGATGAGCAAGGAGTTCTTCAAGGAGAATAATGTCGCATACACCGAGCACGATGTCGCCGCAGACATGGAGCAGCGCCAGATCATGATCGACAAGAGCGGTCAGATGGGCGTTCCGGTCATCTTCGTTGGCGACGACATGATCGTCGGATTCGACAAGAACCGACTTACCGAGCTTCTCGGTCTGGGCAAGGAAACTCCGGCAGCATAAGCCGAACGCATAAAGCCCCCGCGACTTTTTGTCGCGGGGGCTTTATCGTTTCTTCAGGTATTTCCTATTGGTATTTTATTTTTACACTATGTGTAGATTTGTATTGTTCATTGATGCACAAGATTCCAAAGGCTGAAGCTGATGAAATTATCAGATTGCGGAAACTAGGTAAAAGTATTCCCGAAATCTCCAAGGAAACAGGGAATGCAAAACAACCGTTTTGCGATATGTAGGAAATGTAATAATTCCTGCTGAATTTAGAACAGCATTAAAAGAAAAACAGGGTGGGGCAAAAGAACGAGCCAAAGCATTACGAGAAAATGTATTAATTACAGCAGAACAGCTTCTCGGTGCTATTTCTGAACGCGACAGGCTTCTCTTACTTATTGGATTGTACTGGGGAGAAGGTACCAAGCGGGATTTCTCCATAATAAATTCTGACCCAATGCTTCTTAAAACCTTCCTTCAGTCCTTATCCGCACTCAATGTAGCAAAGGACAGAATATCGTTGTCCTTGCGCATCCATAACGATATTTCAGTCTTGGAGGCAAAGGTATTTTGGTCAGATACACTGGAATTTCCGGTAGAAACGATCAATAGAATTGAGATAATTGAAGGTAAGAAGAAAGGAAAGTTGCCGCACGGAATGTGTCGTATACGCATACGATCCGGCATTCGTGAACGGCTACTCATTCAGAGTGCCATAAGGATTATTGGAAAAAGTAGCCAGAAGAAGCTACTATCCATCTAGCCTCCTCAGGGAGGTATTCTCGCTCTCGTAGTTCAATGGATAGAATAGAGGTTTCCTAAACCTTCGATTCAGGTTCGACTCCTGACGAGAGCACAACTTTAAATGCTATAATCCAAGAATCATGCCGCAACCGTTCGTAGCCGAAAAGGGGCCGTTACCTTCTGAGACGGTTGCGCCGCAGGGACACTTGCAGGCCCTTCTCGAGGAGAATCTTGCCGTAGCGAAGGATAATAATCGGCTCCTGCGTCTCATACGCAGGGATGCGATGCTCAACCTGATAGCGAAGATCGTCATCTGGATGATCCTGCTCGGCGTGCCGCTCTTCTTCCTCGGAACGTACATCGGACCGCTTCTGGACGCATTCTCATCCGCCACCTCAGGACAATCTACTCCTGGATCCCTACCGTCGAAGGACCAGCTGAATACTCTTTTGGAGGAATATAAGAGCGTATATCAGTAGGGTTTGGGGAGGTGAAAAGCAGGGGGCGGTGTGCTAGAATCGGGGCACCGGAACCATACGGTACTACGCTTGAGTAGCTCAGTTGGTAGAGCGCGCCCCTGAAGAGGGTGAGGTCACCAGTTCGACCCTGGTCTCAAGCACATCGAAGAAGTCCGCATACGCGGCAACGGGCGGTATAGTTACAATATGTTCAAGAAGGGACTGGCGTGGCTTCAGCGGAACGAACGGCACCTCGGTGCCATTGTTTTCGTTGCTGGATTCGTTACCGACATCCTCACCTTCACATTGCTCGATATCTCTCTCGTGAACCTGGTGTTCGCGGGCTATCTCGCGCTTGCCGCAGTCTGCATTCTCGTCTCGCATTTCCTGGTCTCGCTTCCGGGACAGGGATCGGTAACAAGACGTACGCTTGCGGTCATCCTTCCGCTCGCGGCGCAGTATCTCCTCGGTAACCTTCTCTCCGGGTTCCTTATCTTCTATACCAAAAGCTCGGTACTGCTGGTCTCCTGGCCATTCATCGTGCTCCTCCTGCTTGTCTTCATCGGTAACGAATGGTTCAGGAAGTATCGCGACCGTATCGCGTTCTTCGCGGTGCTCTTCTTCTTCTCGCTTTACGCGTATGCGATATTCGCATTGCCGCTTTTCATCCGAATGCTCGGTCCGTGGGTATTCATTGGTAGCACCGTTATTTCAGCCGGACTATTCGCACTATTCCTATTCCTGCTTTGGAAGACGGGACGGGCCCGTCTTGAGCAGTCCCTCATGCCCATAATAGGCTCCACGCTCGCGATCCTCATCGTTATGGTAGCGTCGTACTTCACTGGTCTCGTGCCGCCTATACCGATAACGCTTAAGGACGGAGGTATCTATCACGGCATCGAGCGGAGCGGAGGAAACTACGTGCTTCTTGCGGAAGACCCGAAGCCGTTCTGGGACATTCGCTCGCCACGGGTCCACGTCGCGTCCGGAGAGACGGTGTACGCGTTCGCTTCAGTCTTCGCGCCGATACGCTTCTCAACCTCGGTAGTGCACCGCTGGGACCAGTATGATGAGCGTCAGAAGCGCTGGGTGACGCTCAGTCGGACATCCTTCCCGATAGCAGGAGGCCGTGCAGAAGGGTACCGAGGGTACTCGCAGGCAACCGATCTTGAACCGGGTCGGTGGAGGGTTTCGGTTGAGACTCCCGGCGGACAAGTGATTGGCCAGCTTCGGTTCGAAGTTGAGCGGGTTGATGCCCTCCCCGATCTCCACAAAGAGATACGATAAGCAAAAAGGCCCTCTCGGGCCTTTTGGTTTTACGCTTACCCTGCCTTAACGCGAAGCTTCGTCTGCCGTGCCTTATCGAGCTTCGGAAGGATGATCGAAAGGAGTCCGTCTTTTGCTCCTGCGGATGAGTTGTCGACATCTACTTCCTGAGGAAGGAGAATCGTGCGGGAAAAGGAGCCCCAGAAGAGCTCACGGGTGAAGTAGTCGGAATCGCTCACCGAATCACGCTCATCGCGGGATCCTTCGATGACCACCATGTCGCGGCTTATGGAAACATTGAGCTCGTCAGGACGGACACCGGCGACGAATGCGCGGATAACGATCTCGCCCGGCGTCTGATAGACGTCTACCGGAAGCTGGCCGTCGCTCTGATCATCCTCGACGGTGTCGAGGATGCTGCGCGCTGAAGCGGATGACTGCACAACTGTCTGCTGGCGGACCGGAGCCTGCATTCCTCCTTGCATCGGCAGGAGCTCGTCGTCGAAGGAATCGTACCGATCATCAATCGGTGCGACGCCTGCAAGCTTGTCGAAGAAATTACGTTTTTTCATGAATAGGAAGGATCAGCAGGTGTTTTTTGGTAAGCGATGATAGCGGAGATACTTAAGTACTTCGAAGAGTGCGAAGAAGATAACGGCACCGCTCCATACGATGAAGAAAGCGATGAGCGTATAGGAACCGCTACCGTCAATTATAAGGAAGTTGAAAAGGGCGTGCAATGAGATGGCAAGGATAAGTCCGACTACTGCGTATGCCGTTCGTATCGGGCGCTTCATGAGGAAGGAGAAACCGAGTGCGAATCCTATAGCGGACGATGCGATGACGTGCAGGAGGGTCGAACCGATGAAGCGCAGGTTGCCGGTAAGGAATCCCTCGAGGAAGTGACCGCCGGAGAATGGGGAGATGAGGAAGAGCGCGTTCTCAAGCGCTGCGAACCCGAGTGCTACCGTCATCATGTAGATAACGAGGTCTACCGATTCGTTTACGGCAGGCCGCCAGAGCACGAGAATGGCGGCTAGCACGTATTTCGCGGTCTCTTCGATAGTCGCCCACGCGACAATAACGGGAAGGCCTGCAGGTAGGAAGAGGACCGCGATACGCTCAAGCGGAAGGACGAGCGATACGGCAAGCATGCCGGCCAGGAGCGCGAGCATAACCATGGTGCGGGGCTCAGGGCAGCGAGTGTCCTCCTTGATGAGGAAATAGAGCCAGACGAGAGCGGGGAGGATGCCGCCGAGGAAGGCAAAGAGTGCGGTCTCGAGGGAGATCATGCGCTCAGTATACAACGCCCGAGTTGTGTCCTGGTTGGGGTATATGACGAAATAGATCGCCTACGCCTTCGTCGAAGGCCACTTGGTAACCATGAGAAGTCCCTGATTCGGCATGAGACTCGCCCAGATCTCTTCGGTAACGAACGGCATGAAGGGATGGAGGAGCTTGAGGACATCAGCTAGTAGGGAGCGGAGGAGGTTCTGGCGGGAGGCACGAGCTGCTGCATCGCTTCCGGTGAGGATTGGCTTTGAGGTCTCGAGGATATCGTCAGCGAGGCGATGCCAGGCGTAGTGGTAAATCTTCTCGGCAGCGAGGTAGACACGGTACTCTTCGAGGTCTTTTGTAACGTCAGCAATAAGCGCATCAAGCTCGGCACGGAGTTCCTGATCAACTGAAGTGAGCGGTACTGAGAGATCCGCTCCTTCGGTCTCTGTAAGGACGAAGCGGGAGATGTTCCAGAGCTTGTTCGCGAAGTTCTTGTAGCCCTTTATTTTGTCCTCGCGCAGCGCTAGGTCGGTGCCGGGCGTGTTGCCCACGATAAGACCCATGCGGAGCGCATCGGTGCCAAACTTGTCAGTAAGGTCGAGCGGATTGATGACGTTGCCTTTGGACTTCGACATCTTTTTTCCATTTGCGTCGTTCACGAGGCCGTGTAGATAGATGGTATGGAATGGCGTCTTCTTTCCGAGATACAGCCCGAAGATGATCATGCGGGGAATCCACTTGAATACGAGGTCGTATCCGCTCTCCATGACGTCAGTCGGGTAATGGGTGGCATCCTTTCCGTCAGGGAATCCGGTAGTAATAAGCGGCCACTGGCCTGACGAGAACCAGGTATCAAAGGTGTCGGTATCTTTTTCCCATCCATCGCCGGAAGGCTTCTGAAGGCTCGCAACGATCTCCTCGGTATCGGTATTCCGATTCCGGAACCAGGCTGGAATCTGGATGCCCCACACAATCTGACGGGAGATGTTCCAGTCGAGAGCGTTCTCCATCCAGTAGCGGAATACTTTTTCCTGGTATTCGGGAATAAATGTCAGTTCCTTGCGGTCCGCTGCATCAAGCGCCATCTTCGCAAGCGGCGCCATAGTAACGAACCACTGATCCTTTATCTGCGGCTCGATCATCGTTGCGCACTTGTAGCAGCGCTTAACCACGTTCGTGTACTTCTCATCGGTCGACACAACGAGACCTTTGCTCGCGAGCTTCTCGACGATCTTCGCTCGGGCTTCCGTAATCTTCATGCCCTCGAACTCTCCGGCGATTGGGAGGAGCTTGCCGCGCCAATCGATGATCTGCTCCATATCGAGTCCGTGGCGCTTCGCGATCTCGAAGTCGATCTGGCTGTGCCAGGGGGTGATGGTCATCACGCCGGTACCAAAGTCCATCTCGACCGCCTCATCCTTGATGATGGTCGCTTCGATCGGGCCGTTGATCCATTCGACCGTGAGTTTGTCGCCATGCTTGTATTCGGCATACCGTGCATCGTCCGGGTGCATCACGACATACTTGTCGCCGAACTTGGTCTCAGGACGCACGGTGCCGATATCAAAGGGTCCGTACTTGAAGGTGTAGAAGGGAGTGGTCTCTTCAACGCTCTCGGTCTCGACGTCCGATAGGGAAGTCTGATGCTTCGGGCACCAGTTCACCGTCCGCTTGCCGCGGTATACGAGTCCGTCGTCATGCATCTTCACGAATGTCTGCTGAACGCGCTCGATGACGTCGGGATCAAGGGTGAACTTCTCGCGGGACCAATCGCAGGAGGCGCCGAGCGCGCGGACCTGGCCCTCCATGTTCTTCTTGTTCATGAGGGTGAACGCAAGTATCTCCCCATAGAGATCCTTCGGGTCCATTGAGAAGCGGGAACGCCCCTCTTTCTCGAGCTTCTTCTCATACACCACCTGGGTCTCGAAACCCGCGTGGTCAGCACCCGGGATCCAGAGCGCGCGATATCCCTGCATGCGACGGAAGCGCGTGAAGAGGTCCTCAAGCGCGATAAACAGCGCGTGGCCGGCGTGCAGGTTGCCGTTAGCGTTCGGGGGCGGCATGACGATAGTGAAGGGTTTCCCGTTGTGCGCGAGGAGCTCCTCCGGTAGGTTGTCCGGGTTGAAATAGCCGCTCTTCTCCCAAGCCTCATAGATGCGAGACTCGGTGTGAGCGGGTTCGTAGGGACCGAGGAATTTATCGTCCATTATGAAGAGAATATAGCAGAGATTATGTCTTCAGGGCACCTGCTGACGATTGACAGTCGAAGTCTCCGTGGTAAGGTCCGCGTGGAGTTTCGAAAGGTATAACCGATGACAAAACGGATCGACTGGACCAGGGTATATCGCTCCGGTATCACTGCCTTTGGGGGAGAGCTAGAGAAAGCGGGAATCCTATCGTCGCCTCAAGCGGGTGCGCACAGTTTCCTCAAGGTCGCCTCGATCGTCAGGATTGAGCGGCCGTTTCCGCCAAATGAGGAAGATGTCATACCGAAGGGCGGGCGTCTCGGCGTGGGTACGCGCGAACTCATCGAGGGCGCGCCGTTCAACGACCAGACGGTGGCGTACCTCGCGATCTTGCAGCTGACGACCAGGTCGTCTCCTGCGCGCTATCTCCCCGAGATCGCGGCCTTTCCTGACGTGGCGCCGTGGATGCTCCAGCACATCCTCACGCCCGATAAAGACCATAGGAACTACCTCCGTCAGCAAGCCACCAGCTGCGTGATCAACGGCACAGAGCTCTGGATGCGAAAGGTCGGCGTGGGGACATGGGAGATCGAAGAGCCGCGTCCGCACTTCTCAAGAAGCGAAGGCGGACTCGTGATCGTTCCGATCGCGTTCCCGATCTGAGATGAGTCCGCGGAAGGGATTTCCGCGGGCTTTTTATATGTCATCTCAATGATTCCATTGCCAATTCTTATTTATATTATACAATGATTCGGGATACCGTACACCGCTTCGGTTGGGCAACAAGCGGAAGAGGTCTTTCCATAACGCACATCCATCTGTGAGTAACGATGATGCACACCAGTCATGGAGAGCCGCCGTCGCGTCATCTTCTGGTGATGCACGGCATACTGGTCCGAGTAACGACGGGCGATCAACTGCATCCGCTGACGTTTTTCGAGAACCCTGCGTTCTCGTGCGCTGACGCATTCTGGGAGGCACTTGCTCGTTCGGCTCCTCGACCCGGTTTTACGCCCGGAACACCGCACCAGTTTGGCCACGAGCATTTGAAAAAGCGTTTCCAAGGAGACGCGGTTTCACCGCTCATTCCGCCATCGTGGACCTTGATGAACTTCTGGCACCTCGCCGAGCTCTTGAAACCCGCGTATACACGGGCACTTCATGAGCAGGAAGATCATTTGCTACCCTTCGGAAATCGGATAATCTGCCCGACCGACGCTGGTTTGGTTCAGATGAGCCATGTAGAAACGTGGCGCATGGATATGGTCGCCGAGGGGAAGCTCGACTTCCCGGCCCATACGCACCTGGTCGGACTCATCAACAAAGACATCCATTGATTGCAAGGAGTTGCAATGACGTTCAAATCGCTACCGTCACCCGATCCTCCGTTGACGGAGGGGCCGGGGCATCTCTGGGGAGTGCCGATGCCGCTGACTCCGCGCGGAGAAGAGGGCCCGCACTATCAGATGCCCGCCTTCAAGAAAGCCAAACGTCGCAAACGGCCCTAAGGGGTCCTGTCCGCGGAAGCGATTCCGCGGACTTTTCTTTTATGTAAGTGCGAGGTTCCCGTTTGCTATCATCGTTTGGGAATTGGCGAAGTCATTGTGAAGCGCGCGATAGTAGCCAGCGATGGCGATCATGATCGCGTTATCAGTCGTATACGCCCGATCTGGAAGGAAGAGCGCCACCTCCGGATACTCCTCACTGATCTTCTGTGCGAAATACCGACGAAGATGCGTATTTGCAGAAACGCCACCACCAAGCGCAAGCGTCTTCGCTCCCGTCTCCTCAAGGGCTCGTGCGGTCTTTTTCCAGAGTACCTCCGCGACCGCGTCCTCGAACGCATGCGCAAGCTGCTCCTTCTCAAGCTCAGATACTTCTTTTCCTTTTACGAGATACATGACCGCGGTCTTGAGGCCGGAGAACGAAAAATCACAATGCGGATCAGTAATCATCGGACGCGGCAGCTTGAATGGATTGGTTCCCGTATCCTCTCGGTTACGTTCGGCAAGCTTTGAAATCTCGGGACCTCCGGGATAGGGAAGACCGAGCATGCGTGCAACCTTGTCGAAGGCTTCGCCAACCGCGTCGTCACGGGTCTGTCCGATGAGTCGATAGGAAAGCCAGGGGTCCATGGAAACGAGTTCGGTGTGTCCGCCCGAGATAAGCAGACCGAGCACGGGAAGCCCGATATCTTTTATTACTAGTTCGCCATCAGTTTCTATAACAAGTGAGGAGAGCAGGTGACCTTCCATATGGTTCACGCCTATGAGCGGCTTGTTCCATGCGAGCGAGAGTGCTTTCGCGAAGTTAACGCCAACCCAAAGGGCAGGCTCGAGGCCTGGACCATGCGTTACGGCAATCGCATCGATATCCGGAATCTCGCTTTCCTTAAGGAATTCGAGTAATTGTTCTGCGAGCTCGAACTCTCGAGACAGGAGCTCGCCGAGCGTAGTGGTAAGTTCTTCAGAAAGTGCCTGCGTATCCTCATGCAGAAGTTCTGCTTCCTCAAGCGCAGCACCAAGAATAGGAACGAGATTCTTCGCGTGCTCGCGCTTAGCCATCATAGGAAAGACCCCGCCGTACTCCTTATGGATATCGATCTGCGAGAGTAGCGCGTTGCCGAGTACGCGGAAGTTAGCCAGACGCTCGTCACCCGAACACTCCAGTATCGAAATAGCGGTCTCGTCGCACGAGGTCTCAATCGCGAGTATCTTCATCAGGAAGAGGTGCCCAAGGGATAGGGGAGCCGAAAGGAAGAGAGATGCCTGCTGAGCCGGGATGGCCGTTGCCGCCGTACTTCTGAGCTATCTCCGCTACATTGATATCGCCGTTGCTCCTGAGCGAGATGCGGAGACCGTCCGCGCGTACCTGGGCGATTAAAGCGACGCCGCCGTGCTTGGTGTAGAGGCCGTTACCGACGTCAGACGCGAATATGGACGGCGCGCTCGCGAGGTAGCAGGTCATTCCCTCAAAGAGGACAGGTTCGGCACGCTCGACGAGGCTGTCGATTATGAGCGTGCGGTATTCGGCATAGGTCGCGCCCTTCGCAAGGAGCGTCGCGCGCATCTCGGGATTCTCGAGCTCCTCTATAAGCATGTCCCAGTTCTCGTTGGTGAATGGCTTAGTGTACGCATACGCGAGTACGGTGCGTGCATCAGGCAGTTTCCAACGATAGAGATCGCCGTCTTCAACGTACTTCAGGAACTCAGGAACGGGAACTTCAGGATGGAAATAGGTCCACGCGATAGTTGCACCCGAACGGTTCGCATCGAACACATACTCGGGCATCGAGCGCACGACATCCGCAACGCCCTCGTGATGGTCGAGTACGGTAACCGACGCGGCTTCAGCGACGATTGCATCCATAACTTCTTTCGTGTAGCAGAAGTCGATGAAGTACACCTTCGCGCCGGCAAGCTCTGTGGCAGGCGGCTTTCCGTGGGCGAGCGGAAGATACTCGGCAGTGTCCCCAAACTTCTTCCAGGCCGCATACGCACCGCTGAAGCCGTCGGGACAGTTGCCGTGGTACGCGATAACGGTGCGGTCTCCTTGCATGGATCTAGGTGCCCTCCTCCCAAGAAGCGAGATAGTGGGTTTGCTTGTCCGAGAGCTTGTCGATGCTGACATTCATCGCTGCAAGCTTCACGAGTGCGATACGCTCCTCGATCTCTTCGGAGACTTCGTATACCGCGGGAGCGAGCGTGGTTTCCTGGGTTGCCATCCATTCGCACGCGAGCGCCTGGGTCGCGAAGCTCATGTCCATAACGGAGGCAGGGTGACCCTCCGCTGCCGCGAGGTTAACGAGGCGGCCTTCAGCAAGAACGTAGATACGCTTGCCGTTCACGACGTACTCGTCCACGTTGTTGCGGACGCGGACGTTCTCTTCTGAGGCGACGCCCTTGAGGTCACCCAGGTTTATCTCCACATCGAAGTGACCCGCGTTGCAGACCATTGCACCGTCGCGCATGGAAAGGAAGTGCTCCTTGGTAATTACGTCGATGTTTCCGGTAACGGTGCAGAAGAGATCGCCTTCCTTAGCGGCTTCGTTCATCGGCATAACGCGGAATCCGTCCATTGCCGCTTCGAGCGCCTTGATCGGATCGATCTCGGTAACGATGACGTCGGAACCCATGCCGCGTGCGCGGGTCGCGAGTCCGCGGCCGCACCAGCCGTAGCCAGCCACGACTACCGTCTTTCCAGCAAGCAGGATATCGGTAGCGCGGATGATACCGTCGAGCGTCGACTGTCCGGTACCGTAGCGATTGTCGAACATGTTCTTCGTCTTCGCGTCGTTCACGGCCACAATCGGCATCTTGAGTGCGCCGTCCTTAGACATAGAACGAAGGCGGATGACACCGGTAGTGGTCTCCTCAGTGCCTCCCTTGATGGTGGTGAGGAGCTCCGCGTGCGACTGATGAATGGTCGATACGAGATCAGCGCCATCGTCCATGGTCAGGTCAGGTGCAAGTGCGATAACCGCTTCGAGGTGCTTGAAGAACGTGTCACGGTCCTCGCCCTTAATCGCGAATACCGGAATGCCGTCATGCTGGACGAGCGACGCAGCAACATCATCCTGCGTCGAGAGGGGGTTGGAGGCGCAGAGCGCGACGTTGGCTCCTCCTGCCTTGAGCGCGCGCATGAGGTTCGCGGTCTCCGCGGTCACGTGCATGCAGGCGGCAACGGTTCGCCCCGCGAACGGCTGTTCCTTAGCGAACTGCTCACGAACGGCACGAAGCGCCGGCATGTCCCGCTCAGCCCAATCGATACGCTTCTTTCCCTCATCGGCTAGGCCGATATCCTTGATGTCATATTCCATAATACGGGGATTATAGCGCGCTAGAGCGGCCACGTCTCGCCACTGTAGGCACCTTCGTAGCGGGCCTTGAGATCGTCACGGCTCGGTGAATGACTCTGGGTACCGCGGGTCTCAACCGTGCACGCGGCAATCGTGGAGGCGATCTTGGCGGACGTGCTGTCGGGAAGTCCTGCGACGTATCCTGCAATGAATCCTGCGCGGTACGCGTCGCCGGCGCCGGTCGGGTCGACCGCCTTGGCAGGTACGGAAGGGATGAGCGATTCGCCTTCGCGGGTAACGAGTCTCGATCCCTCGGCTCCGAGCGTTACGACGAGCAGCCGTACGCGCTCTACAATCTGCGCTTCGTTCCATCCGGTTCGTTCTATGGCGAGCGCAAGCTCGTAATCGTTCACGAAGAGGACGTCGGCGCCTTCGATGCCTGCACGCAGGGTCTCAACCGGAAGCGAAGTCATGCGCTGTCCGGGATCGAAGAAGTAGGGAACGCCTGCAGTGCGCGCTTTTTCAGGAAGGACCAGCATGTCCTCGTCCGAGGTCGGCGAGACATGGAGGAGATGCGCGCCGGCTACGAGCGCGGTGCCCGCATACGCTTCCGCGCAGGCGCCCGGCGTGAACGCGGTTATCTGGTTATCCGAAAGATCGGTCATGATGTACGCCGACGCGGTCTGCACGTCAGGTATGCGGCCGATGGTCGAGGTGTCGATACCCAGTCCCGTGAGGTATTCGTCGTACTTATCGAAGTCGGTCCCAGCGTTCGCTACCAAATGCGGAGAGACATAGAGGAGCGCGAGATTGTAGCCGATGTTTCCGGCTGTCCCGCCGAATTCCTCCACCACGCGGTCGATAAAGAAGCTTACTGATATCTGGTGCAGCTTGTCGGGTAGGAAGTGATCCTTGAATCGACCCGAGAACGTCATAATGCGATCGAACGCGAGCGAGCCGGCGATAAGTATGCGTGCCATATGGCTCACAGAGTAGCATGCGCAGCAGGGTCTCTTCATCAAGTGCGATATACTTACGGTCTTATATGAAAACTATTTGGCGTGACGATCTTCCGCAGACGACGAACCCGCTGCGGTTTTTCCTATTCGCCTCGAAGCCGCACCTGAAGGTAGCCTTGCTCGCTACCTTCTTCGTCGTCGTCGCGAGCGTACTGCGAGCGATCATACCGTACCTGTATAAGGTCATCGTCGACCTGGCGACGAGGCTTACGCCCGAGACCTTTACGGCAGTCTGGCAGGCGGTGGTGATATTCGTTGTCGTCGGCCTCATGAGCAATCTTGCGTGGCGCTGTAGCGGGTTCGCGGGTATGCGCTGGGCAACCGGCGTCAGGGCTACTGCGCGTGCAGCACTTTCGTCCTACCTCACGCTCCACAGCTACCAGTACTTCTCCGACCGGTTCGCCGGCTCGCTCTCAAATAAGGTGAAGCAAGCGGGCGATAGCTCCCGCGGATTTGTCGAGGCGTACCTCTGGCAGTTCCTCTCATTCTTCGTCTCGGTTATCGCGAGCTTCATCGTGGTGTTCGTCACCAGTCCGATTGTCGGCTTCATCCTGCTCGGGATGTTCGCGGTTATAACACCGCTCAACATTTATTTCGCTCGCGGACGCGTACCGCTTTCGGTAGCGACCCAGGCGATCGAGACGAAGCTGAACGGCGCATCGGTGGATATGCTCACTAATATCACCGCCGTCCACGAATACGCTCGTCGCAAGCATGAGCTCGGCATACTCAAAGGACTCATCCTCGAGCGTCGCGCGAGCGGCCTGCGAAACTGGGGCTACAGCGAGTGGGTGCTCCTCACAAACAACATCATCCAGAGCGTGTTCACGGGAACGATGCTCCTGGTTGCGGTATATCTCGCGATGAAAGGCATTATCACCCCGGGCGATATCATCCTGCTCCTTGCCATGGTGGCTCTCCTTGAGGACCAGCTCACCTTCATCGGCAGCCAACTCAACGAGTTCGCGGAGAACTGGGGCACCGTGAAGGAAAGCCTCTCCGAGATAATCGAATTGCATGATGTGGCCGATACGGAGCACGCGCTCCCGCTTGAGGTAGCTGAGGGCGCGATAGTCATGGATGACGTTACCTTCGCCTATGGTGGCCGCACCGTCTTCGAGAACCTCACGCTCCGGATCCCCGCAGGTCAGAGAGTGGGCATCATCGGTCGCAGTGGCGCCGGCAAGTCGACGCTCATCAAGATTCTGCTCCGGCATTACGATCTCTCAGGCGGAGCGATTCGCATCGATGGAACCGATATCAGCTCGGTGACCAAGGAAAGTCTCCGCGCTTCTATCGCGCTCGTGCCGCAGGAACCGGCGCTCTTCCATCGGAGCATTACGGAGAATATCGCGTATGGAAAACCGGAAGCCAGCAAAGAAGAGGTGGTGCTCGCGGCAACCCAAGCACAAGCACATGAGTTCATCGAGCAGCTTCCGCACGGCTATGACACCACGGTAGGCGAGCGCGGCGTGAAGCTCTCGGGAGGCCAGCGCCAGCGGGTCGCTATCGCCCGAGCCCTCATCAAGGACGCCAAGATCCTTCTTCTCGATGAGGCGACGAGCGCGCTTGATAGCGAGAGCGAAGTACTTGTACAGAAGGCGCTCCTCACGCTTATGGAAGGACGCACTGTTATCGCGATAGCGCACCGGCTCTCGACGCTCCGCGCCATGGACCGATTGGTTATATTCGACGACGGAAAGATTGTGGAGGATGGTACGCACGATGAACTGCTCCAGAAGGGAGGTCTCTACGCCGATCTCTGGAACCATCAGGCGGGCGGGTTCCTGGATGACGAGGAATAAGAAAAGGGCCAGCTTTTAGCTGGCCCTTTTCTGTATGGTGCGCGCTGAGGAATTCGAATCCCCGACCTTCTCAACGTCAATGAGACGCTCTAACCAACTGAGCTAAGCGCGCATACAGGAACAGTCGCAGGATAGCGCGTTTGACGGTACCATTCAAGCAATATGCGGATACGCAGGCTTAGGGATATATCGACTGACGCAGCAGCTCTTGAGGCTGCGGAAGTGCTGCGCGCGGGTGGCATCGTCCTCTTTCCCACCGATACGCTCTATGGGCTTGCCGTGGACGCACTGAACGAAGAAGCGCTTGCACGGCTGAAGGTGCTCAAGGGAAGGGAAAAGAAAAAGCCGGTCTCAGTTATCGTCCCGTCGCTTGCTGATATGGAAGAGCACGTCTTGCTTCCTCCCGAAGCCAGGCGTATTGCGGAGGCGCATCTGCCGGGCGCCCTTACCCTCGTGTTGCCGGCACGCGCGCATGTTCCTGAGAGCGTAACGCTCAACGGTGCGCTCGGAGTGCGTATACCTGATGACCCATTCGCGCTCGCGCTCGCCCGCGCGTTCGCGGGACCCTTCACCGCTACCAGCGCGAACAAAGCGGGTCATGTAACGCCCATAAGCGCGATGGACGTCATCACTCACTTCGGTCCTGACGCTATCGGCATCGACCTCATCATTGATGACGGAGAGCGGGCGGGTGGAAACCCATCGACAGTAGTGACTTTCGTCGATGGCGTTCCGTACATCATTCGGGAAGGGGTCCTGTCTCGGGAGACTCTAGGTTTTTAGTAAACGCAAAAAACCGCCCAAAAGCGGTTTTTGCTCGTGTGATCCCACGGGGAATCGAACCCCGATTTCCTGCGTGAAAGGCGGGCGTCCTAACCGTTAGACGATGGGACCTTCGTATAGCATCCTACATTTTTAAGGCTGGAAATGCTAGGATGGCGGGACTGGAGGGGTGCGTGAGTGGTTGAAACGACCGGTTTCGAAAACCGGCATGCCGAAAGGTATCGGGAGTTCGAATCTCCCCCCCTCCGCCAGAGAATAGGAAGTACAAAAGAAAAAGGGCGCACGCGAAGATGCGTGCGCCCTGATCGTTTATATTGCTTAACGAGCATAGAACTCCTGAACGAAGGAATCGATGGTCTCGGGACCCCGGGTAGCGGGGTACGCGAGTTCACCGAGCACGATAGTCCGCGGCGGACGGTTGTCAGCCATGAACTCGACGAATCCCTCGCGGTTAGTAGGCCGAAGCCGGTCACGAATCCACTGGAGCGAGACGCTGCCGTAGTCTATCCCGAACAGGTTACTGCTTTGGGACAGGTACGGAACGAGAGGCGAACCGCCCGCAAGCACGAAGACGGCATGCGTCGCCGTTCCTGCAAGGCATCCCGCGCGAAGATCGGGCGGCATGTCTCCGGCGATAAGGAGATGCTCGATCGTGCCCGAGCCCGCAAGCTTCGCAAGCTCGAACTCGATGAGGTTCTCCTTGGAAGCCTCGGGCGGCATCATGTAGAACTGGAGCCGGTTATCCGATGGCCGGCTCTCGTCCACGATAAGGATGGAATCCATGATCGGCTTGAACTCTCCTATCAGCTCCTCGCGCTGCGCGTCCGTGATCCTGTCAGATTCGGACGCCCACCGATAGGAATCTGCCATTTCGCCGATGAACTCCTTTACCGCGCTCATCCGCCTCTTGTTCTCCTCGAGCGATACGATCGGATCGCAGAATTCGAACTGGAATCGGTAGGGAAGCGGAAAGACATCGGTTTTTCCGTCGCGGTAGTTTTGTTCCGATTCGATCGCCGCCAGGAACGCGGACGGATCGTCCTTGCTCGGCAGGTCCGCCAGCGCGAACATCTTGTACGCGGCTTCCCGCCAGCCGAGGTGGCTGCGAAGACTCCCGCTCTCGATGTAGGGTCCGGTACGACCGTTCCGTGAGTACGAGCCTGTTCCCATGCTCATGATCACGTCTGGGTCGGTGAAGGACCTCCTGCAGGCGATGGTCTCAGGCGCGATGTAGTTCCTGCTCCCATCCTCACGCTTCCCGAGCAATGGAACCGGACGGGTGAACCCCGCCGCAACCGATGCTAGGTAGAGCGTCTCCGACATGAGCATTTCCGGCGTCTGCGCTGTCGCGACCATGAACGTGCCGCGAGCATCAAAGAAGTTCCGAACCCTGTTTGCAGCCCTGATTTCCGAGGGTATCGGATGCGAAGTCATAAGCGTACCGTCGACGTCGCAGACGGCGACGAATTCCAGGCCTGTGCCTGTCATGAGCAGCCCCCTCCAAAAAAGCGTCCGTGCGGAGAGTAGCACGCGGGTTACTTAAGAATTCATGAACGAGATACGGGTGCGGTATACTGGCCTAGCTATGCCGTTTCCTCCAAAGCCCGCCCCTTGTGCCGAATGCGGCGACGGAGCGATATTCCACCGGACGACCTACATAAGCATCGTCATCGACGAGTTCCTTTCGCCACTCACGATGCCTAATCCGTTCCTCAGGGGTTTCGCGAAACTGGTCTACAAGATCGAGCGGAAGGTAACGCCGCATCTTCTGAACGCGATGATGGATCGGGGCATGGCTCGCCGCGTCACTAAGCACGACGATGATACGCAGCTTCTCGCGCAGATGCTCTGGAATGAAGCGAAGGAGCGGGGTATCGAGGTAGCGGAATTCCGCCTCTTCAATCTGCCCCGCAACATATTCGTTGCGAAGTATCCGAATGGAAGAGATATCGCCTATGAAGGCATACCAGCTCCCGTAGCGGATCTCGATCGTGTTCCGTGGATGGATAACAAAGATGTACTCAAGAAGAAGTTCCGTGCGCTGGGACTCCCTATTGCCCGAGGTGGCGCGGTATCCAACCTCAAAGAGGCGAAGAAGCTCTTCGCGACGCTCACACCCCCGGTTATAGCAAAACCCTCCTCAGGGTCAGGATCGAGGCATACGACGCTGCATGTGATGGATGAGGAGGGGCTCGAGAGAGCATTCCTTATTGGTAAGCAAGTTGCTCCTAAGGTCGTGATTGAGGAGGAGCTCGTTGGGCCGGTGTATAGAGCCACGGTAGTCAACGGACGCTTTGCAGCTGCGCTCAGGCGTGATCAGCCGTATGTGGTTGGGGACGGGGTGCATACCGTCGAGGACTTGGTTGCTATCGCGAACGAGCACCCGAAGCGGTCGGGACCGTATTTCCATAAGATGAAACTTGATGAGACGGCGCTCGAGGAGCTCCGGTGGCAGGATCTTACGCCATCGAGCATTCTTCCTGAGGGGAAGCGAGCACTGCTGCATCAGAAGATAAACTGGAGCGTCGGCGGTACAACGGCAGACGTAACCGATGACGTGCATCCGGACAATATCGAACTGTTCGAAGAAGTAGCGAGGGTTTTGAAGGCTCCTATCGTCGGACTCGATTTCATAATCGAAGATATCAGCCGCTCGTGGAAAGAGCAGGAGCGATGCGGCATCCTCGAGTGCAACAGCATGCCATTCTTCGACAATCATCATCTGCCGTTCGAAGGGAAGCCGCGAAATGTAGCGGCACTCATCTGGGATATGAACGAGGAATAAGCTTCATTGCCCTTTCATCCTCGTCTGTTAAAATTGGAGCATAGGTCGAATTGCCAGCCAAATTCATTTTGGATGGCTGTATTTTTCACTCTCATGAGGAATGCAGCCGTTCTCCCAACAACTATGATCGATGACACAACTATGGACCCAGCAGGCGAGGAGGAGACTCCTGTCGTCATGCCTGAGGGCGAGGAGGCAGCTCCTGAGGAGACTGGCGCTGAGGAGGCTGCATAAGCCTGTCTCTCGACAATCCTATAAAACAACCGCGCGCCCTTGGGCGCGCGGTTGTTTTGACATACCCAGACGCGATAGGTACCTTGAGCTCAAGGCGTAAGCCATAGTTCATTGATTCGGGGAGACATTGTCCATGCTGGTGGATCCGCTCTTGGTGCATATAGTTCTGAACCCGAGTCCTCTGAAGGATCGGGCCCAAAGCCGAATGGTTGCGCACAAGGTCTTCGAACAGGCATTCGGCCGCCCGGTGCCCGTGTTCAGGCATGCGTGGCGGAATTCGGATGGCAAACCGGATGCTGAATATCCTCGAGACGCGACGGTCTGCTTTATCATGGATATCGTGGATCGGGATCAGGCAGTCCTGAAGCAGATACGTCGCGCGCGCAATGCCGGGGTGTCGCAGATCCATGTGTTCACGTCGAGAACCAACATCTCGCCTGAGTGCTTCGAACTCGTGACAACGGGAGCCATCGACTGCATCTATTTCACGCATGCGCCGATTCCGTATATCGGTCTCGGTCTCGCATTCGTGCTCGAAGCTCGAGCGCCCTAACGGTCCCAAACGGGACTGTTTTCATTTAATGCGCCATCAGCCACTGATAGATATCCTCGAGCGCCTTCACGGCGTCGCCGGCGGCGATGTTGTTCTGGTGGTAGAGCTCGTCGGTGCAGTCGCCGGCCGCCCATACGCCCTCGACGCTCGTATGCTGGTTCTTAGGATCAGTTATGACGCGGTTCACCTCATCGAGCGCGACGACATCCTTCGCGTACGCCGTGTTCGGTATGACGCCGATCTCGACGAATACGCCGGTTACGGGAAGGGTTGTCTCTTCACCGGTATCCCGATGTTTAACTTTCATCCCGGATACGAACTTCTCGCCGAGCACTTCGGTTGGTTCGCTCTTGCAGATGGTCTTGAAATTCGGATGATTGGTGAGTCGCTCGACCGTTATCGCGTCTCCCTTAAGCGCGTCATGACGGTGAATGAGTGTGACCGACTTGCAGTATGCAAGGAGCTGCGCCGAGGTCTCGAGTCCCGCGTTCCCGCCACCAACCACCGCAACATCCTGTCCGGCAAAAAGCGGACCGTCGCAGGAAGCGCAGTACGTCACGCCCTTATGCTCGAAAGTATCGGCTCCCGGTATCGCGAGCTTCCGGCGGCTTGCGCCTGAGGCAAGGAGCACGGCGCGTGCGTCATAGGTCTTCCCGGCAGCATCCGTTGCACGGAACCCGCCTTCGATTCTTTCGAGCTTCTCCACGCGCGAGCCTTCAGCGAGCTCGACCATATCGCGCTGGTACGCAGCCAAGTGCTCCTTGAGTGACTTTGCGAGATCCGAGCCCTTGATGTTCACGGTACCGATCCAGTTCTCGATGCCTTCGGAGACCGTGGACTGGCCGCCGATCTCTTCTGCTATTACTACCGCTTTCAGGTACTTACGGGCAGCGTACACTCCCGCGGCGATTCCTGCCGGGCCGCCGCCGACGATTATGAGGTCTTTCATGATGCCTGCAGTATACCAAAAGCGCTTTTCCGCGTCTGTGGGAAGCAATAGTATACTTTCTCCATGTCTCCAGAAGGTAAGAAGCAATCGTCGTCACCTAAGGAAGGTCTAAAGGAGTTAAAAATATCTCTCGTACAACCTGAAGATTTCGAAGGAATACTTGAAGTCCAGTACAAGGCTGCATTAAAGAACTACCCAAACGATGAACTGGGTATCACCGCTGACGATATCGATGCGGACTATGTAGAAGCGCGTACCCCAGAAAAGATCCGAGAAGGAGAAGAACGATGGCGGAACCTGCCAGAGAATCTCAATCAACGCTACTTCGTAGCTAAGAGCGGCGGGAAAGTCGTTGGATTTTGCGTTGTCGACCGATATGAGGATAAGAATCAGGTGAATGGAATTTACATTGACCCGGACTTTCAAGGCCAGGGTCTCGGTAAGAAGTTTTGGGAGGAAGCCGCGAAATTTTTGGATCCCAGCAAGGACACTGTCGTAATGGTGCTTCCGTATAACACACAAGCAAAGGGCTTCTATGCGACTCTTGGTTTCGAAGAAACTGGCAACCGTGCCAACGATGGAGATGGTACACAGATGAAAAGTGGAGCAGTAATGCCGGTACCGATAGAGATGGTTCGCAAGTCAGACGCAGTGAACCCGCATCGCTCGGAAGGGTAGAGCAGGTGTCCGAGCACGGTCTTCGACATCGTAGGTTTTGCAGCTTCCGAGCTGCTATGTCGAAGTCGGCCCACTGAAACTTAAGAAACCGGCTCGCAGGAGCCGGTTTCTGCCCTTTCGGGTTACGTATGCGAACGAAGCGCTATTTCTTGTGGCGGCGCAGGAAGTTCGGGATAGCTCCCCAAGCCTCGTCATCCTCTTCAGGAGCGCTCTGGTTGGCGCGCGCTGATGGGGGAACGACGCTTTCTTCGCGTGGCTTTGGGGTCGCGGTAACGATAGGCTCCTCGCGACGTACGGGCTCCGGAGCAGGAGCGGGTTCTGGTGCAGGAGTGGCCGGACGCGCCTCGTTGAAGATCTTTCCGCGAGTCTCTTCCTGCTGAGCCGGCTCCATAGCAAAGAGGGAACGCTCGATACCGCCCTGCTGGTTCTCGCCCTCGCCCTCGGGGAAGCCGGTAGCGATGACGATGATGCGGATCTGGCCCTTCTTAAGCTTCTCGTCGCGCATGATACCGAAGATAACCTTCGCGGACTTGTCGACGGAGTCGGAGACAACTTTCGCCGCTTCCTGGACCTCGAGGATGCCGAGATCGTCGGCGCCGGCGACAACGAAGAGCACGCCCTTAGCGCCCGTTATAGAGACATCGAGGAGCGGGGAGTTAACGGCCTGTGCGGCTGCGTCCTGCGCACGCCTGTCGCCGTCAGCGATACCGATACCCATGAGGGCAGGACCCGCGCCCTCCATGATGGCCTTGATGTCGTTGAAGTCGGTGTTGATCTCTCCCGGGGTGGTGATGATGTCGGAGACGCCTTCGACTGCCTGGCGGAGGATCTCATCGGCCAGTGCGAACGCGCTCTTGGCGCTGGTCTGTGCTTCGACGATAGCGAGGAGCTTATCGTTCGGGATGACGATGAACGCATCAACTTCCTTCTTGAGGTCAGCGAGGCCGCGGTCAGCGATCTCCTTGCGCTGGAGTCCTTCGAATGAGAACGGACGAGTCACAACAGCGACGGTGAGTGCGCCGAGTTCCTTCGCGATCTTCGCAACGGTGGTCGAAGCACCAGTACCGGTACCGCCGCCCATGCCGCAGGTGATGAACACCATGTCCGAGCCCTGAAGCGCCTCCTGGATCTCCTGGCGCGTCTCTTCCGCCGCACGGCGTCCGAGATCAGGATTCATTCCTGCCCCGAGACCCTTCGTGAGGTTCTTGCCGATGTGGATCTTCCGCTTGGCGAGCGAGCGGTGGAGGTCCTGCGCATCGGTGTTGATGGCGATGAACTCCACGCCCTTCACCTTGGAGTTGATCATGTGATTCACGGCATTGCTACCGGAACCGCCGCAGCCGACGACGCGGATGCGAGCGAACGTTTCGACTTCGGGTTCTACACGCTTGGACATAGGTAAATGCTGGGCCGATAAGTGAGGTCTGGCTCATCATACCAGTACTGTGAGGTCTGGGAAGAGTGACAAGAGGGGAAAGTGTGTCGGAGAAAAAGCACCGTTTCCAGTCTTTTCATACGTATTCGCGGCGGTCTAGTCCCTTACGGCAAGAATTGCTTGAGGAATTTCTGCGCAGTGGCGACGAAATCGATCATGGTTGATTTTTTCGGGGTGTCGGTGTCGCCGGTAAGTCCCCAGAGCGCAAGGCCATAGGCAACGGCCCAAGTGGCGTCGCGCACTTTCGTCTCCGGCGGAACCTTGAGGTCGGCGATACGGGAAGGAAGGTTGAGGGTTCCTTTGGCGATATCGATGATGGAGCCCTGGCCGCTCGCTCCTCCGGAGATGATGATGCCGGCAGGGAGCGTGCCGCGACGACCGAGTACCTTGAGATGCTTATCAATAAGCTCGAACATGGTACGGAAGCGGGTGGTAACTATTTCCTCGACGCGCTTGCGCGGATACATCGCGCCGCCGAGACGACCGAGCTTGAGGCGCTCCGCGTCCTCGATGGAGACCTTGAATCCGAGCGCGAGATCGTCGGTGATATTGGTCGAGCCGATAGGGAATACTTTTACGGAAATAGGGAGGCCTTCGTCATACACCACGATAGACACGGTCTCAGCACCAATGTTTGCGAGAACGCAGCCCTTCATCTTCTGGTCCTTGGTGAGAGTCACATAGGAGCCGGCGAGCGGGGAGGCCATGCGGTCGATAACCTCGACGTCAGCGGCCTCAGCGCATGCGGTGAGGGCCTCTGCGTGCTGGGTAAGGCAGGTGACGAAGAGGTACTCGCCTTCAAGGCGGGTGCCCTTGAGACCGATCGGCTCTCCGAGCGACTTTGCGCCGTCCACGCGGAAGGAAAGCGGGATCTCATGGAGGATGGTGCGATTAAGGAAATGGGGTTTCGCTGCCTCGCGCGCCATATCGAGTACCTTCTCGAGATCGAGATCGGTTATCTCCTGGTCAGCGCGCGAGATGATGGTCTCGCCGCTCGCACGGATCTCGTCGAGTGAGATGCCGCCGATGGCGAGGAATCCTTTCTTGATGGGTACGCGCGCGATCTGCTCCGCCTGCTGGCGCGCAAGCCTCACTGAGGCCGCGGCGTCCTCGGTATCGACGACGTACCCGTGGCGCATGCCACGGCTCTCGGCGAGGCCCGTACCGATGATATGAAGTTCCGGCCCCTCCGGCGTCTGCACCTCTTCTACCACCACGACTTTCGTCTGGTGCGTGCCGATATCAATGCCGGTGGCGATTCGTCGGGGCATGTGAAGAAGAGCGTGAAGAACGATTAGTAAGACGCTTGAGGATCAAGCGTTCCTGTCGCTCCATTGTAGTGCCGTGTGCCTGTCCTTTCAAATGCAGACATCCGTGGATAAAGAGGAATCCGACGAATTCAGTATAGTGCATGCCATAGTCGGGAGCCTGTTTCTTTGCAACCTCGAGACAGATGATGATCTCGCCGCTGTGCTTCCCGGTCTCGTACGAGAGAACATTCGGCACGTAATCTTTTTTGCGAAGCACTTCATTCAGATGCTTCGCCCGCTTCGTACCAGAAAATACGAGCGACATATCCCAGCCGGGAAGGGTAGCAGCGAGTGCCTTGGCATACGGAAAGTTCGGCACCGGCTGGCGCGTGAAGTTGCGAGTATCGAGCATGCTCTTCATCAGTTCGAGTATAAACGAAAAGAGCGCCGGAAGGCGCTCTATCCTACTTGCGGCCGCGGGTCTTGCGGGCAGCCGGATCGATCTTCCCGAGCTTCACCTGCTCGTTGTAAGCGGCGCGGCGGGCTCCAGCGACCATGGCGCGCATGTGGTCCACGTTCTTGGACTTGGTACGTGCGTAATAGCGGCGCTTCCTGAGGGCACGAACGAGACCGAGGCCCTGGCCACGGCGGGAGAAACGGCGGATGAGCGAGGCTGAGCTCTCGTTCTTACCGCGCTTGACCTCTACGCGTACTGCGTTTTGCATATCAGGAGAATAGCATAGCGAATAGCCCTATGTCTAGCCTTACGCTACGAGCTTGAGGCGGTCTATAAGACCATCGAGCGGCAGGAAGATCTCGGTGTGGGTGGAGCGCTCCCGGAGGATCACATTGCGCTCGAGTGCCTCTTTTCGTCCCATGATGAGGAGGTATTGCGGGTCGGCAAGGTCCGCCAGGCGCATCTGCTCTGAAAGCGAAGCGACGCCCATGGCTTGGGTAAGCGGGATGCGGGCACGGCGGAGGTCGTCAGCCATCTTCATGCTCTCGCGCTTGGCTTCGTCACCGATATGCACGAAGACGAAGCGAGGCGCTCCGCGCTCTTTCACGGGCGTGACCTGTTCGCGTCCGTCGGAGGCTATGCGGATAACTGCGCCTACCGAATGCACGCCGCTCTTGAAGAACGGGCGCGTAAGATCATTGTAGCGGGAGCCCCAGGCGGTCCCGTCCGGCGTCTCAACCGTGAAGCAAGTCTCGGTCCAAGAGGCACCCCGGGAAAGCAGGCTCGGGACGAGCTCGTACGGCGTGTCGGTGGTCTCAAGATACTCGAGTACCGCCTCGAAGTGCTTGCGGCTCGCTTCCGAGAGGTGATCGGTCGGGCTCGGCATGCCGTCCGCCTCTTCCTTCATGCAGGCGAGGAGCTCCGCGGCTTCGAATACTTCGCCCTGGCGCGCACGCTCCACGCAATCGGTCGGAAGGATCGGTCCGTGTTTGCGGAAGAATTGGGTAAGCTCCCGCGCAAAGCGGCTGCGCGTCTCGCGATCGCCCATACTGTTCAATTTCAGATGCGGCTCGGACTTGGAAAGGTCGCCGAGCAGGGAACGCACGGTGCGGATGAGAACCGCGTCAGCAATAGCGTGCTCCACGCCGAGCACATGGAACTGTATGAGAATCTGCTTCGGTGCGGGACGCCCTGCAGCGATGTTCGTGTGCCACAGAAAGAGCGGCTGAGTATTAGATGGCGTGATGCCGGCATCACGCACCTGTTTCAGGAGCGAGACAACCTCGCGCGCACTCGGATCAAGAGCTTCGAGATTGAGTCCGTCGGGATAGGGACCGCGAGCGCCTTTCCCGCGGTTAGCGAGCGCGAGTTGCGAGAGAGGGGTGAATCCATAATAGTTTCCGACTGCGTGTGCGCGCTTGAGGATGTCGCTCGGTTCACGAACGGCGCGATGTGCAGTGGCGGTACTCATTGGATTTCGGTAACGGCTCCAGGAAGGACACCCGTCTTTCCGGCAGGAAGCAGGCGGATGTACGCGCGGCCCATGAGATCTTCCTTCGGAAGGACGCCCCAGGTGCGCGAGTCCGAGCTGCGCGGACGATTGTCGCCCATAACGAAGTACTGATCGGTGCCGAGGCTGCGATCGAGCGTGTAGGTAGCGTCTTCTGCTACGACATAGGATTCATCGAGCTCGATCTCCATGCCATCGGTCTTGGTGATGCTCGTCTTACCTTTGTTTATGTGAACGGTCTCACCGGGAAGGCCGATGATGCGCTTTATATAGAAGACTTTCGGGTTTATCGGATAGCGGAACACGACGACATCGCCGCGTTTCGGATTCTCGAGACGGTAGGTGAGCTGGTCGACGATGAGATAGTCGCCGCTCTCGAACGTCGGGAACATGCTGTCTCCCTCAACGACGAATGGCTGCGCAACGAACACGCGTAGTGGCGCGACGATGATAAGGGCAAGGATTGCGAGAAAGAAAATCTCTTTGAACGCACCCCCGGGAACTTTCATGCGCGTATTGTATTCCTCTTAGTTGGCGCGTCAACTTTTCTGCTTCTTGCACGACGCACATCGTATGAAATGCAACAGGAGCGGGGTCGTCGCAAGCGACGACCCCATCCGAATGCATGCATGAGAAACGATCAGGTTGATAGGGCTTGTCCAAACTCTACACGGGGCCTGTCTCATCGGCGTTCTGCAGCAGCATACGGCGCTTCCCCAACGGAAACACGTGAACTCTCCTGCTCGAATCGTACACCCGTTGCGTGCGGGCGCGCAGGTTATCCCCCTGCTATGATGCGCGCATGAGAATAGAGGAGCTGATGCTCAAGAATCGCGACGGGAAGCGCATGCCGGCAACGGTATCGCTCCCTGACGGGGTGCAGAAAGGCGTCGCGATTATATTGCACGGAGTAGGCGGATGGAAAGATCAGAATCTGCATGTCGTAGTCGCGTCTACGCTCGCTGAAGAAGGCTACGCGGTGTTCAGATTTTCGGAATCTGACGCGGTGACGAGCCCGGACGGCGACTTCTTCCACGAGACGATGACCCAATACGGCAAGGACCTGGAAGATGCGATCGCGCACCTACAAGAACAGTCCTGGTTCCAGGGCACGTTCGTGCTCATCGGGCATTCCATGGGCGGCTTACTCGCCACGTGGTATGCGGCGAGACATACCGAAGCAGTATCGAAGCTCGTACTGCTCGCGCCTGCCATCTCCTGGAAGATGATGTGGTGGGGTCAGTTGCCGTTCGCGCTCCTTACGATCGTCCGCGGGCATGTCATGAAGCTCGGCATCGACGGGAAGAAGTATCTGCTCAGTCCGTTGTGGTGGCTCGATTTCTTCACATTCGATGGCTATGCGTACGCACGAAAGATAGACGTGCCGACATTGATCATCTCTGCCGAGCGTGATCATACGGTCGCGAAGCCGCGCGAGCATCGGATCTATACTCGGTTTTTTACAAGCGCCGAGCATTCGACGATAAGCTGGGCTGATCATGACTTCACGGGGTACGAAAGCGAACTGGCTGATACAATACGGAAATGGCTTACGTCATCCTAGGGCTTGGGAATCCAGGCGCAGAATACGCGAAGACCCGGCATAACGCCGGAAGGATGGTCGCGGAGCTTCTTGCGAAAGAGGAAGGTCTTTCACCGTTTACACTTAAGAAGACAGCACAGGCGCTCGTGTCAGATGGCACTCTCGACGGAGAGAAGACCGTCATCGCGCTCCCGGAAGTATTCATGAATCACTCGGGAAAGACCGCGCTCGCATTGGTGAAGTCGAAGGCGGCCGCAAAGAAGCTGCTCGTGATCCGTGACGATCTCGACCTCCCGCTCGGCGTCATCAAGATGACCGGATACGGGCGAGGCGCAGGGGGCCATAAGGGAATCGAGAGCATCATGCGCGCTTTGAAGACGAAGGACTTCGCGCAGATGAAGATCGGCATCTCGGGATCGACCCCTAAAGGAAAGCTGAAGAAGGTCTCTGGCGAAGAGAAGGTTATAAGTCACGTCATCGGGAAGTTCAAGCCGGCGGAGGAAGCGGTGCTCAAGAAGACGCTCAAGAAAGCATCGGAAGCGGCGCGGTTATTCGTCTCCGACGGCATCGAGAAGGCGATGCTCGTCGCCAATACGAAATAATTGACCCTGATTCGTTCGAGCGTACACTGCAGCGGTAGCGGTCCTTGGGAGGACAGAATGGTAAAAGATACGGATCAGCCGCCGGGCATCGCGATACTTCAGGATCATCTAGGCTTTTCCGTCCCCTCTCGACTGCCCGGATCGCTCGTTCGTTGCGTAGTGCTCTCATACGGGAACGGCAGTTTCGAATCGATGCGGTTACGTGTGCATATCATCCCGTCCGGGAGGCATCGACTTCCCGGGTTCGGTCGACGTACACGCCACCATGTCGTCAAGTGGTGGAAATTCCCTTCGGTTGAGAATGCGATTGTCCTTCTCACTATGAAAGAGGCGCGCGATCTCGAAAAGCAGTTTTCGTTCCTTATGGATGGGATGGGGAATAAGGTTGGAAGGAAATAAAAGACGCCCGAAGCGGATGCTTCGGGCGCTTTCTTTGTATTACGAGCTCTTACTTCTTCTTTCCTGCGTATGCGAGCGTCATGCGCTGGTCCTTCGGTTCGAAGAGGGTGATCGTGAACGGGTAGGTCTTGCCGAGCTCGAGCTCCTCGCGAAGCGTCGATGGGGAAGCGAACTCGCTGATGTGCACCAGTCCGGCGACGCCTTCCTCGATGGAAGCGAGCGCGCCGTGCTTGTTGTACTTGATGATGACACCGGAGACTTCCATGCCCTTCTGGTACCGCTCGGACGCGGTCTTCCATGGGTTCTCCTTGAGCGCCTTCACCGAAAGCGATACCTTGCCATCCTTCACTTCGATGACCTTCACCTTTACGGTGTCACCGACCTTGAAGAGCGTGCGAGGATCCTCAACGAGTCCCCAATCGAGCTCCGAGATGTGCACGAGGCCCTCAAGACCCTGCTCGAGCTTCACGAAGACACCGAAGTCGACAGCGCCCGTGACCTCGCCGTCAACGACGTCGCCAACCTGGTACTTGTCGACGAGCGATGCCTTCTCGTTCTCCTCATCGCCCTGACGCTCGGAGAAGATGAGCTTGCCCTCCTTCGCGTCGGCCGTGATGATTCGGACCGAAAGCATGGTGCCGGCGAGCTTCTGCAGCTCCTGGAAGATCTTGTCCTTATCACCCTCGGGAACGCGTGGGTAGTGGTCCTTCGTAAGCTGGGACGCAGGGAGGAAGCCTTGGATGCCCTGCCACGAGAGGATGAGTCCACCCTTGTTCGCCTCGTCAACCGTGAGGGTGTAGACGGCCTGTGAGGCGATAGCCTGCTCAGCTTCGCTCCAGATAGCAGCCTGACGAGCCTCCTTAAGGGAAAGCTCGATGTAGCCGTCGAGGCCGGCGGCATCGACAACCTTTGCTGAAATAGTGTCGCCCGGATTCGCCTTGCGGAGAACGTCTGCGGCGTTGAGGTACTCGCGACCGTAGATGATGCCGGTACCGAATGGCGGGAGGTCGACATAGAGACGACCGCGCACGAGCTCGATGATGGTTCCCTCGACGAGGTCGCCGACGCGCGGAGGCACCGGGATCGAATCGATGAGCTTCTCCATCGCGTGACCCTCGGGGATCACGATGGTTGAGACGACCGGCGGAGCCTTGCGCTCCTGCGTCTGCGTTTCTTCTGGCATGTAGTAATTGGCGGGGCGTCGTGTGCGATGGGTACTAGCTACCGTGAGGCATGCTAGGGATAGCCCATTCGCGGCCTATATACGCCCGCGCGATAGGGGATTTGTAGCACGGAATGCATAAAAAAAGAAGCCCCGGAGGACTTTTGGAAAGATCGGACACCCTTACGGCTTGCCGGATGTTCGGGCAGGCCGAGGTGTTTTTGGTGTTGCTCCCTGAGTCACGGCTTCGATCTCGAAAGCGTCGACCGGATGCAGGAAACCCCTCCTGCATACGCGGGCGGTGGGGCCGACTATGCCGGCAGTGCGACGGGCATGTGCTATCACGCGCTGAACCTTCTCTAGAACATTCGAACTCAAACGAGATGCTCGTATCATAGCACGGAATGCCAACGTGTCGAGGTGGGTATAAAACGACAAAAGGCTTCCGGTGAGGAAGTCTTTGTACTTGATCCGCAAGCGAATCAAAGAAAGTTCATAGAAAACCGATGAAGGGCGGGTCGGGGGTGGCGCTGGGCCACCCCCTCTTCTCCGCGGTTCAGGCCGTCATGTGGCCGGAGTCGTCGGCGCCGCCCAGGTGCACGTGGCCGATGCGTTCGCTCGGCTGCCCGGTGTCGGTCGGCGACGTTTCGGTGATGCCGGAGCCGCTGGCGGTGTCGCCGAGGCCGTTGTCGATCATCGCCACGTGGCCGCTGTCGGAGCCGTTGCCCACCAGGTCGCTGCGCAGGTCCTTCATCGAGGCGCCGCCCGCGGTGATGCCGGAGCCGTCGTCCACGCTGATCAGGCCGCTGCCGCCGCTGTCGATGCCGGTCACGCGCGTCGGGTTCTGCAGGGTGCCGAAGCCGGCGGCCATGGAGCGATCGATACCTGAGCATGCGAGAGCCATCGCGGCCCCCATCATCAAATTCATGGTCTTCATGTCGAAGTCCTCGCTTGCAAGTCGCCTCGTCCATTCGCTCGGAGTGAGCTAAGGCCGGCAACTTCGGAAACGTACCACCTTCTTCATCTATTGTCAACACCCCTGTGGATATGTCGTAATGATGAAGACTGTCCATAAACGACTAAAGGACTCACCAAATGGTAAGTCCCGTGAATGATCTGTATTTGAAACGAAAGAGCTTGTGCGGGAGATGATTGACGACCACCACCTCCCGCACGCGCTTGCTCAGAGCCTATTCCGGCCCGCCGCCGCCCGGCGTCTGCGCCTCGGCAGTGACCGCGTCATCGCCATCGCCGCCATTGACCGACTCGGCCGGCGGATCGGCTTCAGCGGCCGGCTCGGGCTCGACAGCAGCTTCCGTCGCCGCGACCTCGACGACATCGCTCGCGGCGCCGCCCTTGGTGGAGTCGAGCCCGGCCTCGCTGGCGTCGGTCGTGTTGTCGCCGCCGCCCGCGCCGGTCTCGACGACGTCGCCGCCCGAGTCTTCGCCCATGGTCATGGAGCAGACGCTGCTGAAGAGGTGCATCTTGTCGATCGCACGCTTGTCCATCGATCTTTGTCCTTGTGTTTGCCCCCAGTTAAGTCCGGGTCGCGAAAGCAAAATACCACCCGTATGTAGTATTGTCAATTTGCGGCCGGCGGAAGGGAATTCGAACGCGTGCGCTCGCGACATGAAGCGCCCTTCATGGTAAAATTGAGGTAATGGTCATCACCCACCACGGCGGGCAATGCTTCAAAGTTACGCTTGGCGACCTCACCCTCGTCTTCGATCCCGTTTCTAAAGGCGGTACTCTTCCTGCGGTCCGCTTCGGCGCGGACATCGCCCTTGTTACTCGCAATCATCCCGATATGAATGGCACCGACGAAGTGTCATTTGGCGGCAAGGAGCCGTTCATTATCCGCGGACCGGGAGAATATGAGCACTCGGGTGTTACGGTCCAGGGATTTCTCACCAAGAGTCAGTACGGGTTGCCGAAGAGCCAGCTCGACGCGGTGAACACAGTCTATGCGGTTACGCTCGAGGGCATGACGCTGGTGCACCTCGGTGCGCTCTCCGACACTGTGCTTTCACACGAGGCGAGGGAAGCCATCGATGATATCGATATCCTTTTCGTACCGGTGGGAGGCGATGGCGTACTGTCTCCGGCAGAAGCGAGCAAGCTCGCGGTCACGCTCCAGCCGAAGGTCATCATCCCGATGCACTGGGAAGGCATGGGCGAAGCCAAAGCGCTCGACTCGTTCCTTAAAGAAGAAGGAAGCAAGGACGCCGAGAAGGTCGACAAGCTGACTATCAAGAAGAAGGATGTCGCCGACAAGGACGGTGCTATCATAGTCGTAACGGCATAACGTATGGCTGACCTCACGTATCACATCGAGCGCCTCCGGGAGAAGCCGCATCATGTGCGTCACGGTATCGCGCTCGGCGTTGCAGCTGGCTTCACTGCGCTCGTTGCGGTCGTGTGGGCTACCGTACTTGTCTCGGGAGGCACACTCGCGCTCAAGACGAGCGAAGCGACGACGAACGAAAACCCCGACGTTCAGGTGAAGCAGGCGATCACGGAAACCAAGTCCGCCTTCTCGAGTCTCATGGGCGCCGCCGGAGCGGCTATGGGCGCCACCTCAAGCGAAGCGGCGCTCTCCATCGTCACCAGCGCTCGGGAAGAGTCGACTATGAAATCTTCCGATAGCGCGGGGAAGACGGTGATCCCTTTTTAATGCATGGCTAAGAAAGCAGACAACACGCCCGTACCCGCGGCAGAGCCGCGCGTAAGCATCATCGATCAGTCGATCACGACTGAGATGCGTACAAGCTATCTCGACTACGCGATGTCGGTCATAACCTCGCGCGCGCTTCCAGATGTCCGTGATGGACTGAAGCCGGTGCATCGCCGAATCCTCTACGCGATGCGTATGACGGGCCTTACGCCGACCGCTAAGTTCAGAAAGAGCGCGACGGTGGTGGGAGAGGTGCTTGGTTCCTATCACCCGCACGGCGACGCGTCGGTGTACGACGCGATGGTAAAGCTCGCGCAGGATTTCAGTACTCGCTATCCGCTCGTGGCGGGACAGGGTAACTTCGGATCGATCGACGGGGACCCAGCCGCAGCCTACCGTTACACCGAGGCGAAGATGTCGCGCATCGCCGACGAGATGCTCCGTGACCTCGAGAAAGACACTATCGAATGGGCGCCAAACTTCGACGCGTCGAAACAAGAACCGACCGCGCTTCCGGCAGCTGCTCCGAACCTGCTCCTTAATGGTGCGCTCGGTATCGCGGTGGGTATGGCAACCAACATCCCGCCGCATAACCTGCGCGAGGTGGTGGATGCGACGACGACGCTCATCGATAATCCTGACGCGACTACCGACGACCTGCTCGTGCACGTGAAGGGACCCGACTTCCCGTTGGGCGCCATCGCGTTCAACCAGACCGATATCAAGCACGCGTATACCACCGGCCGCGGGGGCGTTATCGTGCGCGGAGAAGCAGATATCGTCGAAGAGAAGAAGGGGACCAGCATCATCATTACGTCGATTCCCTACCGCGTGAACAAGGCGGACCTCATCACTCGGATTGCTGATCTTGTCAGGGACAAGAAATTGGAGGGCATCAAGGACCTGCGCGATGAATCGACCTCCGATATCCGCATCAACGTAGAGCTGAAGAGTTCGGCATATCCGCAGTCCGTGCTCAATAACCTCTATAAGCACACCGAGCTCGAGAGCACCTTCCACTACAACATGCTCGCGCTCGTCGACGGCGTGCCGCAGACCCTTTCTCTTAAGGGTATGCTCGAAGCGTTCATTGGACACCGCAAGGAGGTAGTGAAGCGAAGAACGGAGTATGAGCTCCGTAAGGCGGAGGAGCGCGAGCATATCCTGCTTGGTCTCTCGAAGGCGCTCGACCACATCGAGGAGGTCATCAAGATCATCCGCGCGTCCAAAGACGTGCCTACTGCTGATCTCGCACTCCGCAAGAAGTTCGCTTTCTCCGAGCGCCAGACTGCCGCAATCCTCGCGATGCGCCTCCAGACGCTCGCCGGACTTGAGCGCAAGAAGATCGATGACGAGCTCAAGGAAGTACAGGCGCTCATCACTCGCCTCAAGAAGATCCTCTCAAGCGCGAAGAACATTCTTGCGGTGGTGCGAGAAGAGCTCGTCGAGCTCCGCGACAAGTACGGGGATGATCGTCGCACCAAGATCGTAAAGGGCGGCGTGAAGAATATTTCCATGGAAGACCTCGTTCCGGACGAGGAGTCGGTGCTCGTGCTTACCGCCGGCGGCTACGTGAAGCGGACCAATCCTGAGGAATATAAAATCCAGAAGCGCGGCGGCGTAGGCGTTATCGACATGTCCACTAAGGAAGAGGACGTGGTGACACATTTCCTTAAGGCGAGCGCACATTCCGACCTCCTCTTCTTCACTGATTACGGAAAGGCGTACCAGATGAAGATGTACGAGCTGCCGGAGGGCAAGCGCGCGACGAAAGGAAAGTCGATGATGAACTTCCTGCAGCTGGCTGCTGAGGAGAAGGTAACGAGCGTGCTTGCGGTGCCGAAGGGCTCCGCGCAGGAGGCGCTCTCCGTGTTCTTCGTCACGCAGGAGGGCGTGGTGAAGAAGGTGGCAGCCAAGTCATTCGCCGACGTTCGTCGTTCTGGCATCATCGCCATAGCGCTCAAAGGCGGCGACAAGCTCGTTTCGGCATCGCTTGCCGGAGACGGCGACAGCATTTCTATAGTAACGGCCAAGGGTCAGAGCATCCGGTTTGATGAGGCTGATACGCGCGCGATGGGACGCGTTGCAGCCGGCGTCCGCGGCATGAGCGTGAAGAAGGGCGACCGGATCGTATCGGCTGAGGTAGTACCCGCGATAGCAAAGGGTGCGGCGCTCCTTATCATCATGGAGAAGGGCTACGGCAAGAAGACTCCGCTTTCCGAATACAAGATCCAAGGACGAGGAGGCTCGGGCATCAAGACTGCGGACGTAACGGCTAAGACCGGCGACATCATCGGCGCGAAGGTGCTTATCGGCGGCGAGGATACGGCGGTAGAGGAGCTCGTGGTCATCTCAAAGAAGGGGCAGGTCATCCGCTGCACGACGGCTGAGATTCCTTCCCTCTCACGCGCGACGCAGGGCGTCCGGGTCATGAAGATGCGCGAAGGGGATTCCATCGCTTCGATGGTCGCCCTCTAGAACTTCTCCGTGCTTGTTAGTTACGGCCCGCGCACTGCGCGGGCCGTGCTATTTTTAAGGTAATGCATTTCAGCGATCCGAAGAGCAACGTCCTCCAGCTCGGACTGCGCGAGGGTATGAAGGTCGGGGACCTTGGTGCCGGGTCAGGGCACTATGCGCTCGTAGCGGCTGCGGTTGTGGGCGAAGCGGGTCGTGTGTACGCCGTCGATATCCAGGAGGACATATTGAAGCGCGTGGCGGATTCCGCTTCAGAGCAGGGACTTCGGAATATCGAGACCGTCTGGGGCAACTTCGAGAAGCTCGGTGGAACCACATTGAGGGACCACTCGCTTGATGCGGTTATCCTCTCGAACACGCTCTTCCAGCTTGAGCATAAGGAAGGCGCGATCGCTGAGATCAGGCGCGTACTTAAGCCTGGCGGGAGATTGCTCGTTGTCGATTGGGCGGGTGCGTACGGCGGCATGGGGCCTGCACCGCATCATGTGGTGTCCGAACATGTGGCCGAGGAACTGTTCATCACGGGCGGCTTTCATAAGGTGAAGGACTTCCGTGCTGGTCCGCACCATTATTCGATCGTCTTTACCGCGCCCTAGCATGAAGAACCTCAAGCCATTCCAGATCATCATCATGGCCGTATTCGGCCTGATAGCTTTGCTCGGACTCTTCCTGTTCGCGAACTTCAAGGGATTCAGTAGCGGAGTGGCGCCGGTGGGTGAGGTTACCATCTGGGGAACGCTCCCTGCGGTGCCGATACAGGACGTCATCGGCTCACTCAAACAGACACATCCCGAATACGGGCAGGTGAGCTATGTCGAGATAAAGAAAGAGACGTTCTCGGTAGATCTCGCGGAAGCTATTGCGTCTGGAAGCGGCCCTGATCTCCTTATCGTCTCGCAGGAGGAGCTGCTCGCGACCCAGAACAAGCTCTCGCTCATACCGTCCTCGAAGATCTCGGAACGGACCTTCCGCGACACCTATCTTCCTATCAATGAGCTGTATCTCGTGAATGGCGGCACGCTCGGCATCCCGTTCGTTGTTGATCCGCTCATGCTCTACTACAACCGCCCCGTCCTCTCGTCAGCAGGAGTCGCGACGCCGCCTTCGACCTGGGAAGCGGTAACGGGGCTTGCGTCAGCAGTGAACCGCGAGAGCCAGGGACGTACCCTTACGAGCAGTCTTATCGCGCTCGGTACCTACGCGAACATCGAGAACGCGCGCGGCATCATCTCGCTCTTGTTCCTCCAGTCGGGGTACACCATAACCGAGAAGAATAACGAGGGCATCAAGACTAATCTCACCAATCTTGGCACGGTGTCGACTTTCGGCACGACGCCCGCTGAAAGCGCGCTCAACTTCTATACCGAGTTCGCGAATCCGGGGAAAACGGTCTACTCCTGGAACGCGTCGCTTCCGAATAGTCGCCAGGCATTCCTCGCGGGCGATCTCGCGCTCTACCTCGGCTACGCTTCCGAGCGAGCGATTCTTTCAGAAGCGAACCCGAACCTGGACTTCGATATGGCAGCCGTACCGGTGCAGGGAACTGCAACACTCCGCACCACGTATGGGCGCGCCTACGCGTTTACCATCCCGAAGTCGACGCCGAACTCGACCGGTGCCTACCGCATCGCGCTTGCCCTTACCGGTAAGGACTCCCTTCCGATGCTCGCGCATGCACTCGGCATGGCACCGGCACAGCGTCAGCTTCTTGCGCCGACCAAGGGCGACCTCTATGAGCCGGTGTACTTCCCGCAGGCGCTCGTAGCGAAAGGATGGCTGTCCCCATCGACTGCTACCACCGACCGCATCTTTGCTACGATGGTGGGGAACGTGATCAGCGGGAAGGAGAATGTGCGGGAGGCGCTTTATACGGCTGATCAGTCCCTTAATGCCGCATTAAAATAATTTATATGAGACGAATCCTCTCCTCACTGCTACTCGCCTTTCTGTGCTTTGTGAGTATTGTTCCTGCAATTGCGCTCGCGCAGACGGGCGGACAGCCATCGGGAACGGCTCCTACTGGCGGCCAGCCGTCGGGAACCCCGCCTCCATCGAATGCGGGCTCTGGTCTTGTTAATCCACTCAACAATATCGACTCCCTGCCGGATTTCCTGAACGCGATACTTAATGCGGTTGTAGACATCGGCAGTATCATCCTGGTCCTCGCGCTGGTCTATACCGGCTTCTTGTTCGTTGCCGCACAGGGAAATCAGGAGAAACTGAGCAGTGCCCGGAACGCGCTTATATGGACCGTGGTCGGCGGACTCGTTTTGCTCGGCGCTAAGGCGATCGGTCTTGTCATCGAAGCAACCGTTAAGACCTTATGATCAAGTTCTCTCGGATAGCGTTGCTTGCGGGAACGTTAGTTCTCCTTCCTGAAGTAGCAAGTGCAGCGGAGACTTTTAAGAGTCTTACTGCGAAGATAGTTACCCTTGTGAACACTGCGGTTGTTCCTCTTATCTACGCCATAGCCATAGTTATCTTCCTCATAGGCATGCTCAGGTTCTTCTTTCTCGGTGGGGAGGAAGGCCGTGAGAAAGGGAAACAGTTCATGCTCTGGGGCATCATCGCGCTTGTGGTGATGTTCTCGGTCTGGGGCATAGTCAGGCTTCTGCTCACTGCTCTTCCGGGGTAGGTGCATAACATTCCGTCAAACTCATTCCGCCTGCTACCTTTATACATATATGAAAACATCACGATTTCTGGTTTCCGCGAGTGCGCTCGCTCTCGCGCTTAGTGCTCCGATTATAGCGTTCGCGCAGAGCGGCAAGATAGGAGGCTCGAGGCTCGATACGTTCCTTCCGAGTATCGTCGATTTCATAAACTCGATACTCATACCGTTCATCTTCGCAATCGCTTTCATCGTATTCATCTGGGGTATCTTCCAGTATTTCATCGCGGGTGGCGCGAATGAGGAACAGCGCGACAAGGGGAAGCAGCTGGCGGTCTGGGGCATCATCGCATTCTTCGTAATGATCTCCGTCTGGGGCATGATCAACTTGTTGGTCGATACCTTCGGTTTCGGTGGACAGAATGCGCCGAAGCTTCCGACTTTCAAGCCAGCCGCGATGCTCTCAGTGCCGCTTGATGCTGCGTAGCGTTTTCCCCACGCGTCCTCAGGCTCTATTGACGTTCACTCATTCCAGTCTATCCTTAGCTTTAGTAGCGAATCGTTACCACTAACCACCCATCATGAAGAAACTCGGATATCTCGTTCTCGCGTTCGTTCTCTCGTTCCCGGTCTCGGCATTCGCCCAGATTAATGCGACCAATGCTCAGACGTTCAGCAACGGCGCAATCAACCTCATCAACAACGTATTTATCCCGCTCGTCTTCGCAATCGCTTTCATCGTATTCATCTGGGGAGTATTCCAGTACTTCATCGCTGGCGGACACGACGAGGAGAAGCGCGAGACCGGAAAGAGCCTCATGCTCTGGGGCATCATTGGATTCTTCATTATGGTCTCCGTCTGGGGCCTCGTGAACATCCTCCGCGGAACCATTCAGGTTAACAACAGCGTTCCGGACTACGCTCCGAACCTCCCAACAAACCAGTAGGAACTATCCGAGTTTCTCCACTCACGAAGGCCGCGCGCAAGCGCGGCCTTCTGCTATCATTACCGCATGGAATATAAGGAGTTTGTAACTAAAGTGCAGGACGCGATTCTCACACCCATCATCACGCTCCTCGCGCTCGCGGCATTCGTGCTCTTCATCTGGGGAGTCGTGCAGATGCTCGCGTCCGCAGAAGACCAGGAGAAGCGCCGTACGGGTCAGCAGCACATGATCTGGGGCATCATTGGACTGGTTATCATCTTCGGTACCAACGCGATTATCTCGCTCATACGAGCGACGGTGGGTGGGTAGTAGATAAAGAAAAGAGCCGTTCCCAAAGGAAACGGCTCCACACACAAAGGACAGGGTTCTTACCCGAGACTCGCGTACTTGACCGGGACTTCTTCGTCCGGCTGGCGCAGGCGATACTCGTACTTCATCCGGATCGGAGTGCCCGTACTGGACTGCACCGCGACGCCGAAGTTGTACTTGCAGATCTGGGGATCCCAGGGGATCTTCTTGCCCCCTCCGATCTCGCAGAACCTCCGGTAGGTGATCTCGGTGTCACCCTTGCAGATGTTGCCGGGACCGACCTCGCAGAAGACCAAATCGTAGCCCTGCTCGGTCGGGACGTAGGCTGACGTGGTATCTCCAGCCGGAGCCAGGATATCTTGCCAGCCCCGCGCGAGAGGCGCCTGAGGCCGAATGGCCGCCACGCTCGGGAGCGAATAGCGAGCCTTCTGCAGCTCGGCCATGGTGGCTTTCGACTTCTGCTTCGAGTCGTGCTCGACGAACATCATCTTGAACTTCGGGATGCCGAAGGCCAGGGTGAGGAGGATGCCGATGGTAACGAGAAGCCTGCCGCGTTTCTTGGTCGGGGTCGATGTGGTAGTGCTCATCACGAACCTCCTTTCTTAGCGCCGAATACTTCGACGATGCCTTGCTTGATCGTATCGGCGATGCCTTGCGCACCCTCGAGACGGATAATATGACGGGTTGCGGTTGCTTTGCCGCGCTCCGTCTGCATGGTCTCCAGGGCCAGCTCAGGCTTCACGCCTTTTGCGCCCAAGTCGTCAATCCATGCGATCACCCCCTTGCGTTCCACGCCTTCTGAGACGAGTTGCGCTTCCTCGATCCGCTTGTGAGCGGCCGCCGCGGGAATTTCCGGCGGCGGAAGGATTTCAGGGATCTCCACCTTGATGACCTCATACCCCAGAAGGGCAGAGGAATCTCCCATCGCGGTCTTGATATCGGCCGCGAGGGTGCTCCACGTTGCCGGCCTTTCAAGCACCTCAGATTCCTTGCCGGCAATGCCGTCGCGGAACCGGCTTTCGCCGATCTTCATGAGGGACGTGAGTGGGGCGTCAGCGCTGAGATTGGTGTGCGGATCAATGACCTTCAGCGTGGCGAAGAAGGAGCCCGTCATCTCGACGTTGTCCGTGGACAACGCTTTGACGTTCTCCGGTGCAGTGGTCTTGATGCGAACATCCACCGGGTCGAAGCTCATCAGGAAGGGAATCAGCCAGTGATGACCTTCTGACAGCACGAAGCCGGCAATCCGCTCGCCCAGGAATTTGGGAACTCCGACGAAGCCAACCGCGATTGCGGAGTGCTGTCTGCCGGATTGGAAGATTGCGCCGCCGGCGAGTAGAGTCGGCAGGATGCCGAGGAACCACCAGTCCGAGGACAAGCCGGTAATCATCAGCACGATGATCGTGATGACGACACCAGTAATGAGCCCCAGAAAGGCAGATATAATCGCGCCGAAGGCGTTTGTCGTCAGAGTGTTAACCTTGCGCATGAGCGCTTCTCCCGTAACAGACCAAAGGGGGTCTAGAACCTTGCTGACAAGGAGCTAGAATCTAAGTATTATAATACACTTTATGGGAATAAAGTCAAGTGTGCCCGGGAGAGGACTTGAACCTCCACCCCCGAAGGGACCTGCTCCTAAGGCAAGCGTGTATACCAATTTCACCACCCGGGCAATGCGGATATCCTACCAGGAAAACGCTATTCCTACCCGCGTCCACAGGAATATTGAAAAAGCGATGAACATAGACTACAGTAGTGCTACACGCGCCTGTAGCTCAGTTGGTAGAGCAACTCCCTCTTAAGGAGATGGTCCCTGGTTCGAATCCAGGCAGGCGCACAAATGAAGAAAGCGCAGGCTCTGGCCTGCGCTTTCTCTATTCCACGACACGCCTGAGGTGCTCGGCGATATGGACGGTTATGACGTACGGGGAGGTCTCGTCCAGCTTCGCGATCTCGGCGATCGAGTTCGGTTTCTCAGGATCTCGCCCGATAATCACAACCGTATCGCCTCGCTTGGCGTCGGGGATGTCAGTCACGTCTATGGAGGTCATATTCATGGATACGCGTCCCGCTATAGGAGCCTCCTTGCCATTAACCATGAATGACCCTCGGTTCGAGAGCCCGCGATCGACCCCTTCGAAGTAACCCACGGGAACGGTAGCAATACGTGACGCGCGCTTGGCACGGAAGGTGGTGTTGTACCCGACCGCGTCGCCTTCGGGTATCTCGCGAATAGAGGTTATGAGGGCGCGCATCTCAAGCACGGGCAGGAGCGTAACTTCGTCGACCGGAGACATATCGTATCCGAAGAGTCCCATGCCGATGCGCGCAGTGTTCATGCAGGAGGAGTCGCTGAACCGTATGCCCTTGGTTGCGGCAAGATGCCGGTATTCGATTGTACGGAATGCCGCGTCCAGCATTGCGAGCATCTTCTTCCATGACGCTATCTGCTGATTGCTGAACGAAGGATCTACGTTATCAGCATCAGCAAAGTGCGAACAGACACCAACGACACGCAGGTGCGTATTGGCCTCCAGAAGGGCTATAGCTTCTTCAAGATCAGTTGGAAGGATGCCATGTCGATGCATCCCGGTGTCGAGCTTTATATGCAGGCGTACGCTCTTGTCTGCGAGCCGGCTGAGTTCCCTCAGCTGCTCTATGTCCGTAATGGCGTAGTCGACGTTCCGGATGCTGCTGTCCGCGATGTATTCCGGTCGCACGTACCCCATAACGGTTATACGTGACCTGATACCGCTCCTACGGAGCTTCTCAGCCTCGTAGAGGGAATCAACCGCGAAGAATGCGATATCTTCCGTATCAAGGATCTCGGCAACGGGTATGAGTCCGTGCCCGTACGCATTGCTCTTCAGTACGGGAGCGATTCTGATATCCGGATAGCGTTCCTGGTATGCATGGAGGTTATGCAGCAGGTTCTTTTTTGAAATGGATACCGTGATGAGCGGCTCGTGGTAGGCGAGCGTCTTTCGTATCCCTTTGATGATGTGTCGAATATTCATGTTGGTACCGGGAGTGGGACTTGAACCCACATGAGCCGTTAGGCTCACGACGTTTTAAGCGTCGCGTGTATAACCAATTCCACCATCCCGGCGCTTCAGTCGAATGTTACTGCCTCTATGCGTTAGTTTCAAACTATGACAATTAGGGCAAAGAATACGAAGGTTCTCTAATCTATTGTCCGTATTGTCTCCATTTATGTGGTCCAGCTCAATTGGAAGTCTCCCGTCAATACTTTTTTCTGCCCATCCACATTCCTCACACTCAGGTTTCTTTAATCCAGCATTAAATAATCGCCTTTTAAGATTCCGCCTCGATCTTCGGCTTCCTGCGATAAAGAGCTCCTCAAGCGAGTATATCGGTTGCCTAGGAATGCTTATGCCTTTATGCCAAGCCTGACCTTTGAAATGAGATGTATCGATCTGGAATTTGCGAATATAGAAATAGTATTGAGCATAATTCCCTCCTGCGGGAACTAAACCCAATTTAGAGATCACTTCTCGAACAGTTATTGACTCAAGCACCGCTTTTCGGATATTAGATTCTTCCCATCGTCCAGGAATACGAGCGGTCATTAGCCATAGGCTAACAACTTCGAGCTAAAATCTATCTCGAGAAAACTTCAAGTATTTATGAGGCCCAGACGGAAATCGCATCCGTGCATAGCGGGTTTGCAATCCGCCGCGTTTCTACTTCGCCACTGAGCCGTAGGAGGATGATAACGCGCCTCGGCCGTGTGCGCTACGCGCTTTCCTCAGTGCTTTCGCTGGTAGCTTCAAGCTCTCGGGTAAGCTCTTCCAGATGCTGGCGATTACGCTCCCCACGATCAAGCTCGAACCGGATATAGGGAAGTCGCGCTAAGCGCGTCGTCTTCTTGAGCTCATTACGGAAAAGGTCCTTGTGGCGCATCAGAAAGGCGAGTGCGTGCCCCTCCTGGGCATCAGGGTAGACGCTGACATAGATAGTCGCATCCTTACGGTCCTTGGATACCACCACGCGAGTAGGGGTGATAAGGGTATCGCGTCCCGCCTCACGCGCGATATAGCGCCCTGCTTGCTCAAGAAGTATGGAAACGGCCCGTTCGTCGCGTGCGCTGCTCATATTAGGTTTCCGTCATGCGGAAAGCGATGAGGGTGTCACCGGCAGCCGCTTCATACCGGCCCTCAAGCTGGAGACCGAACTCGCCTTCCATCTTTATCTCAGAGACGTCTGCGCGCGCTACCTGCAGGTTCGTGAGCTTCGAGGTGCCGATCGGCTGGCCGCGACGATCTACCTTCACGAGGTTCCCGACCGTGAGTACGCCGGAGATCCAGCGAGCACCGAGGACCTGCTTGCTGCTGGTGCCGCCGAATGCCTTAAGGACCTTTGCTTCGCCCAGGATCTCTTCGACGGTTACGCGCGGAGCACGTTCCTTCACGAGCTCCTCGATGCGCTCCTTGAGATCGTAGATGATCGAGAAAGTGTCTATGGAAACCTTTGAGCGCTCGGCCCAGTCGCGTCCGGCAGCGTCAGTGCCTACGTTGAAGGCTACGATGAACCCTCCTGCCGCAGCCGCAGCCTTTACGTCGTTCTCGCCAACCGCGCCGATGCCCTCCTGGATGATCTTGATAACGACACGCTCATGCTCGACTTTCGCGAGCTCATGTTTGATGGCGAGGATACTGCCGCTCGCGTCCGCTTTGATAACCAGTGGAAGGGTAGCGATACCGCTCTCGTTCTGCTGCGCAGGAATGTTCTTAATCGACTCGGGCCGCCCAAGGACCGCGAGCTTCTCAGCTTCCTTCTTGCTATCTGCCGCAACGAAGGGCGTACCAGCCGGGGGAAGCGCATTCCAGTTGGAGATACGGATCGGCTGCGCGGGAAGTGCTTCCTTGATACGGTTACCCGCGAAGTCCTCGATGAAGCGGACAGGAGCAAAGGTGTCTCCAGCGATAACGAACTGTCCGGTAGAAAGCGTACCGTCTTTGATGATCAGTGTCGCAGCGATGCCCTGCTTCGGATCCTGAGAAGATTCGAGTACGAAGCCGGTTGCGGGAAGCGCGCTATCTGCGGTCAGTTCCGCGAGATCAGCGGTAAGGAGTACGAGGTCGAGAAGCTCCGGAACACCCTCACCGGTCTTGGAGGAGACACCGACGAACGGTATCGAACCTCCCACGCCTTCGAGATAGATACCGTTCTCGAGTGCGGAGACCTTCGCACGTTCGATATCGGCGCCGTTCTTATCGATCTTCGTGAACGCGACGACGAACGGCGTTCCTGCTTCGGTTATCGCCTCGAATGCTTCAAGCGTCTGCGGCTTTACGCCTTCTTCCGCGGCGATAACGAGGATCGCGATGTCCGCTACGGCAGCGCCGCGTGCACGAAGCGCGCGGAATGCTTCGTGTCCTGGGGTGTCGAGGAAGGTGATTCGACGCTTCGTACCTTCGTGCTCATGCTCAGCTTCGTATGCGGAGACGTGCTGCGTGATACCGCCGGCCTCTCCCGCCGTTACGTTCGCAGCGCGAATGTAATCGAGCAAGGAAGACTTGCCGTGATCGATGTGACCCATAACGGCCACGACAGGTGGTCGGGGAGCGAGTGCCATAGTCCAGTAAATATACCATTTTACTTGCATAAACACAATGTAAGAGGCAGGCTGTACCTATGTTTTCGAAGAAACGCATCTATCTCGATTGGGCAGCAGCGGCAACGGTATCGCGCGTAGCGAAGGAGGCATGTGCACGCGCGCTCGATTCATTCGGGAATCCTTCCTCGCCGCACGCAGAGGGCCGTAAAGCGCATGCAATTCTTGAAGATGCGCGCACGCGAATCGCAGCGCTCGCGGGAGTGAAAGCGGATGCAGTCATATTCACGAGCAATGCTACCGAAGCGAATGCGCTCGCGATCGAGGGGATTGTCCACGCGCATCTGCAGAAGGGAGTGCAGCCGGCAGACGTGCACGTCCTCTATCTCCCAAGCGCGCATTCCTCGACCATTGGCGCTGTCGAACGACTGAGGGCGGTCGGTGTCTCGACTGAAGCGCTCACACTCACAAATGCTTCGATTGATCTAACAGCTCTCAAAGAACAACTTCGTCCCACGACCCTACTTATTGCGCTTGAGGCCGTATGTGGAGAAACGGGAACCCGCTTTGATGTTCGAGGTGTGCGTCAGGTGCTTGATACCTATCAGAAGGAGAGCGGTACACGCATCTATCTGCATGCCGATGCGAGCCAATTGCCGCTTGCGGAATCGTTCCTTCGCACCCGGCTTGCCTCTGATACCCTTTCGCTCGATGCACAGAAAGTAGGAGGCGTGCGCGGCGTGGGCGCGCTCATCGCTCCTCGACAGATTCCGCTCTCTCCTATCATGAGCGGCGGAGGCCAGGAACGGGGACTGCGACCTGGTACCGAAGCTACCGCGCCCATCGCAGCGTTCGCAGCAGCACTTACAGAGGTTGCCGCTCTGCGTGAATCGTTCGCAGCTGATTCTTGTCGAAAGCGGGAACGACTTCTCGCACGCATACTGAAAGAGATTCCGAATGCCATTGAAAATGGGGGGTCTTCGCACGTCTCGCATATCCTGAACGTATCTCTCATAGGTCGCGACACCGACTACCTCGTAGCGCTTCTGGACGAAGCGGGATTCGCGGTCTCGACACGAAGTGCTTGTGATAGCGACGAAGAGGGATCGAGGGCCGTACACGCGTACACCACTGATGCGGCTCGAGCCGGTTCGACCTTACGCGTTTCCTGGGGTCCAGGCGTGACCGATCGGGAGCTTGACCGGTTCGCGACAAGCCTTATCCACGCAGTTCGATTCCTTGATGCGAACACGCTATAATTTCGGTATGAACATCGAAGACCTGTCGAAGACCCAGCTCCTGCTTCTTACCATCCTCGTGAACTTCGTGACCGCTATCGCAACTGCGGTCATGACGGTGACGCTGCTCGATGAAGCGCCGCCCACCGTCACGCAAACGGTCAACCGGATCGTCGAACGTACGGTCGAGACCGCAGCACAGGCGACCGCTCCGTTGCCGGGCATCGTAACGAAAGAGACGACGGTCATCATCAAGGACGAGGATCTCCTGGCGGCAGCGATCAGTGCCGACGCTTCACGCACCGTGCTCATCTACAAGGGTGCGACCACGACCCCGGCGCTTGCGGTCGGTACGTTCCTCCCGGGCGCTCGCGCTATCGTCACGGCAACGGTTGTCGGCCTCCCAAAAGAAGTCCGCATCGCGTTCCCTGATGGAAGCACTGCCGAAGCATCGCTTTCAAAGCCAGGGGCGACGCTCACGGTCTACGGCTTCTCAGACACCGCGGTCCTTCCGAAGGTCGCTACCCCTGACCTCATCAAAGCCGCTGAGCTCAAACAGGGACAGACGCTTGTCGCGCTCACGCGCGACGGTTCGGCTACCACCGGCATTATCTCGAAGGTCACCGCGGATAACGTCTATGCGAACGTCGCCGGCATCCCGGTAGGCGCTGCCGCAGTTAATATCTCAGGCGACGTCATTGGCATCGCAACAGCTAGCCCGGGCGTATTCGCTACCGCAGATAAGATACTCACGCTCCTTTCCGCCGCGCCGTAAGAAGGATTTCACTCTCACGTCATTACTCGTATAGGACACTCACCTCATGCCCCCATTCAAGAACTTCACCACCAAAGCAAAGGAAGCCATCCGCAAAGCGCATGAGCTCGCGATCGAACGGGGACAGAACCATGTTAGCCCCTTGCATCTCCTAACTGCGCTCGTGCACCAGGAGGAAAGCCTCGTATTCTCGGTGCTCGACCGCATGGATATCGATACGCTCCTTCTTGCCGATACGCTGCTTGAGACGCTTGAGATCCCCGAGACCAGCTCCACGCTCTCTCCTTCATACAACCTGTACCTCACGCCTGATCTTGCTGAGGCGCTTGAAGCAGCGGCAAAGGTAGCGGCGAGGATGAATGATTCATTCGTCGGAACGGAACACCTCTTCGTATCCGTACTTGAGCACCCAGGGTCGGCTTCCGAAGTACTCGCGCGCTTCCGCATCGATGCAGAGACCGTTCTTTTGCTCCTTAAGGAGCTCAAGAATGCGAAAGACGGGGATGTTAAGGAGCCGAAGCGCTTCCGCGCGCTCTCCAAGTACACCCGCAACCTGACCCGCATGGCGGCTGACAACGCGCTTGATCCGGTTATCGGGCGTGATCAGGAGATCAGCCGTGTCATACAGATCCTTTCCCGTCGCACGAAGAACAATCCCGTACTCATCGGCGAACCGGGAACGGGAAAGACAACCATCGCTGAAGGACTCGCGTCCCGCATCGCTACGGGTGACGTCCCGGAGTCGCTCAAAGGCAAGGAGCTCCTCTCGCTCGACCTCGGTCTCATGATCGCGGGCACGAAGTATCGCGGAGAGTTCGAGGAGCGCATGAAGGCGGTTATGAAGGAGGTAGAGAAGTCGGATGGGAAAGTAATCCTCTTCGTCGACGAGCTCCATACCATCGTTGGAGCCGGAGCAGCCGAAGGCGCGATGGACGCGTCCAATATGCTCAAGCCCGCGCTTTCGCGTGGCGAGATCCGCATGATCGGCGCTACTACCCTTAAGGAATACCAGCAGCACATCGAGAAGGATGGCGCGCTTACGCGTCGCTTCCAGCCGGTCTATGTCGAAGAACCGTCCATCGAGGACGCAACCGCTATCCTTCGCGGACTCCGCGACAAGTACGAGCTGTATCATGGCGTGCGCATAACTGACGGCGCAGTTGTTTCCGCGGTAGAGCTCTCGAGCCGCTACATAACCGACCGCTTCCTTCCCGACAAGGCGGTTGATCTTATCGACGAAGCTGCTTCCGGTCTTCGTATCGCACTTGAGAACAAGCCGCCGGCTCTCGAAGAGACCGATCGCAAGATCCGCAGGCTCGAGATAGAGCGTGAGGCGCTGCGTAAGGATGCGGAATCCCTCTCTACGAGCGAACGAGGAAACGCTAAGGATGCGAAGGAGCGCATGAAGGGCATTGATACCGAGATTGCTGACCTCCGCGAGAAGACCGGAGAGCTCGAGCTCAAGTGGAAGAACGAGAAAGAGGTCCTGGAGAGTATTCGTACGCTTAAGACCGAACTCGATGCGAATCGCGTGCAGGCGGAGAACGCCGAAGCGATGGCTGACCTCGGTACCGCCGCTGAGATTCGGTACGGTCGCATCCCGATGATGCAGAAGGAGCTCGAGACGAAGCTGAAGCGCTTGAAGACGCTCCAGAAGTCGCGCCGTATCCTGCATGAGGAGGTAACGGAGGCTGAGATAGCTGGCGTGGTAGCGCGTTGGACGGGTATTCCGGTAGCGAAGATGCTCGAGGAAGAGGCGTCAAAGCTGGCCCGGATGGAAGAGGCGCTTCGTGGAGCGGTAGTGGGGCAGGACAAAGCGGTGAAAGCCATCACGGACGCGGTTAAGCGTTCACGCGTCGGCATCAGTGACCCGAACCGTCCGATTGGCTCGTTCCTCTTCTTAGGACCTACCGGCGTCGGAAAGACGGAACTCTCGCGCCGCTTGGCTGAGTTCATGTTCAACGATAAGGAGTCGCTGGTGCGTGTCGACATGTCGGAGTTCATGGAGAAGCACTCCATCGCGAAGCTCATCGGCGCGCCGCCCGGATATGTGGGCTACGAGGAAGCCGGTTCGCTCACCGAGCGCATCCGTCACCGTCCGTACGCGGTAGTGCTCTTCGATGAGATCGAGAAGGCGCATCCAGAGGTCTTCAACATCCTCCTGCAGGTGCTCGACTCGGGACATCTCACCGACGGCAAGGGACGCAAGATCAATTTCAAGAACACGATCATCGTCCTAACCTCGAATATCGGCGCCGAGTACATCGACCGCATGGCTAACATCGGTTTCGCCTCGAGCGGATCGGATGATATGGCTAAATATGAACAGGTGAAAGACAAGGTCATGGGAGCGCTCAAGGACCACTTCCGCCCGGAGTTCCTGAACCGTCTTGATGACATCGTTATGTTCGATGTCCTCTCCAAGGAGACGCTCATGGAAATCGTCGAGCACCAGGTGAAGGACGTAGTCGAACGCCTTGCCGGAAAGCGGATCTCTCTCACGCTCTCTCCTGAAGTACGCGCCTGGCTCTCCGAGAAGGGGTATAACCCGCAGTACGGGGCTCGACCGCTTAAGCGCGCCATCCAGGAGCACATCCTTACCCCTATTGCCTCGCTCATGGTTGAGCAGGGGGTTATGGAGGGCGGCTCCGTGAACGTGGTGCTGAAGGGCGGCCAGCCACACTTCGAGGCGCATAAGTCAGTCCGTAAAACGAAGCCAAAAGCCACGCTTGTGTCCTAGTTCTGGCCCTGGTATAGTCTGCCTATCTATGTCACAGGATCGACTCATCGTACTGCGCTCTGCGTCAGGCCACGTCCGCCGCAGCCGCAAGAATAAGAAGAAGGTAGAGCGCAAGATCGAGCTCAAGAAGTACGACCCCAATACCCGCAAACGCGAGGTATACAAGGAAGCCAAGAAGTAAGACCAGCAACCGCCCGCAAGGGCGGTTTTTGGTTGGGGATATCCTCCCGAGGTCGGTGTACATTCCTCCGTATTCGCTACAGAATGAGCGCATATGCGTTCACTAAACATTCATCCGAAGCTCCTTCCGACTCTCATCGTCCTCCTTGCCGTCTTTGTGGGCGTAGGAATCTACTTCTACACCAACCCCGAGACCTTCAAGGAACGCCTGGCCGATTCGCTCTCGACGGATACCGGACTTCCGTTTGATATCGATCTTGCGAAAGATTCTCTCACGGACGAGGAGAGTCAGGCGATGTGGGAAGCGCGCAACAAGCTCGCCGATTCGCTCGAGGGATATCCAATAGAAGCGAATTTCCTTCCGGATCCGGTCCTTGTCCCACACCCTCAGGGCCAGGACTATCTCACACTCTACAAGATAGGAACGATAACGAACGGAGAACTGAAAGGCGAAACGTTGTATCTCGAATCGGAAGACGGTATGGGTGGTGCGTACTATAGCCGCGCAATTGTCAGGGACGGGAATGTCATCACGCTCCGGGAAAACCAATTCACGTTCCCCTATGAGTACGACTTCCCGGAAATCATAAGCATACCCGGCACGCAGCATACGCTGAAGAAAGGAAGCACTGGCTGGTTCCTGTTCGATGAGAAGACGAAGTTACAATCGGTGTTTACGGATCCTCAGGCGCAGACGCTCTATCGTGCGGACTATGGCCAATGCCTCATCGCCGAGATGCCGGATCATATTGGCGTCTCCTACGACCTCGATATTCCGTTCGTGACAGAAGAGAGCGGAAAACTATCAGTGCGGCTTCCGAGCGGCTCCTTCTTCGAGGATGAATATGACTTCTTCAACTTCGGTTGTGGTGCCGGCTGCAGGCTCCTCCGATACGTCGATCCGGTCGAACTTGATCTTCCTGCGCGTCTTGCGCAGGTTGCTACCGATCCGAAGACGAACGAAGCGGTGTATGGCATCGCATCCAGCGAGGACCGTCGTCTCAAGGAATTGTATGCGGACGAGAACACGCTCGCGTATTTCCGTGAGGATGATAACTGGGAGCATACGCCGACCAATAAATACACCTATCAGGAATTCCTCTCGCATAAGCCGCTCCTGTATTGGAAAGACCCGTGGGGAAAATGGATTGAATTCCAAAATAAGCGATTCGCGACTGCGGCGGAGAAGTGTAAGCCTGTTATCTATCTGTATCCGCGTACCCCGGGAACGTTCCATGTGGAGGTAGCGCCGAACGGTGGATTCACGAAGACCATTCCGGAATACGGCGACGGATGGGATGTGTTCGCACAACCCTCGGGATTGATCACTGATATCGCGAGCGGTCTTACGTATCCGTACCTGTACTGGTCTGGCATCGGCATCAATTATCCTGAGATAACGGAAGGCTGGATCGTCCCCAAGGAGGGTGTCGATTCCTTCCTCTCGGAGAAGCTGTATGCGCTCGGTCTTGAAGGGAAGGAGATCGCGGATTTCAAGGAATACTGGGTACCGCGCCTCTCTGAGAAGCCGTACTACAAGATCTCGTTCATGGCCCCTCGTACCTTCGAGCAGCTCGCGCCTCTGAGCGTGGCGCCGATAGCGCCCGATACGAAGATTCGCGTGATGATGACCGCGCAGGCTACCGACGGCACTGAATCCTTGCCAGTTCAGCATTTGCCGCAGCGCCCAGTACGCAACGGCTTCGTACTCGTCGAGTGGGGCGGCGCGGTGCTGTACTAGCATGCGCAAAGCGCTGTTGCTCGTCGCTATAGTCGGCTTATGCGTCGCAGCGGTGCTTGCGGTACACCTTTTCAAAAAGGATTTGCAGACCGTCTACGAGGGGACGCATTATGCTTCCCACATGCAGGAGCACTTCTATGGGGATATGGCTTCCGCAGATACGGTATTCACGCCTGGTATCAAGGGCGCCATCGTTTCGCACCATCTCCTCGTTGCGGATCATATAGCGCAAACGTTCGCGTCGATGACCAACGATCAGGTTAAGACGGTGGTTATCATCGGACCGGATCATTTCTCCCGTGCCTCGGGAAAAGTATCAGTATCGCGGTATCCGTACGAGACACCATGGGGCAGGGTTGAGCCTGATACGGAAGTGATCGATGGCCTCATTAGCGCGAGGCTCGCCGAGGAGAACGAATATGTCTTCGAGATAGAGCACTCGATCGGCAGTCTCGCTCCGTATGTCAGGTATCATTTCCCGAACGCGAGACTGGTACCGATCGTTGTCGATCGCTCTACGTCACCTGAGGACGCAGTAAAGCTGGGAACATATCTAGCAGCTAATCTTGATGAGGGTGCGCTCGTTATCGCAAGCGTTGATTTCTCCCATCACCTCGGGACCACGGCCGCCGATTTCCATGACGCGAAGAGTGTTGAGACCGTTCGTGCGTTCGACTTCGCATCGCTCGCGCGGCTTGAGGTGGATAGTCCAGCGTCCCTATACGCAGTCCTTACGTATCTTGAAGCGAAAGGCGCACAACGCCCCGTTATGTTCGATACGACGAACTCTGCGCGTTTCCTCGGCATTCCGGATTCTGATGATGTAACGTCGTACCTCTTCGCTACGTTCGCTGAGGGACCAAAGGAGTCGACGGGCGCGGTTAGCATGTTTGCAGCAGGGGACCTGATGCTCGGAAGGGATGTCGCGAAGAAGATGGCGCAAGGAACCGACCTGTTCGAACGGTTCCGGGGAGTCGAAGGGAATTTCCTTCGCGGATTCGATATGTTCATTGCGAATCTCGAAGGGCCGATTACCAATTCGACTGAGTGCCAAAAGAAAGAACTCTCATTCTCCTTCAATCCTTCGGTTACTCCATACCTGAAAAAGAACGGGCTTACGCATGTAACGCTCGCTAATAATCATTCGAATGATTGTTTCGCAGCCGGTATCTCTGATACCAAGCAGAACCTCACGGAACAGGGCATTCGGTATGTGGGTGGCGGAACGCTCGCTGAAAGTACCCGGACGGAAAAGGTCGCCGGGAAGCGAATCGCCATACTCGGCATTGATCGGACCGTCCAGCCGGTTGCTCCTGGGCTCGTGTATGCACATCTGCGCTCACTTGAAGAGAGTCATGACTATACGATCGTGGAGGTGCACTGGGGGCTCGAATACGAGCTCACCGAGTCGACGGATCAGCGTACGCTCGCGCACGGCATGATAGACAGCGGGGCGGACGTCATCATCGGCCACCATCCGCATGTCGTGCAGCCGGTAGAGTCGTATGCAGGGAAGCCGATATTCTATTCCCTGGGAAATTTCGTATTTGATCAGTTCGGGAAAGAGACCAATACCGGCATGGCGGTCGGTCTGGTGCTCGCTGATGCGGCGATAAGCACGTACCTGTTCCCGTACACGATAAACAGTGCGCATCAGCCGGACTTGATGGAGTACAAGGAAGCACAGGCGTATTGCAGCACTCAGGATATTCGTATCGAACCGTTCGGAAAGGATGCGTGCGCACTGCGCCTCGCTCGTTAAAATATTCTTCAGTACGGGAAAAGCGGAAAGGCCCGTCCGAAGACGAGCCTTTCCGGCGCGCTTACGAACATGTTGGCCGAGGCCGACTCGTTCGCAAGCACCATAGGATACTACAGGAGAGTGATTTTCTCGTCAAGGGATTTTAGGGAGGAAATGAGGAGGGTGTGGATAACGTGTCGTTCATACTGGGACACTTCAGTTTTATGATTCGTGTGTTATAGTGTAGTGGGGACCGACGCTAACGCATCGGTAGCCTAATTGTTGAAACTCGCGACCTCAAAGGGGTTTTATTGGATGATACGAACAAGATTGGTGGGCTGCTTCGGCGCGGCCATGGTTCTCGCGCTTGCGGCGAATGCCCGGGCGGCGACGAACCTCATCGTGAACGGGGGCTTCGAAGCTCCGCTCGCGGGCAACGGCGCCTACTATCAGGCGTTCGGCGGCCAGGACATAGGTGGCTGGACGGTTACTGGGCGGGACATCCTCCTGCTCGACCGCAACTACACGGAGACCGGCCTGGTCTTCAATTCAGCTGCGGGCGATCAGGCGGCTGACATTACCGGCGCCGGCAACACCAGCGAAGAGGACGGGCTCGAGCAGACGGTGCTCGTCGACCCCGGTCAGCTGTATAGGCTGTCCTTCGACGTCGGGAACGCGGCGCCGTTCGGCGTGAATTCGTGGGCCTACACGCTCCCGAGCACGGTCCGACTCACCTTCGATGATGGCGATCCTGGGCCGGTGGTGTTCCTCACCACCGGCCCGCTCGAGTTCACCAATGCCATCGACAACCCGTCGGGCAGTCCGGGGATCAACTTCCAGAGGTTCTCGGTCGACTATCTCGGCACGAGCACCGGTCAGGTGAAGATCCGGTTCTTCAACGGCGTGGGCAACGACAACTACGTCGGCCTCGACAACGTCGTGTTCGAGAAGGTCGCTGCGGCGGTGCCGGAACCCTCGTCGTGGGCGCTGATGATCATCGGCTTCGGCGGAATGGGCGCCATGATTCGGCGTCGCCGACTGCAAGCGGCCTAGCGCCACCAACCAGTTCGACTCGTTCGGACTACAAGCCTCGACGGCAACGTCGGGGTTTTTATTTTTGTATGAAATGCCGGCGTGCTTCTTCCGCGCCTTTAACAAGGAGCTCGAGAGACTCGTGCAGGGAAGCTATGTACTCATCTCCGTGCCCAGCAAGGTTAGTGCGAAGTTCATGGTCGCTGACCCAGCGCAGACCCGTTACTTCATTTTCTGGGTAGGTAAACCCGCTTAGGTCTTTGTCGACAACGGCGAAGTACCACTGCACGAAATAGTATCCGGTACCAGGTTTTCGCAGCACTTTGGGTCCTGAGAGAAGTTCTTGCACGGAGAGGGTAATACCAATCTCCTCCTGGGTCTCTTTGATGATGTTTATCTCGTAGGTCTCACCTTCCTCAACGGTCCCGGCAACCGCAGGACCCCATTTCCCTGGACTGTGTCGTTTGGTAAGCGCACGCTGCGCCAATAGGTATTCGCCTTTTGAGTTAGTTATCCAGAGCGCAGAAACGCGGGATATATCGCCCTTGGTCAAGTCGTCGCGCTCCTTCAGACCGATAACGGTATCGTCACGGTCAACGACGGGGATTTTCATAGAGGAAATTTAGCATATCGATAGTAAATCAATCGAAGCATCTAATCAAAAAGCCGCTTTGTAGCGGCTTTTTGATTTTGCGGGCCCACTAGGAATCGAACCTAGGACGTCGGGTTTGGAATCCGAAGTTATACCATTTAACTACAGGCCCGTATGTTTGAGATCTGCGTACCTTTCACGCACGCTATGCTCACGATACCAGAATCCTAACCAGGGGAAAAGAAGCGAGCTACCTGCGCTCCGCGCTACAATACACTTATGTATCGGCTTTGGGTCACCGCAGTCTTTGCGTGCGTAATCGCATTGTCCGTACCTGCATACGTATCTGCCGCTGATCTTCCGCTTCTTACACCCGGTTGGCACATCGTTCCGGATGCGCATGACCTTGATTCGAGTTGCCCGGTAGGTGCACCGCTCGGGTTTGGCGGCGTACTCCAACTCATCCAGAACCTGATGAATGCCGGTATCTCTATCGGCATCGTCATATCCATCCTGGTTATCGTCTTCTCTGGTTTGCTGTGGATGCTCACGCCGTTCAATCCCGAGAATCATTCGCAGGCGAAGAAAGTCCTTACGAATGCGGTCATAGGCCTGCTCATTATCCTTTCGGCGTGGCTCATCGTGGATTTCGTGATGAAGGTCTTGTATTCGGGTACCGGAGCCGATTCGGGAAAGTTCGGACCATGGAATAAGATACTCGTCGGCGGGAACAAATGCGTAACGGCAAGCACTGACCTTAAGCCGCTTTTCAGCGGAGACCTATTTACGATCCCAAGCACTGGACCGGCTAACGTTCCTGTGGACGCGACTCAGATAGCAACCGCGCGAGTAGGTACGGGAGGATGTTCGCCCGAATATATCACCACCATGGCAGGAAAGTCAGGCTCGCCCATAACCCCCTCGAACGCCGCGACGCTTTCTTGCATCGCGGTCCATGAGAGTACGTGCGGTACGAGGCTCCTCAATTACAACTGGGGAAAGGGATCAAGTGCGGCAGGACTTCTGCAGGTAACCATCGACAGCCATTCTTCCTTCTTTGAGAACGCCACCTGCAGGGCTGCCGCTGGGGTAAGTCCGACGACGGTCCTTAACTGCACGGCAGGATTCAATAAGGGAAATGCGGTTCCCGGAAGCGCTATAGCAGAGCGCTGCACAAGAGCCGCGAAGGATCCGGCATGCAATGTCGCGCTGGCGCTGCAGGTTCTCAAGTCGGAGGGGTATGGAGCATGGACCCATGACCCGAAAAGCAATAAGCAGGAGGCGTGCATCGCCCGCTTCGGGAATGGGTAGCCATGTATACTTATCTGCAATGAAACGCTATCTCCTCATCGGTCTCGGGGTCCTCATCGTGATCTCTGTAGCGGTTACTGTTGCGTTCATAGTCCTATCGAAGAAAGAGACGCCTCCGCCTCCCCAAGCCCCTGCTTTGTTCCCTAGCGCTGGCGGAGTCAGCCAGATACGTCCTTCTGACATGGTCCTCTTGGTAGCATCAAAGGCTGGGGGAGATATCGCCGTCCGTGACTTCATCAGCGACGATACAACCTTCAACGACCCGTCGAATCCGGATGTCTATTTCATCGCGAGGAGCAGCATCGAATGCTATCCGGACTGCGGTCCGGGAGCGAGCCAGAGCGCCTTCAACATTTCGTATTTCAAACCGACGAGATCATTCACGATAGCTATCCTCGAGGAACCGATCGGACAATCGAGAATCGATGCGGAGAACTATCTTATGAACGTGCTTGGCATTACATCAACTCAGATGTGCGAACTGGATCAGTACACCAGCACTGACACGCAGACGAATCCGGCATTCGCTGGCATTCCTCTCGGATTTAGCTTCTGTCCAGGCGCGATTAAACTACCCTAAGCATGCGTATCCTCTCTCTATTCGTTCCGGTGCTGAGCGCGATAGCATTCGTGCCAGCGACGGCGTTTGCGGCGAATGCTACGTTCTTCGGGCCGCTCGTTCCTGAGGCGTGCAGGTCTTGTCCGTGCGGGTTCGCGGGTGTCCTGCAGATCATCCAGAACTTCATGAACCTGGGAATCTCGCTCTCGATCATCATTGCGACGATCATCATCGCGGCAGGCGGGTTCATGTACATCCTGTCCTCAACCAATCCGGAGAGCCGCAGCAAGGCGAACAAGATGCTTATGAATGCGGTCATCGGTCTGCTTATCGTCCTTTCCGCGTGGCTCATCGTGGACTTCGTCATGAAGAGTCTGTATGGCGGGCAGTTCGGTCCTTGGAACTCTATCCTTCGAGGCGGAGACGAGTGCGTAGTCTCACGGCCGACCCAAAGGCTTTTCAGCGGGGATCTCTTCGTGCTGCCCGGCGGGATTACGGGCGGCGGCGTGGAGCAAGGTACGGGAAACGGAACCGGTCCGAACTGCCCGGTTCCAGCTGAATCAACTATGGTAGCGTTCCCGGCCGAGGCGGTTGCCGGCGGGTCCGGAAAAGCGACCCCTGACACCGTCGCAAATTTCATGGCGATGCGCGAGGCTGCAAAGAAGGATGGAATCGTTCTGAAAGTAAGCAGTGCCTATCGATCGGATGCAGCTCAAGTGTCGCTCTGGAATAGTCTCGGCAGAGACACGAGCAAGGTCGCGAAGCCCTGCTCGCTGGGCGGCGGCGGCTCCAATCACAACTCCGGCGCAGCGGTAGATATAGAGGTCGGATGCGGCAATCCGAGCAGCAATTGCAATACGGCCACCTATAAGTGGCTTAAGGCCAACGGTGGCAAGTGGAATTTCCGAAACGCTCTTCCTACCGATCCTCCGCATTGGTCGCCGAGCGGTACCTAGTTCTGGCCGCCGTTCAGCTTACGGATCCACGCCTTCTGGTGTCGTGCGTACTGCCAGAGCTTCGCATGGAGTGCCGGTAGAAGGGAATCCTGCGTCCGCTCTCCACGCAGGTATTCACCGATAATCCGATACTCGAGTCCGAGTTCCTTAAGGCGTTCATCTCCATAGGCATCCCTCGTTCGTGCAACTTCTTCTATGAGACCGCGTGAGAGCGCTGAAACGAGGCGTGTCATGATGCGCTCTCGCAAGATCTCGCGGTCATGATCGATGATGATCCATTCGACTGCGTGCCGTGGTGTGAGGGAATCACGCTCCGGAACGAGACCGTGCTCGTCGATGATCTCAAGAGCACGCACCAGGCGCCGCTTGTTATTAGGATCGATGCGCGAGGCGCGTCTCGGGTCGCGTTCGCTGATTTCGCGCATAAGGTCTTCGGTACTCCTCGCCTCGAGTGCCTTTCGTCTCGTCACGTCCTTTTTTGACTCTCCCGGGAGTCCGTACAAAAGCGCATCGAAATAGAAGTTCGTACCGCCGGCAAGTATCGGGTGCTTTCCTCGTGCACGGATATCCTCTATAAGCTGCTCCGCGTCATGGACGAAGTCTCCGGCGCTATAGACCTCGTCGGGCATGCGGATATCGATCAGGTGATGGGGAATGCCGTCCATCTCGGCCTCGGTAATTTTCTCTGTACCGATATCGAGCGTCTTGTATACCTGGCGCGAATCTACTGATATAACCTCGCCGCCATGCTCCTTAGCGAGCGCTATAGCCCGTGCAGACTTGCCGGACGCGGTTGGTCCAATGACGCAGATGAGGGGCGCGGGGTTCTTCATGCCGGGTTCGTTCGCGGATGGTATCATGCCTCTATCCAAGCGTAACCTTTCATTTATGGCTAAAGAACAGAAGAGCAATTATTGCGAGTACTGCGGCGACTTCCACGATCCGTTCCGGGAGTACAGTTCTAGTGTGCGCGTAGGCGAGACGGTCCCTGACTACGAGTTCGAAGCCTTCCACAAGGGAGACGCGCACACGATGAAATTCTCCGACTTCCGGGGGAAATGGCTTGTGGTTATGTTCTACCCCGCGGACTTCACCTTCGTGTGTCCGACCGAGCTTGAGGAGATGGCCCTGCTCTATCCGAAGCTCCAGAAGATAAACGCGGAGGTTGTCTCGTTCTCAACTGACACGGTGTTTGTGCACAAGGCATGGCACGACACCTCCGAGGCCATCAAGAAGATCGCGTTCCCGATGGGCTCGGATCCTTCGGGCAAGATCGCGGACGCGTTCGGCGTGCTCATTGAAGGAGGCGATCTGCCGTTCGTTCCGGATGAGGGTCTCGCGCTTCGCGGCTCGTTCATCATCGACCCGTCAGGCACGCTCCGCTCCATGGAAGTGAATGACAACTCCATCGGCCGCTCGGCGAAAGAGACGTACCGCAAGCTGCAGGCGGCACAGTTCGTGGAATCGAATCCGGGACAGGTGTGTCCCGCTTCATGGGAACCGGGAGAGGATACGCTTGAGCCGGGCATGGGGCTCGTCGGAAAGATATAACGAAAGGCGACCGAATGGTCGCCTTTTTATTGTGCCGGGGGAGGGACTCGAACCCTCGATCCGTTAGGAAGCGGGTTTTGAATCCGCCGCGTATACCAACTCCGCCACCCCGGCAATAGATTTCATCCTACTTCACAGCATGTTCTGCTGCAAAGCCAGCGCGCGATGATATAATCGTCGCATGAACATGTTTGGGAACGAGATAAAGCCGGAAACATTCTCCGAGCCGACGAAGTACGACTCAGTGTACTGGGTCGAGGTAGACCGCATCCAGCCGAATCCGTATCAGCCACGTCGCGAGTTCGACGAGGAACGACTCAAGGCGCTCGCTGAGTCTATTCGTCAGTACGGCGTGCTCCAGCCGATGGTAGTGACGCGCAAGGAAGTCGAGAAGCTGGGTGGCGGTCTCCAGGCAGTGTATGAGCTCATTGCGGGAGAACGCCGTCTGCGCGCCTCGAAGCTCATTGGTCTTAAGGAAGTGCCGGTGGTGATCCGGGCGGGTGAGCAGTCGGACAAGATGAAGCTCGAGCTCGCCATAATCGAAAACCTTCAGCGTGAGGATCTTAACTCGATCGATCGAGCGAAGGCGCTCGCGCAGCTGGCGGAGGATTTCGCTATCTCGCACGCCGAAATCGGCGCGAAAATTGGGCGCTCACGCGAGTACGTCTCGAACTCGATCCGTCTCCTTCAACTTCCGGAAGAGATTCAGAATGCGGTGGTTAACAAGGAGCTTTCAGAAGGACATGCTCGTGCGCTCCTGATGCTTAATCACAAGACCGAGGAACGCGATACACTTTTCAAGGAGATCGTGCTCAAGAAGACCTCGGTACGCATGGTTGAGCAGATGGCGCGACGGCTCGCGCAGGACAAGATCCGCAAGCATGACAAGACTCCGGAGATCATGGCGCTTGAGAAGTCCCTCACGGAGACGCTCGGTACTCGTGTGCTCATCGAGAACCGTCCGCAGGGCGGCCGTCTCCTCATAGAATTCTTCTCGCCGGAAGACCTTTCGCATATCGCTGCCATTCTTGCGCTCCGTGATGAGAGCGATACCCCTGAAGCGCCGATGGATAATCTCGATGAAGCATCCTCAATGCCGATCCATTCGAACACGACACAGCTCGAAGGAGCTCCTGCTCCTGCACAGGTTCCCGACGAAGATCTTTACTCCATCAAGAATTTCGCGGTTTGACCTTTTGAACCGGTCGTATTTATATACTCGTGGATGGGCGGTTGCGCTCTCCGACTGGAGGTAGATTGATGCATGGTCTGGTAGACCTCGACTTCTGCCTCTCAGAAGAGGCGAACCGACTGCAGCGCGTGCTCACCGGTTGTGCTCATGAGCGCGACAAAGATACTCGACCGGCTCCCCGGAATCTAAAGCCTGAGCGGGAAATGATCACGCGGTTCCGTGCTCTAATCACCCAAGGTTTGCTTGTCCAGCAAGCAAATTGCGATCATGTCCTAACCACGCTCCGGATGCTCACTACGCTCAGCTTTGAGCCTAACGGAGAGGGAAGGGTCATCGAGCAGCTGACCTCGCTCTTCATCTTTGCTCAACTGTCCGCGAAAGCCCCACAGCTCGAAAAACCCCCTGATGCCTGACGCGCAAGCGCCAGGTATTTATTTTGCCTTCCTGCCTCCTCTCTTCAGCTTCTTCGCTGTCTTCGCGGACTCTGCCGCTGACGGACGTGCACGGTCGCTCACTTCAAGCCGTGCGCGGATATGGCGACGTGCCATCGACGTGCGCGCATACTCGAGCCACTTGGCGGTTGGGTGTGCGGACTTGCTCTTGATTATGTCGATGATATCTCCGTTACGAAGCTTCGTATCGAACGTAACAAGCTTGCCGTTCACTTTCGCTCCCTGCATGTGGTCTCCCAGATCGCTATGTATGGCGTACGCGAAATCTATCGGCGTCGATTCGGTCGGAAGGTCGATGACATCTCCCTTCGGGGTGAATATGAATATGCGATGCGAGAAGAAGTCTGATTTGAGTCCCTCGACGAAATCCTCGGACGCTACTTCCGAGTGCGCCTCCTTGAGGTCCGTGAGCCACTGCGGCACATCCGGCATGTTGGTGGCACCTCGTGCAGTTGTTTCCATGCTCTTTGCTCCCGGGCGCATGTTGAGGAGTCCGGGAACAAGGTCGCGCACCCAGGGAAAGGAGAGCCGCTGGAAGGCATTCTTGCTGCTGTCTTTAACGAGCGCTTTGTAAGACATGTGGGACGCGATACCGAACTGCGCACGCTGATGCATTTCTTTGGTGCGTACCTGCATCTCGACGATGCCAGCTTCGCCGGTAACAACGGTGGTGTGGAGCGACTGGTACCCGTTCGGTTTCGGGAAGGAGATGTAATCCTTGAACTCGCCCGGCAGCGGCTTCCAGAGGGCGTGTATGACGCCCAGGGCGGTATAGCAGTCGTCGATGGTAGGGACAACTACGCGCAGCGCCGCGATGTCGTGGATGAGCGTGATGTCATCATTCTTGCGTGCAAGCTTCTGATGCAGGCTCCAGAGGCCTTTCATGCGGATCGAGGTAGCGAAGTCCTTAACGCCCTTTCGGGCGAGCGCATGCTGCAAATCTTTCTGTACGCGGGCGAGTCCTGCTTCGGTCTCTTTGGACTTGAGCTTTCGTACTTCAACCGCGTGAGCGTAGGCATCGGGATCGATCGCCGGGAACGCGAGGTCCTCAAGCTCCTTCTTCATGGATCCCATACCGAGCCGGTCCGCGATTGGCGCATAGATCTCGAGGGTCTCGAGCGCGATGCGCTTGCGCTTCAATTCTGGGACATGCTCGAGTGTAGTCATGTTGTGATACCGGTCGGCGAGCTTGATGATCAGTACGCGAACATCCGCGGAAGTAGCAACTAAGAGGCGACGAAGCGATTCCGCATGGCGCTCACCGCCTTGGTACTTGTGCTTTCCGAGCTTGGTAACGCCTTCGACGAGAAAGAGCACCTCCGCACCGAGTTCGGCTTCGACTTCCTCGGGTGTTGCCTTGGCGTCCTCTATGGCGTCATGGAGAAGCGCTGCCGCTACCGTGCGCGCGTCCATGCCGAGTTCTGCGAGGTGCTTGGCTACGGCAGCAGGATGGATGAAATACGGTTCGCCGGAGTAGCGGAGGTGACCGGCATGCGCTTTCGCGCCGAAATCATAGGCTTTGAGGATAAGTGCCTCGTCGCCCGGTTCGAGCGAACTCATCGACGCGATGATCTCCTTAGCCGTCGTCATGCATGAAGCATACTGCGAACCCGCCAACCTGCAACTTCATGTTCTTAGAAGTGGTATAAGAATATGAAGGGAGTATGTAGATGTCCTTTGTAAAAGTTGCGTGGTGTAACCGCTGCGGCCTCGTTCACCCTCATGATGACGAAAAGCCGTGTGCGGAGCAGCTCGAGTACATCATCGAACAATCAAAACCAGAAACCCGCGAGGGTCATCTGGTCGTCCATCACCTGGATCTTGCCGATTGATCCGGACCGCATTTCATCCCACGCACGCGTGGGATTTTCTATTTCAGGTACTCTGCTGCCTCCAGAGGGGTGAGTGCATCAGCATCCTGGCTCTCAGGAAGGTAGATGCGGCGCAGTCCTTTCTTAAGGAAAAGGCCCGCCTTCGACTTGTAAAGTACGAGTGACTTTCCCGTCTTCGGGTGCTTGCCGATCTCGCGGACGATGTCGACGCCCTTGGGTGGACGCTTGGGCTCCGCGAGGATCTCTACCGCCCGGTCGAGCGTGACAGTATACGGGTCGTCAGGAGTCTTGAGCGACCTGAACTCGCCGTCATGCCCGACATACGGACCGAAGCGTCCGACGTTCGCCATGATGGGCTTGCTGGTACCGGGATGATTCCCGAGTTCGCGAGGAAGCGAGAGGTAATGCAGCGCATCAGCGAGCGTGACGCTCGACAGATCGGTGCCCGGCGGGATGCTGGCGCGCTTGAGCGCCTTCTTCGGTCGCCCGCGCGCTTTCTTTGGCTTACCGGTCTTTGTGAGCTCGATTGGTGCTTCTACTTCAGGAAGCTCCATCTCGACATAGGGTCCGTAGCGTCCGGTCTTAACGAAGATCGCGCTTCCGGTTACGGGGTCGTTTCCGATAGGCTCGTCGCTCTTAAGCTCGGTGCCGTCTTCCTGACGAGCTCCCACGCAGTCGGGGTACTTCGTACAGCTCATGAATATGCCGCCACGACCGAGCTTGAACTCCATTGTTGCGCTACAGATAGGGCAGGAGAATTCTTCAGGTACCGGACCGAGTGAGGTGGCTTTCGGAAGCTTATCTTTTGAGGCTACTTCCTTTGAGAACGGTCCATAGAACTCAGATAGGGTATCCTCATACCCGCGTTCGCCGCGCGCTATCTCGTCGAGCTCGTCCTCCATCTCCGCCGTGAACTCGTCCGATATGTATTTCGCAAAGTGTTCCTCAAGCCAGCCGGACACAACCATGCCGGTTGCCGTCGGCGTGAGTGTGCGTCCCGTCTTCTCGACATAGCCGCGATCCTGAATGGTCTTCATGATGGACGCATACGTCGACGGGCGTCCGATACCGCGCTTCTCGAGTTCTTTAACGAGTCCTGCCTCGGTGTACCGATTGTGTGGCTCGGTCTGCTTTTCGAGCGAACCGAGCGAGATGAGCGTGAGCGCTTCTCCTTCGAGAAGTTTTGGAAGCTCGACATCCTCGCCTCGCGCTCGCGTATCGCAGGCAAGCCATCCCGGGAAGATCACGCGAGAGCCATTCGCTGAGAACTGCGGGATTATCGCATCAGCTTGCGCCTTCACGCTCGTCTTCGAGAGCTTCGCGGAAGCCATCTGGGACGCCAGCGTGCGTATGCGGATGAGCTCATAGAGCCTCGTCTCGTCCGGGGTCGATCCTGCATTCGTTTTTGTGGGATCGGTAGGACGCACGGCCTCATGCGCTTCCTGCGCATTCTTACTCTTGGTCTTGTACACGCGCGCCTGCGCGTATTCTGCACCGAACTCTTTCGTAACCACTTCGAGCATTTTCTTTGCCGCTTCTTCGCCGAGATTCACGGAGTCGGTACGCATGTAGGTGATGTGTCCTGCTTCATAGAGCTTCTGGGCGGCACGCATGGTGCGTGATGGAGAGAACCCGAGACGGCTCGAGCCCGCCTGCTGCAGGGTGGAGGTGGTGAACGGCGGGCGCGGCTGGCGCTCCTCGTCGCGCTCGCGGACTTCAGCGACGTGCCATGCGCTAGCGCGTCCGAGCGTAACGATGCGCTCCGCCTCTTCCGCGGTTGCGGGCTCTTCGACGCAGGTAGCAGGGAATTCGGTTCCGCCTTTCGCTTTGAAGAGCGCGTCGAGGGTGAAGTACGTGACGGGTATAAACGCTTTGATCTCGCGTTCGCGCTCGGCGAGTATGCGGAGCGCCGGCGACTGTACGCGCCCTGCAGAAAGTCCGTAACGGACTTTCTTCCAAATGAGACCCGAGAGGTCGTAGCCCACGAGACGGTCGAGCACACGGCGGGCTTCCTGGGCGCGCCTCAGGTGCTCGTCGATAGCACGCGGATGCGCGATAGCTTCCTCGACCGCTGCCTTGGTTATCTCGTGGAAGACCACGCGCTGCGGCTTCTTGAGACCTACCGCTTCTTTAACGTGCCAAGCGATAGCCTCGCCTTCGCGGTCGGGGTCCGTCGCGAGGAAGATCTCGTCGGCCTTGGCGGCTGCGCGTTGGATTTTCTCGATAACCTCCCGCTTATCAGCGGATACGACATAGCGCGGTTTGAAACCGTTCTCGATGTCGACTGCGTCCTTATTCGACTTCGGAAGATCACGCACGTGGCCCACGGACGCAAGCACCTCGTAGTCTTTTCCGAGGTACTGCTGGATGGTGCGCGCTTTCGCGGGCGACTCGACGATTAGGAGACGTTTAGCCATGTGTTACTAAGACATACCGCGCATACCTATATATGGTCAAGGAACAGCACGCATACTTGCCGCAACCGTCGTGTCTGTTTTTAGCTCAGGAATACCTAGCACTTCGAGTATATGACTCGGCTCAGATACGAGAATGGCGCCGAGCCGGATGAATAGGTGTCCTCCGAAACCGTGCGGGTCTCCGATGCGGTGAGGAATACACAGGAGATCGCGGTTGTAGTCAGCGGCAAGGCGCGCGGTTATGAGCGTTCCTGACTTCGGTCCCGCTTCGATAATCAGTACTGCATCAGCGAGACCTGCCATAATGCGGTTGCGTGACGGAAAGTCCGTGGGTCGCGACATATGACCTGGCTCATGTTCGGAAAGAAGCAGACCGCCCTTGTGCACGATCTCCTTTGCGAGACCCAGGTTCGTCCGCGGCCCGATAGTGCTATCGTTAAGTCCTGAACCCGGCACAGCGATTGTGTGCATTCCGTATGCGAGCGCGGCTCGGTGAGCGACCGCGTCCGCGCCGAGCGCGAGACCGGAAACGATTGATATCGGATATCCTGCCAGTCCCGCTATCATCTCCTCGCACGCGTACTGTCCGTAGCTTGAGAGCGCTCTTGATCCCACTACCGCAAGCATCTTAGTTCCGTCTGGAGGAAAGGCACCCTTCATCCACAACCTCTCAGGCGGGTTCGGTATCTCAAGTAGCTGCCCAATTCCTCGCTCCGCATACTCCTCTTTTTCAATGGTCTCTATTTCCATTCCCTAAGTATGCAAAACGGAGATAGTGAAAAGATAAAATATCTTCCCGCTACCGCAGCGCTTTTCCGCTAGGCTGCCGTACCGTACAATGTAGACCACATGCTCGACATCCATTTTATCCGCGAAAACGCTGACCTCGTTAAGGCAGGTGCTGCTAAAAAGCACATAGAAATCGATATCGATCGCCTCCTTGCGGTCGATGACGAGCGCAAGGTCCTGCGTCAGCAGCTTGATGAGAAGCGCGCCGAGCAGAATCGCGCGAGTCAGACTATTGCGCTTGCGAAGGGAGAAGAGAAAGAGAAGCTGCTCGAAGCGATGCGTTTTGTAAAGGAAAGCATGCAGGAGCTTGAAGAGAAGTACAAAGCGGCTCTCGAAGAGTGGCAGAAGCTCATGCTGCTTGTGCCTAACCTCCCGGATATGACCGTACCGGACGGAGACTCGGATAACGATAATGTCGAGGTGCGCGTATGGGGAGACCGCAAGGAATTCTCCTTTACCCCAAAGGATCACGTCGAGTTAATGACAAATAATGGCATGGCTGACTTCGAGCGCGGAGCGAAGGTTGCCGGATTTCGTGGGTACTTCCTTAAGGGGGACGGCGCGATCTTGCAGTTCGGCATAATGCAATTCCTGCAGAACCATTTCGTACAGAAGAATGCGAAGGGAGATACATGGATCCCCATGGTGGTCCCGTCTCTGGTGCGGCGCGAAGGATTCATGGGTACTGGGTATCTTCCACAGAGCGAGGACGATCTATACAAGACGCAAGATAGCGAGTACCTCGCGGGCACCGGCGAAGTAGCCACGATGGCGTTCCATCTGGACGAGACCCTCGAGAAGGGCTCTCTACCGATCAAGTACTTCTCCTTCTCTCCCTGTTTCAGGCGCGAAATTGGGGCGCACGGCAAGGACACCAAAGGGTTGGTCCGCGTGCACGAATTCTATAAGTTCGAGCAGGTGGTGCTGTCCGAGGCATCGCACGAAGAATCGGTCCGCCTCCACGAAGAATTGACGGTGAACGCCGAGGAGATCCTAAAGGTCCTCGATATTCCGTATCACGTCGTCGTGAACTGTGGTGGCGACCTCGGCCTGGGTCAGGTGAAGAAGTACGACATCGAAGCCTGGATGCCGGGCGAGAATAAATATCGTGAGACGCACTCCTCCTCCTATTTCCATGATTTCCAGACACGCCGTCTAAACATCCGCTACCGTGATGAGGATGGCACGTTGAAGTTCGCACACTCGCTCAACAACACCGCTCTCGCGATGCCGCGTTTCCTTGCTGTGCTTGTCGAGAACTATCAGCAGGAGGACGGCACCATACGCGTCCCGGACGCACTCATCCCGTATGTCGGAAAGGAAATCCTGGGACATACAGCCTAGAGCCAAGGCGAAGTCCTCGCCAACTCCAGCAAAGTCGAGAAGCGCGAGCGCTCCGCGGTCGATGAATGAGGTGAAGCCGCGTGCACGTGCTGTTGCACATGTACCCAAAGCCCGAGAGCAGGTCTCTGTCGCGCGGGTGAGCGCGTCGAGCAAGAAGAACGTTACGATCTCCCGCGGAACGAAAGCCAAGCCGGAGAAGCGAGCGCCGCTCAAGAAAGTCCGCAAGGAGCGGAAGAAAGCGATGCTCATATTTTTTGGCATACTCTCGGCGATTCTTATCCTGATCGGATTCTACGTCGTCTGGCTTCCCACACTCAGGATCAACGAGGTCGAGGCGAGCGGACTCCATGCGGAAGAGGTGCGGGGCGTTGCGTTGCGTGCTACCTACGGAACCCATCTCTTCATCATCCCGAGGAACTCGATATTTTTCATACCGGAGAGCGATATCCGCAAGGCGGTACTTGGCGCGTTCCCTGACATAGAAGCGATCTCGCTCTCGGCGAGCAACCTGAATACGCTCACGCTCACAAGTACGCCGCGTGCGCTGGTGTTCGAGTGGTGCGGGACGTCGATCGAAGCGGCTTCGATCTGCTACTCCGCGAATGCGGAAGGCCTAGTCTTCGCGGAAGTCCCGCAAGGAGCTGCTACGACGTCGGTCCTTAAAGTGTATGGACCGCTTGATCGAGAGATAGGAGACTCGCCACTGCGTGCTCGCGTTTCGGTAGCGAATCGTCTTCCTGAAGTATTGCGCATGATACGCGCGGTTGAGACCCTCGGATCGGATGTAACGGCGCTCGCTATTCGCGAAGACGAAGCCGATCTCTATCTTCTTTCCGGAACACGCGTGACGTATGTGATAGGGCGAGAAGAGCAGGCGGCAGGTCTTGCGGCGAGCGTATTCCCGCAGCTGAACTTGAATGACGGGTCAGTACTGTATGTCGATCTCCGATTCGACGGGAAGGTTTATTATCGAAAATCTCAGTCGCCGGAGTAAATAAAACAGCGCTTCAGGCAGAGACCTTAAAGCGCTGTAACAAACGGGTGGTTGGCGGACCGAGGCACTTCAATCGACGGAGCATGCTCAGTTGCGCGACGTTGAAGTCGGAACGTGAGTGAACCTCGGCATAGGGAAGTATGTGAGTAATCTCACCTTCTTCACCGGTGGGCTTCAGGTGCCGCTCGATGACGTCAGCATCAAAGTGCGCTTCCCAGTAGTAGATGTCGTACTTGTTCCTTTTGCCTTGTCTGCTTGGTCGCGTAGTACGGAGCTTGAAGTCACCGCGGTTTCCCGGAAGTCCGGTCTCTTCGGCAAGCTCACGCTTTGCGGTGCATAAAGGCGTTCGGTCCTTTTCAATATCCCTCTTACCGCCAGGCAGATGCAAGATCGAGTTTTGCTCGACGGTAAGGATACCCTTTTGTGTCCGGACGATGACGCGGGCCGTCCAGTCATCCAAACGATTAAGTCTGGGCACGCGACACCTCCTTTCCTTTTGGCGTAACGTTCGTTACGTGACACCCGTTCGCACTTTACTCGACGCGTCCCGCATTGTCGAACCAGACCCCTGCGGGTAGGATGACGCGATGGATTCCTTCTGGAAAACACTCAAGAAACCGATATTTGCGCTCGCCCCGATGGCGGACGTAACTGACCCCGCGTATCGCTCCCTCATAGCGGAATACGGGAAGCCGGACGTAACCTGGACCGAGTTTGTCTCGGCAGACGGCCTATACCATACGCGCGAGAAGAAAGGTCTATCCGATGCTGAGAATCCCCTTATGCGGGATCTCCTATATTCGGAGGCCGAGCGCCCGATAGTGGCACAGCTTTTTTCGAGTAATCCCGAGATGATGGCGTACGCGTCCGAGCTTTGTGCGCGTCTGGGGTTCGACGGTATCGACATCAATATGGGCTGCCCGGATAAGTCCATCGAGAAACAGGGATGCGGCGCAGGCATGATAAAGACGCCGGAAGTCGCCAAGGCGATTATTCGTGCTGCCCGGGAAGGAGCGGCACGAGGAAAAGAGGGCGGATTGCCGGTCTCGGTTAAGACGCGCATCGGCTACAACCAGGAGACGATGGACGAGTGGCTCCCGCAGATCCTTTCGGAGAAGCCGGACGCACTCACGCTGCACCTGCGCACCCGGAAAGAGATGTCGAAGGTGCCAGCACACTGGGACCTCATGCCTCGTGCGGTAGCCCTCAGGGATGAACACAGTCCTGAGACTGTTCTCCTTGGGAATGGGGACATAATTGATCTTGCAGACGCACGCGCAAAGATTGCTGCGAGCGGATGCGACGGCGTAATGCTTGGTCGTGCAATATTCGGGAATCCGTGGCTGTTCACCGATCGCACGATGGAAGACGTCTCTCCGAAGGAACGGATCGAAGCACTCGCGCAGCTTGCTGAGCGATTCAGCGCACTTACACCCGCAAAGCATTTCCATATCCTGAAGAAGCACTTCAAGGCTTTCATACAGGGCTGGCCGGGGGCAGCTGAGCTCCGTGGGAAGCTCATGGTAACGAATTCGCTCGAAGAGCTGCGAGAGATACTGTCCACATACAGGGTCTAAGTTATACTGTCCGCATGGCACATCAGTCGCTCTACCGGCAGTATCGTCCCGCCTCTTTCAAGGACGTCATCGGACAAGATCAGGTGGTGAAGCCGCTCGAGGAGCAAATAGCGAATGGGAAAGTCGCGCATGCGTACCTGTTCGCGGGCTCACGCGGATTGGGGAAGACAAGCATCGCGCGCATCTTCGCTCGCGAGCTCGGCACGAACGAGCGCGACATCTATGAGATCGACGCCGCTTCGAACAACAGTGTCGAAGACATCCGTTCGCTCGCCGAGCAGATCTATACGTTGCCGTTCACTTCGACCCACAAGGTCTATATCCTCGACGAGGCGCACATGCTCTCCAAGAGCGCTTGGAACGCGTTCCTGAAGACGCTCGAGGAGCCGCCGGCCCACGCGATATTCATACTTGCGACTACCGAACTCGATAAGGTGCCGGAAACGGTACAGTCCCGCTGCCAGGTGTTCCAGCTTAAGAAACCGGCGCGCGCCGTACTTGCGAAGTTGATCATTGAGGTCGGAAAGAAGGAGACCTATGACGTCGAACCGGCAGCGGCAGATCTTATAGCTATGCTTGGCGACGGTTCGTATCGCGATGCGCTCTCGGTGCTCGAGAAAGCGCTGGCGTCCGCGACAGGAAAAAAACTAACGCGCGAAACAGCCGAGCACGCCACCGGCGCGCCAAAGCACGCGCTTGTGCATGCGCTCGCGCTCGCGCTGTCGTCCGGTGACACCGCTACTGCCCTCGCGACCATACGACGCGTATCAGAAGAGGGAATCGATATGCAGCTCTACTTAACGCTCGTGCTTGAGTATCTGCGGCAGATTCTCCTCCTTCGTCATGCGCCGGAGTTGCGTGCAGAGCTCGCGGAAGAGCTCGGCGAAGATAGCTCTAAGGAAGCGAACGAGCTTGCAGCTGACAGGGAATCAAAGCTCGATTACGGTACGCTCAAAGTGTTTCTTGATGCCGCATCACGCATCCGGTTTGCTCCCATCCCTGCTCTACCGCTCGAGCTCGCGGTACTCGAGCTTTCGAAGTAAATGGCATCCTTTTCCCACAACACGCGGGAATCAGTCGTGTCGCTCATCGTGCTTGTGGTTGTTGGTGCCGGTAGCTATGCCTATTACAGCACTGTTATACATCCGCAGCCGTGCACGAGCGTAAAGACGTACACCATAGGGACATTCGATGCGAAGTTCGGCTTGAGTAAGGCGGACTTCATGGATGCGATCAATGACGCTGCGGCGGTATGGAATACTGCCGCGGGCAAGTCAGTGCTTGCGTATGACGAGCAGGGTACCATTCCTGTCAGTCTCGCCTATGACGAGCGACAGCAATCGGTCGAGCTTCGCGAATCGATCGACGCCGAGCAGGAGACGTACGAGTCGAAGGCGGCACGGGTGGATGCACGTAAGAAGGAACTCGATAAAGATCGTGAGGCATACGAGGTCTTGAAAGCGTCTATAGAAGCGAGGAGCAAGAACGCCAACACCCTTACACCTGACGAGCGCGCAGAGCTTAATGCGGACATACGGTTGTTGAATACCATGGTCGGGAGGCTGAACAATAATTCAGCGGAACTCAATGTGCAGATAAAGGCGCTGAACGCGCTTGCGGCAAATACGAATGAGAAGGTGAGCGCGTATAACAGCGTGAATGCCGGTACGGATTTCGACCAGGGGCGGTATGTGCGGGATGGGGAGGGAGAGCGTATAACGATCTACGAATTCGAGAGCAAGAACGAGCTGACTCGCGCGCTCGCGCATGAATTCGGGCATGCGCTCGGTCTGGATCATAACGAAGATCCTGCCTCGATAATGTATCCATACAACAAGGCAGGAAGCCTGACGCTGAGCGAGAATGACTGGAACGCATTCATGGCTATCTGCAAGCTTAAGTAGAGTGCTTGTCCTCGACTCTCCATCGGATTAGAGTGAGGAAGTTCCAATTGGGAGATCGTCTAATGGTAGGACAGGGGCCTTTGAAGCCCTCAATCTAGGTTCGATCCCTAGTCTCCCAGCAGCTATCCAGTTAGTAGTTTGAGACCGTGCGCCAAGAACTGCTATAGTGTGATGGTCTATGGCTGACGCAAATCTCCTGGCCGCTATTACCGAAAAGCGCAAACAAGGCGCTACCGATGATCAGATCGTTGATCTCCTTAAGCAGCAGTGGACGTCTGGCGACATACGCGGCGCGCTCGCGCTCGAGGCGCTCGGAGAGATCGGCAAAAAGCGTGGCGACTATCGTCTCGTAACCGAAGTCGAGGGAATAACCGTACCGGTGAAAACCGTATCTGGTTCCTTGAGCGCACCTTTTATCGCGCTCGTAACTGTTCTCGTAGTAGTTGCGGCAGGCGCATATGCGTATCTGGGTCCTGAAAACATCGGCAACGGCCTCCTCGGAATTGGGAAGACCGTAAAGGAGGTGCCGCTGATTACCGGGGAGCTTACCGATACAGAGCGTGCTTATACGCATACCTATACGTTTGCGAGCAGTGCCCCTGCGCAGTACTCAAATCCTTCTGCGCCGCGAGCGTCCTCGGGTGGCAGTACGAAGCCCGCGACGACTCCCGCCGCTCCCTCGACTCCTGTTTCTCCTACCAAGCCTGCCGAAAGCCCGGCTACGGTTGCGGTTACGCCAAAACCGAGCGCTCGGCTCTCACTCAGTGTAAAGACTATCGCGCCGGGTGCGACAGCGACTCTGAGCTGGAGCTCGAAGAACGCGACGTCTTGCAGCTCGAGCGGATTTGATATTGCCGGAAAGCAAAGTGGCAGCCTTGTGGTAAGTCCATTGGTGAGCACAACCTTCACTGTTTCTTGTACGGGTGCTGGTGGCACCGATTCTGACTCGACGACTTTAACCGTTGCTGCAGCAGAAACCCCTACACCAACCCCGACACCCACTCCCACTCCCACTCCCACTCCCACCCCTACACCAACTCCTACCCCTACCCCTACACCTACACCTACACCAACCCCGACACCGACACCGACGCCAACTCCTACACCAACCCCTACGCCGGGACCAGGCGGATCAATCTCCATCACCGCACCCGAACTTATGGCTGCTCTGCAGCGCGCAAGTCCCGGCGATACGATTACGGTATCTGGTGATGTTAGGTTCACTGACGCGTGGCCTGCGATAAACATAGCGGCCCCGGGCGTGACGGTGCGTGCAGCGTCAGGAGCCACTCTCAATGGCTGGAAATTTACCGGTAGCGGTATCACCTTCGATCGCTTCAAGATCGAGTCCACCGGTCTTATCGGAACGAGCGTCGCGTCACCTATCGTCGTCAGTAACGCGGAAGTCACGAGTTCAGCAGGCGCAGTCCCGGGAAACGCTGTCGGTATCATACTTATGGGTAAGGGACTGACGGTAAAGGACAGCAACTTTCATGATCTGACCGGAGGGATCAGTCTCCAAGCAAATGATCACGTTACGATTAAGAACAACAATTTCCGGGATCATTACCGGGATACTATCTCGGGGAGGATGGCCTCTGATTTGATCATAGAGGGGAATCATTTTACCGCCTTCATCGGTCCGGCCGAACACCTTGATGTGGTCCAGCTTATCGGCGGGATGAACAATGTGAAGATAAGTAAGAACGTCATAGAGCGCGGTACGACGCGATTCGGCGACCCTGGTACGCCAGCGCAAGGATTCTTCCTCACTGAAGGCAATTATCAGAATATCGATATCCGCGGTAACGCCATGCGCGGGACCGCGTGGCACGGTATCACCATAAGCCGTCCGATCTCGGGGTACGTAGAGGACAATTTCGTGCAGGGAGACGGAATTCCGTATGGATCGGTCGGGATCATAACGCCGTGGATCAGGCAGGATAACGCGGGTGATGCGTTCGAGATTCAGAATAATATTGCTACCGCATATAATGGCTGGCCATCAGATTGTTGTGGAAATCAACTTATATCGAATCCCGCAGCAGGAGACCGATCGGCCTTTGAGGCTTTCCTCAGCTCTCATGGGTTGCATGCTTCCGCTGCGTCTCCTTCCTATGCAGCGGAGGAAGACCCTGCTCAGCAGATGGCTGCGGTGGGTACGCTATTGCCGCTGCTCGAGATGCTGTATCAGAAGTTGATCGAATTCCTTCGGTCGCTACTATAATCTGTCGCTCAGCACATGCACAAAGACATACGTTCCTATAACGCAGCACAATCGAAGGAAGATACGAAGATCTGCAATCTCCTCATGGCGCAAATAGACCGTGAACTCCCCAATGCCGAAAGCAAGATATGGCACGCGCATCCGGTGTGGTTTCTTGAAGGGAATCCGATTGTCGGATACAGCAAGCTCAAGGATTCAGTGCGCCTGCTGTTTTGGAGCGGGCAGTCGTTTGATGAAAAAGATTTGAAGCCAGAGGGGAGCTTTAAGGCGGCTGAGGCTCGGTATACCGAAACAAGCCAGATACGGGAGAAGGATCTGCATCGATGGCTTACAAAAGCGAAAACGATCCAGTGGGACTACAAGAACATTGTAAAACGTAAGGGCACGCTAGTACGCCTCTCCTAGCTACCACAACATGAAAAGATTCAACCCTGCACATTTGTTCCATGCTTTTCCCACGAAGAAACGGTTGTATATAAGTCTGGCGCTACTCGTTAGCAGTATTGCTCTTGGTGGAGCGTATGCGTACCTGCAAATGCAGGACTCAGCTCTTCCCAATGATGAGGTCATAGGGTTCTCGAATGCGTCCCTCGAAGCCATTGCCGAGGGTCAGACCATGACGCAGCTGATGCCCGATGCGGACGGTCCGATCTCGGTCTATCTATACTCTCCGGACGACGCGGGGGACGGCGGACTGCATTTTCTCAGCATTGAGACCGGCGCCGAGTGCGATTTCAGAGGACACCTGATTAACGATGCGTACCTTTCTGCTGACTCAAAGAATGCCTACGTATTCAGCTATAGCGGATCAAATGAGTATCTCGACATTATCGATACGGCCACCTGTATGCCGGTAGGAGCACGCTTGACCCTGACCGAATCCCCGCAAGCGGTGGTGGATCAGACCGACGCGCTTTCGACTGAAGAACTGAGGTCCGTCATTGTTGTTGGAGAGAAGCGAATACGAGCGCAGCATGCCTCGAAGGAAGATCGGACGCACCTACTCTTCTTCGAATACGCGATGATAGATGCATATACTGGCCGCGTGAGCGACGACCCGACGGTCAATTCCACGTATTACTCGCTGGCCGCGTTGCTCGGGGATTGCTGGGCAACTACCGGGAGGTTGAAGTGTGGGGAAGACAGCTGACCTATCTCTTGAAGCCTGAATGACCGACATGCCACCTGCGGCAGAACGGGCAGCGGTATGCATGAACCCCGCCGCCAAGACGCCGTACTTCGCGCTCGGCATCCCGCTCATTCTTGTGCGTAACCTTGCGCCAGCAGGTCCGATGCCGCACCCAGAAGAAGCGGAAGATTGCTCGCAGAGTTCTCATCAGGCAAGTATACGGCTTCGATAGTCTTCATGCTCCGTACAGCAAACTGCTATATACTCCTGCCACGATGCAGTATTTTTTCGATTTCGACCGGACGGTCTTCGATACCGAAGCATTCAAGAAAGCCTTCAAGAAGCGACCACCCTTTCGCGATCTCCTGCGTCAGTTCCGGCATGTCATTGTTGAGGCGTTCGACCCGTCGTCAACGCTCTCGAAGCGACGTATCGCAGCGCGTACTCTTGGTACCTATGTAAGTCACCGGCGATTCGGGTTCATGCCCCAGGAGCTCAAAGAATACCTGTATCCCGATGCTGTAGCGTTCTTCACCGAGCACGGAAAGGATTGCACCATCGTTACCTATGGGGTACGCGCGTTCATAACCGCGAAGGTAGCCAACGCGCTCACGGATTTCCCGTTGAAGGACATCGTATATACGCACCAAAAGAAGGGCAGGACAATTCGCCGGCTTACCGCAGGCATAGAAGATCCCTGCATATTCGTTGATGATGCGGTTTTCCAGCTCGTCTCGGTCCGGAGAGCATGTCCGACCGTTTCCGTTATCGAGATACGTCGTGACGGTCGTCCGGGAGACGGCAGGTTTCCGGTTATAGCTTCGTTTGATGAGCTTCACAGTATTATCGCCTCAAAATGACTATGAAAACACTTGCTATAGACCTCGCTACCGTACGCGTCTCCGCGATCCTCAACACCGCAAGCGGCAGCTGTGACGTTGAGGCTGAGCAGGTCATGAGAGATCTGCTTGCGGACGCGGGCGTTAAGAACGCGACTCTGTGGTGCGGGGACGCCGGTCACATGGAGCAAGCATTCAAAGAAGCGAAAGCGCTCGCTCCCGATATCCTTATCGTCCTTGGCGGAGACGGCACCATCCGTGCGGGAGCAGAGGCCTGCTCAAGCGAAGGACCGTACTTGATCCCGCTTCCGGGAGGCACTATGAATATGTTGCCGAAAGCGCTATACGGGGATCGTTCATGGCAAGAGGCTCTGCGCGAGACGCTCGCCAATCCGTCGGTTAAGTCGGTCTCGGGAGGAACGGTAGGCGGTCGACAGTTCTTCATCGCCGCGATTGCCGGTGCACCGACCCTATGGGCGCATGCGCGCGAGGCGCTACGCGAGGGAGACATCGGCGCAGCGATCGAGAAGGGGGTGCACGCATTTCAGAACATGCTCGCTATGACCATCAGCTACACATTCGGAACAGAACACGCCGGAGAGGCGGCAGCGGTTGCGATTATCTGTCCGCTGATCTCGGAGGTTATGCATGACGAAGAGCGCACGCTCGAGGCATGCGCCATCAGCGTGGAGAACGCGGGAGAAGTGCTCGGCTTCTGGTCTACTGCGGCATTCGGCGCCTGGAGGGATGATGCGAACGTAACGATTACGAAGACACGCTCGATAACGCTTTCAGCTGCAGAACATTTGCCACTTATCCTGGATGGCGAAGCGATGGATCTAGGTGCGGAAGTTACCATCACGTTCGTGCCGGAGGCATTCAAGGCGCTCGTCCCTGTTTCCTAGGAGTTACAGAAACTTCATGCTTATTCGGCTATAATTTGAGCATATGACCCTACAAAAGATCACCCCGAATCTCTGGTTCGCTGACCGGGCGGAAGAGGCTGCGAATTTCTACGCGTCCGTATTCAAGGACTCGAAAGTCGGTACGCCTACCCATTACGACAAGGCAAGCGCCGAAGTGTCCGGCATGAAGGAGGGAGAGGTGCTCACTGTGCCGTTTACGATAGCGGGCCAGGACTTCCTTGCCCTTAATGGAGGGCCGGTGTTCCATTTCACTGAAGCGGTTTCGTTCATAATCGACTGCAAGGATCAGGAGGAAGTGGACTACTTCTGGAATGCCCTAACGGCAGACGGCGGGCAAGAGAGCGTGTGTGGCTGGCTCAAGGATAAGTTCGGCCTTTCCTGGCAGGTCACACCTCGCGTCCTTACGGAGGCCATGATTGAATCTGCTGATTCCCCTACAAAGGAGCGGGTGATGAAAGCGATGCTCAAGATGAAGAAGATCGACGTCGCGGCTATCGAACGGGCGCGGGACGGAGAATAATGTCCCGTTCGTGCTAGGGTGAGCGCAATGGACATAACCTCAGCAGAGTTCGTGAAGGGTGTCGTCGGATCCGACGGCATCCTGTTCGACGGGGTACCACAGGTGGCTTTCATCGGCCGCTCGAATGTAGGGAAGTCCAGCGTGATCAATTCGCTCGTGAACCGCAACAAGTTGGTGAAGGTCGGGAAGAAGCCGGGAAAGACTACGGAGCTCAACTTCTTCTCGATAAACGAGCGGCAGGTGTATTTCGTTGATCTTCCGGGATACGGCTATGCGAAGCTCGGTCCTTCTCAGCGAGAAAGCATCGAGAAGCTCATCTCCTGGTATCTGCTCTATTCAGAGGTGAAGCCGAAGATGGTCGTGCTGATACTAGATATCAAGGCGGGTGTAACGGACTTCGATCAGCAGACGATAGCGATGCTCAAAGAGCAAGGCCACTCGTTCGTTATCGTTGCGAACAAGATCGACAAGCTGAATCAGAAGGAGCGGTCGTTGCGGATGAGCGAGATTCGGAAGGAAGCGGGCACGGAGGAGGTAATCGCATACTCAGCGAAAGACAAGAAAGGAGTCGAAGAGCTTCTCGCGGCGATTTCCTAGAGAGACGGGTGCTAGAGCAAATTGCAAATTTGCGGTAATGTACTCCTATATATATGAGCTATCAGGTGCTGCTTTTCTATAAATACGTGACGATTAGTGACCCGGAAGCGCTCGCACAGCGCGTACGGGAGCTTATCGCTACCCACGGGCTCAAGGGCCGCTGCATCATCGCTGAGGAGGGCATCAATGCCACGTTTGAGGGCGAGACTGAGGCTACGGAATCATTTGTTGCGGAATTCCTGCAGGATGCACGATTCAAGGACATGAAGGTGAAGCGTAGTGAGGGAGACGGGAAAGCCTTCGGGAAGGCGTACGTAAAAGTACGTGATGAGATCGTGGGTACGCACTTCGATAAGAAGATCGATCCGCGAGTACGTACGGCTCCGGCGATAACCCCTGAGGAACTTAAGAATTGGTATCAGGAAGAGAAGGACTTTGTCGTCATCGATATGCGCAACGACTACGAGTTCCAGTCAGGACACTTCAAGGGTTCGGTGAACCCAGGGCTTGGGAACTCGCGCGATCTGCCGGATGCTCTTCCTGCACTTGAGCAATACAAAGACAAGAAAGTCCTTACGGTCTGCACGGGCGGCATCCGTTGCGAAAAGATGTCGGCATTCCTGCTTGAGAACGGATTCAGCGATGTCTCGCAGCTCGAGAACGGCATGCACGGATACATGGAGAAGTATCCGGGAGAGGATTTCCTCGGGACGCTCTACACCTTCGACAATCGCCTTACGATGGATTTCGGTGGGGAGCGTGAGATTGTTGGCCGGTGCAAGCTTTGTAACGAGAAGACCGAGACCTACGTGAACTGTGGCGATGATTTCTGCCACCTGCATTTCCTCGTGTGCGATGCCTGCCAGAAGCCGGAAGGAGCGTTCTGCTCTCCTGCCTGCGAAGAAGCGGTGAAAGCTCGCGGATATTCCCATGCCTAAGTCCCAGAACGCGTACGACGTTATCGTCGTCGGGGGAGGGGCCGCGGGAATGATGGCAGCAGCAACTAGTGCTGAACGCGGGAAGCGCGTACTCCTGCTCGAGAAGAATGCGGAGCTCGGGAAGAAGCTGTCGATATCGGGCGGTGGGCGCTGCAATATAACGAACGCGGAAGATGATGTGAAAGTGCTCCTCTCTAAGTTCGGGAAGGCCGAGCCATTCTTGTATTCGGCATTCTCAGAGTTCGGGACGCAGGAGACTTTCGCATTCTTCGATCGCCTTGAGTTGCCGCTTGTCATCCAGAAGAATAAGCGCGCGTTCCCGAAGACCGAGCGCGCCACTGACGTGGTGCGAGTACTTGAAGAGTACCTTGTAGAGAAAGGGGTTGATATCCGTCTCGAACTACCGGTCCAGCGCGTGAACGCACATGACGGAAAGATACGGTCGGTGCAGACCCAAGGATTCGAGTTCACGGCCGATTCGTACATCTTTGCTACCGGAGGAGTCTCGCATCCGGAAACGGGCTCGACCGGCGACGGCTTCAACTGGCTGCGGGATCTCGGGCATACGGTAGAAGAACCAACTCCGACAATCGTTCCTCTAGCGGCTTCCGACAAATGGATCCCGAAACTCAAAGGGAAGACGCTTGAGGATGCGAAGATAACCTTCTTTCAGGATGGAGTACGGAAGTTCTCACAGAAAGGGAATATTCTGCTTACGCACTTCGGACTTTCAGGCCCCACTATTCTGAATCTCGCAGGGAGAGTACGCGAGCTTCTATACGGAGGAGAAGTTACTGCAGCGATCGATCTGTTCCCGAGTCTTGATCTGGGCATCCTCGACGCTAAGATCGTCGAACTGTTCGAAGCGAATAAGAACAAGCTCGTGAGAAACACGCTTCCGGAAATGCTTCCCAATGGCACGACAGATGTACTGCTCTCGCTTGTGCCGAGTCTCGATCCCGATACCAAGGTGCATAGCGTAACGAAGGAGCAACGTCGCGCGCTCATTGATCTACTGAAAGCACTTCCCGTCTCGATAGATGGACTCATGGGCTATGACCGAGCGGTGGTAGCTGATGGCGGTGTTCCGCTCGCTGAAGTCGATATGCGCACCATGCGATCGAACAAGGTGGAGAATTTGTTCATCATCGGCGATTTGCTCCATATCAGCCGACCCTCAGGCGGGTACTCCCTCCAGCTTTGCTGGACGACGGGGTTCGTTGCGGGAGTGAACACATAGCGCTACTGCTCTAAATATCGTATAATACCGAAAACGTGGCGCTTAAACAGAATACAGAACAAGGAGGACCTCCCCGCGAGGCCCTCGTCCGCTTCGAGAACGTGTCATTCGGATACGGTCACAATCACCCTATTCTGAACGAGGTGGATTTCTCGCTGCGTCGCGGAATGAAGGTAACGCTCATGGGCCAGAACGGCGCAGGCAAGTCGACCCTCTTCAGCCTCATCACCGGTGCGCAGAAGACCGAGGACGGGAAGATTCAGATACCGCGCGGGCTTACTATCGCGCAGTCCTACCAAGTCATCGCCCAGGACGAGCGCGAGCTTACCGTCCGCGCCTTCTTCGAGAAGCGCTTTACGGATAAGGTCTATGACATCGACCCGAAGATCGCTTCGGTGCTTGAGGTGGTGAATCTTCCGGTAGGTCCTGATCAAGCAAAGTTCCTCGAGCGTATCATCAAGACGTTCTCTGGCGGACAGCAGGCGCGCCTCCTGCTCGCATCAGCACTCATCCAGGAGCCAGACCTGCTCCTGCTCGACGAGCCGACCAATAACCTCGATACCGCCGGTATCGAGCATCTTACGAAATTTCTTCAAGGCTACGAAAAGAGCGTGATGGTTATCTCTCATGATGCCGAGTTCTTGAACTCCTTCACTGAAGGCGTCTTGTACCTCGACGTGCACACGCACAAGATCGAGCAGTATATCGGCAACTACTACGACCTTCTCAAGGAGATCCAGGCTCGCATCGAGCGCGAGAACCGCAAGAACGCGCAGCTCGAGAAGAAGATTCAGGACAATAAGGACAAGGCGAACTTCTTCGCGCAGAAGGGAGGCAAGATGCGCGTGGTTGCGAAGAAGATGCGTGACGAAGTGGAGGAGATGGAGGAGGCGAAGGTTGATGTCCGCAAGGAGGACAAGACCATCCGCCAGTTCGTGATTCCCGCGCAGCCGGAGATAAACGGCGAGCTCCTTACGATCACCTCGTTCTCAACGATGGATCCTAAGACCCATAAACCAAAGACGAACAAGGCGAACATCGCGCTTAAGAAGAAGCAGCACCTCCAGCTCAAGGGTCCGAACGGTATCGGAAAGACAACGCTCCTCGAATCCCTCGCGTCGGGAACCGCAGAAGGCGCACAGATCGCAAAAGGCGTCCGTGTCGGGTACTACCGACAGGACTTCTCGACCCTCGATTTTGAGCGCACAGTGCACGAAGAGTTACTCGCAGCAATGGACAAACCGGAAGAGGAGCAGATGCGCAAGATCGCGTCCGGGTTCCTCATAATGAATGAGACGATGGGAAAGAAGATCGGTTCGCTCTCCGAAGGTCAGAAAGGTCTCGTCGCATTCGCGCGCCTCGTGCTCCTGCGTCCGGGACTCCTCATCCTCGACGAGCCGACCAACCACATCAACTTCCGTCACCTGCCGGTTATTGCCAAAGCACTCGACCAGTACGAAGGCGCTATGGTGCTCGTCTCCCACGTGCCTGAGTTCGTTGCGCAGATCAGGATCGACGACGTCCTTAATCTGGATAAATAAATTCAGGTACACTTACCTGATGGAGAAGCCCTGGTTCGTCTACTTGCTCGAGTGCGTTGACGGGACGCTGTATACGGGTGTGACGACGGATCTTGAGAGGCGAGTTGAGGAGCACAATTCTTCTATCAAAGGCGCAAAATATACGAAGGTCCGTCGCCCGGTAGTGCTTCGCTACTCGGAGTCATTTGAGAGCCGTAGCGAGGCGCAGAAGCGCGAATACGAGCTTAAGTCGCTGGATAGGGCAGAGAAACTAAGGCTTTTCTCGTAGGTCGCGCACTCTCCACCGTTGCGGTCTTCATGAAAGGAGTACAATAAGGGAGTTACTTAATTAGTTATCTCTATGAGGAATATCCTTATGTGCAATTGTGCGTCTCGGGCTGCGGACCTCGCTCCCTTCCTGCTTCGCGTCGTAGTCGGCGTCATCTTCGCCGTCCATGGTTATCAGAAGCTCATGATGGGCGTGCCGGGTGTCAGCGGTTTCCTCGGAAGTCTCGGATTCCCGGTTCCGGACGTCTTCGCGGTACTTCTTATCGCTGCTGAGCTCGTCGGCGGCATCCTGCTCATCCTCGGTCTCTTCACGCACTGGGCTGCGAAGATCCTCGCCTTCGTCGCTATCGTGGCTCTCGTAACAGTGCACCTGAAGAATGGCTTCTCGCTTGCAACTGGCGGATACGAGTACATCCTGCTCATCTTCGTTGCTTCCGTGTCGCTCATGATTACGGGACCAGGCAAGTGGTCGCTCGACAGCATGATGAAGAAGCACGCTCAGTAGAAATTGCTTCTGTGAGACACGAAGAACGGCTCCTTAGGGGCCGTTCTTCGTGCATGCTTCATTCGCCTACGGTACTATCGAGCGATACTCATATGAAAGCAGCCTATGTTCTCATCAGTCTTGCAGCAATCGCGCTCATCGGAGGAGGTGTGTGGTTCTTCACGCGCTCTGAGAAAGTCGCGACGTGCGCCGAGCTTTCTATGAAGCCGGTTGTGGTTGCATTCGGAGACAGTCTGGTCGAAGGATACGGCGCGGGAAGCGGCGAGGATTTCGTCTCGGTCCTCTCAAGAGATACCGGCATCCCTATCCAGAATCTGGGGCGTAGTGGCGATACTACCGCGACGGGACTGAAGAGAGTCAAAGACGTCGTCGCTCTTAAACCGGATATCGTCATCGTGCTTCTGGGTGGGAATGATGCGCTCCAGCGCATAAATGTCGCTGAGACCGAGCAGAATCTTACGGAGATACTCCGCACGATCAAGAATTCAGGCGCAACGCCGATACTCGTCGGCGTTATCGGCGGATTCCCAAGCGATCCGTTCGCGCCCGTGTTCAAGCGTATAGCCGAGGGCGAGCGCGTTGTCCTCATTCCGAACATCCTCTCAGGACTTATCACGAACAAGTCGCTCATGAGCGATGCAATCCATCCGAATGCAGCAGGGTATACGAAAGTAGCTGAACGCATACGGCCGGAGCTTGATAAGGCGTGTACTGACTTTGGCGGGTAAGGTGAATGCTTCATGTGCGGGACATTCTCGTAAGTACAGTCTCGGAGTATCGTCTACTCTACTAGCTGTCCTTCCATAATCCGGACAGGAACTAATCTCTGATAATGAGTACCTTCAAACACGCATTCCGTAGAGTTGCGCTCCTCGCACTCGCAGTAAGTATTCTGTTGCCCGTCCATGCAGAGGCTGCTACCTGGCAAGACTACGTACGCTCCTATTCGCGTAACCGGAGTGATGAAAGTACGGAAGTTCGACAGACCTCTTCTCGAGAACGGTATTCGAGCAGCATCCAGCGCGCGGTTAACAAGCTCGATGACGATAAGGTGGAGGATCTCCCGATCCCCGTGATGCTCGGCGTGTCGGTCCCGCAGCTCTCTAAGAACTTCGGGGATCCGCGAGACGGCGGTGCCCGCACGCATGAAGGACTCGACATTCTGGCTCCGCGCGGAGCATTCGTCGCATCTCCGACTGAGGCGGTCGTGGTGAAGGTGGGTACCGGATCAAGCGCGGGGAAGTACGTCACTACCGCGAATCCGGGCAAAGAGACCTTTACCTACATGCACCTTGATGACTTCGCAGACGGTATCAAGGCCGGCGTCAAGCTCGCGCCGGGCGACCTCATCGGATACGTCGGCGATACCGGAAACGCTAAAGGCGGGGTGACGCACCTTCATTTCGAGATACGGAAGAACCGGAAGGCCATGGATCCGTACCCGAGGCTTACTCGAGAGTTCACGACCCAGCAGCGCATCGATCTGCTAACGGAAGTGCTCAAAGACCTGCAGGCGGAACTTAAGCGGAAGTAGCGTCGGGCTTTACGCGAGGACGCGTATCATACGCATTCCAGATACCCCGCTCGTGCTCGATGATAACGAGATCAACCGGCTCATCGTGTGGCTGACGAAGGAGCGCGTCGGCTGAGAAATTCCTGGCTCGCGTGACGCCGATGCGAAGCCAATCGCTCGGAACCTTTGAGAGGAAGCGATCGTACCACCCGCCGCCACGTCCATGCCGTGTTCCTTGGGTATCAAATGCGGTTCCGGGAATGAGCAGCACTACGCGTTTGCCTGAATATGCTCCTGAGAGCGAATCGGCTATCGCGTACGGGTCGACGATACCGGCCACCGGAAGCTTCTGTGCACTCGCGCGCAGATGTTCGGGTAGCGGCGCAGTCTTCCATTCCGGTTCACCGGTTATAGGTGCGTACGCGATGCACGCATCATAAGACGCAAGGAGTGCTTCGAGAGTTTCTGGTTCTATCGCGGTCATGGATTGATTATATGCGTTCCATAAGGCTTAAGGCCTTCCGGTACAGGTTCTCGACGATCTTTTCTTGCGCAGGGCCGTGGCTCACATAATGCGCGAGACCCGGCGAGGAGTTCACCTCGAGCACTACATACGTGCCCGGTGCTTCCGTTATCGATCCTTCAACCATCATGTCTACGCCACAGAGTTTGAGGCCCATCTCGCGGCTTATAGATACCGCAAGCCTCTTGAAGGCAGGATGAATAGTTTTAGTTACATCTTCTAGGTCGCCGCCGGACGAAAGGTTAGCGTTGTCACGAAGAAACACTCGTTCGTCCTTGGCAATCACGGAATCAAGCGTAAGACCGGCTCGCTTGAGTTTCTGGAGGATTGCGGGATCGCGTGCGTCGAGCGATACCTTCCGGCCGGAACGAACGAGTGTTCGCTTCTTTCGATCGATAAGGATACGCAGAGCGCTCTTCCCGTCTCCGGTAACGGAAACGGGTATGCGTTCATACGCACACATAACCTCTGTATCAAGCACCACGATCCGGTAATCTCTTCCTGAGACATACTTCTGAACGAGTGCGATGCGATCACGATTAAATACCGCTCGTAGTGCTTTGTTGAGTTCGCTCTTCATGTAAACCAGACGGACATCTACTCCTTGGCTCCCGGAGTTGGGCTTTACGATAACGGGGAAGCCGAGTGTTTGTGCATAGTGGTAGGGAGCCTCCAGATCGTAGGGCATCTCAACCATCGCCGAGAGCTCCTTCGAGTAGAAGGCTTTCCCGGGCACAGTCGGGTATCCTGCTTTAGCGAGGAATAGATTCGCGTAGTCCTTGTCCTTCGCAATCTCGGACGCGCCGAGCGTATTGAGGTCGAGGCTGTTGTACTTGAAATAGCCCTTCTTCCCGTTCTTGAAGGCAATCTGTCCGACGATGCCCCAGACAGGTTCGATTGATACCGTCGCGCCGATTGAGGGCGCGATTTTAGTGAGGAGCGGGCCCAAATATGGCTTTGAGGGCTTCTTCATACGTGTGTCTATGCATAGTATAGGAACGCTATATACTTTCCATGATATGGCTTCAGCCTTCACCGAGAAGATCTATGAGCTAACCCGGAAGATCCCGAAGGGCAAGGTAGCGACCTATGGCCAGCTAGCGGCGCTTGCGGGCAACGCAAAAGCAGCGCGCGCAGTTGGTATGGCAATGCGCACCAATCCGGACATACCGGCGACCCCTTGTCACCGGGTTGTGGCGTCCGACGGTTCGCTTACCGGCTACAGCGCGGGATACGGCATCCCCTCGAAGAAGAAGATGCTCATCGCTGAGGGAGTTGCGTTCAAGGGCGAGAAAGCGGACTTGTCGCTTTCTCAGTGGAAGGGGAAGTAATTATCCCGCGAGGCCGAGCGAGGTAAGGAAGATCGCAAGTTCTTTCCCTTCGATGACGCGGTAGCCGCCGTCTTTGATGGGTCCCATCTTCACGTTCATGATGCTGAGGCGCTTCAGATCCGCGACTTCATTGAAGAGTGCTACCACCATGCGTCGTACTTGGTGCGTCTTTCCTTCGGTTAGCGTCACGCGGAAGCGGTTCTCATCAAGCACCTCGACTTTCGCCGGGCGGGTCACATACCCCTCGATGTTTACGCCCTCTTCCATCTTCTCCTTGAAGGAAGCGCGCAGCGGCTGCTTCGTGCGCACCTCGTACACTTTCTCGTGCTCGTATTTCGGATTCAGGAGACGATCGGTTACGCGGCCGTCGTTCGTGAGGATGATGAGGCCGTGCGAGTTCTTATCAAGCCTGCCAACCGGAAAGAGCGAGAGGCGCTTCAGATCGCTTGGGAGGGAATCGAGGACGTTCATGGTGCCGGTGTCTTCTTGGTGCGTATCGACGCCGGCCGGCTTGTTGAAGGCGATGTAGGCATACGCCTTTGGGCGCACGTTCCCTCGCACTTCGACAACGTCAGACTCGGATACTTTGTCGCCGAGAGAAGCAACCCGCTCGTTTATATATACTTTCTTCTTTTCGACGAGGTCGTCTGCATCACGACGCGTTGCATGGCCCTTGAGCGCTAGGTACTTATTGATGCGCATCGGGTAGGTCGGGACAGCGTCGGCATTCTCAGTTACTCGTGCGCGTGGCTTAACAATTTTACGCTTAGGCTTTGCGGCTGGACGAGCTGCCGCTGCTGCGCGGCGTTCAGGGCGCTTCGATCCTGCGCGCTTTATGGGCCCGCGCTTTGCACCTGGTCCGGTTGGCTTTCTCATACGGTCACAGTAGCGCATCCGGCTTGATTGGTATACTTGCCGGCATGGAAGAGATCGAAGTGAAGGCAGTACTCAAAGATAAGGATGGCGTCATAGCAAAGCTTAAGGAGCTCGGCTGCGAATTCGGCTCGGCGGTCGTGCAAGAGGATACGATCTACGCTAAAGAGGTCGGATCACTGAGTACATTCCTTTCAAACGAGCTATTCCTCAGGCTTCGCGTGCATGACGGCGGAAAGGTCATCTTCACCGCGAAATACCATAAAGATCGGGAGCGTTCGCTCCTCTCGGCTCCTACCGAGCATGAGGTCGGAGTCGATGATCGGGATACGATGGAACGGATACTCATGCTTCAGGGATATCAGGAAGCGATGCGGGTCAATAAGAAGCGAATGACCGGACACTACAAGCAGTGGGAGATCTGCCTCGACGAAGTGGAAGGGCTCGGCTCGTTCATCGAAGTGGAGCAGCTCGCTGATACAAGCGTGTCGGTGAAGGAGGTCCAGGATGCGATGTACGAGTTCTTGGCAACGCTCGGCATCGAGAAAGAAGAGGGTACCGTCATGCGATACGACATAATGCTTTTAAATAAAAATACATAACTATGGAAACCGTCCGAACCGGCATCTATTACCACTTCAAGGATCCTGAGAAGCTCTATCGGGTCCAAGGGACCGCGTTCCATACGGAGACCGAGGAGACCATGGTGGTATACCAGCCGCTTTACGACGATGCGGTCGCGCCGCTGTGCGTCCGTCCGCTTACCATGTTTCTCGAAGACGTTGATCGTCCCGAACTGGGATACAAAGGACCCCGTTTCATCTTCGTTCGCGAATCCTGATATCAGAGCTTTTCCTATCCACACCTCGGCTTGCGTCCCTACTGAGGCGGGCTACCATAAGCACACGGATGGATGACTTCCTCAAGATGGATATTTTCTTCGGCGTGACGACAGTCGCGGTCGTTTTGATAACCGTTCTCTTGTCGTTGGTGCTCATCCGGGTGCTGCGCCTTCTAAGCGTCGTCGAGCGGGTAACCCTGCTCGTCGAAGAAGAGGGCGAGCAGATCCGGGATGACATCCGGAATGTACGCGCGAAGGTAAAGGAAGAGGGAGTCCGGGTCGGGCAGATGCTCGGTTTGCTCGGTTCGTTCGCAAAGCCGAAACCTAGAACGCGTCGCAAGAAGGAATCATCATCATAAAAACAAATCATTCAGCTATTTATGGCAACGAAGAAAACAGCAAAGAAGAGCGCGCCGAAGAAAAGCAGCGGCAAGAAGATGACCAAGATGCAGGCAGCTGAGCTCGGTGCAGGCGTACTCGCAGCGGTAGCCGCTGCAGGTGCAGCCGGCTACTATTTCTATGGCAGCAAGAACGCGAAGAAGCATCGCTCCGCAACGTCCAAGTGGGCGAAGGGCCTTAAGGCCGACGTTGTCCGCGAGGCGAAGAAGCTCAAGGATCTCGATGAGAAGGCGATGGCCGTCATCGTAGAGAACGCAGCGAAGGCATACAAGAACGCGAAGGACGTCACTCCTGCGGATCTCAAGGCAGCGGTAGATGAGCTCAAGGGCAACTGGCAGAGCGTTCAGAAGGAACTCCGCCGCACGGGTTCTAAGGCAAAGTCTTCCGTAAAGAAGACGGTGAAGAAGGCAGCGCCAAAAAAGGCTGCTAAGAAGCCGGCAGCTAAGAAGCGCAAGTAGGCAGAAACGTACGGAAACCGCCGGCCGAGCGCCGGCGGTTTTTCGTTTTACGCCGCTCATGAACGCTTCATTCCGCATTCGTATAGTGGCCTGATGCACGCCCCCATGCGATTATTGGATGACCGCCAGTGCCGCGGCCTATGAGCTACGCCATGTTGGTAGCTGATAAGACCTGGGCTGGCGGTACGTCATACCTTATGGACCAGGACGATACCAAAGCCTACTTCCTCCAGATTCACGACACCTACGCGAACGACATCTTCCGCTTCTGCCTTATGAAGGTTAGCAGCCGTGAGCTTGCGCAGGACCTCACCCAGGAGGTATTTATGCGCTTCTGGCAGGCGCTCCGGGAGGGTACGAAGATGCGTAGCGAACGCGCGCTCCTCTACACCATGGCCCGGAACCTGGTTATCGACTGGTACCGCAAGAAGAAGGAATCGTCACTCGATTCCTTAACCGAACAGGGTGTTGATTTCATGGGAGAAGACGGCTCCTCAATCGAGCAGTCCGCTCAGATGCGCGAGGCCCTCGATTGCATCCGCGAACTTGATGAGTCCTCCCGCGAAGCGCTCACGCTCCGGTTTGTCGACGGCCTCTCGCCGAGCGACATCGCCAGCTTGTCCGGAGAATCAGCGAACGCCGTCTCCGTCCGCATCAATCGCGCCCTGAAGAAAGTCCGCACGCTCATGCATACCGATGAACAACGAACACAAGACTAATCCCATTACTTTCATACAGACGCTCCGCGAGCTGAAACTTCCACCGGAAGCGCTTGCCCGTATGCGCGAAGAACTATCCGCCTATGCCGACCTGCATGCGGTGCCTGCCGCCGCGCCTGCTGTTTTTCCGGCCTTCTCATTCTCGTTCATGCGCAGTCGCGGGTTCCTCGCAGGAGCTCTCGCGCTGGTGCTCGTCGTTGCAACCGGAGGCGAAGCGGCGCTCGCTTCCGAGAAGGCGCTTCCCGGCGACATCCTTTATTCGGTGAAGGTCTCGTTCGCTGAGCCCGTCGCGCTTGCGCTTGCGTCTCATGGTGAGAGCAAAGCTGAGCTTTCAACGGTATTTGCCACCCGCCGTATCGAAGAAGCGACGGCACTTTCCGAGATAGGCGAGCTTACCGACGAGCGTGCGGAGGAACTCGCTTCCCGGTTCGAGGCGCACCTAGATGTTGCTGATGAAGAGGCGAAGTCTATTGAAGCTAGTGGCAATGTGAGTGGCTCGCTCGCTGTACGCGCCGATATAGAGAAGGGCATAACCGAGCAGATCCGGGTTCTCGCTCCTGAAGATGCTTCCGCCGCAAGAGGAACGAGTGTCATGATGATGGGCGCGCCTGCTCCGAGCGAGTCTGCGCCCATGATGGCGAAGATGGCCGTTACGGAACCCGCCGTCGAGGACACCATAGTTGCGGAGCCTGCAGAACCGAGCGTTGCCGAGGAACCAACGCCTAAGGACCGCTTCTTCGCGCGCATACAGGTGAAGGCGCAGGAGTTCACGCTCGCGCGTGAAGAACTTGAGAGCGCGCTATCGGTACAAGTCGATTCTTCAACGGAGGTGACTGGGGGTCTTGAGGATACCGACGCGGGAAGCCCGACATTCATTGTCGATGACAACCTTTTCTCCACAACGACCGTTGAAGCTACCAGCACGATTGAAGTGATGAAGTCGGAAGCAGGGACCGAGCCTTCCGCGGCTTCACGCTTCTTTACGCCGTTCTACAAGAAGTAGAAGGAACGCCAAGGATATACGGGCGATGTGATAGCATGGGCCTATGTTTTGGGCAGATCGTATAGGGAAGGAGATTGAGGAACGCGTGCCATCAACCGATGGCGCGCCGCTTCTCGTTCGTGATGAAAAGACGCTTTCCGGTCGTGTACATATCGGTTCTATGCGCGGTGTGGCAATCCATGGCCTTGTCTCCGAGGTCCTTTCTGAGCGAGGTATCAAGAACACGTATCGCTACGAGCTGAATGACTTTGATCCCTTCGATTCGATACCCGGCTATCTAGACGAAGCGGTGTTCACCGAACACCTCGGAAAGCCGCTCTACCTGGTTCCTTCGCCAGAACCGGGGTTCGCGAACTATGCTGAGTACTTTGGTGCGGAGCTTCAGGAGGTTATCAAGAAGGCGGGCTTCAATCCCGAATACTACAAGGCCTATGCTGATCTCTATGCACCGGGAAAGATGGACGAGTGCATACGCATCGCTCTTGATAGGGCGTCGGAAGTGCGAAGGATCCTGAAGGAGGTTTCTGGATCCGTAAAGGATGAGACGTGGCTGCCGATCTCGGTAGTCTGCGAATCCTGCTCAAAGATGATGACGACGCGCGCTTCGGATTGGGATGGTGAGACGGTAGCGTATACATGCGACAAGGGTCCGGACGGGACCGTCCCGTGTGGGAATACGGGACGCGTGTCGCCGTTTGGCGGCCGCGGAAAGCTGTTCTGGAAAGTGGACTGGGCGGCGAAGTGGACGGTGCAGGGAGTCGACGTCGAAGGCGCCGGCAAGGATCACTCCACAAAGGGCGGGTCTCGCGATGTGGCCAATCATGTCGCAAAGGAATTGTATGGGCTCGAGACGCCGTTCGATATCCCCTACGAGTTCTTCCTCGTGGGAGGGAAGAAGATGTCGTCTTCAAAGGGGCGCGGTTCTTCTGCACGGGAGATAAGCGAGTTGTTTCCGCCGGAAGTCTTTAGGCTCGCCCTTATTGGCAAAGACATCAATCAGCAGACAGACGTCGACCCTTCCGGGGATTCGGTACCGCGTATGTTCGATTGGTATGACGACTTGGCTGAGCGCGTCCGCGAGGGCGTTGCGGATGACTTCACTCGTCTCTATGCGCTTTGCCAGCTTCCCGAGAATCAGGCGGAGATACCGACTCCGTGGCAGCTCAGGTTCGGCCAGGTGGCATTCATCGTGCAGATGCCGCACTTGGTACTCGCGGATGAAGCTGAGCGTATTAAGGGTTCTCCCCTTAGCGAGGAAGAAAAAGAGAAGCTTGAGGAACGCGCCGAGTACGCTCGCTTCTGGCTTACGACCTACGCGCCTGAACAGTTCCGCTTCGTGCTTCAGGATCAGCCATCCGATTTTGCATATACTGATGCGCAGAAGCGCGCATTCTCGCTGCTCGCTGATTTCATGGAGGAAGACGATCGAACGGGGGAAGAAGTGCATGCGCGCCTACACGAGCTCAAGACCGAGGCTGACATCAAGCCGTCGGAGCTTTTCGTCGGTCTCTATCAGGCATTCCTTGCTCGGGACTCAGGACCTAAAGCCGGCTGGTTCCTGTCGGTACTGCCGCGCGAGTTCGTCGTACGGAGTCTTCGTGAGGCGGGCCGATAACGTTTTTGCATCGTGCCGGTACGTGAAAGAAATGAACGTCTCATCCGTGTCTCTCGTTCATCCGCAGGACAGGCACGTTTCCGTATAGTGCGTACATGAGCGTTGCACTGAAGATTATCGCCGCCTTGCTCGTGCTCGGCGGTTTATACGTCTGGGTGAGCGGACACTCTATAACGGCAGCGAAGCGGGATGCGGCAAAGACAACCGCATCCGTTCCCTCCGGATCCCTTACGGCGAGTGTCGTTACCGCAGTATCTCCTGAAGAAGGGAGATTCGAGGAAGAGGGCACTATCGTCCTTGATACGAGCCATGGTAGTCCTGGCACCCCCTTCATCCTCTATACCCGGTATGCGGAGAACGGGAAGCCGTCCATCCGTACGAAGCGTCTAGTATTCACCAACCAGGACCGCTGCGGCGAGAGTAACCTGCCGTGCGCGACGAACCAGCCGGGCGCTCCGGTTAATCCGGATGAGAAAGTGCGCGTAATCGGAACGGTGGAAGACGATACGGTAACGGTAGAGCAGCTGATACGTCTTTCTTCGTAGTCACCAGTTAAAAACCGCCTTCTTCCCGTATACTTCTCCTATGAACCGCGCTACGTTCCTTACCTTCCTTGCGCTCATACTCCTCATTGCAGGAGGTACTATCTGGTACCTCACGTCTTCGCATGAGAAGGCGATTGAGAATCGGCAGCCTATCGTTGGGGAAGGTGCAACCGTTGCGGAGGGGCAAGCTATCTATACCAATGGCACGCACGGGTTCTCTGTTTTTTATCCGGAGTCCGCGACTGTCGATTACTCCTTCGATCCTACCTATCATCTTGCTTCTACCTGGCGCGCGAGCGCGCTTCCGGACTCAACGGGTACACCGGTTGTCTCCTTCATTCCGTATTCTGTAAAGAGCGATTCAACCTACCCACGCTATTACATCGCTATGGTGCGCATCGGTGTCTCGGAAGATCCTAAGGAAATCGCTTCTTGTCTTGAGCCGACGAAGGACCAAGGAGAGACGGAACTTCCGGACCGCGTTATCAATGGAACTACGTGGAAGGCATTCTCGTTCGAAAATGCCGGGATGATGCAGTACGCCCGCGGCATAAGCTATCGGAGCATCCATGAAGAGAAGTGCGTTGCCCTCGAGCAGATCCGCACCGGTTCGAGCTATCGCGATGAGCCGAAGGCTGAAGACATTGACGACAGCGTTCTGGATAAGGCGTATGAGGATTTGGATGCGATAGTCGCAGGAGTTACCTTCGTTCGCTGATTGACTCAGGCGCCGACGCTTGCTACGTTCGTTTAGGGAATGTCGTGAGCATTCCGGGAATACCAGGGGAGGTTCGTATGGCGACCCAGAAGAAGAAGCAGCGGAAGCAACAGCAACCGGGCTGGAAGCCCAACAAGAACAAGCGGACCGCGTAGCCCGCATACCCGACGACCCTAGGTCGTCGTTTTCTTTTGCTATACTCGACTCAATGGATATCAAGAAGGGCTCGTCGCTCTATGTCCGCAACATCATATTCGGCATTGAAGACAGTCTTGTCTCGACAGTCGGTCTCCTTTCCGGTATCGCGGTGGTGAACGTACCGCACCGTATAATTCTCGCTACCGGTCTTATCCTCATATTCGTCGAGGGCGTTTCCATGGCCATCGGAAGCTTTCTTTCTGAGGAGTCGGTGGAGGAATATGAGAGCGGCATGGCAGCCAAGGTGCTGCAGCCGATGCTCGGTGCTTTCGCGATGTTCTTGTCATACGTCATTGCAGGTTTTATCCCGCTCGCGCCGTACCTAATCTCTACGGGCGATACGGCTTTCTACTGGTCAATAGGGCTTTCCGTACTCGCTCTCGCCGTTGTCGGTTTCGTCCAGGCTAAAATATCAAAGGTTCCGGCGTTTTCTCGAACCGTCCGCATGGTGCTCCTTGGCGGATTTGCAATAGGTATTGGTATCCTGGTGGGCAGGCTATTCGGTATTACTTAAAAAGAGTCAATATATAGGCCATATTTTGGTCAGTCTCGAGCTTTGTATGCCTTGACTTATTGTCATCTATATGCTAAAACAATGGGGAAGTTCGAAGTTCGTTGACTTCTTGTTATAACCCGATACCTGACTGCAAGGCATGCAGACTCACGAGCCCAAGGGCTCTAAAACTCGTGGAGACCACAAATGACCAATTCGCTTCAAGCCGCGCTCATCGCCGCGAACTTGGCCACCGAGGCCCAGATCGACAAGGCGCTCGAGCGCAGCCCTCCCCGCAAGTGCCGCAAGGCGCATCGCAAGTACGGGAGGTCGCACAGCGTTCGTTCGTTCAGGTGGGATCATCCCATGTTCGGCGCGCTGACCGTCTCGACTCTCAACTTCAACATGTTGGAGTCGAAGCAGAACGGGCCCAACACCTGGGCTCGGCTCCACTCGCAAAAGAGGGAGCCCCGATCCGTCGACTTCACGCTCATGGACGAGCTGGCGGACGGTGTCCGTCTGCTCGTCATCGACTCGGGCAAAGTCACTGAGACCGAAACCCTGGACACCCTGCCGGAGTTCAACGTGCCGATCCGGTACGAAGGGGAACATCGTGTTCCGGCGACCCACGCCAAGACGGGGGACGACCGGGACCTGGTCTTCATCCGCCCAGACGGCAGCTTCGTGAACTTCGAAGTCTCCGTGGTCACCCGCAAGGGCGTCCACTGGGTCTGCGGCCAGGAAACCTACTGCGGCCAGATCGTCATCATGGAAGTCGGAGTCGCGCAAACGCTCGACCTCGACTGCTACGAAATCGACGGGATGGCCCTGTCGGTCGTCCCGCTCTACGAAGAGAACGCGTACCCCGACCACGAGAACCCGACGCGCTTCAGGAACTTCCTGAAGATCCTGCCGGGCGCCACCGAGGTCCTCAAGTACGCGTACCGGCACAACGCCTACACTCCCGTCGAGGAGTGCGATCCGGCGGAATGGAAGCCCGAATGGCCCGAGCTCACCGAGCAACAGGTCAAGAAGGGCCTGAAGGCCGGCGTCGTCACCTTCTTCAACATGGTGATGGGCTGGGGCTTCGCGGTCTGCAAGGACGGCGAGGAACTGAAGTACTGCCAAGTCCACTTCGCTCAGATGATCGACGACGCTGGCGTCCCGATCGCCACCAAGGGCGAACTGCCAGTGCTCCAGCCGATGAGCGGCGTTCTCCTGAAGTACAAGGCGAACGAGGAGGGTAAGCTCGCGGCAACCGTGATCCGGGTGCCCGCCGCGCCGACCGAATCGGAATAACAAGAAAAGCAGCCGTAAAGAACGGCACCCAACTCGAGCGGAACCCCACCAGGTTCCGCTCTTTCTTTTTATGGTTCACGCGTATTCGCGTGGTATTTTTGAGATACGAGAATCTATGGAAAAATCCTTTAATCCAGAAGAAGTTAAGGATGCGCTACTTCGCGTATGGGAAGAGAGCGGATACGCTACTCCCCGCATCAATCAAAACAGTAGACGGTATTCGATGTTCTTGGTTCCGCCGAATGCGAGCGGTCCTCTGCATGTGGGTAACGCGCTCATGATCGCAATCCAAGACATCTTGGCTCGGTATCATCGCGCTAAGGGTGATGCGACGCTTTGGATTCCTGGTACTGATCATGGCGGATATGAGACGCAGGTAACCTTCGAGCGTGAACTAGAAGCTGCGGGCAGGAGCAAGGATGAATTCACCCGGACAGAGTTCGTGGATGCCGTAGAGGATTTTGTCGCTAAGAACAATGAGACGATAGTTCGGCAGGTAAAAGCGATGGGAGCCAGCGTCGATTGGTCCCGTTTCCGCTACACGCTCGATAAGGATTCGCTGCGGTTCGTCGACCGCATGTTCAGGAAGATGATTGCGGACAAGCTTATTTACCGTAGCTCATACATGGTGAATTACTGTTCCGAGTGCACGACGATGCTCGCGGATATAGAGCTTAAGGAGGTGCCGAGCAATTCGCCATTATACGTAGTGAAGTTTCCCTTCAGGGAGGCTGACGGGTATCTCCCGCTCGCAACGACCCGTCCAGAGTTTCTGTTTGCAGTTACGCATATACTCGTGCATCCCCGTGACGAACGGTACGCAGAACATATCGGTTCAACGCTCCTTAATCCCGTTACGGGAGAAGAAGTACTGGTGATTGAAAGTAAACGGAAGCATGACCCCGATTCTCTGGAGTCACCGCTCTTTGTATTCTCACCGTCAAGCAGGAAATATGATTTTGAGTACGCGATACGTAATGGGCTCCCGGTACGCAATCTGCTTGATTGGAAGGGATTGCTGATTGAGCGTAACCCGGGCATGACGCCGGAAGAAGCCCGTTCGGTTACAGTCGACTTCTGTACGAAGGAAGGCTTATTGGAGCGGGTCGACGAAGCATTCGAAGGAACGAAATCCATCTGCAAGAAAGGCCATCCGGTTGAAAGCGTGATTCGCATGACCTGGTTCATGCGCCTTGATGACGAGCAGGTGCCGTTGCGAAAACCAGCACTCGAGATGCTTGAACGTGAACGTCTCGTTGTTCAACCGCACTGGAGGAAGAAAGGCCTCGCGGATTGGATAGGAAAGATGCACGATTGGCCTATCGCGCGCCAGAACGCGTGGGGCATTCGGATCCCCATCTGGTATGAGGTTACCGATCCGTCCTTGTTCACGGTGTGGTATCGAGATTCGGAAAGGGTACTGCGGCACGGCAATCTCAAGGCTCTTCTGGAAGAAGGGATATTGTTCGAGGAGGTGGTACAGGGTTTGGAACGAGTGTACGTCGCCGAGCGCTGTAACTGGACGCTCGAGCCTGCGGCTGGAAAAAAGTATCTTCCCGAGACCGATACGTTCGATACCTGGTTCTCGTCAGGGGCCTGGAGCGCAATGGTGTTCGAGAATAGTGCCTCATCTGAAACCTCTCACGCGTATCCGTCCGATGTCCTGGTTATCGGGCATGATCTCCTGCGGCTCTCGATTTCGCGGGAGATTATCCTCGGGGTGTATATGACCGGAAGACTCCCGTTCAGAAGAGTCTATTTCCATCAACTCCTTAAGAGCGCCGACGGGCAGAAGATGTCAAAGAGTCTCGGCAATGCGATTACCCTTGATACCTATCTAGAAAAGTTTGGTGCTGATGTCACGAGGATGGCTCTCGTCTCATATACCGGCCTCCAGGAAGACTTCGCTATTTCAGACGAACGTCTTGAGAGGTTCAAGTCCTTTTCCGATCGTCTCTGGAAGATCGGCAGGGCACTGGATGCCATAACTGCACATAATCCTCAGATATCAGTGTTTAGAGAATCGGCATCGCTCTCCGCAGACGATCAGGCACTTCTTTCAGGCCTGGAGGAAGTACGGGTATTGGCAGCTTCCTCGATTGAACGATATGCGCTCGCTGACGCGCAAGAGAAAGCGGTCTCATTTCTCCCGCGTCTTGAAGAGTTTGTTCTCGGGATCTTATCCAGGAACGATCCCGAGGGCGGAGCGGCAATCTTTTCGAAGGTATTGCGAAGCTATCTCATGATCCTGCATCCGTTCATGCCGTTTGAGACTGAAGAGCTGTCACGGACGCTATATCCTTCAGACGGACTACTAGCATCATTCGGATCGAACACCCGCCTTCATTAAGCCTTAATCAAAAGGTAGTATGCTGATCTTCATACTCGCGTAGCATCCAATCCTCATGACCATCGTTCACTGGCTTATAACCGCAGTCGCTATCGGCATTGCTGCCTACCTTATTCCAGGTATCGAGGTGACCCTTGTTGGTGCGCTCGTACTTGCGGTGGTGCTTGGTATCATCAACGCCTTCATCAAGCCGGTCATCGGACTGCTCACGCTCCCTATTAACATCCTCACGCTTGGGCTCTTCTCGCTCGTGGTGAACGCGCTCCTCATCATGCTTGCAGGAATGATCGTCCCGGGATTCGTCGTGGCGGGATTCTGGCCGGCATTCTTCTTCGCGATCGTCGTCGCTCTTGTCTCAGCGCTCTTCGGCTCGGTCGTGAAGAACTAAGCTTCCTAAAGTAAAAAAGAAAGGCCCGAGCGCGAGGTGCGTTCGGGTCTTTTACGTTGCGAGTTCGCTGTTCACCTAGAAGCCGGGATGACTCCTGCTGCCAAGCGAAAGGACGATGCTGGCAGCGCGCCACGGTGGCTGTTCGTCCAGGACGTGTGCATCGAACTCGATCCGTTCGTCTTCCGGATCGAAGGTGATGGTTCCAGCTGCGTGAACCGCGCAGCTCGGATAGAAGATCACGTCCACGACGAGTCCGGTTGGACGGACCCGCTCAGGTTCCTGCACGAAGCGTGCAGTCTCTGAAAGGTCGAGACCATAGGGCGTCGGGAGCACCGCCAGGATCGTCAGATCGTCGCCGGGAATGGTCAGCTCGTGGCCGTGCACGAGAGCATTCCACTCGGTGATTGCCGCCGGAGAGTGTTGCAGAATGAGAGAGCGGAAATCCGCCGTCACCTTGATTAGCGGGCCGTCCTTGAAGAATTCCGCGGGGCGGAAGATCTCCTTGCGTGCGGGAAGCTCGAATCTGGTCGCGGGTTCCATTTTGTCGAAAACCGGAGGACCCGTCTCGGACCCCCTACGCCACGCGGTATGGCCTACGGTGTCAGTCATGACATACTCCTTGCTTACAATGCTGTACGAAGGGGATTAAGCCCCAGCAGACAGCGTGCGAATGTGCACTCGCTCGCTGCTAGGGCCAACTACTATAAAAAGAACTAGAGGCGCACTATCGCGCCGTATTGTGTGTAAGTCAAGTCACCTTAGAAAAAGTGGACGCAGAAATTTTAGATCTTTTGTTCGCAACTCGGCATATTTAAACATTCATACCGTATACTTGTCTGTAATGGCACTGGAAGTTCCCGCACGGCCGATTGCTTCGCCTGCAGACGAGCTGGCATACCTGCGTGCGCAGGTAGCGATGAAGGAGGCGGAATTGCTTACGCTCAAGCAAGAACGTCCGCGCGAGGAGATCGCCCATGAGCGCATCCTCCATCACCGCATGAGCGCGAACGAGGAAGTGCTCGCTCCGGCGTATCGCATGACCGACGCGGAAGCCGCCAACCACTCGCTTACGCTCGACCTTGATCCTGAACAGAACGACGAGACCATCGCGGAACTGCGGGGTGTTATGGAGGAGAAGGGTGTGCATAATGCCTTCACCATCCTCGAGAAGCTGAATAATCCGCACCTTGAGGACGATTTCCATCGTTTCCTCGTGCAGTACTTGGTAGCCGGCATGCAGCCGAAGGGTCTGGGAGAGAATCAGCCCGAATGGAAGGCGCTGCATATGACGCTCTATGAGATCTCGCTTCCGGAGATGAGCGGAGAGAGTAAGGACGGAAGGGTAAAGACACTCAAGGAGCTGGTTTCCTCTATGGAACAGTTCTATTCGGGAATGCTCGCGGTTGAGAACGCGGGCCGTGGAGAGCCGCCCTATATGACGCTTGAGCTTGCAGTGCCGGTTGATAAGCCGCATCTCATGTTCTATGCGGCGATCCCAAATACGCGTCGCGACCTCTTCGAGAAACAGCTCCTCGCTATCTTCCCGAACGCGAGCGTTATCGCGCAGCCCAACGATTACAACGTGTTCGTGGAGAATGGATTCTCTCATGCGAGCGTCGCGTCCTTTAAGGATAAGGCGATGCTTCCGCTCAAGGACTACCAGGACTTCGATTACGATCCCCTCAATTCCCTCCTGAACGCCTTTGCGAAAGTAGCTCCCGAGGACGAGGGCGTCTCGCTCCAGATAGTCTTCAAGCCGCAGACGGATCACTACGTCCATTACTATCGCCGGGTCCTCCACGCACTGCGCCAGGGAGAGCATCGTTCGCGTGCGTTCACGCTCCCGGAGACGTTCGTAGGGGATCTGGCTCGTGAAGCGTTCGGCCTCATCGCGACTTCCAAGAAACAGAGCGCGAACGAGCCAGTGGATCAGAAGGCGATAGAGATGGTTGAGAAGAAGATACAGGCGCCGGTAGTCTCGACGAATATCCGTCTCGTAGTATCGACGCCGGTGGAGTCCCGAACGCAACAGATCCTTTCGGAGCTCGAGTCTTCGTTCAACCAGTTCGAGCACACCACGGGCAATCGTCTGGAATTCCTCCGGCCCAATCGTGCCGGAATGAAGCAACTCCTCCGTGATTTCTCGTTCCGTCTCTTCAGGCAGGCGACTAATCTCCCGCTCTCACTGCGCGAGCTTACGACGATGTATCACTTCCCACCGAACGGCATCGAGTCCGCGCCGAACCTGAAGCAGTCCCGCTTCGCAGCCGCTGCAGCCCCTGCCGATCTACCGCACGAGGGAACAAGTATCGGAACCAATACCTTCCGTGGACAGACTACCGAGGTACGCATCGCTCCCGAAGACCGTCTTCGACATCTCTACGCAATCGGTCAGACGGGGGCCGGAAAGACCGGCTTCCTGAAGACCCTCATCGAGCAGGACATCAAGGCTGGGAACGGTGTCTGTTTCATCGATCCGCACGGCAACGACATCCTCGATGTGCTCGCTATGATCCCGCCTGAGCGGTATGAGGATGTGATCTACTTCGACCCGGCTAATATTGACCGACCGTTCGGGCTCAACATGCTTGAGTACGATCCAAATCGTCCAGAGCAGAAAACGTTCATCGTTAACGAGATGCTCGCCATCTTCCGTCAGCTGTACGGCGACGTGCCGGAGTCGATGGGCCCGGCCTTCGAGCAGTATTTCCGTAACGCAACACAGCTGGTTATGGAAGATCCATCCTCAGGCTCAACGCTTATGGATATCGGCCGCGTTCTTTCGAATAAGCCGTTCCGGGATCTCAAGTTGTCGCGCAGTAACAACCCGATCATAAATCAGTTCTGGAACGAGATCGCGACCCAAGCGGAAGGCGAGGCGAGCCTGCAGAACATCGTCCCGTATATCACGAACAAGTTCGATGAGTTCACCGGAAGCGACTTTATGCGTCCTATAATCGGCCAGCAAGAAAGCTCCTTCAAGTTCCGCGAGGTTATCGACACCAAGAAGATCCTGCTCGTTAATCTCTCGAAAGGAAGGCTCGGCGAGCGCAACGCGAACCTGCTCGGACTCATTATCGTGGGCAAGCTCTTCATGGCGGCGCTCTCCAGAGTTGATGATCCGCGCGGCAACTTCCCGCCGTTCTATCTCTATATCGACGAGTTCCAGAACATCACCACCAATTCCATCCCGGGCATCCTCTCAGAAGCCCGCAAGTACAAGCTTTCGCTCACTATCGCGCACCAGTACTTGGCACAGATCGATGAGAAGATCCGTGATGCGGTCTTCGGCAACGTCGGCTCGATGGCGGTGTTCCGCGTCGGCCAGGAAGACGGGGAATTCTTTGGAAAGCTCTTCGCGCCATCATTCGCAGCGAGCGACTTCATCAACATCGAGAATCGCAACGCGTATGTCCGCATCCTAGCCCGTGGCGTTCCGCAGAAGCCGTTCAACATAAAGACGCTCGATCTGGCACCCGGGAATCTCGGCCAGGTAGATGACTTGCGCGAGCTTTCGTATCTCACGTACGGACGGGACCGTGCTACAGTTGAAGCATCGATACGGGCACGCTATCTCTCATAATTATCTATGGCACGAGGCAAAGGACCGGGAGGAGGATTGAATAGAGGACCATCGGCGCGTGCAGGCGGCGGAGGCAAAGGCGGTGGGGAGCGACCGCATGATTTGTCAGAGGGTCAGCGGACGGCGCTCAATGAGTGTGTACGAGCACATGAGTCTATCGAAAAACAATTCGAATCTGCAAAAATAAGAGTGATGCAACTTGGCGCAGAGGCGAAGATGCGAACTAAATCGATAGATGTCTCTTTAGCACTCTTAAAACTTAAGAGTGCGCTTAATGAATTTAGTTTCAATACCGGTACTAATCGAAACCAGCTACTGAAGGAGCTTCAGTCAATGGCTGAGGCTGCTGATGCAGCTATGACCGCCTTCAGTACCGCAATCGAAGCGGCAATAAGAGATGCGGCGCTTGGAGAAGAGGTAGGGAAAACGGGTGCCGATTCCGAAAAAGGATCAGAAGCAGCTCGGGAACAGATGGATGCAAGAAGAAGTTTGCTTGATCAGAGATTTACCGATGCGATCCATCGTTATAATAAAACTCTCGATAGATCGAGCGGTGTTACTACGAGACCCGTCTTCTTGGCTGAGTGTGAGGTTGTCGATGCCGAGATTAGGGCACTCACCCCGGCATTCACAGAATTTCTGCGCGGAGAGCACTGGAATGATTTGGCGCGTGAAGATGAGCTTCTTGCTGAAGCTGAAAGGAGACTTGCTGAGTACGACGCAGTAGTGGCGCGCAGCGAATCAGCGACGGAGGCGATGCTCCGCCGGACTGCTCTTGAGAATGAGAGTAAAGAGAAGAGGGCTGAAATTGACGCAGTACCAACCGAGCTGAAGTCATCCAGGCCTTTGCTAAAAGCATTTTTCAGCTTTTCGAACCTCCGGAGTGCCGCCGGCATGCTCAGTCTGGATGCTTCCAATAAGGAGCTGACCCCTGAGGCAAAGATTGGTCTGGCCTCTCAGCTCGAAGCTGCGTATCAAGCGGAAATCGATGCTGCCAAAGAATTCCTTGCCGCTCTCTCAAGTGTGCCCGAAGAAGCAACGGCAGAGATGAGTCCAGAGGAAGCCGGCTGGAGAGCGCTGCTCCAGAAGCTCGAGTCAGACGGTTCGGTCAGCCTGAATCCGAAAGCCAAGCAGGAGCTTCAGGCCATCGCTAACGCACGCCTTGCAGAGCTCAAGAGCATGCCCGGTCTTTCCGCTAAGGACCGTAAGCAAGCAGAGGCAGTGCTTCGCCAGATCATCGCCGAGACGAAGAAGCCCGGGCTCGTTAAGGCAGGGCTCATCGCGCGCAGGATCAATCAGCTTCTGGCGCTCATCTATCCTGCTGCTGTCGCAGAGGAGCCTCCGGCAGCTGAAGCTGCGCCTCCGGAGGAGCCTCTTACGCTCGAGGCGCTCCAAGATCCACCTACTCCGCCAGATTCGGGTGTCGACAACACGCCGCTCGAGAACAGGGAGGCTCTGCGCAAGTCGCTCAAGGATTCGTTCGATGACCTTGCGAAAAGCACCGGCGTCGAAGCTGCACGCACTGATATGCAAGCAAAGGAAGCTGCGTACCTAGCGGCATACAAGGCGCTCGAGAAAGAGCGCGGACTCAAAGGTGGAATGTCGCGTCTTTTTTCCAAAAAGGCCAAGGAAGCATTCGCGCAACAAGAAGCCGATCTCGTACGCTTGAAGCAAGAATTCGACGAATCTCGTGCTGCGTATTCTGCTGCACTTGAAGGTGCGCATACTATAAGCGACGACGACGCGCGCGCAGCTCATGCCCAGCGGATGGAAGAACGCTTCGCGCGGCTCAAGAAGAGCGGAGCGCTTCCGAAGGGCTCTGGTGGCAAGCCGGTCACGCTCGCTGAATACCTCGAACGTAACAAATTCGAGAAGTTTGCCGAGAAACACGGAAAGGTCGAGAACTACCTGCGCTTCCGCGAGATCGTCCGCCCGCTTGCAGAGAAGAAGCTTCAGGCACGCTACGAAGCGCTTGATGAACGTCGGTTCCTTGCGCTCAATAAGGCCTTCGCGTGGGTAGCAATGAAGAACCAGGAATTCGAGAAGCATGTCGGTGGAAAGAACATGGCTCGTCTCATCCGCATTGTAGTTAGCGCCACGGTTATAACCGGCGGCGCAGCAGCATTCGGAGGCCTTGCTGGCGCCGGTATGGGAGCTATCCTCGGAGCTGGAGCGTTCCGGATGGGAAGGGCTGGGCTCGGTCTGATCGCGGGTGCCATCGCCGGCGAAGGTACGGGCCTCGCGTTCGAAGGGCTTTATCGCGGAGGTCAGAAAAAAGCAGGAAAAGATCTTCGCAAGGCTGGAGCGGAACTCGAGAGGCTGGTATTTGAAGACTTCGCTCGTATCGATAAGGAGCGCGGGAAGTTGGCGCTCAAGGCTGATGAAGTGAGATTCCTCAAGCAGAAGGCCGTCTGGCGGGCCACCGCCGCGGTTCTCGTCGGAGCCGGCACATCCTTCGCGTTCTCGGAGCTCGCCTCAGCTGCTTCCGTCGAAGCAGGAATCTCGGATGCGGCAAAAGCGCCAGGTTCAGTTCCGGGGAACGTTCCATCGGGTCCCGGTGCAGACGCTCCTGCAGCAGAGGCTGCTGGTTCAGGTAATCCAAGCACTCCCAATGCGGCGCCATCCGCTCCGGCCGCAAGCCCTGAGGCCGGACCGCAGGGGTCGTCCGCCGGAGGCCCTAACGCTTCTTCATCCGAATCTGGAGCTGCGAGTACCGCAGGCACTCCAGGAGGCGCACCAAGCACGCCGGGAGAGACACTCAAGAGCGTTTCCATAGACAAGAAGGGCGAAGGCATGGCGCAGATGTTTGTTGACCTGCGCGAATCCCTCAAGGCTGATCCGTCCCTTAAAGTATCTCCTCAGCTTACGGAGCTTCTCAGCAAGAATCCGAACGCGCTCACGCATGAACTCGGCGCTGCCGCGGACGGTAAGAGTATAACCATGCAGCCGGGCGACCAGCTGATAGTCGACAAGGACCAGAATATTCTGCTCAAGCAGGGTACTGGCGAGCCGAAGCTTCTGTATAAGCACGAAGCTGATGGTGGATACAAAGCGGACACTGAAGCGCTCAAGGATGCGCACAAGCAGCCCGACGGCCCGGTTCGTCCGAAGGTCGAGGTCGGGAACACTCCTACTTCAGCTCCGGAGGATATGGTGAAGTTCACACCGAAGGAAGAACTTCCAGCTGACGGCGACTACATGAAAGAGAATCTGAACACGAAGCTGCCGTACGAATATCACACGTCGGAAAACGCGCCTACGACAGCCGAGATCGCACCTCCTGAGGTTTCTCCTGAAGAAGCTGCCGCAATCGACGCCGGAGCTATAGGACCTGCTCCTGAACCCGCGGCGCCTGCAGCGGCTCCTGCCCCAGAAGCTCCACGTCCTTCTGCGCCAACTCCGTCGGAGTCAGTACCTGAAGCAACTGCAGACAGGCCTCAAGCGGAAGCAGCGCCTGAAGTGTTTACGAACAAGCATGGTATCGCTATTGATCCCGCTACGCCGACCGTTTTCGTTGATGATACGGGGAGGCAGGTGGCGCACGGAGGAACATTCGATGATCGTTTCAACACCGCGAAGAAGTATGCGCTCGCACATCCTGGCCCGATGGTCCTATTTGATGCGTCGTACACTGATCAGCTAACCGGGCAAAGAATCGCTGCGGTAGGCGGCATATCATCGACGCCAGACGGAAAGCTACAGATCGCTCCTGGAAGCCTTACCGGACCAGACGGTAAGCCGCTGCCAATTCCAAACACTGACACCTTTATCCGTAAGCTGAATTCCTAAGGTATGAACACCGAACTTCCAACAACCATCCTCGAAGCTCTGGATATTGCGGAACTTCCGGCAGAAGAGCGGGAGGAACTGCTCCTTGACCTGAGTTCGCTCATATCTCGCGGAACGCTCGTGCGCCTCATCGAGCAGATGGACGACACTACAAGTGAGGCTTTCTCAAAGCTGATGGACACGAATCCTGATGAGGAAGCGGTTGAAGCTTTTCTGCTTGAGCGCGTACCAAATGCTGATCAGGCAGCGAGGGATGCCCTCAAAGAGCTTACGGATGATATAGTAGCTGCTACCAAAGCTTAACGAATACCGCTATGAACGTTACAGGAAACGGAGTCGCTATAGCCCTTGCTGTAGCACTTGCAGGAGCATTCTTGTTCTTCGGCTCGTCCTTCCTAACATTGCCATTCGGCAGCCAGGACGCGGCGGTTGAAGTAGCGACTGAAGAGGCCAGTTCGACAGGCGCATTGGTATTACCGGTTAATCAGAATGCAATGGATCCACAAGAACAGATGGCGCAAGGAGAGCTCCCTACCGTACTTACCGCGAGTGACACGGTTATTGGTACAGGCGCCGAAGCGAAGACCGGCGACACCGTTATCGTCACGTATATCGGTGCGCTCCCAGACGGCACCGTCTTCGATGCGTCTAAGAACCATGGAGATGGAACCTTCTCCTTCACGCTCGGTGAAGGGAGGGTGATTCAGGGATGGGACAAGGGTGTTGTAGGCATGAAAGTAGGCGGAACCCGTCAGCTCGTTATCCCACCGGATATGGGATATGGCGCGGGAGGCCAGGGACCCATACCGCCGAATGCGACGCTTCTCTTTGAAATCGAGCTCGTCGGTATCAAATAGGGAAGCCGAAGAATAGAGATAAGAAAAACCGCCGGGCCCATTGGGTCCGGCGGCTAAGTTTGTTGTCTTCCCCTTGGTTAGGGGAGGACGGCGGGTAGGGGTGCAGCTGCTCCCGGTGCGGAAGGTGGCTCGTTGGTCGCCTTGCCGACCGTTGTGGTCGGCATGGACATCTGCTTCGCTGGCCCGCTTCCGGCCCAGGGGATGATGACCACCCCCTTGAGCTGTCCCCTCTGCTGCGCACGGGCGACGAAGCCGACCATGCACGCGTACTGGACGTAGCGGATTGCAAGCTGGTAGCGGTCGATGCGCGCATCGAACTGGCCGGCTGCGTTGAGGATGCCACCCAGCTTGAGGAACTGGCTGAAGGAGACGCCGGTGTAGGCAGTCGTGTAGGCGATTGCCGTACCCGTGCCGCCGATGACAGCACCACGAGCAGTTGGAATCACGATTTCCGACGCGATGCCGGGAATGTAGGGATCCAGCTGCTTGTGGCAAGCGTAGTCCAGTTCCTGCATCTGCCGGAATTGGTCGGGGCCGTAGAGGTCGCCGGCCACCGCAGGCGTGGTCGCGGTGGCCTTGAGGCCCGGGAACACGCCGGTGAGGTAGCTGCCACCGAGCTTCCCTTGGTCAGTGACCGGGGGAGGCGGCCGCATGGTCGTCTGGCAAGCCGCGAGGCTCAGAGCCATAGACGCGGAGGCGAGCCCCCGCATCGCCTTTTGAGAGATGTTCATTGGGGTCTCTTTCCTAACTCTACAAGAGGTTGCTGCAGCCCTATTTCCGCACATGGAAAGAACTACGTAAAGGTACTGTACCCATTTTAAATAGGCTTGTCAAGTACGTACAGACTTGAAGAATCGATGGAGAAAGACTTGTTCGCGAGCATATTCAAAGCTACCTTAAGAACACATGAAGCCTATTTCCTATACGGTAGAGACCAAAAGCGGCAGAGCCCGCACTGGCGTTATACATACGCCCCATGGCGATGTACAAACCCCTGCATTCGTTCCTGTAGGCACTAAGGCCGGGGTTAAGGGAATCCTCCCTAGTCAGCTTAAGGACCTCGGCGCTCAGGTAGTGCTCGCAAACACGTATCACCTCTACCTTCAGCCGGGAGAACAGGTGGTAAAAGGCGCGGGCGGGCTAGGGAAATTCATGGGATACGATGGACCAACCATGACGGACTCTGGCGGGTTCCAGGTGTTCTCACTTGGAAGCGCGTTCGGCCGCACCATAACCAAGATCGCGAAAGGCGAAGAGAATGCGCGAGATCAAGGAGTTGCGGTTGTGGATGAGGACATGCGCAGCCAGCATGGACAGCTCGCGGTCATCGACGAAGAGGGTGTCACCTTCACCTCGCACCATGACGGCTCTCTGCATCGCTTCACGCCGGAACGCTCCATCGAGATACAGCATGCGCTCGGCGCGGATATGTTCTTCGCGTTCGATGAGTGCACCTCGCCAACCGAGCCGTACGAGTATCAGAAGGAAGCTATGGAGCGTACGCACAAGTGGGCATTGCGCTCACTCAAGGCGCATCGTCAGAATATCGAAGCTAATCGCTCGCAGGGCATATTCGGCATCGTGCAGGGCGGCAGATTTGAAGATTTACGAGAGGAGAGTGCCAAGGAGATCGCTTCGATGGATTTCGACGGCTTCGGTATCGGCGGCTCCTTCAGCAAGGAGGACATGGAAGGAGCGCTCCAGGCTGCCGTGAAGCATCTGCCGGAAGAGAAGCCGCGACATTTCCTCGGGATAGGTGAGCCGGGCGATCTCCTGCTTGGTATCGCGGAAGGTATGGATACCTTTGACTGCGTTGCTGCGACGAGACTCGGCCGCCATGGCTCCATTTACACGAAGAACGGACAGATCAATCTGAAGAACGAGAAGTATCGTTCGGATTATTCGTTACTGAACGAAGGTGGGGTAGCTATTCCGGGAACCGAAGGCTTCACGAAGGCCTACGTCTCGCACCTTATCCGCTCGAACGAGATCCTCGGCCAGATAATTGCGTCTATGCACAATCTTGGATTCATCATTGCGCTCGTGGATGGTGCAAGGGAAGCGATACGGAACGGAACGTTCGAGCAGTATCGGGAGGATTTCAGTCGGGGATACTATGGCTAGCCGGAGTCTTCTTTTTTATTTCATCCGGCAAAGGTAGACTGATACGAATGGCCTTATTCAACCTCCACTCCCCCTTCCCGCCAGCAGGCGACCAGCCTGCCGCTATCAAGAAGCTTACTGAGGGGATTGAAAAGGGCATGCGCCATCAGACGCTGCTCGGCGTTACTGGTTCCGGCAAGACCTATACGATAGCGAACGTCATCCAGAACGTGGGGAAGCCGACTCTCGTGCTCGCGCATAACAAGACGCTAGCAGCCCAGCTCGCGCAAGAATACCGCGAGTTCTTCCCGGAGAACCAGGTGCACTACTTCGTTTCCTATTACGACTACTACCAGCCGGAAGCCTACATCGCGCACTCGGATACCTATATAGAGAAGGAGGCGCAGATCAATGCGGAGATCGATCGTCTTCGTCATGCTGCGACGCAGTCACTCCTCACTCGCAAAGACGTGATTATCGTCGCCTCAGTATCTGCTATCTATGGTCTCGGCTCGCCGGAGCAGTACGAGAAGGTACATGTGAAGCTGCAGGTAGGAGGGGAAGAGAATCGCGCGGCGCTCATCCGCAAGCTGGTGCGGATCTATTTCGAGCGCACGAATGCCGATCTTGAGCCGGGAAAGCTGCGGGCGGTAGGGAACGCGGTAGAGCTCATGCCGGTGAACGAGAGGGCGATCTACCGCATCACGTTTGATGAGGATACGGTCGCCGCTATAGAGTGCCTTGATCCGGTCTCACGCGCGAATACCGGCAATCCCGAATCCCTCTTCGTCTTCCCTGCCAAGCACTTCGTCTCAAGCGAGGACGAGCGCGCTCGTGCGCTCGAGGACATCAAGCGAGAGCTCGACGAGCGTCTCGAGGTCCTGAAGCGCGAGGAGAAGGTGCTTGAGCACGAGCGGCTCAAGCGCCGTACGCTCCATGACATCGCGCTCATCCGAGAGATCGGCTACTCAGGTGGTATTGAGAACTATTCCCGCCATTTCGATGGACGTAGTCCTGGAGAACCGCCGCACACACTCCTTTCCTACTTCCCGCACAACAAGGACGGGAGCGCCGATTTCCTTACGGTTATCGACGAGTCCCACGTAACCGTCACCCAGATCGGCGGCATGTACGCGGGCGACAAGTCCCGCAAGGACATCCTCATCGAGCACGGATTTCGGCTGCCTTCCGCTCGTGATAACCGTCCGCTCAGGTTCGAGGAGTTCGAGGAGCGTATCGGCCAGGTTATCTATACGTCAGCGACCCCAGGTAACTACGAGCGCGAGCACAGCGTGGCTCCGGATGGCCAGGTAGCGGAGCAGATCATCCGCCCGACCGGTCTCATCGATCCAGAGCTCATCGTCCGGCCTATCGTCGAGAAGGGAGACTACAAGGGCCAGATCGCCGACTTCATCCATGAAGCGGAGATAGTTATCAAGCGAGATGGACGTGCGCTTGCGACAACCCTCACCAAGCAGATGGCCGAGGATCTTTCTGAGTTCCTTAAGGAGCGCGGGATGAAGGCTGAATATCTCCACTCTGACGTAAAGACGATCGACCGCATCGACATACTTACGAACTTCCGCAAAGGTAACTTCGACGTGCTGGTGGGTGTGAACCTGCTGCGCGAGGGCCTGGATCTTCCTGAGGTGGAGTTGGTCGGTATACTCGATGCCGACAAGGAAGGATTCCTCCGCTCGGAAACCTCGCTCATCCAGACCATCGGGCGCGCCGCGCGCAACGTGCTCGGTCGCGTGATCCTCTACGCGGACGTGATGACCGGCTCGATGGAGCGGGCGATAGGAGAGACCAACCGCCGTCGCACCATACAGCTCGCCTACAACGAGAAGCACGGCATAACTCCCCTCACCATCAAGAAGGAGATCCGCGACATCGCCGAATCGATGCGCAGCGAGCACCAGAAGACCGTACAGGGCATGCTCGACCTCGACGCGAAGCTCTATGAGGAAGACCCGACTGGCTTCATAAAGGATAAACGCCTCCAGATGGATGCAGCAGTAGAGGCGCTCGATTTCGAGACCGCGGCGATCCTGCGGGATGAGATCTATGAGCTTGAGGGAACGCCAAACCCGAACAAGAAGAAGAATCCTCGGAAGAAGCGATTCGGCTCGTAAGCGCGTGATACCATACGCGTAATGACTTTGCGGGTCTATATCGGCGTCGTGCTTCTGTGCGTCCTCATCGTATCGCTCGGCTTCATCGGCGCGACGATTCTCTTCCTGAACAAGGAGCTCGCGATGCTGCTCACCACCTCCGTGGAGGCAGAAGCGCTGCGCACTCTGCTACTCGGCAACGCCGCGCTATCGATCATCTTCTCGGTCGTGATGATCGGGTTCTTGTTCTGGGTTATCGGATGGGTGGTAGCGCATCCGCTCCGTCTCATCGTGTCCGCGATGCGCGAATTCTCAGAGACGGAGAAGCCGGTCGAGCTTCCGTCCTTCAGGACCGCACCCGCGGAAGTGCGCGAGCTTGCCTCGGCGTTCACGACTTTCTCGCAGCGGGTCGGCGAAAGCCATAAGCGGGATCAGGAAATCTCTCGGGTGAAGTCAGATTTCATATCCACTGCGGCCCACCAGCTACGCACCCCGCTTACGGGCATCCGCTGGGCACTCGAGGCGCTGCAGAAGGAAGCCCTCACGGATTCGCAGAAGGCGCTGCTCGGAAGCGCAACCGAGAAGAGTCATCAGCTGGTGGCGATCGTGGGAACGCTTCTTGATATATCGGCGATCGAGTCGGGCAAGTACAAGTACGTGTTCGAGAACGTGGACGTAAACGCGTTCCTCGCCCAGATAGCGAAGGATTTCCAGCCGATGGCGCTTGAAGCCAAGATCTCGCTTTTCTTCGAGCAATCAGAGAGCGAGGTATTGCAGGTGCGAGCTGACCGCGAGCGGATCCGATGGGTCTTGAATAACCTCATCGAGAATGCCATCCGCTATACCCCCGCAGGAGGCCGGGTGCGTCTTACGACCGAGTCCTCGCAGCAGCGCACTTTCATTCATGTCGAAGACAACGGCATCGGTATCGCGCCGTCCGACCAAGGGAATATCTTCGAGCGGTTCTACCGGGCGCCGAACGCTATCGCAAAAGAGAACGGCGGCAGCGGTCTCGGCCTCTATATCGCCCGCACCATCGCTACCGATCACGGAGGAGATCTTAGCTTCACCTCGAACGCAGCCGGCCACGGCACGACGTTCACGTTGTCACTTCCCGTAACCTAACCCTACCCATGGAAAAACCCGTCATAGATGCAATTGCGCTCGACGCTTCATTGCCGCTCGATCTGTACGAGGAGAAGCCGATAGGGACCATGAACATGCCCGACGGCAGGAAGCTGCATGCCGTGCTCGGTCTCTCAAAGACCCATGCCGAGAAGCTCAAGGAACGATCTTTGGATGAGCAGGATCAGGATCTACAGCGCAATACGTCCGATCGGGAACGGTTCGGTCTGGGCTCGTACGAGGATTGGTACGCGAAAGGACGCTATCCGTTCGCGCTTATCGATGAGAACGACAATCTCGCGGCGCTCGTGTGGCTAGGGCATGTACCGAACCCGCTCCCGTCGGATGTCGGGTCGTCGCTATGGGACACCATCGCATTTCGTGCCTATCCGCCGTATCGAGGCCAGGGAATCATGTCGCCATTCAGCCGCTTCGTGCTCCGGACCTATGAGGTTATGGCACCCGGACGGTCTATCTGGCTTGCCACCGATCAGTCGAACGAATCGGGAATCGCGCTCTATACGAAGCTCGGGTTCGTGGACCGGGGACATGCCGAACGGGAGTCTCGGCGTATACTTGTGCTCGAACGAATGTAACGCACTCATGTCACGTGTAAAGCTAACCGAATACCGCGCGAAGTCCCTCATCCTCGGTGAGGGATATCGAGGTGTATCGCTTAGAGCTTGCGATGCGGTCCAGTTCCCGAGCGGCGCGAAGCTCGTGCTCAAGGTGGATCAGGGCGTGAAGAAGCGCATGAAGCAGGGACTGGTCGCGGTAGGTATCGAGGCGACCGAGATACCGGTCTTCATTGACGAATGGTCCTCACGCGGCTACTCGAACTTCATAGTCGAAGAGCTCTTCCCGCACGAAGAAAAGGAAGAGCAGTACCTGAGTCTTGAGCGGGTTCGGGACGGCTACCGGCTCCTCCATGCCGCCGAGGGCGGTATCGATATCGAGGAGCATCCGGAGAAGGTGACGAAACTCGTCGCATCCGGAGAAGGAGTAGCAACGGCGTTCGCGGAAGCTACCGGTCTTCCGGAAACCTTCCTGCAGGACCTGCTCGATTGCTTCGCCACAAAGCACTTCGCGTTTGTCGAGATAAACCCGCTTGTTGTGCGCGGCACTGAGGTGTATCTCCTTGATGCCGCGGTTCTTGTTGATAGTGCCGGGCAGTTCTCAGTTAAGGACGCGTGGAGCGAATCAGACATTCCGGAGAAGAACGCGGCGCATGCGGCTGAAGCTACCGTTGCCGCTCTGCAGAAGACCACGCCTGCATCGCTTAAGCTTACGGTGCTCAATCCGGATGCCAGCCTGTTCTTCCTTCTCTCCGGAGGCGGCGGCAGCATCGTGATAGCGGATGAAGCGGCACTACGGGGCGCAGGGAACGAGATAGGCAATTACGGAGAATACAGCGGCGGACCGACGCGCGAAGAGACCTACCTCTATGCGAAAGAGGTTATCGCGCTCCTGCTCGCTTCCAAAGCAACGAAGAAGGCACTGGTTATCGCCGGCGGCGTTGCGAATTTCACCGACGTCGGCAAGACGTTCGCGGGCATTATCGACGCTCTGTCCGAAGAGGTTTCCCGACTTCAGACAGCAGGAGTGAAAGTATTCGTCAGGCGGGGGGGACCGAACGAGAAGGCGGGACTTGCGCACATGCGATCCTACCTTGAAGAGCACGGACTGCTGGGAAGCGTGTATGGGTCCGATACGGTTATTACACAGGCGGTTGATGATGCTGTAGATTTCATACAAGGCTGATATGACACTACTTGATTCGATACGAGCGGGTGAACGCGGCATACTGGTCTCCGGTATTCACCTGCAGGTGATCCAGTCGATACTCGACTTCGATTATCTCTCCGGAAAGGAACGATCGATACTCGGTATTGTTGCGGGAGGCCGCAAGTCCGTGAAGCTGTTCTGGGGACCAGAGGAGTTCCTCATGCCCTGTTTTGCTTCCTTTGCTGACGTGCCGGAACAGTTCCGCGCCCAGGTCCGGTTCCTGCTGAACGTGCAGTCGGGACGGCGCGCGTACGAGTCCACCGTGGCATTCTTTGAAGCTTTTCCCGAAGCATACGGTGCACATATCTTCGCGGAGAATGTGCCTGAAGCAAGCGCGACCATGCTCATCGAGCAGTACGGAAAGACAAAAGTGATTGCAGGGCCCTCAGGGGTAGGGTTCGTTGTTCCGGGACTGCTTAAGCTCGGCGCGATCGGGGGAGTCGATGCTACTCAGTTGTGGACGAACAAGCTCATGACTTCCGGATCGGTCGCAGTAGTCTCAACGTCCGGCGGTATGACGGGCGAACTCATCAACGCGGTTGCGGGAGCGGATAAGCGTCTCTCGTTCGCCTTCTGTATCGGCGGCGACCGCTTCCCAGTTACGGCGCTCTCCGAGGTTCTCAAGCTCGCTCAAGAGGATCCAAGCACAAAAGGTATCGCGTACTTCGGCGAGCTCGGCGGCGTAGACGAGTACGAGATCGTGGAACTCATCAAGAGCGGAACGCTCACGAAGCCGGTAGCGGCCTATATTGCCGGTATCATCGACGAATCCTTCGAGGAGCACGTCCAGTTCGGACATGCCAAAGCGCTGGTTGCGACTAATGACGAAAGTGCGCGAGCCAAGCGCGAGGCGCTGCGGGCTTGCGGAGTTGATGCGCCTGATACGTTCCCAGAATTTCTTGAGGCGCTCAAAAAGCTGCCGGGTGCCGATCACAAGGATGTTCCCGTCGATATCGCTCCCTTGCTTTCCCGTCGCTCAAGTATCCTCTCGACGCGGGAGATCATCGATCTCAAAAGCATTCCGGTATTCGTCGCAGAGGGGAAGTTGGTTACGCCTGAAACGGGCTTTATGTCAGCCGTAACGGGCGCGCTTCTGGGTCGCCCGCTTACCTCGCCTATTAGCCAGGCATTCTTCGAAGCGGTTGCGACGCTCCTTATCGATCATGGCGGGAATGTTTCTGGCGCTGTGAACTCCATGATAACGGCGCGTGCCGGAAAGGATCTGGTTTCGTCGCTCGTGAGCGGTCTCTTAACGATAGGTCCGCGCTTCGGAGGAGCTATCAACGAAGCGGCAGGGCTCTGGCTTACTGGAGCGCAGGGGGGACTTTCAGCAAGCGAATTCGTTACGCTCGAGACGAGTGGTGGACGAGTTATTCTCGGTATCGGCCATAAGAAGTATCGCGTGGGTATGCCGGATCCACGCGTAGCAGCGCTCTCGGAATTTGCGACGCTGCTCGATTCCCATCCGCACTATGACTTCGCTCGGAGTGTTGAAGCGGTAACTATCGGAAAGAACGGCTCGCTCATACTGAACGTCGATGGCGTTACGGCAGCACTTGCGCTCGATATCCTCAGCGAGTGCGAAGGATATACCCGTAGCGAGCTGACTGCGCTCAAGGATGCGGAGTTCTTCAATGCGCTCTTCATTCTTCCGCGGAGCGCAGGCTTCATGGCCCACATACTCGAACAGAAGCGCAACGATGAGGGCCTCTTCCGTCTCCCGGATAATCTCCTGTACACTCGCCCAGCTGGCGAGGAATAGGAGTGGTATACTTTTGATATGACCGACGCCCCAAAATCCATCCTCGTTGTCGAGGACGATCCTATACTTAAGAACCTCCTCGGGCATACGCTCGCGGGCAAGTATGAGACGCTCTATGCCTCTGACGGCGCAGAAGCGCTCAAGCTCTTTGAGGAGCACAAGCCCGTACTGATTTTGCTCGATCTCATGCTCCCGACCATGAATGGCTTCGAGGTTGTCGAGACGCTCAGGAAGCGAGAAGACGAAGGCAAGACGGTTCCCGTTATCGTTGTGTCTAATCTCGGCCAGATCGGTGACAAGGAGAAGGCAAAGACACTTGGCGCAACCGAATACCTCGTAAAGGCGGAAGTCTCTGTTGAAGAGATTGTCGCGAAGATGGAGAGTTTGCTCGCTGCGGCCCCCACTCCGGTAGCGCCAACAATGTAGCTTCATTCGTTCTTCGTCTTCTGTGCTATAATACTTGTGTACCTGCCCCGCCACGGGCAGGACATTTCCGTACTATGGCGACTGCAAAGAAACCTCATCCCAAGACCGGAGACAAGCATCACGCGAGCGCGGACGAATGGATCCGCGTGAAAGGTGCCCGTACCCATAACCTCAAGAACCTCTCTACCGAGTTCCCTCGAGGAGCGATGACGGTTGTTACCGGACTCTCTGGTTCCGGCAAGTCCTCCTTCGCCTTTGATACTGTATTCGCCGAAGGACAGCGCCGGTATGTCGAGTCTCTTTCAGCGTATGCGCGTCAGTTCCTCAACCAGATGCAGAAGCCGGATGTGGATGAGATTAGCGGACTCTCGCCCGCCATTTCCATAGACCAGAAGTCCCGTTCCAATAACCCGCGCTCCACCGTTGCGACCGTTACCGAGATCTATGACTACCTCCGCGTGCTCTATGCGCGCGCCGGTCAGCCGTACTGCGTGAATCACGATGTCGCTATCGAGAAGCTCTCGAAGGAAGAGATGATCCGCATCGTGCAGGAGCATGTAAAGGCCCGCACCGATCTCAAGGCGAAGGACGAGGTTATGGGCGTTGCGGTCGATAAGACGGCGATAGCTATCTATGCGCCGGTTGTGGTGGGCCGTAAGGGCGAGTATTACCAGCTCCTCTATGATCTTCTCGGCAAAGGCTATGAGAAGGTGCTTATCGACGGGAAGCCCCATGCGCTCCGCGAGAAAGTAGAGCTCGATCGCAACAAGCGCCATGATATCGATGCCATCGTCGATACCATTTACGTATCCGAGTTTGAACGCAGCCCTGATGCAGCTCGTGAGCGTCTCTCAGAGGCCCTTGAGCTCGCGCTTAAGGAAAGTGATGGGCTCGTTAAGATAAAGCACGCAGACGGGGAGATTGAGACCCTCTCGGCGAAGTTCATCTGTCCGGATGACGGCACCTCGTTCCCGGAGGTTGAGCCACGCCTCTTCTCATTCAATAGCCCGTATGGCGCGTGTCCGAACTGTAACGGTCTCGGTACCAAGTCGCTCTTCTCTGACGAGCCGTGCCCAGTCTGTGAAGGGAAGCGATTGCGTCCCGAAGCGCTCCGTGTGTATCTCTCGGGCAAGAAGAATCCGAAGATCAACAACGGCCTGGGTATCAATGTCGTCGATTTCACGAACTTCTCCATCCGCGAAGCGAAGGAGTTCATGGACCAGCTCGAGCTCTCGGAGATGCGCATGGAGATCGCGCGTCCGATTATCCGCGAGATAACGAGCCGTCTCGATTTCATGCTGAACGTCGGTCTCGACTACCTCACGCTCAACCGCTCAGCGGCGACGCTCTCTGGCGGCGAGGCGCAGCGCATCCGCCTGGCGTCCCAGCTCGGTACGGGACTTGTTGGCGCGCTCTATGTGCTTGACGAGCCGACGATCGGTCTCCACCAGCGGGATAACGATCGCCTCATTCAGACCCTGCTTACGCTCAAGGAACTCGGCAATACCATCCTCGTGGTCGAGCACGATGAGGACACTATCTATGCTGCCGACTACCTCCTCGATATTGGTCCGGGAGCGGGTGTTCACGGCGGGAACGTCGTTGCTGAAGGATGGCTCGAAGATCTCCTCACCGCACCCAAGAACGATAGCGGTTCGCTTACCCTTTCATACCTGCGCGACGAGACGAGAATCGAGATCCCTGAGGAACGTCGCACGAGCGAGAAGGGCTCTATCAAGGTCCGTGGTGCGACTCTGCATAACCTGAAGAATCAGAACGTCGACATTCCACTCGGGAAGCTCGTCTGTATAACGGGTGTGTCCGGCTCAGGCAAGTCGACCTTCCTTTACGACGTGCTGCATAAGAACGTTGCTGCTCGTTTCGGCAAGCGAGAAGCGAAGCTCGAGAACTGCGCGTCGATGACCGGCACCGAATACCTCGGCCGTGTCGTCCTTATCGACCAGTCCGCTATCGGCCGTACCCCGCGCTCGAATCCCGCGACCTATACGGGTGCGTTCACGCATATCCGCGATCTGTTTGCTGCAACGTCTGAGGCTCGTGCTCGCGGTTGGAAGCCGGGACGTTTCTCCTTCAATGTCGCCGGCGGCCGCTGCGAAGCGTGCCAGGGTAATGGAGTTATAGCGGTCGAAATGCACTTCCTTCCGACGGTGTATGTGGTCTGCGATGTCTGCAACGGCACCCGATTCATGAAAGAGACGCTTGAGGTCACCTTCAAGGGCAAGAATATTTATGAAGTACTCCAGATGACTATCGAAGAGGCCGAGGTGTTCTTCAAGGATATCCCTGCGATCTCTGACCGTCTCGAGTCGCTGAACGCAACCGGACTCCAATACCTCACACTCGGACAATCAGCGACGACGCTTTCCGGCGGAGAGGCGCAGCGGGTGAAGATCGCGTCTGAGCTCTATCGCCCTATCACGATGAAGACGCTCTACCTGCTCGACGAGCCGACCGTGGGTCTTCATTACGAAGACGTACGTAAGCTGCTTGAGATCCTGCAGGAGCTGGTTCGTCGCGGAAACACCGTCGTTGTTATCGAGCACAATCTCGATATCGTGAAATCCGCCGATTATCTCATCGACTTTGGTCCGGAAGGAGGTATCAAGGGCGGGAAAGTCATTGCGAAGGGAACGCCGGAGGAAGTTGCGGAGATCGAGGACTCCTTTACGGGCGAATACCTCGCCAAGATATTCAAGAAAGCTAAGAAGCGCGCGAAGTAGGTACCTGTGCATAGTGCTTTATATAAGTGCTATCGTTAGGCTTTAGGATAGTTCCTGGAGGTACGGTCATGCGGGACACCCGCGAACTAACACCACCCCGGCCGTATGTCTCTCAGCCGGTCTCTCCGAATCCCACGTTCGACGGCTCGCTCGAGCATCTTCGCGAGAAGCTCTGCATTCCGAGGAGAATGAGTCGGAGATTCTTATTCTTCGTCGCGTTTACACTTGGAAACAGGCTTGACTCGTATCCGGAAAGCGCGAAGGAGTGGTCCGAACGAAACTTCCTGCGATATAGGGAATTCGGTTGGACGCCCGATTTTTTCTACGTCGCCTTCCGTGCCGCGCCCTCGCGAGCCGCAAAGCTTCGCGCCTTCTGGTAGGTCCGTCTCGGCGGGCCTTTTCATTTACGGCTTTCACGCCGAGCGGTACGATGGCTGTATGCAGCGCGAAGACCTCAAAAAGTTCGACCTCCCTGACTGCCCCGGCGTGTATCTCTTTACGCACGGGAAGGGGAAGAATAAGAAGATCCTCTACGTCGGGAAGGCGACGTCCCTTCGTGATCGCGTGCGCTCCTATTTCGATATCGATCTTATCGCGACCCGCGGTCCTCGGATTGTGGACATGGTCACTCGCGCCGATGGACTGATGCATGAGCCTACTCCCACCGTGCTTGAGGCCTTGGTGCGCGAGGCGGCTCTCATTCGCGAGCATATCCCGAGCGCGAACGCGATGGGCAAGGATGATAAGACGTTCCTCTATGCCGTTATAACGGACGAGGAGATACCCCGCGTGCTCGCCATACGCGGCGCTGAGCTCGATTTCAAAGCAAAGAAGGTAATCATGACGGGCCTCAAGCTGAAAGCCATCCACGGGCCGTTCCCGTCCGGGTATCAGCTGCGCGAGGGACTCCGGCTCATACGGAAGATATTCCCGTTCTTTGATACGCCGAAGCCGGTTGGCGAGGGGAATCGGCATACGCAAGGGAAGATTGAATTCAATCGGCAGATCGGGCAGTATCCGCGCGATATGAATCGTTCGGGATACATGCGTTCGATACGGAATGTGTCACTCTTTCTTTCAGGACGAGTGAAGACGCTTCGTGCGACGCTTACCCGCGATATGAAGCAGGCGGCAAAAGAAGAACGATTCGAGGACGCGGGAACTATCCGTCGGCAGCTGTTCGCGCTCGACCATATCCAGGATGTCTCGCTCATCAAGGAAGATCGAGGTGAAGATACGGGTCCGAGGCTTGAGGCATACGACACAGCCCATATCTCAGGCACGAACGCTATCGGCGTGATGTGTGTGGTTGAGAACGGCGTATCCGTGAAGCGTGACTATCGTACCTTCAAGATCCAAGGCCGGGGCGGAAAGTCCCTGAATGACGACATCGCCTCGCTCAAGGAGATACTCTCGCGCAGGCTCGGGCATACCGAATGGCCGCTCCCGAAAGCGTTCGTGGTTGATGGTGGGAAGACCCATAAGAAAGCGGCGGAGGATGTATTGAAGGAAGTGGGTATCGGCATTCCAGTGGTTGCGGTTGTGAAGGATGAGAAGCATCGACCGCGTGAAGTGCTTGGGGGACTCCGTGCGGGGGTGCCAGACGCTGATGCGGTTCTGGCAAATTCCGAAGCGCATCGCTTCTCTCTCGCCAATCACCGGAAGGCTCGGTCCCGCGCTATGCGCAAGGCGTAGCTTGCGCAAACCCACTACAGGTATAGGATTGCTTCGGGTGGCCACTCATCGACTATTGATGAGTCGCTGGTCGTCCAGACAAAGGGCGCATACAGGGGAGAAATAGCACATTTCCAGAAACAAAACCGCAGCGTGCATCTAGTCCGCGCACGGACGTCGCAGATCATTTCCAGGAGGTCCCTTCTGAGAAAACTGCATGCAATGCTGCTGTGCGACTGTCTTTATATCTGCTAGATATCTACAGGGGCTACAAGGCTTTCGGCTTCGGCCCACTTGCCGTGCCCAGTTTGATTGAACGCACACCGAGATGATCGGAACCGCGTATTGCTAGCAGTTGGTAGAGATTGCAGAGGCCAGGGACATTTCGTTCCTGGCCTTCGCTCATTTCAGGTATTGCCCTGCTATACTTCCTTCATCATGCGTGGAACGGTCGTCGGAGTATTGCGGGGCGGTCCATCTAAGGAGCACGAAGTGTCGCTTGCGACCGGTCACGCCGTCATCACGAACCTTCCCGAGGACCGCTTCACGGTAAGGGATATTTACATAGACAAGGACGGTATCTGGCATGAGCGTGGGCGGCCCGTGATGCCGGCGAATGTGCTCCCCTCGATGGATGCGGTTGTTGTGGGGCTGCATGGGGAATACGGAGAGGATGGGGAAGTACAGAAGCTGCTTGAGCGGTTCGGTGTTCCCTACACCGGCTCGGACTCATTCGGTTCGTACCTCGCAATGCATAAGGTGCTTTCCAAGGAGCGCGCGAAGGAGATGGGACTGCTCACCCCGAAGTATCGATTCATCGAACGAGCTGACGATGCAGAAGCTATTGCGCAAGACATCATCCGTTCGTTCCATCAGCCGGTTGTCGTAAAGCCGATTCGGTGGGGTTCTTCAGTTGGCATATCGATTGTCGGCGGATACCAGCCGGTGCATTCGGCGATCCTTGAGCTTCTTGAGGCTGGAGCAGGAGGAGTGCTCGTCGAGGAACTTATTCGCGGTACGGAAGCTACGGCAGGCGTCGTTGAGGGTCTTCGCGGTGAAGAGCTCTATATGCTCCCGCCGATTGAGATCATCCCGCCCAACGGCAGCTTCTTTTCGTACGACGTGAAGTATTCGGGGGCTACAGAGGAGATCGTACCGGGCCGCTTCCAGAAGTACGTGCAGAACGACCTCATGAAAGCGGCAAAGACCATGCACGAAGCACTCGGACTTAGGCATTATTCCCGCTCCGACTTTATCGTCTCTCCTAAGGGCATCTATTATCTCGAGACCAATACGCTTCCCGGCATGACTAAGGAATCGCTTCTCCCTAAATCGCTCGCTGCCGTCGGCGTTTCGCTCCCCGACTTCCTTACGCACGTGGTTGATCTCGCGCTAACCGGAAAGAAACGATGAGCGAGTACAGTGACAAGAAGTGCGTACCCTGCGAAGGCGGATTTCCGGCACTGACGCTCGCGCAGGCGCAGGATCTCATGGAGCATGCACCAGGCTGGAGCCTGAACGAGGCAGGTACTGAGATCCATCGAGACTATGCGTTTCCAGACTTCGCTACCGCGCTTTCGTTCGTGAACGAGGTAGGTGCGCTTGCCGAGGAGGAGGGTCATCATCCCGATATCACGCTTAGCTGGGGCAAGGTAGGAATTACCCTCACGACGCATTCAATAGGGGGACTCTCTGAGAACGATATTATCCTTGCGGCCAAGATAGGGCTTTTGCAGCCGTAACGGGTATGGTATAAATCATACGTTCCCGAATAGGGGCCGTTAGCTCAGTTGGTAGAGCATCTCATTTGCAATGAGAGGGTCGCAGGTTCGAATCCTGTACGGTCCACATTTGTTCACGAAGTCAAGGTTTCCGTCATTCCGTATTGGCGCGCTTAAGTTTCGGGAGGTTCTAATCTCACAGAACCTAAAAACGATAAGAATGGTATTTTATGCTCATTCCTAGGATGAGAATCTTAAAATATTTTCGGCAAAAGTTTGGAGATAGAAGGCAACAAAAAGTTGTACCTTCTCTTAACGAGAAAGTTGTATGTATTACAACGCGAGACAACTACATTCTTCCCGCTCTCGTTTCCTCATATTTTTCCTCAAAAACTGAATACTTTAGTTTATTTGTATTTCCCAATATTGATGCTCCTTACGAGGAGTATATTGAAATGAGTGGGGAGAAGTTTGTGGCAAAGCTCATAGGGCGTGAAGCAAAGGTTCTTTTTAACAATGCTTTCTTCAAACTTAAGCCCAAGCGCTACCTCTTAGTAGGTCTAAATGAAGCAGAGAAAACCTACTTTGATTCTCTCTCTCCAAAGAAGAAGATATTTATAGATAACGAAACTGAAATCCAAGAGAAACTCAAGTCTCTTAAGAAGAAACCGAGACGAGAAATCCGTTGCAGGGAGTCTGACTTACTAAAGGGTTTGTACATAGCAAAACAGAAGAAACTTGCATTGGTAATAGACGAGAACGCAAAGGCAATAAATGTTAGGGATTTCCTTAGTGTGAGCACAGGAATTCTGGTTATTGAAGAAGATAAGAAAGCAACAGATATTGTCGCTATTAACTTAGCTCACGCTCTTAATTCTGATATTGCGATTGTTGAACCATTCAACGAAGACAGAAAGGAGCTAACCACGCTCCAGAAAGACATCTATAAATGGAAGAAAGGTGGAGATAACGAAGCTCATGCGAGAGTGATTAAACTCTTGGGAGACAGATTAAACGGAATAGATTTTAGCCCATATCACTACGCAACATTCTTCACAGACGGACTTCCATACTCGTTGGTATTGGAAAAACTATCCATTTCTTACATCAACCCAAATCTGAGATGTGATTTGTTTATATTCAATGAACTTTTTTCTCAATATGACAAACAAACAGAGGGGGTAATCGTTTTCTCTCCTGAAGAATTTGGACAGAAAGAGGAGACTCCTTTCGTTGTAGCAACTCTTAAGAAGTTAGGATTCTATGTAAAAGAACTCATTGGCAAGAACGCAACTGTACATAATTTTGAGCATTATTCTCAACATTATCCTTACGATTTAATGCACATCTGTAGCCATGGTGGACAAACAGATGGATATTTCGCAATAGAGAAATTTACGGACAGAGATGGTAAAGAACATACCGTCGAGTATGAGGAGGTTGTTGGCTTCTCTCCTGTGCCAGGGAAAGATCTAATAGCAGTTAGCAGAAAAGCATTCTTTAAGAGATTTGATGGTTTTGAGTGGATGAGCCCAGAACTCAAAGCTCAGCATATCCCGAGCTATATCTTCGAAGACATGACCCGCAATCTTTTTTCAGGAGATGGCGGAGAGAAAGCGCAACGATTTCCTGCTAACTACCCCATAGCAAACTCTTGCCATATAAAGTGTTACGACAGTATCCATCAAGGCACAATGCAGTCTATTGCTTTGTACAATCATCCCATTATTTTCAATAATACCTGCTGTTCGTGGCATGAGATTTCAAACTTCTTTATTACTGCTGGCGCAAGAGGATATATTGGTACTCTTTGGTCAATTAAGAATATAAACGCCGTGAGAGCAGCGGCTTTTTTCTACTCAAAAATTCACGAGCTCAACATTGCTGCTCTATGCCGTTTAATGAATACCTTCCTTAAGGGAACGTCAGACGAGGGAGTGTATATGTACTGGGGATTACCTTTTTCAAAAGTTTATTTACCAACTTCAGAAAATAGTCGACTCAAAATTTTGGGAGAACTATTTTATGGTCTATGGAGATGGGTTGGTCATTATCGCTCCTTGCCAGAGGGAGAAGTGAGGAAAAACACGAATGACGTGGTTCGTTTCATTCACAGTGAGATTGCAGGCAACTTCAAGCAGGAAGATTTAAAAGGCCTGATTGGAGACAAGGCATATAAAAAGTTGGAGACCACTGTTGCTGAGGTACAAGCCAAAGCACCAAAAGAGAGCACAACTTCAGACACTGAAGCTTCTAATCTTGAAAGAGGAGCTATAGACCTTGGTACTGAATACCGAGGGAAGGAGGTTCTAATCTCCGAGCGTCTCTAGGCTCTCAAGCCCATTTTGATCCTTCAGACCATCCCACGAGTCCACTAGCCTAAGGAAATGTATTGGCCGCGATTCAATGAGGGGAGTTCTAATACGATGTACTAAAAACCACCCCAGAGGACAAGGCGCTGTAATCAAACAGTTTCGTTTACCTGTCCGCTCACGTACATTGACGAACGTTCAAGTCGTTATACTCTTACTGCTATAGCACTATCATCTCTGTACGACCTATGAGCTTCGATAAGATTCCTACTGCGCGCCCTACACAGGCAACTGAATCGTTGCGGGAACCTATTCAAGAAGAGCTCGCTGCAAGGCTCGACGAGGTCGCAAAAATGAACAAGATGTCGCTTGAGGAGCTTCGGAGTGTACGACGCAGGGAAGACAGAGAACTCCAAACGACCTTTTTTGAAGGAACCATTGCTGGTGTACGTGTTGTTGCATGGAAAGATAAAGCTCAGACTGCGGCCCCGTGGAGCTCAATAGGAACGAACAGTTATATCTATCGTGCAACGGTGGATGGTCTTGAGGTTGCGTCGGATCTCGATAAGCCACAAAAACTCTATTTAAAACTGTTGATTGCTAATAGCGATTATTCCCGCACATATCAAGAGTCCGGTATACCGATGCCCGAGTCCCCCGACGCAGAAGCCTTGGCTGACCAGGTACTTGCAACTGGTGTTCCAACGGAAGATCCTGAATAGGCTTTTCGTATGCAACCGGGCTTTCTATGACCAACCGACCGCCAAGCCGCCAACCTATGCCGACTGATGCCGTACAAGTGTTCAAGGGCATCCTTTTTGACGTCTATCAATGGCAGCAGGAGCTGTTCGATGGCTCGTTCGCTACCTTCGAGAAGCTCAGCCGGAACGATTCGGCGGTTATTATCCCGATACTCCCGAACGGCAAGCTGTTGCTTGCGTATGATGAGCAGCCGGGACGCGACCCAGTGATAACGTTCCCGGGCGGCCAGGGAGAGGAAGGCGAGAGTTCGGAAGTAATGGCTCGTCGCGAACTGCTTGAAGAGACCGGATATGAGGCGGACGAACTCATACTGCTTCGTGCCAGCCAGCCTTCCTCGAAGATAGACTGGGCGATCTATACCTTCATCGCTCGCGGTCTCCGGAAAGTGCAGGAAGCAGAGCTAGACGCCGGGGAGCGCATTACGCTGCGCGAGGTGACGCTCGACGAGCTCATCGACATGGCCGAGGATCCTCTGTTCCAGAACCGGGAACTCGTTATCGACCTGGTGAAGGCGAGGTATGATACAGAGGCACGCGCTTCCCTCGAGAAGCTTTTATTCGGCTAGGCATATCCCATGAAGAATCTCACGCTCGCGGCTATTTCAATCCCGGTGCTCCTCGTACTCGATCTGCTCTGGATCGGCGTTATTGCCGCAGGTTTTTACAAGGCCGAGCTCGGTCCTCTGCTACGCCCAGACATCGTCTGGCAGGCGGCGGTCTTGTTCTATGTGATCTATGCGTTCGGACTCGCCTTCTTCGTTGTGCGACCGGCACTCGAGAGCGGCCAGGCATTCAAGCGCACGGCGCTCGCGGGCGCGTTCTTTGGCCTCGTTGCCTTCGCGACCTGTGACCTCACCAATCTCGCCACCATCGCGGGCTGGTCCACGCTCGAGACCTTCGTCGACATGGGGTGGGGCGTGATAGCGACCACCATCGCAACTACGGTCTCGTATTTTGCAGGAAAGAAGCTTCTTGGCTACTAATCGTATGCGTCTGCGCTCATTCTTGGCGCTCGTTGGATTCGTCGGGGTATCTCTTGCTGCCGGTTTCCTCGGATCAATGGCGGTTGTGGGCAGTGTGAACGGCTGGTACGCAACGCTTATAGCACCGGCTTGGACACCGCCGAACGCGGTCTTCGGACCAGTGTGGACGATCCTGTACGTTCTTATGGGTAGCGCGGCATACCTCGTCTCGCGCTCGCCAAGAATAGGCAAGGTCTTCGCTATCTGGCTTTTCCTTGCGCACCTCCTCTTGAACGCGTTCTGGAGCATCGCGTTTTTCGGCATGCACGAGATTTTGCTCTCGTTGGTTGTTATCGTCCTACTGCTCTCGATTGTAATCGTGTTAGCAGCTTTGTTTTATAGATATTCAAGAACTGCGGGGTATCTCATGATTCCGTACGTGCTCTGGGTGGCCTACGCAACGACGCTCAATATCGGCTTTCTCGTTTTGAATTAAGTGCCGCGCCGCGTGCTATCATCGCCATACCTATGCGCACCGATATCGTCCATCCGGGAGCTGATAAGCTCCGCTACGAGATCCGGCGCATCGTCGAGGTAGCTAAATCCGTACAGGCGCTCGGCACCCCGATTATCTGGGAGAATATCGGCGACCCGGTAGCAAAAGGCGAGCAGGTGCCGGAATGGATAAAGGAGTACGTGAAGAACGCAGCGAGCGAGAACGCTTCGTTCGGCTACTCACCGACGCAGGGTCTCGACGTCGCACGCGACTACATCCGCGATGAGCGGAACCTTGAAGACGGTATCAACATAACTTCTGACGACATCCTCTTCTTCAACGGCCTCGGGGACGCTATCTCGACGCTCTACGGGAACCTGCACCCAAAAGCGCGCGTTATAGGACCGAATCCGGCGTACCCCACGCATTCCTCAGCCGAAGCCGCGCATGCGGACTCCGCACATATCACGTACAAACTAGATCCGGCAAACGGCTGGAAACCGGACCTAGAGGATCTACGCACAAAGATAGAGGCGAACCCTGACATTGCCGGCATCCTCATCATCAATCCGGATAACCCGACCGGTTTCGTGTATCCGGAAGAAACGCTGCGCGAGATGGTCGCAATCGCGAAGGAGCACAACCTCTTCATGATCTCGGATGAGATCTACTCGAACCTCGCATACGCCGGGAGCGGCATGAAGAAACTCGCCTCCGTTATCGGAGACGTTCCCGGTATCGCCATGCGCGGCATCTCGAAGGAGTTTCCGTGGCCGGGCGCACGCTGCGGCTGGGTGGAGTTCTATAACCGGGACAAGGACGACTCGTTCGACCGGTACGCCCGCTCTCTGCTCGATTCGAAGATGCTCGAGGTCTGCTCGACTACGCTTCCTCAGGCGGTCCTGCCGAGGGTAATGGGGGATTCGAGATACTATCCGTACCTCGACGATCGGGTCGCAAACTATGCCCGGAAGTCTGCAAAGGCGGTTGAGATACTCTCATCCATTCCTGAACTTGTCATTCATCCAGCACAGGGTGCCTTCTATATGACTGCAGTCTTCGCAGAAGGATCACTTACCGATACTCAGACACTTTCCGTTACTCCCGAAGCAGAAGCGGTTATCAATCCGCATCTAGCGGATGCGAGACCGGATCAGCGCTTCGTGTACTACCTCCTTGCCTCAACGGGAATCTGCATAGTCCCGCTTTCGCTCGGGTTCAATTCGGATCTGAACGGTTTCCGCTTCACGCTCCTGGAGTCGGATGAAGGGAAGTTCGAACAGATCGTATCGACGATCAGAGATTCTATCCAGACGTATCTCGCCTCATAGAAAAACCGCCTGAAGGCGGTTTCTTTATTTGCCCTGCCCGTAGTACTTCTTTAGAAGTCGTACGTGCTCTTTGTAGTTCTCGGTGCAGTGCATCTCTCCATACTTGTCATGGAAATAGAAGAGGCAATCGGTCTTCTTCGGATTGAGCGCAGCGAGAACCGCTGCGGTTGAAGGATTTGAGATAGGGCCCGGAGGAAGACCTCCGTATTTGTATGTGTTGTATTCGGACTTCACGTACTTGTCGTTCGGCACCACCTTCGGCCACCATGAACCCGTCTTTGATTTCGTTGCCTTTGCGTACTGGAGTGTCGCATCGATCTGCAGGTTCATGCCTGCCCAAAGCCTGTTCCAGATGATGCCGGAGATAAGGCGCATCTCGGCTGGATCGCGGGTTTCGCGCTCGAGCATGGAGGCGATAGTAAGCATCTCTTCTACCGGAACGAGCTCTTCGGTGGTAGTGCTGTAGCGGGCAAGGATGTCCTTCTTGAAGCGATCGGAGAGGAGTTCCTGCACGTAGGTAGCGTTCGCCGCTCCGCTAACCATGTAGGTACCCGGTACGAATTCCCCTTCAGAGAGCTCGGGCTCTTCGGTGTGCACTTGCTTAAGGAATTCCGCCTGTTCCTTAGCGCTCCAGCCGAGTTCCTGTCCAAATACGTAGGCTACTTCTTCTTCCCGGTATCCGGGCTTTATCTCTACGAACGCGATACTGCTTCCCGCGATCTGCTGATAGCCGGGAACGGAGACGATGAGATTGGCGAGCCAGGAGAACGCGCCTCCCACGAAGCCGAGTGCCGCTGCGCGCTCGCCATGGGTCTCCTCGAGGAGTGCCTCGACGGTAGGGTCTTCGGTTATGACCTCGTTGATGGGATCAACCGTAACAGGAAACGGATCCTTCGGCGGCTCAGCAATGGCGAGCTTGAGATCGGTCGCAAGCACGGTAGGAATGGAGAAGACACCGACACCGACGATCAGGAAGGTGAGGAGGGCAGGCGCGAGCGAGGCGAGTGGCGCAACAAAGTTTCGGCGCCGCTTGGGCGTCGAGAACTTGTGGGGCATAAGCGGTCGGAAGTTTCCGGGCACTTGATGCATTGTATCCATGATTTCTTCCGGCGGAAACCCTCGGTTGCGCACAACGATGAATGGACAGGCAGCAACCGACAGTGCTACGGTTCGAGGATATGAAGGACTCCATCCAGAAAGAACCTACCGGAGTCGAGCGCATCGTCGCTTCAATTGGCTCGGTAGGCTCCCTCGTCGTGCACACGCTCGCGTTCGCACTCTTCTTCATGCTGTCGCTCTTCGGGGTCATCTCCTGGGAGACGATGCTCCTGGTACTTACGACTCTGGTCTCGCTCGAGGCCATCTATCTTGCGATCTTCATCCAGATAACCGTTAACCGGCACACGCAGTCCCTCAAAGAGGTCGAGGAAGACATCGACGAGATTCAGGAGGACGTCGAGGAACTCGGCGAGGACATGGAGGATATCCAGGAAGATCTGGAGGAGATATCCGAGGACATCGAGGAGATTTCGGAGGATATCGATGAGATTCAAGAGGACGTCGAGGAGCTGAACGAGGAGGAGGGAGACGCTCCTACGGCAAAGACCGAAAAGCCGAAGAAAAAGGAGATGACCCAAGCTGATGCGCTCGAACAGCTGACGAAAGATGTCGCGCGCGTGCTCAAGGACCTTGAGGAGCTGAAGAAGTCGAAGTAGAGTGAGGGAATCGGGCCTATAGTGAAGCGGTATCACGCATCCATGGCATGGATGAAGTCGGGGTTCGACTCCCCGTAGGTCCACTTTGTTTATTAAGTAGCTGTTTGCTAGACTGGCTATATGACAGGGGTACTGGCCCAGGCAGGGTCTTTTTTCAATATGCTGTTCAGCGTGCCGGTGGCGTATGCTGCCGAGGAGGCGGCTGGCGAGCACGCAAGCGGCATTCATGTCGTCCTTAAAGCCGAGGAGATCGGGAGCCTTTTCGGTTTCCCTATCACCAACTCGCTCCTGATGACGTGGATTGTCGTCGCGCTCCTTATCGGCTTCGCGGTCCTGTTCCGTCGGAAAATAGCGCTGGTGCCAGGAAAGCTCCAGGCAGGTATCGAGATGCTCTTCGAAGGAGTGCTCAATTACATGAGCGAGACGCTCGAGGACGAGAAGCTTGCACGCAAGTTCTTCCCGCTCATCATGACGATCTTTCTCTTCGTCCTCATTGCCAACGAGCTCGCATTCCTTCCGGGTGTGGGATCGATTCTCATTGAGCATATGGGGGAATCGGTACCGTTCCTTAGGGCGCCTGCAGCTGACCTGAACCTCACGCTCGCGCTTGCCATTATCTCGTTCCTCGTGATCGAGATAACCGGCGTCGTGGTCCTCGGATTCTTCAAATACGCCGGGAAATATGTTAATTTCAGTTCACCGGTCAACTTCGTTGTAGGCATCATCGAGCTGCTCTCGAACGTCGGGCGCCTCATCTCGTTCTCGTTCCGTCTCTTCGGAAACGTCTTCGCGGGCGAGGTCATGATAGCGGTGGCGGTATTCTTCGTAGCATATCTGCTGCCGGTGCCACTCATGGCGTTTGAGGTGTTCGTGGGCTTCATTCAGGCAGTCGTGTTCTCGATGCTCACGCTGTTCTTCATCAAGTTGTCGATCATGGACCCGCACGGGGACGAGGCGCACTAGCGCCGGTCTCGATGCGGCTCCGGGATGGAGCATTAATCAGGTAACAGCAGAACTATGGAATCAGAAGGAGCACAGCTCATTGCTATGGCGATCGCAGCCGGTCTCGGCGTGCTTGGTCCTGGCATCGGCATCGGACTTATCGGAGGCAAGGCTATGGAGGCTATCGGTCGCAATCCAGAGGCGTCAGGCAAGGTCGTTTCGAACATGATCCTCGCGATCGTGTTCGCCGAGGCGCTTGGTATCCTCGCGCTCGTGGTCTCGTTCATCATCCGCTTCGTCGGATAAGGCGCTTGGCATCAGCGCTCGACGCTGATCCAACCGCTGTACCAGCCTCTTAGTACTCATCATGGAACAACTCTTCGACGCATTCGGCATAGACGGGAAGCTGCTCATCGCGCAGCTGATCAATTTCGGCGTGCTCTTCGTCGCGCTTACCTGGCTTCTCTACAAGCCGGTTATGAAGACGCTGGACGAGCGCCGGGAGAAGATCGCCAAAGGCGTCGAAGACGCTGAGCTCGCTACCGCAAAGCTCGAAGGCGCTGATGAGGAGGTGTCTCGTCGTGTACAGGGTGCGGAAACGGAAGCTGAAGGCATCGTTGCTTCGGCTCGCGACGCGGCAAACACGGAGAAGGCACGCATCATGAAGGAGGCTGACGCTCGAGCCGCACAGATCGCCGTTGATGCTGATCTGCGCGCTAAGGAAGCGGCCGCACAGGCGCTCAAAGAGAGCGAGAAGGAAGTAGCACGTCTTGCGGTACTCGCTGCTGAGAAGGTGCTCCGCAAATCATAATGGAACGCGAGTACGCACAAGCTCTGAGAGAAATGGTTGCCGGTGGCACCGATGAGGCTGCTATCGTCGACGGTCTTGTAAAACACCTCAAGCTTGAAGGGCGTCTGAAGCTTCTGCCCGGTATCCTCCGGGAACTCAAGGGACTGCAGGCTCGAGCGGAAGCGCAGGCACCTCGCGTTGAGGTAGCAAGCGAAGAGGAAGCGAAAGACGCGCTCACGAGCGCGAAAGAAGAGGGAATCGACGCCCGCGAAGCCACTATCAATCCATCCCTGATACGTGGATGGCGAGCGCAGGAGAACGGAACGCTCATCGACCGTTCGGCGAAGAAAGCATTAGTAGACCTTTATCAGAAGATCACGAACTAGGTTATGGAAAGCATCATCAAGCGCATCGAGAACGAGATCAAGAATCTCCAACCCGAGGGAGGAAAGGAAGAGACGGGAACCGTTCGCGCAACCGGAGACGGTATCGCGGAGATAGACGGGCTCGAGAACGCCATCATGACGGAGATGGTGCTCTTCGATCCGACGTTCGACCGAACGCTTGAAGCGGCGCTCAAGGATGCTGATCCTATCTATGGTCTCGTGCTCAACCTCGAGGAAGACGGTGTTCGTGCCGTTATTCTTGGGGATTCTTCGCGCGTCTACGAAGGCATGCTCGTGCGCCGTGTTGGCCGCCTCCTTTCCATACCGGTAGGTGACTCGCTCGTTGGGCGCGTAGTTAACCCGCTCGGTGAAGCAGTAGACGGCAAGGGCCCTACGGGAGCGAAAGAGTATCGCCCTATCGAGCGCATCGCGTACGGCGTGATGGACCGCTCTCCGGTTAACACGCCGCTTCACACCGGTATAAAGGCGATCGACGCGATGACCCCGATCGGTCGTGGTCAGCGCCAGCTCATCATCGGTGACCGCGGCACCGGAAAGACCACCGTTGCTATCGATACTATCCTCAACCAGAAGTCAGAGGCCGAGGCTACTCGTCCAATCTGCATCTACGTGGCTATCGGCCAGAAGGAATCGAAGACGGCGAAGATCGTCGCACAGCTCGCTGACGCTGGCGCGATGGACTACACCATCGTGGTTACCGCACCGGCTTCAAGTCCTGCTGCGTACCAGTTCCTCGCCCCGTTCGCAGGAGCTGCTATCGCTGAGCACTTCATGGAGCAGGGCAAGGATGCGCTTGTGGTCTATGATGACCTCTCGAAGCAGGCGGTCGCGTACCGCCAGATGTCGCTTCTCCTCAGGCGTCCACCAGGTCGAGAAGCGTACCCGGGAGACGTGTTCTATTTGCACTCCCGTCTTCTTGAGCGTGCCGCGAAGCTCTCGAAAGAGAAGGGCGGTGGATCTATAACCGCACTTCCTATCATCGAGACGCAGGAGAACGATATCTCGGCGTACATCCCGACGAACGTGATCTCCATCACGGACGGACAGATCTTTCTCGAGGCCGATCTCTTCAACAAGGGACTTCGCCCGGCTATCAACGTGGGTGTTTCCGTCTCGCGCGTGGGTTCCGCTGCGCAGACCAAGGCCATGAAGAAGGTGTCGGGCAAGATTAAGCTCGAACTTGCGCAGTTCCGCGAGCTCGAGGCATTCATGCAATTCTCGTCTGATCTCGATGCGAACACGAAGAAGCAAATCGACGCAGGTCAGCGCATGACGGAGATGCTCAAGCAGCCTAATGGCAAGCCGCTCGCGTTCGAGATGGAGGCAGCCGTCATCTTCGCTGCGGTGAATGGGTACTTCGACGGCTTCGCGCCGCTTGAGACCTCCGCTGCGGAGGCAAAGCTCCAGGATTTCCTCAATCGCGAGGCAGTAGGCGTACTCGCAAGCATTCGCACTACCCGCGAGATCGGCGAAGCAACCGAGAAGGATCTCCGTGCGGTGTTAGAGAAGTTCGTAACGAACGCCGGATAACGACCCATGGCACTCAAGGACATCAAGACGAAGATCAAGGCAACCGAGCGCATGCACAAAGTGACACGCGCAATGGAAGCCGTGTCTGCCGTGAAGATGAGGAAGACCCAAGGCTCGGCGTTCTTGGGTCGTCCGTACGCGCGTGCAGCACTCGCTATCCTTGCTCGTCTTTCAGGAAGCGCAGACCTCGCGCGTCATCCACTTGCGAAGGACAGGGAGGTCAAGCGTACGGCACTGATAATTATCACCAGCGATAAGGGACTTGCCGGCGGGCTCAACAGCGGCGTGATCAAGGCAGCAGCAAGTGCGATAAGCGGACGGGCAGTCGCTGATATCACGGTATTCGCGTACGGACGCAAGGGTGAGGAATACTTTGCTCGCCGTGACTACGCGATCGCTCGCGCAATTGAGAACAAGGTGGACGATGTGCCGGTTTCGGTCATGGAGGAGCTTTCAGCTGAGTTATCGAAAGGATTCCTTGCAGGAGAGTACGACGAAGTCGTCGCGGTCTACAGCAATTTCAAGTCAACCTTCGAGCAAATCCCGACCGTCCGTCGTCTCCTGCCGCTTTCGATCGATACGCTTACGCAGCTGGTAACTGATATCCAGCCGGTAAAAGGCAAGTGGAGCGAGATGGGTGCTATCGAATCACCTGCCTCGTATTCGGTCGAGCCGTCGGATGAGGATGTGCTGGGACTCTTGGTGCCGAAACTCGTATCGGTCTCGCTCTATCACATGCTGCTCGAGTCGAAGGCGTCCGAACATTCAGCGCGCATGGTGGCGATGAAGAACGCGTCGGACAAGTCGAAGGAGGTGGTGCGCGATCTGACCCGCAAGTTCAACAAGGTCCGTCAGGCAGCGATTACCCGCGAGGTGTCGGAGATCGTGAGCGGCCGCGAGGCATTATCAACATAGGTTTGCATACCGGAACAAGAACAGCTAACGTACGAATTATGAAAACAGGAACCATTACAGAAGTCATCGGGCCGATCGTCGAGGTGCATTTCCCGGAGAATCGCCCCGCGATCCAGGACGCGCTCGTCATCGAGGCGAATGATATGCACGCCCGCATCGTCCTTGAAGTGGCTGCACACCTCGGCCTCGACCGTGTACGCACCATCGCCATGAGCGACACTGCGGGACTTGCTCGTCGCGAGACCGTGACTGCTACCGGCGCGCCGATCTCGGTTCCTGTAGGCCCTAACTCCCTTGGCAGGCTTTTCAATGTCCTCGGCGAAGCTATCGACGGCAAGGGCGACATATCGAGTGACACGCCGCGCCTTCCGATCCACCGCCAGCCACCGGCATTCGATGAACAGACCACCAAGGCCGAGGTCTTTGAGACCGGTATCAAGGCGATCGACCTCATGACCCCGTTCATCAAGGGAGGAAAGGTCGGACTCTTCGGCGGAGCCGGAGTGGGTAAGACCGTTACCATCCAGGAGCTCATCCACAACGTCGCTTCTGAGCACGGCGGCTACTCGGTGTTCGCCGGTGTGGGAGAACGCGTGCGCGAGGGTAACGACCTCTATCATGAGATGGAAGAGACGGGTGTGCTTGATAAGACCGCGCTCGTATTCGGCCAGATGAACGAGGTGCCGGGCGCTCGTGCGCGCGTCGCGCTCACCGGCCTCACCCAGGCGGAATACTTCCGCGACGAAGGAGGAAAGGACGTCCTGTTCTTCATGGACAATGTCTTCCGCTTCATCCAGGCAGGATCCGAGGTGTCCTCGCTCCTTGGTCGCGTGCCATCGGCGGTGGGCTACCAGCCGACGCTCGCCGAAGAGATGGGCAAGCTCCAGGAGCGCATCACCTCGACAAAGAAGGGATCCATTACCTCCGTGCAGGCGGTGTACGTGCCGGCAGACGACCTCACGGACCCAGCTCCGGCGACCACGTTCGCGCACCTCGACGGTACCGTCGTGCTTTCGCGCGAACTCGCTTCACTCGGTATCTATCCTGCAATCGACCCACTTCTCTCGAACTCAACCGCGCTCACTCCCGAAATCGTAGGGCAGGAACACTACGAAGTTGCGAACAAGGTGAAGCAGCTGCTCCAGCGCTATAAGGATCTCCAGGACATCATCGCAATCCTCGGTATCGAGGAGCTTTCCGAAGAGGATCGCCTCACCGTATCTCGCGCTCGCAAACTCCAGCGCTTCCTCTCGCAGCCATTCAGCGTCGCTGAGGTGTTCACCGGAACACCGGGCGCATACGTCTCACGCGAAGAGACGGTTCGCGGATTCAAGGAGATCGTGGAAGGAAAGCATGACGAGAAGCCTGAGAATGCCTTCTACATGAAGGGCACCATCGACCAGGTCACTGCATAATGGCAAAGACGTTCCATCTCACCATCGCGAAGATAGGAGAGAACCTCTTCGATGGAGAGGCGCAATCGGTCACGCTTCCGGGCGCTGAAGGTAGCTTCACGGTAATGGCAGGGCACGAGGCATTCGTCACGCCGCTTACAGACGGGAATGCGAAGATAAAGGATGCCGCAGGGGAGGAGATCTCCTTTCCGATCGAGAAGGGTGCACTGGCGGAAGTGTCCGGCAATCAGGCGACAGTGCTCTTATAAGACGCGACTGCTTTACAGGCGTCCGTCATACGTCATAATCGAAACACATGAGCGGCGAGACCATATACGACTCCCGGAACGAGGCTCAGCCCACGCACTATCACGGCGATCTTGTTCGTGGTCTTTTCGTGGCCGCAGCAGTACTCGTCTTCCTGACCCAGTTCATAGGAGCGAGACTTCCGTACTCGAGCGGCGGACTGATACTCATCATCCTTGTACTCGTCATTGCCGCAGGAATCACCAACCCTGTACAGCGCTGGATCCACTGGGCTAATGCCGCTATCTCCGTTATCGGCGTACTCATGTTTGGGGGATTGGCGCTTGCGCGATTTGACTCGAACCCCGCGTTTCTTTCCCAGAACGTCATCGTGCCCATCATCGCGGTTATCTTCATCGGTACGCTCTATTTCTCAACCGCCACCGTCCGTGGATTCCTCGTCCCCCATGTGGATCCAAACGACGAGCCCGAAGATCCTCGCCTCTATATCGCAGATCCTGAGTAGACAGCATAAGCCGTAGTTCTGGAGCCTGGTCCAAAAATCCTTTGTGATATAATTTCACTACTATGATCCAGCAATTCCTCATAAAACAGGCGCTCAAGATGAAAATGAAGGATGTGCCGGAAGCGCAGCGCGAGCAGATTCTCGCGCTGGTCGAGAAGAATCCTGACCTCTTCAAGAAAATAGGCGAGGAAGTCGATAACCGAGTGAAGAAGGGAGGCGAGAACCAGATGAAAGCCACTATGGAGGTTATGAAGAAGTATCGGGCCGAGCTTTCTGGTCTCATGCAGAAATAAGACGATGAAATCAAAAAAGATTTTCATACTGCTTGGTCATCCGGATGCGGGACCGGAACCTATGTCGCGCCAGCTCGCGGATGCGTATGAGGCGGCAGCACGTGCAGCCGGACACGAAGTGCGTCGTACGAATATATTCGATCTTTCCTTCGATCCGGTACTGCACAAAGGATATCGAGCGATACAGGAGCTTGAACCTGACCTCAAGGCGGTGCAGGAGAATATCTCCTGGTGCGAGCATTTCATTATCTTCCATCCGAACTGGTGGGGTGGTATGCCTGCGCTCCTTAAGGGGCTATGGGATCGCCTATTCCTTCCGCGGTTTGCGTTCCGCATGTGGAAGAGCCGTATGGGATGGACCCCGATGCTCAAGGGCCGCAGCGCGCGCATTGTTGTTACGTGTGGAAATCCCGCGATCCTCGATTATCTTGCGTTTGGAGACTTTACTGCGTCCCTCAAGCGCTCACTTCTCCAGTTCGCTGGCTTCCGCACCCGCGTAACCACGTTCGGGCTTTCGGAAACCTCACCTGACAAGAAGAAGGAGAGTTGGAAGCGGAAGATCGCTTCATACGGCAAGCGCGGTATATAAACGTCTAAAGGCTCCACAGAATATGTGAAGCCTCGAAAGTTTGTTTGCTCTATTCCCTAATAAGGGAACTCCCACGACAGCATTCCTTACGGAACCTATCAGCACGATCGCGTGAGCGACGGCAGGGCCAGGACATCTTTTTGTTTGCCTGGTAGAGCGGGGTGCGAGAGTGAACTCGCGGATTGTTGAAGAGCTGGCCCTAGATGCCGCTGTGGCCGTAGTCGACGCGCACGAAGGCCGGCTCAGGCGGTCCGCGATTGGCCCACACAAAGCATTCCCACAAGACTACGCCGATGGCGATAATGGCTATGGTCAGTATGAGCGCAAGCACGCCGCCCGGGATCTCGAACCCGGCCTTTTCAGCGGCTGGCTCCGAGGCTTCCGGGGCGTCGATAGCGACGGCGGTCGCAACTTCAGCTTTCGCCGTCGTCTGGATTCCTGCCTCCACCTTCTTCCAGAGCGAGTCATGGAAGACGGTGTTGCGCGCCTCATCGATGCTCGGTTGATCGAGCTTCACGGTCTCGCCGCCGGCGCACTTGGCCAGCGTCACCTGGGTGCCGACGCTTGCGCGCCGCCAGCCCGACAGGTCGCTCTTGGCGCCGTACTGCGCCACGATGTTGGCGTTAACGGGGAGGTCGAGCGTATCGAGCATGCAGCTCGCGATCGCCGCGTTGGTTGCGGCAGTCGGAGCGATCTGCGGTGCAGACTGCGCCATCGCCTGCGTACCGCAGACGATCATGCAGAACGCGAAAAGCATCGCTGCTATCTGCCTCAACGACATGGGTATTTCTCCTACGGAATGTTCGGGGTTGGTAATCCCTGAGATAAGAGGCGAATGCCGCTTGCCTCAAGGATTGCGGAAGGGTTCCGTTAGTATAATGACCGATTTATATGAAAATGTCAATAAACTATGGGCTCATATTTCTTTGCGTTTTGGCTCCTTTACCGCTAGGGTACTTCTATCTATGCTAAAAATCGGAATCGTCGGACTCCCGAACGTCGGGAAGTCCACTCTCTTCAATGCGCTCACCAAAGCGGCGGTTCCCGCCGAGAATTACCCGTTCTGCACCATCGATCCTTCTGTAGGTGTCGTGGGTGTACCGGACGAGCGGCTTGATCGCCTTACTGAGCTCTCGAAGTCAGAGAAGACCGTTCCCGCTGCCATCGAGTTCGTTGATATCGCTGGATTGGTTAAGGGTGCCTCCGAAGGAGAAGGGCTCGGCAATCAGTTTCTTTCGCATATACGCGAGGTGGACGCCATTCTTCAGATGGTGCGATTCTTCGATGATCCGGATGTCATCCATGTTCATGGAGACGTGGATCCGGTCCGTGATATCGAGGTTATAAACCTGGAACTCATCCTTGCTGATCAACAGTCGGTTTCAGGTCGTCGTGACCGGCTCAAGGGGGACGTTAAGGCGGGGAAGAAAGAGGCAGTTGCAGAAGAAGCGGTGCTTTCTAAGATCGAGCAGGCACTTCTTGCGGGGAAGCTTGCACGTACCGCAGGGCTTACGGACGAAGAAGCGCTCCTCATCAAGTCCCTGAACCTGCTTACCATGAAGCCGATACTCTATTCCTTCAACGGGAAGGCCGGCGGACACAATCTCTCTGAGATGAATGACGGCCGTGCTGCAGCTGCCTATGAGCTCGTGGAATCACTCGGCGGAAAGTACGTGGGAGTTGATGCGCGTACCGAGCATGAACTGAATGATGTCGCGGGAGAGGACAAGGAGATGTTCCGCTCGGAGCTCGGCGTGCAGGTGGACGGACTTGATGCGCTTATTCGCGGCGCCTATGAGACGCTCGGTCTCATCACCTTCTTCACTACCGGACCGAAAGAATCCCGTGCATGGACCGTAAAGCGAGGAGCTACCGCTCCTGAAGCAGGAGCCGCTATCCATAACGACTTCAAAGATAAGTTCATTCGCGCTGAGGTTATCGCGACACCGACACTACTACTGGATGGATCCTGGAGTGCCGCTCGTGACAAGGGCGATATACGAACGGAAGGGAAGACGTATGTGGTGCAGGATGGAGACGTGATGGTGTTTCTCCATAGCTAGTACAAAAAGAAAAAGAGACGCCGTACCCGAAGGCCGTGCGTCCCCTATTGTTGCGTGAGCCGGCGGTCAGATCACTCTTCGAATGAGACCACAGGGCTCGTTCGCAGGAACTTGTCACCCGGCAGGCCGCTGAGGAACATCGGCGTGCCGACCTCGACCGTGCTGAGCTTGGTGCCGACAATGGGCGAGCCACAGTCCTGGCCTTGCTCATCGATCTTCTGGACCGTGACCTCGTCGCCGTTGTGGGTAACTCTGTAGATCGAATTTTCAGTGTGAACCAGCATCAAACCCTCCTCCTAGAACGGTAGGATATATTGTACATATATAAATGTAAGTGTCAACATGTGCTAGACACCGACAGTGTATTTCTGAATCCTTCATTTTTTCCCATGCTATAGTTTTCGCATATGGAAACAGCACCTGCACAGGCACCAACGAACATGAAGACGACCGCACGGGATTTCTTCCTGTGGGTCGGTGCGGTTATCGCGCTCTACGGAAGCGTGATATCGATGATCACGCTCCTCTTCGAATACGTTAACCACGCATTCCCTGATCCGCTCGCGTATTCCGGAGATCCATACTCGAGCTCCGTCCGCTTCGCTATGGCGGCGCTCATAGTGCTTGTCCCGACGACGCTCGTGCTGCTTCACATCATCCGGAAGACCATAGAGAAGGAATCGGCGCGCGCAAATATCTGGGTAAGGCGCTGGGCGCTCGTGCTGACGCTCTTCATCGCGACCGTCACGGTACTCGCTGACCTGATCACTCTCATCAACACCTTCCTCGGCGGCGAGGTGACGATGCGCTTCGGGCTCAAGGTAGCAATCGTACTCTTGGTAGCGCTCGGCGTATTCCTCCACTTCCTCGCTGATCTCAAGGGATACTGGCTCGCCAATGGAAGGAAAGCGCTTATGGTTGGTATCGGCGTCTTCATACTGACCATCTCTATCATCGGTTCTGGCTTCTTCATCATTGGAAGTCCGGGTACCGTCCGTCTCCTTCGCTATGACGAGCAGAAGGTGCAGGATCTCCAGAACATTCAGTACCAGATCACGTACCACTTCCAGCAGAAGAACGAGCTTCCTCCTAACCTCGAAGCATTGAATGATCCATTATCAGGCTTCGTCGTACCTGTCGACGATCAGACCGGGAAGCCGTACACCTATCAGGTAACGGCGCCGTACACCTTCTATCTCTGCGCTACCTTCAACCGCGAGACGCCTGACACTACCGGCAAAGGGCCGTATCCTGCGCGAGACTACTCCTACACCTCGATGGGTATGGGTATCGACGACACGTGGACCCATACCGCCGGACAAGGTTGCTTCACGCGCACTATCGACCCGGACAAGTATCCTCCGTTCCGCGACCCGAAGCCGCTTCCTATCTAGCGCTCACGGGCCTTCCGTGTCAGCATACTGATTCATGGCAAAGGAAGCGTATGATCATGTCGCTATAGAGTCTGCGGAGCAGGCTAAGTGGGAGGCGCTTGATCTCTACGCCTGCGACCTCTCTGAGACCGAGAAGGAGAAGTACTACCTCCTCTTCGAGTTCCCGTACCCGTCCGGCGATCTCCATATCGGCCACTGGTACGCATTCGCGCTTACGGATATCTTCGCGCGGTACAAGCGCATGCAAGGGAAGAATGTCCTCTTTCCAATAGGATTCGACGCATTCGGCCTTCCTGCGGAGAACGCAGCTATAAAATTCGGGAAGGATCCGGCTGAATGGACGTACGCGAATATGGAGCGCATGCGGCAACAGATACGGATTATGGGCACCTCGGTAGATTGGTCGAAGGAAGTCGTCACCTGCAGCCCCGAATATTACAAATGGACGCAGTGGCTGTTCCTGAAACTGTTCGAGCAGGGTCTCGCAGAGCGAAGGCTCGCTCCGGTTAAATGGTGTCCCAAGGACCTCACGGTGCTCGCGAACGAGCAGGTTATCGACGGACACTGCGAGCGCTGCGGCACCGAAGTAGAGGAGAAGAATCTCACGCAATGGTTCCTTACCATAACGAAGTACGCGAAGCGTCTGCTGGATGATCTTGATCCGCTTCCCTGGCGCGAAGAGATCAAGGATGCGCAACGCGCATGGATCGGGGAGTCGGAAGGAGCGAAACTGACCTTCCAGCTGATTGGTCCGGGCATAGAACCGACTGCACTTGGCACGCCGGTCGTACCCGTATTCACCACGCGTCCCGATACGATCTACGGAGCGACGTATCTCGTGCTCGCGCCGGAGCATGCGCTCGTGGAGATGCTCATGGAGAAGGTGGCGAATCCAGACGAGGTTGCCGCATACGTTAAGAAGGTGTCGAAGAAGACCGATCGGGAGCGCCAGGAGCAGAAGGAGAAGACGGGTGTAATCCTCGGTGGGATAACGGTTGTAAATCCTGCGACGAAGGAAGAGATACCGGTCTATATCGCCGATTATGTGCTCGCTTCCTACGGCACCGGCGCGGTTATGGCGGTGCCGTCTCACGACGAGCGCGACTATGCGTTCGCTAAGAAATTCAAGCTTCCGTTGCGCACCGTCATCAGCGGAGGGAATGATGAACTCTATACCGGAACCGGTACGCTCATGAATTCGGGACCGTTCGATGGACGCGAGAATCTTGAAGCGATGGGCGAGATCATTAATTTCGTTAACGGGGAACGGGTAACCAACTATCGCATCCGCGACTGGCTCGTCTCCCGCCAGAGGTATTGGGGCTGTCCGATCCCGATTGTCTATGATCCGGAGGGTCGAGCCCATGCCGTACCGCAGGAGCATCTTCCGTGGCTTCTGCCGACGGATGTCGATTTTACACCAACCGATTCTTCGCCGCTCTCAACATCAAAAGAGCTCAGGGAACGCGTAACCAGGATTTTCGGAGAAGGATGGACGCCTGAGTGCGACACACTCGATACCTTCGTGGATTCTTCGTGGTATTTCCTTCGATATCTTGATCCTAAGAACGAAGATGATTTCTCTGAACAAGCGCTCATGAAGCAATGGCTTCCCGTTGACCGCTACTCCGGCGGCAGCGAGCACACAACCATGCATCTTCTATATGCACGCTTCTTCCAGAAAGCGCTCTATGATCTTGCACTCGTCCCAACGAGCGAACCGTTCAACGAGCGATTCAACCGCGGTCTCATACTCGGGCCCGACGGCGCGAAGATGTCGAAGTCGAAAGGGAACGTCGTTAACCCAGATGAGTTCGTCGGGAAATACGGCGCTGACGCCGTACGCATGTATCTCGCCTTTATCGGTCCGTATAACGAACCGGGTAGTTATCCATGGAGTCTCGAAGGCGTGTTCGCGATGCGTAAGTTCCTCGACCGCGTCTTTCAATTGCGTGAGCGTATCGAGGATACCGAGGCGAGCAACGAAGAGCGTCTGCAGCTCGACAAAGCGATTCAGAAAGTCGATACAGATACCGAACGATTCAAATTCAACACGGCGATATCAGGACTGATGGTGCTGGTGCGTGAACTCGAGAAGCAGGAGCATGTTTCTCGTTCGGTATATCAGGACCTCCTTCGGCTTCTCGCGCCGTATGCGCCGCACCTCGCCGACAGCGTATGGCAAGAGGTGGGCGGAGAGGAGGAGAGTGTGCACCAGGCATTATGGCCAGAAGCGGGAGCAAGAGACGCGGTGACGGCTCCCCTTATCGTCCAGGTGAACGGAAAAAGGCGCGGAGAGGTGCATGTCGACCTGTCCGCAACCGAGGAAGAGGTGCTTGCAGCTGCTCGAGGGATCGAGACTGTCGCCAAAGCTCTTCATGAAGGCACGCTCATGAGGACGGTTTACGTCAAAGGGCGTATTCTCAACCTGGTGATAACTCAGATTTGACTTAAAATGGGCATTCTGGTATAAGAAGAACACACATTATCTATGGCGAAATCAACGAAACCGGCACCAAAAGCCACCAAGAAGAAGGCGAAAGCCGAGCTCTCGTTCGACACTCAGGCACTGGTAAAGCGCCTTCTTGCGGAGGTTCCTGAGCGTGCCCGCGAGGTTCTTACCTATCGGTTCGGACTCGGCACCTCGAGCTCCCGCGATACCCTCGAGGCCATCGGCGAGCGCTGGAGCATCACGCGTGAGCGTGTTCGCCAGATAGAAGCGGCCGGAATCGAGTCCATCCGCGCAAGCAAAGGCTTCAAGGATTCCCAGGACTCCTTCAAGGAGCTTTCTGCTCACATTGAGTCTCTCGGCGGCATCGTCCCTGAAGATGTTCTCCTTGCCGGACTCGCTACTGATGAGAAGACTCGGAACCGTTTCCGCTTCCTCCTCGTTGTCGGGAGCTCGTTCTTCCGCGAGCGCGAGACCGATGATTTCTACGCGCGCTGGCACGTCGACCACAAGACCGCCGAAGCGGTCCATGGCGCGCTCTCCCGCCTCTACGAGTCCCTCGACGACGCAGAGGTCCTTTCCGAAGGCGATATCGTCAACCGCTTCCTCGACGAGCTCAAGGGCGTGAACAGCGCGTACCAGAACGAGGAGATCCTCAAGCGTTGGCTCACCATCTCAAAGACGATCGGCTCGAACCCTCTCGCCGAATGGGGACGCGCGAACGCTCCGGCGATCCGCACGAAGGGTATCCGCGACTACGCATACCTCGTGATCAAGCAGAAGGGAGAACCGATGCACTTCGCTGACGTGGCAAAGGCGATCGTCACCGTCTTCAACAAGAAGGCGCACGTCGCGACCACACACAACGAGCTCATCAAGGATTCCCGTTTCGTGCTCGTGGGTCGCGGCCTCTACGCGCTCGCAGAATGGGGCTACTCTCCGGGCGTCGTACGCGATGTCATCCGTACCGTGCTCGCGAAGAAGTCGCTTACCCGCGAAGAAGTTATCAAGGAGGTAAAGAAGGTCCGCTACGTTAAGGACAACACCATCCTCGTTAACCTTGGCGATACTCGTCACTTCAAGCGGCTCAAGGACGGCACGTACAGCGTCGCATAACATTTCATTGCGCACAGAACGCCCCGCATCAAGCGGGGCGTTCTGCTTTTAGTTGCTATACTCAAGTCATGTCATCAGGAGGCGGACACGGCGGGGGACTGCCCGGCTTAAGTATCATCGAAGGATGGCTCGGCGGCGCGCATGCCGAGGGCGGGTTCACCGCGGAAGGAAAATACTTCATGATCGCCGGCGCTGCCGAGGTTATCTCGTTCTTCATGGTGGCGCCCGCGCAGTCCGTTACCAACTTCGAGTTCCTCCTCTTCGTCTCGCCGCTCTGGATTCCGGTCCTTCTCGCCCACTTCGCGTACTTGCGGTACTGGCAGGCAGGCAAGGTTGAATTCATCGCGAAGCAAGCGAAAGTACTGCTCGAGATCAAGCTCCCACGCGAAAGCACCAAGACGCCGCTCTCGATGGAGATATTCTTCTCGAACATCGCACTCGCATCCGGAGAAGCGACCTGGTACAAACGTCTCATTCAGGGACGTTCACGTCCGACGTGGTCGTTCGAGCTCGTGTCGCTCGGCGGGCGTGTCCACTTGTATGTCTGGTGTCGCGCGGTGTTCAGGCGCGCACTCGAGAGCTTCATGTACGCGCAGTACCCGGGCGTAGAGATCATCGAAGCAGTCGACTACAGCCGTCTCATCGATCCGACCCATGAGCCGTACCAGATGGCGGCTTTTGAATACCTACACACTAATCCAGTTGATGCGTACCCCATAAAGACGTATGTCGAATTCGGACTCGACAAGCCACAGAAGCCAGAGGAACAAACGGATCCCATGGCGCAGATGCTCGAGACGCTCGGCTCGCTCGGACCCAAGGAGCAGATGTGGATCCAGTTCGTTATTCGTTCGACCAAATATGAGAAATACGAGGGACGCAAGAACAAAGCCGGAAAGCAGTACACCTGGAAAGACGAAGGGAAAGAAGAGATCGAGAAAATCCGCGAATCATTGGTTACCAAGAGTGAATACGTGGATCCTGCAACGGGTAAGATGGTCTCGACAAAGGGATTTCCGAACCCTACGGAAGGCGATAAGGATCGTATCAAGGCAATCGAGCAGAATATTGGAAAGACCGCATTCGATGTCGGCATCCGCACCATCTACTGCGCACCGAGCGATGCCTATCACAAGAGTATGGGCTCCATAACGAGCAACCTGTTCAAGCCGTTCAACTCGGAGAAGTACAACGGACTCAAGCCGGGACAGCGATGGAGCGAGCACTTCAATGACTATCCGTGGGAAGACCCGGGAGGCCACCATCTCGCGCACGCGATGCACTCGGTCTTGCACTTCTACCGCAGGCGCGCGTTCTTCTATCCGCCGTATATCGGCAAGTGGAACACGATGAGCGTCGAAGAACTCGCGACCCTCATCCACATCCCATCGAGTGTGGTTACGACACCGTCTCTGGATCGCATACAGTCTTCGTCTGCTGAGGCGCCTCCGAACCTCCCTACGTAAGAGATACAAGAAGCCCTGCCTAGCGGGGCTTCTTGCTGGTGTGATATACCGAATACATGGAAAACGTTCGAGGAAAACGTGTGTTTGTGGGACTCTCAGGCGGCGTTGATTCCGCCGTGTCAGCCGCCCTGCTCAAAGAGGCCGGTGCACGCGTTACCGGGGTATTCATCAAGGGGTGGTACCCACCTGGGATGCCCTGCACCTGGAGCGAGGACCGGAAAGACGCGATGCGCGTTGCCGCGCGCTTGGGTATACCGTTCGTGACGCTCGACGCATCTGAGGAGTATAAGAAGGGCGTTATCGATTATCTGCTGCGCGAGTATCGGGCCGGGCGTACCCCTAATCCGGATGTGATGTGCAACCGGGAAGTTAAGTTCGGTGCGTTCGTTCGCTTTGCCAGAGAGCATGGCGCGGATCTGATTGCGACCGGGCACTATGCACGACTTGAGCAGGGAGCATTGCTGCGCGGCGTACATGAAGAGAAGGATCAAAGCTATTTCTTGTGGGCCGTTCCGAAGGAGGCGCTCGCCATGACCCTATTTCCGGTGGGGAGCCTATCGAAGGAGAAGACCCGCGCACTGGCGACTCGATTCAACCTGCCAAACGCCGCTAAGCGCGATAGCCAAGGAATCTGCTTCCTCGGTACGGTCTCGGTCGAGGACTTCCTTCGTTCTGAGTTCTCGCCTGAGCAAGGGAAAGCTTATGATACTGCGGGTACTGAGGTAGGTTCGCATTCGGGAAGCACCCTGCATACCATCGGGGAGCGGATCGCGCTAACGAAAGCGGCCCCAGGGCCCTGGTACGTTGTCTCAAAGGACCTGGCTGCCAATTCGCTTATCGTATCGAATGAGCACATGCTCCGTACCGAAAGAAAGAACATTGCTCTTGAGGAGAGCAATTGGATTTCCGATATAACGCAGGGCGAGAATCTTTGCGCGCAGTACCGCTATCACGGTCCTCGGATCACCGGAACGCTCTCGAAGGATCGCTCGGCATTCCTTCCTGACGGGGATCTTCCGGAGGTGCTCGCGGCTGGCCAGTCGCTCGTGCTGTACCGCGGGGATCAGCTCGTAGGCGGTGCTATTATGAGCTGATGCCAGCTGAAATAGTTAAGACTGACGGATCAATCGAGATGTTCGATGGATCAAAGCTCATGGACTCATTGATGCGCGCAGGTGCTCGGGAGCCCGTAGCCGAGCGCATCAGGCGTACGATCGAGGCATCCATAAGCCCGATGGCTGAGAGTAACGAGATCTACAAGCGCGCATTCCAGATGCTGCGCCACGACAGCCGTCCCTCGGCGGCGCGATACAGCCTCAGGCGTGCACTCTTCGAGTTCGGCCCGTCAGGTCATCCCTTCGAGGACTTCGTCGCTGAGCTCTTCCGTGCGGAGGGATGGACGGTTGCCGATCGTCAGACCATCCAAGGGAAGTGCGTCTCGCATGAAGTCGATATCTATGCGACGCGCGGCGGAGAGTGCCTTGCTGGAGAACTTAAGTATCACAACAATCCGGGCTACAAGACCGACGTTAAAGTAGCGCTATATGTCAAAGCGCGGCTCGACGATATCTGGGCTGCGGCATCAGATACGAAAAAGGAGGCACGGGTCGACCACGGATTCCTCATAACTAACACTAAGTTTACGCGCGACGCGATACAGTTCGCTACCTGCTCGGGCATCAATCTGCTCGGATGGAGCTACCCGCACGAAGGCAATCTCTATGACCGCATAGTCGCAGCCGGCCTCTATCCCATAACCGCGCTTACCCTCATCAAAAAGGCCGAGAAACGGCTCCTTATAGACCGCAATATCGTTACCTGTGCACAGATCCGACAGAACCGTGATGCGCTCCGGGAGCTCGGCATCCCTCCTGAGCGTATCGGCGCAATTCTCGCTGAGGCGGGCACGCTCTGCGGAAGCTGATAGACTGAACGCATGAGCGACTTCAAGCGATATAACCCTAACCGGAGTGCGGATTGGAATTACGGCGGAAAGAAATGGCGATTGTCCCGCTCGAAGATAGAGTTCTTCGTCGAGTGTCCCCGCTGCTTCTATATCGATAACAAACTCGGAACCAAACGCCCCGGGTATCCTGAGTTCACCCTCAACAAGGCGGTTGATACTCTATTCAAGAAGGAATTTGATGCACACCGAAAAGCGGCAACCGCGCATCCGCTCATGGATAAGTATGAGATTAAAGCAGTTCCGTTCGTGCATGCGAAGATGGATACCTGGCGAGAGAACTTCGAGGGAGTCGAGTATACGCACCCTGCAACCGGCTTCGTTATCTCAGGCGCAGTCGACGACATCTGGGTTGCTGAGAATGGGGAGCTCATCGTCGTCGATTACAAATCCACCTCGAAGCCGGGCAGTATAGAGACGCTTGGAGACTCGAGCTGGAACGAGCAGTACCGCCGCCAGATGGGTATCTATCAATGGCTCCTCCGTAATAACGGATTCCAGGTCTCCCCGATGGGATACCTGGTCTACGCCAATGCATATGACGACAAGGAAGCGTTCGATGGGAAGCTCGAGTTCGAGGTTACGGTTGTCGAGTGCGAAGGACAGTCGGAGTGGATCGAGGAGATCCTCCCGCGGATCAAAGAGACACTCGAGAGCGATGCTATCCCCCCATCAGGCGACGCCTGCGAGTTCTGCCCGTACCGCGAAGCTGCCGGAAAGAAGCTGCTCGCACTCCACAAGGCAGCGAAGAAATAGCTCGTATGCAGGTGCGTATAGAAGAGTCGTGGAAAGAAAAGCTCAAAGGAGAGTTCGAGCAGGAGTATTTCAGACAGCTTACGCGCTTCGTCAAAGACGAATACGAGAAGGGGACAGTGTATCCCGCTCCTCAGAACATATTCAGAGCGTTTGAACTCACCCCATTTGAGGAGGTGAAGGTAGTCATTCTCGGCCAGGATCCGTATCACGGACCGAGACAGGCGATCGGCTTATCGTTCGCGGTTGATACGGGCATACCGCTGCCTCCTTCGTTACGGAACATATACAAAGAGATCGAAGACGACCTCGGCACGCCGGTTGAGCATGCCGATGGCGATCTGTCTCGCTGGGCTTCGCAAGGCGTACTGTTACTGAACGCGACGCTAACCGTGCGCGCACGATCTGCAGGTTCGCACCAGGGAAAGGGGTGGGAGCAGTTCACCGATGCGGTTATAAAGGCACTCTCTGAGGAGCGAGAGCATCTCGTATTCATACTCTGGGGCAACTATGCGAAAGCCAAGGGCGCGCATATCGATCGTACGAAGCATCTGGTTATCGAATCCGCGCATCCCTCGCCATTCTCCGCCTCAAGCGGTTTCTTCGGGAGCAAACCGTTCAGCAAGACGAACGAGTATCTCAATGAGCAGAACAAAAGAGCTGTCGAATGGATATAAGTCGTGTGAAAGAACTGTGAATAACCCACTTGTACACGCGAACGCATGCTACGGTAATCGCATATGGAAATATTTCTTGCAAAACTCTTGGGCGTGTACTTCGTTATTATCGGCATCATTGTGCTTGCTCGTCAGAAGGCGGTTATCCCGACTCTCAAGGAACTCTCAAAGAGCCGCGCACTACTTCTCGTCGTCGCAGCGGTTGAGCTCGCGGCCGGTATCGGACTCGTGCTGACCTACCCGACGGTATCAGTCAGCCTTGTGGGCGTGTTCTCTGTTATCGGTTACATGATGGTCATCGAGGCGATAATCTACCTCGCTGCTCCGTCTAAGTTCGTGCAGAAGCTCATCGGATCCTTCAACACGCCATCATGGCACCTTTCAGGAGGCGTCGTCGCGCTTGTCGCAGGCGCATTCCTCGCAGGTACGGGCTTCGGCTACTTCTAGTATCAAGTATGCAAGTAAAAGGCCCCGCTTCCGCGGGGCTTTTTACTACCAGACCATCTCCCGGTCTTTCGCAAGACGGTAGAGCTTGTCCGTTTTCGTAAGACCGTACGCTTCATAGAACGGCTCGAAGTTTGAGAGCGGTCCATTAATACGGAAGAGTCCTGGCGAGTGCGGGTCCGTGAGTACCTGCATCTTCTCGAATTCGGGACGAGCATTCTCACGCTCGAACAAGGAGAATCCGAGAAAGAAGCGCTGTTCGGGAGTAAGGCCGTCGATATCCTTCCGGCCAGTCCGCCCAAGGTGCTGCTGGTACGCATCGAACGCAATGGAGAGCCCGCCCAGATCAGCGATATTCTCGCCAAGCGTGAGCTTGCCGTTAACGTGTACGCCGTCCGCAACTTCGTACGTATCGAACTGCTTCTCGACTTTCTTTGCTTTAGCTTCGAAGCGTTTGCGATCTTCAGTGCTCCACCAGCTCTTCAGGTTTCCTTTGGCATCGAACTTCGATCCTTCGTCATCGAATCCGTGGGTTATCTCATGCCCGATAACCGTGCCTATCGCGCCGTAATTCATTGCGTCATCGTTCGTAAAGCTGAAGAACGGTGGCTGCAGGATAGCAGCAGGGAAGAGCATCTCGTTCATGTTCGGATCGTAGAACGCGTTCACCGTCTGCGGCGAGCAGTACCATTCCGTGCGGTCGACGGGCTTTAGGAGTTTCCGCATCGCGCGGCGGTGCTCGTATTCGTTCGTGCGGATGATATTCCCCACATAGTCGTCGGCACGGATAACGAGTCCTGCGAATGAGCGCCATTTATCCGGATATCCGATCTTGCGATTGAACGCGCCAAGCTTCTGAAGGGCTTTTTTCTTCGTTGCGGGAGTCATCCAGTCGAGCGAGCGGATCCTTGCTTCGTAGGCGGCAAAAAGATCATCAACAAGTTCGTTCATCTTCTTCTTCGCCTCTTTTGTGAAATGCTTTTTGACATAGAGCTGCCCGATGAGCTCGCCGAGGTTCCCGTTCACCACGCCGAGCACGCGGCGCCAGAGCGGCTTCATAGCGGTCATGCCCGTGAGTACCGTGCCGTAGAAGGAGAAGCTCTGCTTGATGAACGGGTCAGAGAGCGCGCCGGCGAAATCGTTCACGACATGAAAGGCGAGGTACGTCTTCCATTCAGCGAGCGGTACCGACTCAAGCATCAGGCTCGTCTTTATGAGGAAGTCGGGCTGCATGACGATAAGGTACGGAGCCTTATCGCCCTGCGTGAGCTTCAAATACCGATCCCAGTCCGTGCTTGGTGCGAGCTTCCGGAGAGCGGCTCGTGACATCTTGTGATACGTCTTGTCCGGATCACGCATCTCTTCCTTCTTCATCGAAGCCTTGGCGAGGACAGTCTCGATTTTCATAACCGCTTCGCGCGCCTCGATCGCTTGCTTCTTGGTATGTCCCATGAGGACAAAGAGCTTTTCGATATGGATCACGTAGCCCTCGCGTATGCGCTTCGACTCCGCATCGTCCTTGAGGTAGTAGTCGCGATCAGGAAGTCCGAGGCCATCCTGAAACAGATGGAGTGCGTACCTCTCGGCATTCTTTGAGTCTTGTCCGACGCCTGAGCCCCAGACGACCCCGACCCCGATGCGGTGCAGGTGGGCAATAACCGATAGGAGATCGTCAGCGTCTTTCAGTGCTTCGATCTTCCTGAGGAGTTGCGCGAGCGGAGAAAGGCTGAGTTCGTTCCGTCGCTCCATATCCATGCCGGAACGGTAGAAGTCGCGGATGGTACGGTCGGGGCTCTTTGCGGGAAGCGAGCGCTTCCCGTCGAGCTCATCCAGAAGTGACCGCAGCTTCTTATCAGTCTCATACCTGAGGACCGTGAACGTGCCCCAACGCGACTCGTTCTTCGGGATTGGGTTCGCGTCCATCCATTTCCGGTTCGCATAGTGATAGAAGTCGTCCTGCGGGCGGATAGACGGTGTAAGCTCGCGAACGTCGTAGCCCCATGATGCCTTTTTCATAGCCATATAGCGCAGTATATCGAACGTGGTATCTTCTTACTAATGAAGGTATCAGAGGTCAGGAAACGATTCCTCGCTTTTTATGAGGCGAGAGGGCACGTGATCATACCCTCGGCACCGATAGTGCCGGGCAATGACCCGACCACGCTTTTCACTTCAAGCGGTATGCAGCCCTTGTTGCCGTATTTCCTCGGAAAGGATCACCCGGAAGGTAAGCGGGTCGTGAATTCCCAGCTATCCTTCCGTGCGGGCGACATAGAAGAGGTGGGAGACAACCGTCACACGACGTTCTTCGAGATGCTCGGCAACTGGTCCTTCGGCGACTATTTCAAGCAAGAGCAGCTGCCCTGGATATTCGAATTCCTTACGAGTCCCGATACCGGATTCGGCATCGACCCTTCGAAACTGTATGTAACGGTATTTTCGGGCGACAAGGAAGCAGGTATCGAGCTTGATACCGAAGCAATAGATATATGGAAGCGACTCTATAAGGAACAGGGCATCGATGCCGGATTCGCGGACATCGGTTCCGAGGAGCATGGCTACGAGCGCGGCATCAAAGAGGGCGAGCGCATCTTCGCCTACGAAGCAAAGAAGAACTGGTGGAGCAGGTCAGGCGTACCCGCTAACATGCCTGCGGGAGAGCCGGGCGGACCGGACTCCGAGCTATTCTATGATTTCGGCACGCCGCATGACCCGAAATGGGGAGCACACTGCCATCCGAACTGCGATTGCGGCCGCTTCGTGGAGATCGGAAACTCCGTCTTCATGCAGTTCATGAAAAAGGACGACGGCTCGTTCGAGGAGCTGCCCAAGAAGAACATTGATTTCGGCGGCGGGCTCGAGCGTATCGCCATGGCAACCGTAGGACCGGACATATTCCTCCTCGATATCTTCGACACTGCGCGCAGCGTGCTCGAAGAGCGATCCGGCAAGGCGTACGGCACGGACGCAGCCACTACGCGGTCGATGCGCATCATCCTCGACCATATGCGCGCAGCATCCTGCATGCTTGCTGAAGGCGTTCTTCCCGCAAACACGGAGGCAGGCTACGTGCTTCGTCGCCTCGTTCGCCGCTCCATACGAGAAGCAGATCGTCTGGGAATACGGGATGCCGTCCTTGCCGACGTCGCTAAGGGATACGGCGAGGCGTACGCGGATCACTACCCGCATATACTCGCGAACGCCGATCGTATACGCGATGAGCTCGCTAAGGAGGAGGCGCAGTTCAGGAAAACCCTCACCAACGGGATGCGGGAGCTTGAGAAGCTCGCAGGACGTGGATCTATTTCTCCGGAAGAGGTGTTCACGCTCTTCACGACCTACGGCTTCCCAATTGAGCTTACGGAGGAAATCGCGAACGAACGCGAAATCGAGCTCGATCTGACCGAAGTGATGAAACTCATGGAAAAGCATCAGGAGACATCACGCGCCGGAGGAGCGCAGCGCTTCGCCGGCGGACTTGCCGATCATGCCGAGCAGACCGTCCGATATCACACCACCCATCACATCCTTCTGAAAGCGCTTCAGATGGTGCTTGGCGACGAAGTGAAGCAGCGCGGGAGCAATATCACTTCCGAGCGGCTTCGCATCGATTTCTCTTCGCCCGGCAAGATGACCGACGAGCAGAAAGCGGAAGTAGAGAAGATCGTGAACGAGCTTATCTATAAGGATATGCCGGTTACGCGCACGGTTATGCTGCGAGAGGAGGCGGAGAAGCTCGGCGCACAGATGGAGTTCGGCGTGAAGTATCCGGACATGGTTTCGGTCTATTCGGTCGGTCCGGCTCACGCGACGACCGACGCGCCCGATATCCCAAACGCGTTCTCGCTCGAGTTCTGCGGCGGTCCGCATGTGTCGAACACAAGCGAAATCCATGACGGCGACAAGAGATTCAAGATACAGAAAGAAGAAGCGGTCGCTTCAGGCATCCGTCGTATAAAAGCAGTATTGGCGTAGTAGAGGAGTACGTGGGTGCGACTGATTATATAGAAAAGAAAAAAGGCGACCCGCGAGGATCGCCTTTAGCTCAATGAGATCGTGGGCGGGTAGGGTTACCCGAACACGATCCATCCAGCTTGCAAGGAGCTCAGTGCGACACCTTCAAGCACCACGTGTTCGCCCGACCCGAAGGTCAGGACCGTGTCGACCCCCGATTGGGCGGCCGAATAGGTGATTCCAGCATCCAAGAGGACCTGGTCACCTTGCGAAGCGCTGAAGCCGATGACTCTATCGTCGCTGCCATTGGCAGAGAAATGGAACCTGTCGGCGCCGTCGCCCCCGGTGAGGGTGTCGTTGCCCTTGTCGCCGGAGAGGTAGTCGTTACCGGCCTCTCCATAGAGGCGGTCGTTATCCTGACCGCCGTAGATCATGTCGCTGCCGGCCCCGCCATAGACGGTGTCGTTGCCGACGTTGCCGTGCAGCTGGACGTCGTCACCTTCGTCTCCAAAGACAACGTCATCCCCTTTGCCGCCAAGCACGACGTCAGCGCCAGCATCACCGTGAACGGTGTCGTTGCCGACGTTGCCGTTGATGCTGTCGTTGCCGTTCAGACCGCTAACGTAGTCATTTCCGTCAGCGCCCCAGAGGACGTTATCGGAAACGTTACCGATGATGCTGTCGTTGCCGGAGCCGCCGACGGCATTCTCGATCACTGTCGTGAGCGAGATGCCGATGTTGCCCTGGTAGCCGCCGACGGAAGAGAATCCGCCGGACGAAAGGTCCAGGGTTTGCGACATGGCGTACAGCGAGGCATCGAGGGTGTCGATGCCGCCTGCGTCGTAGATCGTGAACGCGACGCGCGGCCCATAGGTAGCGAAGTCGAAGAACGAGCCTACCGTGCTGTGGAAGCCGTAGGTCGAATTGCCCGTACGGGTCGTAGTGTTGACCCCGTACAGCATCTGCAACGCGACGATGTCGGCCATCTGAGGCGTGAGGATGCTGTTGTGCAGATCCGCGCCCATCCAACCGAAATCACTCAGCACCGAGAATTGCAGTCCGTCGTTGGCGAACACGTTGCTCACCCCGTACTGGGGCGAAGCGTTGTACGGGCCGGGATGCCCAAGACCAAGCGCATGCCCGAGTTCGTGCAGATTGATCTGGAACACCATCGAGTTGAACGACGATCCGGTAACGAAGTCGCTACTGATCGTGATCTTGCCGTTCCCACCAGTCGCGATCCCCGTCCCCTTGTTGGAGTAGACGATATCTGCGCCCGCGGCATTCGCCACGGACGTGAAGTTGATGTTCGCGACGTCGCTGAACACCTCCTGCGCCTTCTGAGCGTACATTTGCTCGACGGGCGTCAGGTCCGCATAGAAGACCGTGAGGTTCAGTTTCGTGAACGGGTGCAAGATCGACTTCCAGAAGTCGCCGATCATCATGGCAGCCATTTCAGTTGCCGAGACGTACGGCTTCGCGGCGACCAGGTAAGTGCCGGTCGCAGCCGCGTTCGAAGAACGCGCTTCGAGGAAGAAGTCGCCCGATGAGCCAGCGGTGTAGTTGATGAACGGGTTGGCGCCGACCGTGTAATCGGCCGCCGCAACCACGTTGCCGAGAGAATCCCGGAGAGTGATGGCAGGACGGTTCAAGGTCCCGCCAGGAGGGCCGGTATTCGTCTGCACGTCGCCGCCGATAGAGAGGAGGTACCGCTGCCCTTGGGTAAGGGTAATGCGGAACCAGTCGGTATCGCCGCCGAACTGCACGTTGCCGGTCATCGATCCACCGATGGCAATCCGTCCGGATGTGGTGAAGTCGTTGTCGAAATCGTCGCCAGCAATGGCGGCGTTCGTCATTGCAAGGTACATATTCGATCTCCTTTGACCGTATTGGGTCGCTAGACCCGCAAGTATCGAATGTGGGCTCTTTTTACCACGTATTAAACGTATTGTCGAGAATGTTATCCCCATATGCAGAGAGATGCTGCAAGACCACCCGACCCGCGATCCGCAGCTGAACATGCGCAGGATTCAGGCACCGATTGAACTGGAACGCCCTGGTATACTCTATCTACTATGGGTCTTTTTTCATTCGGTAAGAAAACTGAATCGATAGCGCTGATCGATATCGGTTCCGGCTCTATCGGTGGCGGGTACGCGCACTTCTCGGAGGGAGCTATACCCGTCATGTATTACAGCGTGCGCATCCCCATAGAAGCTGCCGAGGGAGAGGAATTGACCGATGCGATGCTTCGGACACTTCTAACGGTCGAACAGTTACTGACTCATGAAGGAGCGCCCGCGATGCGACGCGAGACCGGCAGCGGCCATGCCGACCGTATCCTCGTATCACTCGGAGCACCCTGGCAGGAGACGAAGGTGGTCACGAAGCATATCCAGCAACCACACCCGTTCCTTATCACGCCCGCACTCCTTACGAACGCAGCTAACGAAATAGCGGGAGATCAGCCTGGTCGAGTCGAGTCGGGACGTTCGGTCATAGCGACCATCCTTAACGGGTACGAGATAGGGGAGCCGTTCGGAAAGCGTGCGAACCGTGCGGACTTCGTAATCCTTTCCTCGAGCGTCGATAAGAGAGCGCACGACGCGGTGCGCAAATCGCTCCGGCACGCGTTCCATGCGCACGATATTGAGGTTACTGCCTTCGCTCCTGCTGCGTACGCGGTATTCCGCGACCTCTATCCACACCAGAAGGATTTCATTATCCTCGACGTATCCGGAGCAGCAACCGACGCCGCCTTCGTAAAGCGGGGACTGCTTTCGGGCGTCACATCCGTGCCGCACGGACTCGATAACCTTTTCAAGGCTTCCCGAGAAGCGGCGCAATCGGCAGCTCCTGCCGCCTCAGCGATTAACTTGCTTGATAAGAGCGGGAGCGACGAGTTCACGGCTCGATCAGCAGAGGCACAGCGTGAATGGCTCGGGGGATTACGCGACGTGTTCGCTGCCTTCGCAGCCGAGCAGGCGCTCCCGCGAACGCTCTTTCTCATGGCTGACGACGGCGCCCGTGATTTCCTCAAGCGCATTCTTGAATCCAGCGAACTGCGGAGCCTGTGGCTGAGCGAAGAACCGCTCTCGATCGTTCCGGTCTCTTCGCAGAACCTTTCGACCCGCGTGAGCGCTCGCGGACTTGCAACTGCCGATCTGTTTCTCGGTATCCTCGCACTCTTTCACGCAAAGGGCGCAGGTGAGCTGCCTCCGGATGAGAGCACCGAAGACGTGCCTGTTATACACGAAACTGAAGCATAGGAGCGTGGTTATACCCACGCGCGTCTTTCGTAGCCGTAAAGGTTGTATACTTGTGTACATAGTAAGGGCATAGACGCTTTCTGATAGTTTTCATGAACAAGAACCTGAACGACATCATCCCGCCGTCGCGCCGACGCATTCTCGAAGAATCCGGTGCGCTTCCTCCGCAAGCTCCAGTTAGCATGCCAACGCCCGCACCTGCACCCATGGCAATGCACGACGACCATGCTCCATCCCCGAGTAGCTACACCCGCTCGATGTCTCCGCGCGGAGGTCGTTCGTTCCCGTACGGAACCCTTATCGCCGCACTCGTCGTTATCGGCCTTTCGGTCGGAGCGCTATTCGCGTTCTCCGGAGCCAAGGTGAACATTACTCCCGCCATGAACACCGTGACAGTAGCGGGTGATTTCATCTCCACACTCTCAACAGGGGATCTTCCGTTTGAGGTCATTACCGTAGAGAAGGTCGCGACCGCGAACGTCGATAGTGAGGGTACTGAGACGGTTAATCAGGCGGCACAGGGTGCTATTACCATCATGAACAAGCAGCCGAATTCTCAGCAGCTCATCAAGAACACCCGTTTCCAGACCCCTGACGGCCTGGTGTTCCGCATTCGGGATTCCGTGACCATTCCGGCGAGCAAGAACGGCACTCCCGGCGCAATAAAGACCAATGTATACGCTGACGCGGCTGGCGAGCAGTATAATGTTGGGGCAACGACCTTTACAGTTCCCGGTCTTAAAGGCAACGCTAGCTTCGATCTCGTAACGGCAGTATCCGATGAGCCGATGAAAGGAGGGTTCGCTGGTCCGCGTCCGAACATCGGCCAGGCAACCCGTGAGGCGACTACCGCGAAGCTCAAGGAATCACTCGCCCCGGACATCGAGAAGGAACTCGCAGATAAGGTCCAGGAGGGCTACGTGCTCTTGAATGGAGCAAGCCGTGTAACCTACACCGATGAACCGGACTCAGCCGCAGCGGGAGGAAAAGTAACCATCGGCGCAAAGGCAGTGGCAACCGCGGTCGTATTCCCGGAAGCAGCGCTCGCTCGCGCAATCGCATACCAGACCATCGGAAGCTATTCCGGTCAGGATGTCGAGCTCGGTGATCAGAAGGGGCTTACCCTTACGCCAACCGGAGACCTTCCGAGCGCCGGAACGGCAGAGTTCCCGTTCTCGCTTGCCGGCAACAGCGTTATCGTCTGGACCGTCGACACTGCAAAGATCGCAGGAGCGGTTTCAGGAAAGGGTCGCGACGCCGCACAGAGTATCCTTGCCGGGTTCCCAGAAGTTGAAATGGCCCAGTTAGTACTTCGTCCCTTCTGGTCCAGCACCTTCCCCCAGGACCCGGCGAAGATAAATGTCTCGGTCTCCTCGTCCGAAACCTCTAAAAAGTAGGGTACTGAACCCCTTATTCCGCCCCTACTGTTGACGCTTTAGGCCGTACTTGGTAGGATACGAGAGCTTCACATGGAGGTAAGTAAAGACGAAGAACCCGCGACGGGCACTGTTGAAGAAGTGCTCCCGAATTCCTTATTCAGGGTTCGGATGCCGTCGGGCGATCTTCTGCTCGCATACCTTGCAGGCAAGATGCGGTTGCATCGCATACGCGTATTGGTCGGCGACCGGGTAGAACTGGTTATCGATCCGTATGGCGGGCGGGCACGCATCGTGAGGCGACTTAGTTAATACGATAAACGATGAAAGTACGCGCATCAATCAAGGTCCAGCAGCCTGGAGACATCATCGTCCGTCGTCGCGGGCGTCTCTATCGTATCAACAAGCGCAATCCACGCCGCAAGGCTCGCCAGGGCTAATTTCGTACCGTTTTACTACCATCCAACAAGACTCTCACTTCTACCTATGCGTATCGCCGGTGTAACCCTTCCTGATGACAAGCAGCTCGCGTACTCGCTGCCGCTGATTTTCGGCATCGGTCCGACACGCGCACTTTCAATTCTTAAGGAGGCGGGTATCAAGCCTACCCGCAAGGGCTCCGATCTCTCTGCAGACGAGGAGCAGCAGATCCGTCTTCTCGCTGAGGCCTACACTATTGAGGGTGAGCTCCGCCGTGAGGAAGGGAACAACGTAAAGCGCCTCAAGGACATCCGCTCCAAGCGCGGCATGCGTCATGAGCGCCGTCTTCCGGCTCGCAATCAGCGCACCAAGACTAACTCCCGCACCGTACGTGGAAACACCCGTAAGACTATGGGTTCGGGTCGCCGCACGCTTGAGAAGACATAATCCGCTGCTTTCACTACTAATTTCCTATGGGTAAGAAACGAATCATCAAGAAGAGCGGAAAGGGCATGGACCATGGCCGCAAGGAGCGCGCCCTGTCTAAGGCAGTCAAGAAGCGCCTTGAGCGGGGTGTTCTGCATGTTGAAGCGACCTTCAACAACACGAAGGCGGTCCTTACCGACGACGCAGGCAACGCGATCATGTCGAGCTCGTCCGGCGCACTCGGCTTCTCCGGCGCTCGCAAGTCGACTCCGTACGCTGCCGCTAAGGTCGGCGAACTCCTCGGCGAGAAGGCTGCGTTCATCGGCCTCAAGGAGGCTTCGGTTGTCATTCGCGGCATCGGTGCCGGTCGCGAGTCAGCACTCCGTGCATTCGCGAGCAAGGGGATCGCAATCCGCTCCATTAAGGACGCTACCCCGGTCCCGCACAACGGCCCTCGCCCTAAGAAAGCTCGTCGCGTATAGTCTCTCGTCTTTCCTCACACCTTACACATGAAAATCGGACCTAAGTACAAGATAGCAAAGCGCCTCGGAGCATCGGTCTTCGAGAAGACGCAGACCCAGAAATTCGCTATAGCGGAAGAGCGTTCTGCACGTAACAAGAAGAGCGGCCGTCGTGGCAATCAGACCGAGTACTCGAAGCAGCTGCTTGAGAAGCAGAAGGTCCGCATGACCTACGGCCTCTCGGAGCGCCAGTTCAGCAATTATGTCGAGACCGCCGTCCACACCCATGGACAGGTTCCGACCGAGACCCTCCACAAGCTTCTCGAGATGCGCCTCGACAACGTCCTCTACCGCCTCGGCCTTGCGCCGACTCGCCGTGCAGCTCGCCAGATGGCCAGCCACGGTCACATCACCGTGAATGGCGTGAAGACCACCATCCCTTCCCGCGCTATGCGCATCGGCGACGTTATCGGCGTCCGCGAGGGCTCGAAGAGCGCCATCCTCTTCGAGAACTTCGAGGAGAAGTTCCGCGAACGCCCGACGCTTGCGTCATGGCTTACGTGGGATCCGAAGAAGATGGAGGGAGGTATCCAGGAACTGCCGACCGCAGAGGCGGCATCTCCTGCAGGCGACCTCGTCATGGTGCTCTCGTTCTACAGCCGTTAATTTACTAGGTACTGGTTAATCGATTGAGTCATGGAATACCACATCACACTACCGTCTAAGCCTCGCGTTGTTTCAGAAGAAGGCGTTCAGGGCGTTTACGAGATAGATTCGCTCTATCCGGGCTACGGCCACACCCTCGGCAACTCGCTCCGCCGGATCATCCACGCATCGCTTCCGGGCGCTGCGGTTACCAGCGTGAAGATCGAGGGAGCATCCCACGAGTTCGCTACCATGGAAGGCGTCCGCGAGACCGCCATGGAGGTACTCCTCAACCTTAAGCGCGTTCATTTCGCACTGCACGGCGACGAGCCGCAGACCATTTCGCTTTCCGTAAAGGGACCGATGCAGGTCAAGGCGTCAGATTTCAAGCTCCCGTCTCAGGTGGAGATCGCGAATCCAGACGCGCACATCGCTGACGTCGCGGGCAAGGTCGCGTTCGAACTCGAGGCAACCATCGAACGCGGTCTCGGCTACGTTCCCCGCGAACTTCTTACCAAGGAGAAGGTTGATATCGGCACTATCGCGCTTGATGCGACCTTCACCCCTATCCGCCGCGTTAACTACGAGGTTGAGAACATGCGCGTCGGCGACCGCACGGACTTCAATCGCCTGCGCATCCTCATTGAGACTAACGGCACTATCACTCCTCGCGAGGCTCTTGAGCGTTCTATCGAAACGATGATCCACCAGCTCTCGGCCGTTATTGGCTTCCAGGAGCAGCAGGAGGAGACTCCGACGCACCCTGACGTCATCATGCCGAAGATGATGGGCGGCAAGGAGGACAAAGCGGCAGGAAAAGATCCCGCAAAGGTGAAGATCGAGGAGCTCGAGCTTCATGCTCGCATCGCTTCAGCACTTACGGACTCGGGCATCAAGTCGGTAGCTGGCCTTATCAAGAAGACCGCGAGCTCCCTCAAGGAGATCGACGGAATCGGCGACAAGGCTGTGACCGAGATCACCGACGCGCTCGATACGCTCGGTCTTGAGCTCAAGGGCGAGTAATTCGACCGGGATCAGAAATTGTGTTAGAACTGTAATACTCGTATGCGACACCACAAAAAAGGACGAAGCTTCGGACGATCGCATGACCAGCGCACCGCGCTCATGCGCTCTTTGATGCGCTCGCTCATCATCCATGAGCGCATTTCGACGACCGAAGCGAAGGCCAAGGAGCTCCGCCCGATGATCGAGAAGCTCGTGTCGCATGCCCGTGTCGACTCAGTTGCTAACCGCCGTCTCGTGGCTGCACGCCTCGGAAACGATGACGCTGCTACCGCGAAGCTCTTCGCTGCGATCGCTCCTCGGTACACCGAGCGCCCGGGAGGATACACCCGCATCGTGAAGCGTTCTGCAACCGCTACCGACGGCCGCAAGACCGCCTACATCGCCTTCGTATAGACCTATGACTACCACCCCGAACATCACCGTGAAGAGCCAGAACGGAGACCGCGAGCTCTTCACCATCGACGCTGCCGGCCAGTCACTCGGCCGCGTAGCTTCCGAGGCCGCGAACGCGCTCCTCGGCAAGAAGTCGGTGCACTTCATCAAGAACGAAGTGCTTCCCGTAGAAGTGCTCATCACGAACGCTTCGAAGCTCGTCATGACCGACAAGCGCATCGCGGGCAAGGACTACACGCACTACACCGGCTACCCAGGAGGCCTCCGCATTACGCCGCTTGCACGCCTGCTCGCGAATAAGGGTGCTGCCGCTCCGATCCGCAAGGCTGTGGACGGCATGATCCCGCGCAACAAGCTGCGCAAGGAGCGCATGAAGCGCCTCACCATCACCGATTAACCGAACCGAACTTTTTACTATGCCTGAACAGAAGCAGACCTACGTCACCGCAGTCGGCCGTCGCAAGACCGCCAGCGCGCGCGTGAAGCTCACTCCAGCCAAGGAGAACTCGGTTACGGTGAACGGCCAGTCCGCTCGCGAGTACTTTAAGACTTCCGAGCGCGAGTCCATCACGGGCGATGCCTTCAAGGCCGGCGAGTGGAAGAACAACTACGAGGTACAGGCTCGCGTGAAGGGAGGAGGCGTCGCTGCTCAGGCGGTAGCCGTCCGTCACGCTATCTCCCGCGCTATCACGCAAATGGAAGAGGGAAGCCGCCCAGCGCTTAAGGCTGCCGGATTTCTCAAGCGCGATCCCCGTGCCGTTGAACGCAAGAAGCCAGGTCTTCGCAAGGCTCGCAAGAGCCCGCAGTGGTCGAAGCGTTAATCGCTTTCTCATTCAAGAAAACAGCCTCCTTCGGGAGGCTGTTTTCGTATAGGTAAGAGCACCCGGCTCCCATCGTCTATACTTATATCCATGAATAAACTCCTTTTTGTTGCACTCCTCGGCGTAGCATTCCTTCCCGTACCCGCCAATGCGCTCACGAAGGCGTATTGCACCCAGCAATACGAGCCGGTCTGTGGCGCACAGCCCGTCCAGTGCATTACCGCGCCCTGCTACCCGCAATATCACACGTATGGAAACAGCTGCACCTTATCCAGCGAAGGCGGAACCTTCATTCACGCGGGCGAATGCACCGCGAGCGAGACAGGTCCAGTGAAGACCGACAAGCCGTACATACCTCCTGCCAATTGCACCGCGTGGTTCGACGGCTGTAATAGCTGCAGCACGGGACCGAAGGGTCAGTCCATGTGTACGCTTCGCGCATGTATGGATACGCCGACACAGGGATACTGCACCGCATACGGAAAGCCTGCAGTTGATTCCACTCTCCCCGTCCTTCAGGGACCTGATCTGAACGTAACGACGTCGGGTTCTGTATCCGCTACCCCGGCTGATGTACACGCAACCGCTACCGTAACTGCCGAAGGCAATGCCACTACGTCTCAGAAAGGCTTCTTCAGCGTTATCTGGGACACCATCCTCAGCTGGTTCAATTGGTAGATCATCTATTCGTTTTGACTCGCTTCGAGATTTCGGGCATATTCTCTGTATATGGATGAGAACGAAGACATCAGCATCGAAGAAGACGGACTCGAAGAAAAGGCGATGAGCGAAGAGGAGCTCGACTCTGCGGAATCACGCGTGGGCGCCAAAGCGGACAAGCTCAAAAACGAACTCGCGACCGTCAAGCGCGAGCGCCAGGAATACATGGACGGCTGGCAACGCGCAAAAGCCGACTATGTGAACTCGCTCAAGCGCTTCGAGGAAGACAAGGCGCGCGCAAAGGAACAGGGACTCGTCAAAGCGCTCAGCGCACTCCTTCCGGCATACGACACGCTCGAACGCGCCAGGGCGCATGGAGAAATCCCGGAAAGCTTTGAGGGTATCGCCAAGCAATTCGAGACTGCATTTACTTCGCTTGGTATTACGCAGATAGGCGAGGCAGGAGAGTCATTCGATCCCGTACGCCATGAGGCGCTCGGTACAGACCCTACTGATGACCAGAAGAAAGACGATACCGTGAGTAGCATCCTCGAGAAAGGATATGCCGTCGGCGAATCGGTCCTCCGTCCCGCTCGCGTCCGCGTCTTCCAGTTCGAAGTATAAATAAGTGCCGCCCCGGTCGAAGATGACCGAGGCGGTTGCGCGACTATGGTGCAGTTTGCGAGCGCTGCTCGAGTTTGGCGAGTTCAGGCCAGCTCGATTGACTCAGTTCAGATGTTGCCGGGAGAGCCCGATACCCATGTTCGAATGCTATCTCCGCAGCCTCGACCTCTCGAAACGCCAGGAGGTATTCTCCACGCATGCGAGACCTGAATTCCTCCAGCTCGGTCGAGTAGTGGTCGAGTTCTTTGAGTCGTTCGCTCGCTTTGGTGAGACCCATTCGCAGGGAAGATCGCGCGAGCGTGAAGCCCTCATCCTCACTGCCGAAGCCGGTGTACTTGAAGGGAAGGATACCTTCCTCATTCATAGTTCCAACGGCCAGGGTGCCGCTGGGTACATACATGTCATGCCGGCGGGCAGTGAGCCAGATGAGCCTCCTCTCTACCTTTTCCAGGTCTTGAACTTTGAAACTCTTTATGTAGACAACGTGCATATGTGTTCATCGTCGCTTACGCCGTTTTGTTTTTAGGCCTCACGAACGATGTCCTCTTGCCTAACCCTGATTCGCCAGTGGGTTGGCATATGGTGCTCTGGCAAGCATTCCTATACCATTATTGCATAAATAATGGTATATGTCAATTGCACTAGTAATTAGGAGAGGTCCGACATCTTCTAAGGTCTTGAACGTGGAATTAAGAAGCGTACAATGAACCTATCTGGGCGTAATTTAATAAGGTAACTAATTCGGCATTTCACTATGGCAAAGATACTTGGTATCGATCTAGGAACGACGAACTCCGCTATGGCTATCATGGAGGGAGGCGAGCCACGCGTTCTTGAGAATGCAGAGGGTCAGAGGACCACGCCGTCAGTAGTGGCGATCGCAAAGAACGGCGAGCGCCTCGTCGGCACGCTCGCAAAGCGTCAGGCGGTCACGAACCCGAAGAACACCATTTACGGCATCAAGCGGTTCATGGGTCACCGTTTCGGCGACGACGTCGTGCAGAAGGACAAGGACATTGTCCCGTATGTCATCAAGGCAGGTCCTGACGGCGGTGTGCAGGTAACGCTCGGCGACAAGGACTATCGTCCTGAGGAAGTCTCCGCAATGATCCTCTCGAAGCTCAAGGCTGATGCGGAATCAAAGCTCGGCGAGAAGATAACGCAGGCGGTCATCACTGTACCGGCATACTTCGACGATGCGCAGCGCGCAGCCACCAAGGCAGCCGGCCAAGTAGCAGGTCTTGAAGTGCTCCGCATTATCAACGAGCCTACCGCAGCTGCGCTCGCGTACGGTTTCAACAAGAAGAAGGAAGAGAAGATCGTGGTCTACGACTTCGGAGGAGGAACCTTCGATATCTCCGTGCTTGAAGTAGGTGATGACGTCATCGAAGTGAAATCCACCGACGGCGACAGCCACATGGGCGGCCGCGATATCGATCAGAAGATCGTCCGGTACCTCGCCGACGAATTCAAGAAGCAGTCAGGCATCGACGTCACTAAGGATCCACTCGCGCTCCAGCGCCTTGATGAGGGAGCAGAGAAGGCAAAGCACGAGCTATCGTCTGCAGCTGAGACCGAGGTTAACATTCCGTTCATCACGGTTGACGGCGACGGCAATCCGCAGCATCTGCTCGTGAAGCTCACGCGCGCGAATCTCGAATCACTCGCAGACGAGTTCGTCTCCCGTTCGATGGATATTGCGAAGCGCGCACTCGAGGCGGCCGGCATGAAGCCCTCCGATATCAACGAGGTGATCCTCGTCGGTGGACAGACCCGTATGCCGAAGATCCAAGAGGAGGTGAAGAAGATGTTCGGCAAGGATCCGCACATGGGCGTGAACCCTGACGAAGTGGTCGCTATCGGCGCCGCTATCCAGGCAGGCATCCTTCAGGGCGACGTGAAGGATATCCTTCTTGTCGACGTCATCCCGCTCTCGCTCTCCATCGAGACCATGGGAGGCGTCGCTACCAAGCTCATCGAGCGCAACACCGCTATTCCGACATCTCGCAGTCAGACCTTCTCGACCGCAAGCGACAACCAGACGAGTGTTGAGATCAGCGTCACACAAGGGGAACGAGCGATGGCCGCCGACAACAAATCGCTCGGCCGCTTCATGCTCGACGGCATCCCGCCGGCTCCGCGCGGCCTTCCGCAGGTCGAGGTTACATTCGACGTCGACGCATCCGGCATCCTTACCGTGAAAGCGAAAGAGAAGACTACCGGCAAGGAGCAGTCGATTCGCATCGAAGGATCTACCGGACTCTCCGAAGCTGATATCGAGAAGATGAAGCAGGATGCTGAGGCTCATGCAGCAGAAGACGAGAAGCGTAAGACGCTTGTCGAGACTAAGAACCTTGCCGAGCAGCTCGTGTACTCCGCAGAGAAGGCCGTGAAGGATGCGGGCGATAAGGCACCCGCCGATGTCATCACGGAAGTGAACGAGAAGATCGCTCTGGTTAAGAGCGCTCGCGAAGGCGAAGATGTCGAGGCAATCAAGTCTTCTCTCGAAGCGCTCTCCACTTCACTCTCGAAGATCGGAGAAGCGATGGCGAAAGCAACGAGCGAGCAGGCTCCAGAGGGGGCTACGACAGAAGCTGCGCCTGAGGCAGGTGCTACTGACGCTGAGTTCAGCGAGAAGCCAGAGGAGCCTAAGGCATAGAAACAAACTAGCCAGTACAAGAGCCGCAACCTCTGGCTGCGGCTCTTGACTTTTATTATATTATGGTATATACTATATTTAACGTCAATTGGTGCCTTCGGGCAATGCAACACGGAGTTCTTCGATGCGAAACATCCTTATGGCCGTGTTCGCGGCTCTCGCGTTTGCTAGCACCGCCAAAGCGCAAGACCTTGGCACCTGCAAGCAGGCCTATCTGGCCGGCAAGCAGGTTCTCGAGTGCAGCGGCGGCAAGTTCTACGAGTCGCTCACGCGCCTGGACAGGACCATCCTGAGCGAAGTCGAGATCGCTTCGTACCAACGGGCCGATGAACTTCGTGCCCAGGGACAACGCGAAGAGGACGAACGTCGCCGGCAACAGCAGTGGGAAGAGGAGCAGCGCCAGGCTCGCCAAGCGTACCGTGACGGGATCAGCTCAGCTTATCCCTACGCACGCGCCGGCAATCACGGCCGGGACTACCTCGACTGCACCGTGATCGGTAACCGTCTCGTCCCCGCTTGTGACTACATGCGAGTCCGCCAGAAGCAAGAGCAGGGTAGCGGTCAATCCCTCGAGCGCCTATGCAACAGCGGGCCGAATGCCGGATACTATTCCGCCGGCATCACCTGCGACCGCTGGCGCCGCGGTGTCTACGGCACCTTGATTCCGTAGGAACAAGCGAAGATCTACGGGTCTTCAAGAACGAGCGTCTTCCCCCGGGAGACGCTCGTTTTGTTTTTATACTCCCGTTTTTGCCTCCGGAAACTCGAACGCGTATAGTACAAGGATATGGCGAAGAATTATTACGAAACGCTCGGTATCGATAAGAAGGCGACGAACGACGACGTGAAGAAAGCGTTCCGCAAGCTTGCGCAGAAACATCATCCCGACAAGGGCGGTGACGAAGCGAAGTTCAAGGAGATAACCGAAGCATATTCCATCCTCTCGGACGAGAAGAAGCGCCGCGAGTACGACTCGTACGGCCAGACCTTCCAGGGAGGAGGCGCTCCAGGAGGCGGGTTCGGAGGATTCGATCCGAGCCAGTTCAGTGGCTTCGGACAGGGCGGCGTGGAGTTTGATTTCTCCGATCTCTTCGGCGGATTCAGCGACATCTTTGGAGGACAGCAGGGAGGCCGCGGCCGCATAAAGCGCGGTAGAGATATTTCTATAGACATTGAGGTGACCTTCAAGGAATCCATCCTCGGCGGGAAGCGTTCCGTCTTGCTTACCAAAGTTGGGAAGTGTGACACCTGTAGCGGTACTGGTGCCGCGCCCGGCACCAGTACGGACACCTGCACGACCTGTAACGGCGCGGGCCGCATCCATGAGACCCGCAACTCACCACTCGGTGCATTCACGAGCGTGCGCGGCTGCCCTACCTGCGAAGGCGAAGGAAAAGTTCCGAAGGAGAAGTGCAAGACCTGCAGCGGTCACGGCATCCTGAAGAAGGAGGAGGAGCTCAACATTCAGATACCGGCTGGTATGGATGGTGGCGAGATGATCCGCATGCCGGGCAACGGAGAAGCGGTGAAGGGCGGGGTTCCCGGCGACCTGTACGTGAAAGTGCATGTGAAGCCGCACGCCGTATTCAAGAAGGAGGGCATGAACCTCGTCATGAACATGCCCGTTAAGCTGACCGATGCGCTCATCGGCACTACCGCCACAATCATGACCGTCGACGAAAAAAAGCTCGAAGTGAAGATTCCTGCAATGACCGAAGCACAGCAGACGCTCCGCCTGCGCGGCAAGGGAGTTACCATCGACGGGAATTCCGGCGACCTCCTCATCCGTCTCACCGCGACCCTACCAAAGAAACTGTCAGGTAAAGCGAAGAAAGCTATCGAAGATCTGAAAGCAGAGGGATTATAGAGGTGGCTCTTTGGGGATGCTCGACATATCACGGGTCGCGACGAGCTATACTAGTTCGTAATGGACTTTATAAATACGTACGCGACCGGAGGACTCGGCGACATCATAAGCTTCGCGAGCAACTTTCTCGTGCTCATCGTCCTCACCGTCGTGCTCTTTCTCTTCGCGATGCGTGCCGGTCGCGCCGTGTTCACGTCGCTCGTGATCGCGCTCTATGCGGGATACGGCCTCTACACCGTCTTCCCGTATAAGGAGATGTTAGCCGGTAGCGGGGGAACAGTAGCGACCGCCTCGAACCTCGTACTGTTCCTCGGTCTCTCGTTCGTTCCGTATCTCCTGCTCCGCAAGATCGCTACCTCGGGCTTGATGCGCATCAATCCGCTCATCATGATCATCCTGTCGGTTGCGACCGCGGGATTCATTCTCGTCCTCGGGTATCAGTCATTCGACCTAGGCTCACTCCTGCCCCTGACCCCGATGCTCGAATCAATTCTCATGCCGGAGCAGTACTTCTTCTGGTGGCTCGTAGCACCCCTTGCCGGACTCTTCATCGCCGCCCGCTAGAGCCTACTTTCGTCCGAACATTCTTTTTAGTAAACGTCAATGAGGCGTGGTATACTGTCCCTTTATGCTGCCTGAAGAAAAGAAAAATACCGAGGCGTGGCCGGTCATACAGGATTTCGCGAAGGCGACGGCTAAGTATCCGTGGCTGTTCTTCGGCGTAGTCATCGGGATCCTCAGCGCCACTGCCACTAACCTTGCCGCGCCGCTTTTCTTAAAGCATTTCATCGATCTGCTGACTACCGCGGGAATAGACGGAACGCTTCGCGGAGCCATGCTTGCGACGCTTGGCGGCTATGCCGTGATTACATTCCTAAACTGGGCTGCCTATCGGATTCAGATGATGAGCGTGATACGGCTCGAGGCGCGCGTAGAGCAGGATCTGTTGAATCGTGCATTCGGATACCTAATCGGGCATGGGCATGATTTCTTCATCGATAACTTTACGGGATCACTCACGCGTCGCGTCGGCCGTTACGCACACTCCTATCAGCAGATCTTCAACAGCCTGATCGAGGGAATGATGCCGACCTTGCTGTTCGCGGTCGGCGTAATTGTTGTGCTCTTCCTTCAGAACTGGTGGATTGGGCTCGGGCTCCTCATCTGGACTATCTTCTTTCTCATCCTCCAGTACGTGATGACGAAGTGGCGCTACCAGTTCAAACTAGAGCGTTCGGCGGCGGATAGTCGCCTTACTGGCGCACTGTCTGATGTCATCGGCAATCATTCAACCGTCGCGTACTTCGCTACGCAGAACGCTGAGCGACGATTGATCTCCGGAGTCATCGGAGACTGGTACAGAGCTACGATGAAATCATGGAATTCCGATGTCGTGAATTACGGCGTGCAGGGATTCTTGACGCGCGCTGCCCAGATCGGACTCCTGTTCGGCAGCTTTTTCCTCTGGTCGGAAGGGCTACTGAGTCTGGGTACCCTGGTGTTGATCCAGATCTACATACTCTCGCTCATGGACCAAATCATGAATATAGGAAGCAACATGCGCCAGCTCTATGATGCATTCGCTGAAGGTAACGAGATGATAGGCATACTTGCGCAGCCGCATTCGATACGGGATGCCGATTCTGCGAGCACGCTTACGGTTGCTGAAGGCGCTATTACGCTCGATTCGGTTGATTTTTCGTTTGATGATCTTCGGCCCATCCTTTCCGGATTCAACCTTACCGTCGCGAGCGGCGAGAAAGTAGCGCTTGTCGGCCCGTCGGGAGCAGGCAAGTCCACCATAACGAAGCTCTTGCTCCGCCTGTATGACGTAACCGGTGGCTCGGTACAAATCGATGGGACGGATATCCGCACCGTGACCCAAGAGAGTCTTCGTCGCGCGATTTCATTCGTACCGCAGGAATCCGTCCTGTTCCACCGATCGCTTCGGGAGAACATCACATACGGAAAGGAAGGCGCGACGGAAGAAGAAATCGTAGCGGCAGCTAAGAAAGCGCATTGCCATGACTTCATCGCCTCACTTCCGAACGGTTATGACACACTCGTCGGCGAGCGCGGGATTAAGCTCTCGGGCGGCGAGCGCCAGCGCGTCGCGATCGCTCGCGCCATCCTCAAGGATGCGCCGATACTCGTGCTCGACGAAGCGACGTCATCGCTTGATTCCGAATCCGAGGCACTCATCCAGGACGCGCTTAAGGTGCTCATGGAAGGAAAGACCGTTATTGTCATCGCGCACCGCCTCTCAACAATCATGAAGATGGACCGCATCATCGTCATCGAGGACGGACAGATAGCGGCGGAAGGCACCCACGAGGAGCTTCTGAATCATGAGGGAGGCCTCTACCATAAGCTCTGGAGCATACAGGCGGGCAGCTTTCTAACCGATACCCGCCCTGCATAGAACTGGCTTCATGCGTCGGATGCCCGCGTGCTAGGATTGCGCAATGGATCCCATATTCCTCCTCGCGCTCATCCCCCTCGTACTCTGGGCGAGCTCCAATTTCATAGACAAGATCCTGCTTTCGAAGTATTTTCCCGACGGCTCGGTGTCGATACTTATGGCGTATTCCGGTCTTTTCGGAATAGTCGCTGCGCCGATATATCTGATACTCGATCCTGCGGCGCTATCCGTGACACCACTGATCGGCCTCGCTCTCTTTGCTGCAGGTCTTCTGAGCGCGTTCGCGGTATGGCTGTACCTGTATGCGCTTACCATAGAGGACACCTCAACTGTGCTCCCGTTCTTCCAGACGACGCCTATTTTCGGGCTTATTTTTGGATTCCTGATCCTCAATGAGACCATCACCACGAGCCAAGCTCTGTTTGGAGCGCTCATCATCCTCGGCGGCATGGTGCTCGCGTTCGATATAGAGAAAGGGAAGCCGATAAGCGTGAAATGGAAACTGCTCGGGTTCGTTCTGAGCGCATCCGCGCTATTCGCCCTGTATGAGGCAGTATTTAAGCTTCTCGCGCTCGAGGAGGGCTTCTGGATATCGATGTTTTGGCAGAGTGTGAGCCTCGCAGTCATTGGCATAGGGATACTACTCGTTCCGAGCCAGAGGCGCGCGTTCTTCTCGCACATGCGATCGAGCGGAACACCCATCTTCGGCTTAAATATATTCAATGAGTTCATAACCGGCGTTGGCACTGCGGCATATAACTATCTGGTGCTCCTTGCTCCTATAGCCCTCGTTATGCTGACCCACGTCTATCAGTCGGTGGTCGTATTTGTCATGGGACTTCTCTTAAGCCTGTTCCTCCCGGGTCTGATCGACGAGAAGCGTAGTCCACGGATCCTTGTCCAGAAAATCTCCGCATTGATCCTTATAACGATAAGCAGCGTGTTTCTGTTCGGCTCCTAGGCCGGATCTACTCGGCTTCGTGAGTGCTATACTTTCCGGCATATGGGAATGAAGCATCTGCTTGCCGCGCTCGTCTGCGTCGGCATTGTTTCGATAGCCTACGGATTCTGGCGGATCTGCATCATGGAGGACTATCTGCTCTTCGCGAACGTCCCGTGCGACCCTGCTGTCGAATCCTGTTTCGTCGGCGACGGAGAAAATACTCCCCAGTTCTACACGCAGGTGAGCAAACCTGCGTACTCGGTGCCTGATTGCAATGCTTGGAATGGGGAGTGCCCGGTACTCGGATGCGAGGAAGGAGAGGCCCGCTGCCAAGAGACTACCTGCGACCCGGCAACGGGAGAGGAGTGCTCAACGAAGCCTTTGTAGGCTCTCCAGGTATCGTATATGTCGGCCGAAACGGATTTTCTCTACTACACGTCCGCGGAAGAAGCGATTGAGGAGCTGCGACGACGACAGGCAGACCCTACGTTCTGCGCATTCATCGAATCACTCTTCGGGATCGAGATCCCACCGATGCTGCTTTCAGGCCCGATGGCCATCTTCTCGCGGCCCATAGCATCACCTTCGTATGAGTTCTGCGCGTTCTACGAACAGGCGGAGCGGATCGGGCTCCCCGCCGGTGTATTCGAATACACCGCCGACAAGTTTGTTGCGCGCAACTGGGAGAAATATTGCTTAGGACGCCTGGCATTTACTTCGAGCGAGGATGACCAGCGCCTGACGCTGCAGCGCATCGTGGATTTCAACCGTGATGAAGGGAAGCTGCTCTCGGAAATCACCACCATCGCAGGGACGCCGCTCACTGATTTCCACCATGACCTGCTGTCACGGTACCTCAAGGGCAGGCCGATTGAGCTGTACGATTTCTCGGACTGGTTCATACCAAACCGAGGCGGGGACCGATGGAGCTATTACCTACGCTATCTCGGACTGTTCCTCGTCCACGGCATACTGTTCGAGAATTTCCTGATGGATAAGCGGGAAGCCTCCTTCACGACGGAGGTGGTGATGCCGGCCTTCCGCACACTCGCGGATGCCGCAGGATGTGCCCCGCTGATCGTGCGCGCGATGCCCGCGGAGAAGGAAGGGCAGAGTGACCAGTGGTGCTATTATCATGACAGCCTGCGCACCGATATCTAATCATGGGATACAACATTCTGCCGAATCTCGAGTACTGCAAAGAGATCGTGGACGGATACGCTTCCTTCCTCTATTACACCCATATTCCGCCGACTATCATGGCGCTGCTTCTCGGCATATATGTGCTCGTGAAGAATCGGAAGTCGACGAGCGCCCAGCTATTGTTCGCGCTCAGCATCGTGTTTGCGCTCTGGACCACCACTGATCTCCTCATATGGCTAACGTTCGACCAGGCAACACCGATGATGTTCCTCTGGTCGCTTATCGGGATCCTCTCAAGCCTGATGTTCGCCCTGACATTCTTCTTTACGTTCTCGTTCGTCACGGGTCGAAGGATCCCCGTCTGGCTCGTCGCAGCATGGGGCGTGCTGCTGCTTCCGGTCATCATCGGCGCGCCAACGTCACTCAATCTCCAAGGATTCGACATACGCGACTGTGTCGCTGTCGAGGCGGCGGGATTCCTCTACTACTATCACGGCCTCGGACTCCTTACTGCCGTCCTCATACCGTTCCTCCCGCTCTTGCGACGCAAGCAAGAGGAAGCAAAAAGCATTCCTCGAGCGGCAGTCACCTTCGCGACGCTCGGCGCGGAGCTGTTCCTGCTCACGTTCCTTGGCACCAGTTTCCTTGCCAGCTACCTGGTAGAGACGGGGGTCGTTCCTGACTTCGGTCTGGAGCAGTACGGCATCCTCGCGATGGCCGTCTTTATGGCGTTCCTCGCGTACCTTATCGTGCAGTACAATGCCTTCAACCTGAAATTCCTCGGTGCGCAGGCCCTCGTTATCGCCCTCGTTATCCTCGTCGCGTCGCAATACCTATTCGAGCAATCAGCGACCAACTACTGGCTGGTAACGCTCACGCTGGTACTTACCATCTTCTTCGGGTTTATCCTCGTTCGAAGCGTTCAGCGCGAGATCAAGCAGCGTGAGCATATCGAAAAGCTCGCCAAGAACCTCGAAAGCGCGAATAACCAGCAGGTCATCCTTATCCACTTCATTACTCACCAAATAAAAGGATTCGTCGCGAAATCGCGTAACATCTTCGCAACCGCGCTTGAGGGAGACTTCGGCACGATACCGGATACGCTCCGTCCGCTCTTCGAAGAGGGTCTGGCTTCCGACACCAGGGGAGTGGCAACCATCCAGGAGATCCTAAACGCCGCGAATATCAAGAACGGAAAGGTGACCTATGCGAAGGAACAGATAGACCTGAAGACGCTGGTCGACGAGGTCGCTAACGACCAACGGAGGACCGCCGAGAAGAAAGGACTGAAGCTCGTCATCGAGACTGGAAGCGAGCCTGTCATGTTACTCGGCGACCGTACACAGCTCGTGAACGCTATCAAGAACCTCATCGATAACTCCGTCAAATACACCCCTTCGGGAGAGGTGCACATCGAGCTTGTGCAAACGCGAGATAAAATCCGCTTCTCGGTCAAAGATACCGGCATCGGCATCACCCCGGAGGATATGTCGCACCTTTTCACCGAAGGAGGGCATGGCGCCGAGTCCATGAAGATAAACGTTGAGAGTACCGGTTTCGGCCTCTATATCGTGAAGAACATTATCGAGGCCCATGGCGGAAAGGTATGGGCGGAGTCGGAAGGAGTGGGTAAGGGAAGCCGCTTCGTTGTCGAGCTCCCTGCATCCTAAACGACTGCCTGGTATACTCGCTTCATGAACCTGGCAGACGACCTAAAAGCGCGCGGATTGGTGGAGCACACTTCCGCTGATCTCGAGAAGATCCTCTCTACGCGCCGCACGGCGTATCTTGGCGTCGACCCTTCTGCAGACTCAATGCAGGCAGGGAATCTCGTCGTAGTGCTGATGATGAAGCGACTCGCTGACGCGGGCCACAAGATCGTATTGCTTGTGGGAGGCGGCACCGGCATGATCGGAGACCCACGGGATTCGGGAGAACGCTCGCTCGCTGACGTGAAGCTCGTCGAGAAGAATAAGAAAGCGCTGAAGGTGCAGATGCAGCGCATACTCGGGACTAAGATAACCGTCGTGGACAATGCCGACTGGCTCCTAAAGGTGAAGCTCGTCGATTTCCTTCGCGATATTGGCAAGCACTTCACCGTCAACGAGCTTATTAAGCGCGATATCATCAAGCGCCGGCTCGAGAATCCAGACGACAGCATCTCGTACACCGAATTCGCGTACTCGCTCCTCCAGGGATACGACTACTACATCCTGAACAAGGAGAAAGGCGTGGATCTGCAGATCGGCGGCACTGATCAGTGGACCAACCTCCTCTCTGGCGTCGAACTCATTCGCCGCAAGCTCGGAAAAGAAGCCTTTACCTTTACCATTCCGCTTGTAACGGACGCTGCCGGAAAGAAATTCGGGAAGTCAGAAGGGAATGCGGTGTGGCTCGATGCCACTAAAACCTCCCCATACGCCTTCTACCAGTTCTGGCTCAATCAGCCCGACGAGATGGTGGAGAAGTACCTAAAGTTCTACACCTTTATTCCCGTCGAGCGCATCGAAGAGATGATGGCTTCGCACAAGCAGAACCCAGGCGCTCGCGAAGCACAGGAGACCCTCGCCCGCACCGTGACGGAGATTGTCCACGGCCCAGCAGCGGCAGCTACCGCCTCGGCGGCAGCATCAGCGTTATTCGGAAAGGAGCCGCTCTCAAGTCTTCCAAAGGAAGCGCGCGCGGTTGTGCTCGCAGAAGCGCCCTCGCTTCAGATTACGAAGGCGGATCTTGCGGCAGGATATTCAGTTATAGACGCGCTAGTGAATTCCTCGATGACGCCTTCGAAAGGAGAGGCACGCAGACTGGTCGAAGGGAAAGGAGTTTCGCTGAATGGCCAGGGTATCGATTCAGTCGATCGAAAGATTGGAAAGGAAGACTTCACTGATGGTCTCGCGCTACTCAAGAAAGGGAAGCGGGACATCATTGTTCTTGTTCTTAAGTAATACTTGAAATAAAATCCATCTTTTCATTAAGCTAAGAATGACATTCTGAGCTTAATGACGTTCCAAACTCTGGACCAACAGAAAGAGGCTGCGAGATTGTATGGTAACGGTTTAAGCGCACAGCAAGTTGCTGATACTCTGGGTATCCATATACATACGGTATTCCGCGCACTGCGAAAACTTGGCGTAAAGAGTCGCACGACACGTGAATCAAACAGGATTAGATTTACCGCGCAGCCCCTTTCATACAAGGTAAAAGAAGATCTTTCCTATGAGGAAGAACGTCTTAAGATGACGGCAGTAATGCTCTATTGGGCTGAAGGATACAAGGTTGGGAAAGGAACAGTGGACTTCGCAAACTCAGATCCTGACATGGTCCTTATTTTTAAGAGATTTCTTTCGGAAATATGTCAGGTGGATGAAAGTAGGATACGAGGACATCTGTACTGCTACGAAGGACAGGATATATCCGGGATACGAACATTTTGGAGCAGACTTCTTTCGATTCCAGAAGATCAGTTCGTTAAGCCCTATATAAAACAGCAGGCTACACCGGGCATTCGTGGTCCACGAATGGTTCACGGGCTTGTACATGTCCGATACTGTGATACAAAGTTATTGAAGCAGATACTATGTTGGATAGACGAGTATCGCATCGAATGCGTCGGTGGCGGAGTGGTCAATCGCGACTGGCTGTAACCCAGTTGACTTAGGTCTACGTAGGTTCGAATCCTACCCGGCGCACCATGAACAAGCAGTTCCTCGCAGCAGTTACGCTCGCTGCACTTCTCCTAACCGGAGTAGTGCCTGCGTTTGCTGAGGAGCCCCTAGTTGAAGAAGTACCGGCTCCATTTGAGACGGTACTTTCTGATGCTGCGGAACCGGAAGCCACGACAACGGAAAGCAGTGTTGAACCTGCAGCATCTGCAGAAGAGACTTCTGTGGCGACAACGACCGAGGTTGAAGAATCAACACCGGCGGTATCGAGTGATACTCCCACCGTTATCGTGAAATTTAAGGAGAGCGAGCTTGATCTTGAGACAGCGGCGGACCGAGAGATCGCGGAAGACATCGCGGACATCGAGAGCGTTATCGTTACTGAGCATCTCCCGGATGCGAATATCTCGGTCGTAGCTTCCGAGATCAATGAGAGCGCGGAAGAAGCGGCTGAGCGACTTGAGGACAATCCTTTGATTGAGTACGCCGAACCCAACTACGAGCGTACGCTTGATGCTATCAACAGCGATGATGCGCATCGCGCGCTTCTCTGGGCCCTTGAAAACACCGGCCAGAACGTGAACGGAGTCATGGGCACTGCGGACGCTGATATCGACGGAAGCGAAGCGTGGGGCCTGTCGCAAGGAACTTCTACTGTTGTAGCCGTGATCGATCTTGGCGTGATGTACAACCACGGCGATCTCGCTAACCGCATGTGGGACGGATCCGCGTGCGTATCAGAGACCGGAGCTATGCTTGGTTCCTGCAACCACGGCTACGATTTCGAGAACAACGACGCGACACCGCTTCCGGAGATCCCGCTCGTCTCTCAAGGTACGCACGGCACGCATGTCGCAGGCATCATCGGTGCGGAGATGAATAACGCTACAGGCACGATAGGTGTCGCGCCGAATACCCGCATCATGGCGCTCAAGTTCGGGCTCGATGTGGCGAGCGAAGTGAAAGCTATCGACTTCGCGACGCAGAACGGCGCCGATATCATCAACGCGAGCTATGGCGGCACCACCTTCTCACAAGCGGAGTACGACGCCATCGAACGATTCCAGAACGCCGGCGGCATCTTCGTAGCATCAGCAGGTAATGGCGGCGTCGACGTCATCGGGGACGATAATGCAGCGACCCCGACCTATCCGGCAGGGTACGACCTTCCGAGTATCATCTCAGTTGCCGCAAGCGATCAAAACGATGCACTCACGAGCTTCTCGAATTACGGCAGCACTACTGTCGACCTTGCGGCACCCGGTCGTAATATCCTCAGCACCGTGACTACAACGGGAGTGAATATGGCGTATGGCTATCTGAGCGGAACCTCGATGGCAGCACCGATGGTTGCAGGAGCGCTCGCGCTAGCTAAGTCACTGTATCCAGCAGCAACGCCAACCGCGCTTAAGAACGCGATTCAAGCAAGCGGGGACACCAACGATGCGCTTGAGGGAACCATGGTAAGCGATAAACGATTGAATGCCCGTCATTTCCTTGAAGTACTCGCAGCGGGCGACGTGACGGCACCAGTCATTACGCTTACCGGAAGCGCAACCGTTTCTCTTACCGTAGGAGATACCTATACCGAAGAAGGAGCAACCGCAGTCGATGAGACCGACGGAAGTCTTACGGTTACGGTAGGCGGGGATTCAGTGAACACTGCATCCGACGGTACGTATGTTGTTACATACAACGTCATGGACGCTGCAGGGAATGCAGCGACGCAGCTTACGCGTACAGTTACGGTTACCAGTCCGGTTGTTTCTTCCGGTGGCGGAGGAGGCGGGGGTGGAGGAGGAGGCGGAGGAAGCCGAACCGCAAAGAAAAGAAGCACGACGACCGCCACGACCGTTGCGAACCCGACCCGAGAACTCCACTCTTCAGCGACTCAGACTGCAGTAGTCACGCCTACCTACTCATTCACGAGCGACCTGACAGTCGGCTCGACCGGGCAGGCAGTAACCGATTTACAAAATCTTCTTACGCGAACCGGTTTCTATGCTGGTCCCGTAACCGGCTACTTCGGTCCGCTCACGGCGACAGCGCTCCGTGCGTACCAGCAAGCAAAAGGTGCAGCAGTTACCGGTTCGGTAGACAGTGCAACCCGTACACTCCTCAATCAGGAGGCACCTGCATCCGCGAACGTCTCATCACCAAGCCCAGACGTGCAGGCGACACTCGCTACGCTCCTTGCGCTCGTAGCCCAGCTTCAGGCTCGCCTGCAGGCGCTCAAGGCTTCGGGGTTATAAACCCTTGCCATATCCTTTTTTAGTACTACTATGATCCTGTCCCGTTGGGAGGGACTTCTGAATCTTTGTTGTACACATGGGGAGTGTTTTAGATGGACGTTGCTGTTGCCCAAGAACTGTTGGTCGGATCCGTGTCGATTGGTGAATCGGGGGGCACTGCTTCCCCGAGACACAAGAGGCCGGCTGACCTGAAAAACGGCGACACCGTTACGGTGCGCTATAAACAGGGCGATGGATGGGGAGTTGAGACGGAGTTTCGGTACGGACCGAAGACGGAAATGGAGCCCGCGGATGGCGGGCTGCCGATTCTCGGACCGGGCGCGCCGCTTCGCAAGGCGCTCGCGACGATCGTGCAGCGCGGTCACACGGCCGAAGTTCCCTGCGGCGAATGCAGGCAACCCAGGCTCGTGAAGCTGATCAACATCCGCTAGAAGAAGATATCTGGTCTACCAATTGAACCTACAACGCCGCCCGGCAACGGACGGCGTTTTTCTTTGCCTGTGGTATCGTATTTTCATGAGCGACAAGCCTATCCTTCTCTCCGGCATCAAGCCCACCGGCACCCCGCACATCGGGAATTACTTCGGTGCGATGAAGCAGTTCGTGGAGTTCCAGACCATCGGAACGCACGACTGCTACTTCATGATCGCGGACTATCACGCACTCAATTTCATACAAAGCGCGGGCGAGATGCGGGAACTCACGCGTGAGCTCATCCTTTCCTACCTTGCCGTAGGCCTTAATCCGGAGAAGGTAGTGCTGTTCAAGCAGTCGGACGTGCCTGCGCACACCGAACTCGCGTGGATCTTCGACACCATCACCACCATGCCGTATCTCATGCGCGCGCATGCCTATAAGGACGCGGAAGCGAAAGGGAAGGAAGTATCGGTAGGTACGTTTAATTACCCGATGCTGATGGCTGCCGATATCCTGCTCTATGACGCCGCGAAAGTCCCCGTCGGGCAGGACCAGAAGCAGCATATCGAGTACGCGCGGGATACCGCGGAGAAGTTCAACCGAACCTTCGGCGAGACCTTCGCGCTTCCCGAGGAATACATCATGCCGGACGTCGCCATCGTTCCTGGTACTGATGGACAGAAGATGAGCAAGAGCTACGGGAACACCATCCCTTTGTTCGCATCCCGCCTCGAGATCGAGGAAGCGGTGATGAGCATCGTTACCGACTCGTCCGGAGACCGGCCCGAGAACGTCTACGGCATCCACAAGCTCGTCAAGAGCGAACGCGAGCTCGACTCCCTCTATGAAGAGCACGCAGGCAAGTACAAAGCACTTAAGGAAGCGCTTGTCGAAGACCTCGATGCGTTCATAGCGCCGATGCGCGATCGATTCCATGAATTGTCCTTGGACCCTGAGATAGTTACCGAGACGCTCCGAAGGGGAGCTGAGCAAGCTAACGAACGAGCGAATGCCAAGATGGAATTGGTTCGAAGGGCGGTCGGGGTCGCGTAGTTGACAGATACTTTTTATACGTATTAATTACGGGACGCTGACGATTACCGTCGGCACTCATCAAAGGGTCACTGATGCCGACCATGCACTTTGAGGGCAGCCATCCGAATGGCGACGAAGCGGCAAGAATCGCTAAGCAGAAGATGACGGTCTGGTTCGGCGAACGCCCAGAACGCGCGATCGTATCCGAGTCCGCACCGGAGATGATTCCTGGCAAAGAGGGCGTGACCGCACGGATCGACGTGACCTACACCTGAGACAGATCCGGAGACGCCATTCTCCGCATTACAATCGCCCGAGCATTCAATGCCCGGGCGTGTTATTTTGTCTTTATATGAAGGAACGGACGCTAATAGGAGACCTCGCCCAGAAGGCGGGAGAGGAGGTGGTTATCAACGGCTGGGTGGACGTGAGGCGCGACCAGGGAAAGCTCGTATTCTTCGATTTTCGGGACCGATCGGGAACTGTCCAGGGTGTTGTCCTCCCCGGAGACGAAGCGCTCATGACGCTCGCAAAGGAGGCTCGAGGCGAATTCGTGGTCTCGGTTGCAGGCATCGTTAACAAGCGTCCGGAGAAGAACGTGCAGGAAGGGAAGGTGAACGGCGACATCGAGCTGGAGATCAAGGGCATCGAGATCCTCGCGAAGGCTGCCGAGCTTCCGTTCGATAAGGATGGCGAGCTGAACATCGAGACCCGTTTTGATAACCGCCCGTACACACTCCGAAGCCGCCGCGATCAGGATATCTTCACCGTCCAGGCGACTATCGTCGACGCATACCGTCACGCGCTCTCGTCACGCGGATTCATGGACTTCCAGGCGCCAGCGCTCGTGGGCGGAGACGCTGAGGGAGGTGCTGCGGTCTTCAAGGTCGAGTACTACAACGATCGAACCGCCTACCTGGCAACCAGCCCTCAGCTCTATAAGCAGATCATGGTCGGCGCCTTCGAACGCGCATTCACCATTGCGAAGATCTTCCGCGCCGAGAAGAGCGCTACTACCCGTCACCTCTCCGAGCTCACCCAGATGGACTTCGAGATGGGATTCGTGAAGGACGAGTTCGACGTTATGCAGATGCTCGAAGACGTTATCCGTGACGTCGTCACGACCGTGGGAGAAAAGCATGCGGATGTCTTCGAACGGTTCGCAGTCCCGGTACCAGCACTTGGACAAAAGTTCCCTATACTCACACTTGCCGAAGCTCACGAGACGCTCGGTGTTGCCGCCGAAGACGACATGACCCCCGAGCACGAGCGTGCCATCTGCGAATGGGCGCTCAAGGAGCATGGGTCCGACTTCGTGTTCATCACCAAGTTCCCGGTAGCAGCTCGCGCCTTCTACACGATGTCTGACGGACCGGTACTCAGCCGCGGATTCGATCTTCTCTTCCGCGGACTTGAGATAAACAGCGGTGCTCAGCGCATCCATGACTATGACGAGATGGTTGAACGCATCGAATCGCGTGGTATGGATCCAAAGAAGTTCGCCTTCTATCTTCAGGCATTCAAGTACGGCATCCCGCCGCACGGCGGCTGCTCGACCGGGCTTGAGCGCTTCACCGCGCGCATGCTCGAGCTCGGGAACGTAAAAGAGGCGTCGTCGTTCCCACGCGACATGAACCGTATCGACATACTGCTTTCGCAGGCCGACGAGGTATGAAGCTCACCTTCGGAAACGCTGAGATAGAGAACGCACCGAAAGGGTACGTTCGTATCCGCCTAACCGAAGAAGATATGGGGGTGCAACGCATCGTGCGCGAGAACAGCACCGACTGGCTCGAGCTCGGATGCGGAAAAGCGAAAGACATGAGCCGCAGGCGGTTCATAATTCTCTGCCGCGCAATCGTCATGGCAGCGAAGAAACACAGAGCGAGGAAGATCGCGCTTCAGTTCGATAAGACTCCTGCGCTGTTCAAGAATCTGCAGAAGATGACACCAGAGGAGATCTCCTCACTTGCCGCGCAGAACTATGAGATGGCGAACTTCGAGTTCACCACCTTCAAGACCAAGCCGAAAGAGGGATTCGGTCAGGTGGATGAGATCCTGCTTCTCGGGAAGTCCTCAAAGTCTATTGAGGCGGCTACCAAGCGCGGGCAGCTTATCGGTCAGGCCGTGAATGACTGCCGCGAACTCGCCAATACCCCAGGCGGAGATATGACCCCCCGGAAGCTCGCCAAAGCCGCAAAAACGGCCGTTACGGGGCTTCCGATAACCGTTACGACCCTGGGAAGGGTCCAGATGGAAAAGCTTGGTATGGGGGCGCTTCTCGGCGTTGCCGCCGGATCCAGTGAGGAACCGACGTTTACGGTCCTTGAGTACAAAGGCGCTAGCGGAAAGCCGATTGTGCTCGCCGGGAAGGGCATTACGTTCGACTCAGGAGGCCTCAATCTCAAATCCTCAGCAGGCATTTATGAGATGCATATGGACATGTCGGGAGCAGCTGCGGTTATCCATACCATCGCGCTTGTTGCACGCCTGAAGGTAAAGAAGCGTATCATCGCGCTCGTGCCGTCAGCAGAGAACATGCCGGGCAACAATGCGTATCGCCCGGGGGACATCCTCAAGTCGCTTTCAGGAAAGACCATCGAGGTCTTGAACACGGACGCAGAAGGTCGTCTTATCCTCGCTGATGCGATCACGTACGCGAAGCGTCTCAAACCATCGGTTGTTATCGATGTGGCGACGCTTACAGGAGCCGCTATGAGCGCACTGGGTCTCTATGCAAGCGCGATACTCACGAAAGATGATGAGCTCGCTGACACGCTCGCGCGCGTCGGCGAGGAGACCGGCGATTATCTCTGGCGCCTTCCGTTGTGGGATGAGTACGAGCCCGCTATCAAGGGAACCTTTGCCGATCTCTCTAATATCGGCACGGGAGCAGGCGGCCGGTATGGCGGCGCAACCGAAGGCGGCATATTTCTCTGGCAGTTCGCCAAAGAGCTCGACTGTCTATGGGCACACCTCGATATCGCTCCCCGTATGACATCTGCTCCCGGCGACGAACTTGCGAAGGGCGCAGCCGGAGCTCCAGTCCGTGCACTGCTATCATTCATAGAGTCATGGAACCCGAACGCGTCGTAACCAACTACACGGGCTTCACCATCAAGGCCGGCTCCTTCGAAGGACCGTTCGAGCTCATTCTCGACCTCATCGAGAAACGGAAGCTTTCCGTGAACGAGATTACGCTCGCGCAGGTGACCGATGACTACATCGCGTTCGTGCGCGGACACGAGGCGTTCCCAATGGAAGACGCCGCGCAGTTCATCGGCATCGCCGCGACTCTGCTTCTTATAAAATCGAAGTCGCTGATCCCCGAGCTCGAGCTCTCGACCGAAGAGGAGGAAGACGTCGATGATTTGAAGCGTCGTCTCATTCTCTATGAGCATGTGCGTACTGCTCGACAGGAACTTGCGCGCATCTTCGGGCAATCCGTACTCGTTTCCGCAGGGGACCGAGCACCAGAACCCATATTCGCCCCATCGCGCGACCTGACGCTTCCGCAGCTCACCGAAGCGCTCGCGCATGCACTCCTCGTTCTCGAGAAAGTAGAAGAGAAGCTTCCGGAAGCGAGGATCCGTTCCCTCGTTACCATCGAGGAAGTTATGGATACGCTTCTGAAGCGCGTCCAGACCGCTATGAATCTCTCATTCAAGGAGTTCTCGAAGGGAAGCGCCGAGAAGGTCGAGGTTATCGTCTCCTTCCTCGCGCTTCTTGAGCTCGTTAAGCAAGGAGCTGTTGATGCACTCCAGCACACCGCGTTCGAAGACATCCGAATAACTAATACGAGCGCAGGTGTACCGCGCTATTAACTATATGAAAACAGTTGAGAAGAAGATTTTGCCTGAGTATTTCGAGGAGATTCTGAGCGGGAGGAAGACCTATGAACTTCGGCTGAACGATTTTGATATACACGAAGGCGACACGCTCTTACTCAAAGAATGGAGCAAAGAGCGGAAAGAATATACTGGCCGAGAAATCTCGAAGACGGTGGGTTTCGTTCGAGGGTGGAAACTCGGTGACCTCGAGGAGTTTTGGCCGAGAGAGGACCTCGAGAAATTCGGTATACAGATCATCTCTCTCAAGGATTAATTTATGATCCAAGTTGTCGAGATACACGGGGGCTCTACCCATGATTCCTATGAGAAATATCTCGAGGAGCTCCGTTCTAAGCAGGTAACCAAGAAGCATCTATTTCCCTGGATAGGCTGGAAGCAGGGTATGCGCGACGAGCTTGGCCCCGAGTACGAGGTCCTCATGCCGCAGATGCCCAACAAGCAGAACTCCAAGTATGCAGAGTGGAAGATATGGTTCGACAAGATAGTGCCGCTTCTCGATGAGAAAATCATTCTCGTTGGCCACTCACTTGGCGGGATATTCCTCGCGAAATACCTTTCGGAGAACGTCATCGATAAAGACATCCTCGCGACGTTCCTGGTAGCGGCACCCTTTGATGACAGCAGCGAGGAGTCCTCACTGGCGGATTTCGTACTTCCAGAATCGCTTGCGAAGTTCACCGAGCAGAGCCGCATCATTCACCTCTATCAGAGCACCGACGATCCCGTCGTTCCATTCACTGAGCTCGCGAAGTATCAGGCGAAGCTGCCGTATGCGCTCGCGTCAGTATTCGAGGACCGCGGGCACTTCAACCAGGACGATTTCCCAGAACTTACATCTGATATCAAAGCGATTAACTAACGACAAACAAGAAGAAGACGAGTGCGATAAAGATGCGGTAGATACCGAAAGGGATAAACGTATGCTTGCGCACGTACTGAAGCAAGAAGCGGATGGAGAAGAAGGCAACGATGAAGGAGACGATAAATCCGATCGCAAGGTTGCCGAAGTCCGCCGAAGAGAACGTACCGGCACTCTTCAAAAGATCGAGGCCCGTCGCCGCTGCCATAACCGGAACCGCCAGAAGAAAAGAGAACTCGAGTATTGCGACGCGACGGATACCCGCAATCAGCCCGCCTACGATGGTAGCGGCAGAACGGGACACGCCCGGGATGATGGCTATCGACTGGAAGAGCCCGACGATAATCGCTTGCTTATAGGTAATATCGTGGACTTCGCCTGCGGCGGAATCCTTCTCCATGTGCAGAAGCTCGAACACGATGAGCGCCGCACCGCCAAGTGCGAGCGCCCACAACACTACCTGAATATTCCCGAGAAGATACGTCTTCGCGACACCATGCAGAGCAAGTCCGATAACTGCGGTCGGGATGAACGCAGCCGCAATCTTTTTTAATATCGAGACATCAAGGAATGATTTCCAGTACAGAATTACAACCGCGAGTATCGCGCCAAGCTGTATCGCTATCTCGAATGATTTGAGGAACTCGGTAGACGGGAGTCCGAGAAGCTCGCTCGCAAGGATGAGGTGGCCCGTCGAGGAGACGGGGAGGAATTCGGTGATGCCCTCGACGATGCCGAGTATCACGCTGTCGAGCCAGGTCATGGGGAAAAGTATATTCGCAAAGTATCGACAGCGCTATCGCGGTGCTATATTTCATGGCAAGGATGTCATCGGGATGTCCTGAAGCTCTTGGGGGCTCGAATGGCTAAGGAGAATAGGAACAGACGTTTGAACAAGAAGTCGGGACCGAGGAGAAAGGTTCCGAAGCACGGGAAAGGGAAAGCAGCGCGGACGTGGTGGTACCACAGCAGCCAGCGGGTTGAAGGTCGTTCGCGTCGGCGAAGGTAGCGGACAGGATTTCCGAGGACAAAACGGCACGGCTCGCGCACGCGGGCCGTTTTCATATATAGGCTTTCCGTACCAAAGGGTTGCCCTTGACCGCCTTCAAGCGGTATTCTGTGACCATATGGCTCTGGCCCTCTCTTCGCAGCTTGAAGCTGTCCTATTCGCTTCAGGCGAAGCACTCTCGAAGGCGCGTCTCGCAAAGCTGTTCGAGGTATCTAAGGACTCCATCGACGACGCACTGAATGCGCTCCGCATCTCGCTCGGTGACGACCGCGGACTCGCGCTCGTTGAGACCGATGAGGAAGTAGAGCTTAAGACGGCAGCAGGGGCAGCAGACGCTATCAAGAAACTGCGCGAGAGCGAGCTCTCCCGCGACCTCGGTCGAGCAAGCCTTGAGACACTCGCGCTCATCCTTTACAAAGGAAGCGCTACCCGCGGCGACATTGATTGGGTGCGCGGCGTGAACTCTGGCGCCGCACTTCGCGTGCTTACACTCCGCGGGCTTGTGGAGCGCTATGAGGACCCTGAGGACAAGCGTCGTGCGCGCTATCGCGCTACCGTGGACGCGCTTTCGCACCTGGGCGTCGAAAAGCGGGAGCAGCTCCCGCGCTATGAGGAACTGAACGTGATGCTCCGTATCCAAGAAGATAAAGCAGCCGCTGCTGACGCCACTGACCTATGACCGCAAACGAACCCGATTTGAAGACATTGATCCGTAAGCTCGAGAAGCGGCACCAGAAGAAGCAGGCGACAACCGCGCTTCTGGCCGGTACCGCTGTCTTAGGTCTTATCGTTCTCATCTCACCGCTTTTCACCAAGCAGGAATCGCAGCCTATTGTTGAAGTACCGGGACCCGTTGCTCCGCTTACGGGGCCTGACGCATACGCAAACACGAAGATCGAAGCGAAGGCAGCTATCGTCTACGACCTCACCACGCAGGAGGTGCTCTACGCGAAGAACAGCCGCTCGCAGCTCCCACTCGCGTCCCTTACGAAGCTTTTGACCATGTACGCCGCGAGCGACTCGCTCAAGCCAGACGCAACCGTTGTTATGACCGCGTCGGCACTCGCGTCCGAAGGCGAGAGCGGCTTTACGGAAGGCGAGACATTCGCGTTCAAAGACCTCGCACGTATCGCGCTTGTCGCTTCTTCAAATGATGCGACTTCGGCAATCGCCGAGACTGCCGCAATCGCGAAGGCAACCTCAGGCCAGAACATGCTCGCAAGCGCGGTGTCCGCGATGGGTCTTTCGCAGACCTATGCCATCAACGGTACCGGCCTCGACGAGAGCACCTCGGTGTCTGGCGGATACGGATCGGCGTACGATGTCGCTACCCTCTCCGGTGCACTCCTTACCAAGGCGCCTGATATCGCGCATGCGACTATCGCCTCATCGCTCACGATTCGCTCGAAGGAAGGCGTGCTCCACACGCTCAAGAACACGAACCCGGATGTGGTGCGCGTTCCTAACCTGCTTCTCTCGAAGACCGGATTCACGGACCTTGCCGGAGGAAACCTCGCGGTTGTATTTGATGCGGGTATCGGGCATCCGGTTGCGATAGTAGTACTGGGCTCATCAATCGACGGACGGTTCCGTGATGTCGATAAACTTCTGTCGCTGACGCTCGATCACTTCGCCGGCATCGATCCCTCTTCCCAGACCGCAGCCGTGGGCAACGCCCTCTAATTCATGATCATAGACGCTGCCAGAGTCCTCATACCATCCGTTGTCTCGTTCGTCATAGGTATCGCGATGGCGCCGCTACTCGCGCACTATCTCTACAAGTACAAGACCTGGAAGAAGAAAGGCGGGAAAGGGAACGGGATGGGGGATACCAACGGGACACCGCTGTTCGATGAGCTGCATCGCGAACGGGAGGTATCCACGCCGCGCATGGGTGGGATCATCGTTTGGGGAGCGACGCTCCTGACTGCGCTCGGCATATCCTTCTTCTCCATGCTGTTCGGGGAGCCCTTCGCCTCGTTCGACTTCATGAACCGCAGTCAGACCTGGATCCCGCTCTTCGCACTTGCGGTAGGGGCGCTCGTGGGTCTTGTTGACGATATACTCGAAGTAACAAGCAGCAGTGGGGGACTGAAGCTGCGCTATCGGCTTCTGGTTGTTGCTGGACTCGGTGCATTCGCCGGATGGTGGTTCTACGCAAAGCTCGGTGTCTCCGCGATCGGCATGCCCTTCATCGGTCCGATTGAGCTCGGCCCCTTCTTCGTGCTCTTTTTCATACTGGTAACGCTCGCGCTCTATGCCGGCGGCATTATCGACGGTATCGATGGGCTCGCGGGCGGCATCTTCGCGATTATCTTCATGACCTATGCGGGTATCGCATTCGCCCAGGAGCAGACCGCGCTCGCTGCATTCGCCGCTACCGTCTCCGGAGCCCTCTTCGCGTTCCTCTGGTTCAATATCCCGCCTGCGCGCTTCTACTTATCCGAAACAGGAACGATGGCCCTTACCGTAGCGCTTTCCATAACTGCGTTCTCGGCCGACGTGCTCGGAGAGGGAGTCGGCGTGGCTGTCCTTCCGATCATTGCGCTTCCGCTCACTGTTACCGTCGCTACCACGGTCCTTCAGGCGATCTCGAAGAAAGTCTTTAAGAAGAAGCTCTTCCGTATCGCGCCTATTCACCATCACTTCGAGGCGGTGGGATGGCCTGCGTATAAGGTGACCATGCGGTACTGGGTTATCACCATCATCGCGGGCATCTTCGGCCTTGCTCTCGCGCTCCTTAAATAACGGCGATCGCTTCGATCTCGACAAGCGCGCCGGCAACGCCTAACTGCTCGACGAAGAGGAAGCTGATGGCAGTAGGGTAGTTACCCCAGATCTTCTGAGCTGCTGCGAGACCCTCTTTGATATCTTGACCGCTCACGACACTAATATTCATCTTCACGACGTTCTCTTGGGACGCATCGACGCTCTTCAGTATCTCAAGAATGTTCTTGTACGCTTGCTCGGTCTGAGCAGAGAGCGTATCGCCGGCCATCTTTCCGTCCTTGAGGATGCCGTTCTGTCCGCCGATATAGAGCGTCTTCCCGCCTTCAGCAAGTACCGCTTGCGAGAAGACCGGGCTTTTGTAGAGCGCGTCGGGATTCACGTGCGTGATTTTCATAGCAGAACTGTAATCCGCACCGTCTGACGAATCGATGAAGCACGTACCAGGTAATTTGACACCTCCTAGATCTAGTACTTTACTGTGACGGGTTGTAACGGAAAGGATGGGCCACCATGGCCAGGGACATCGAGCGGTGGGCGGTGGGTATTTTCAGCGCATTTGTCCTGCTATGCATTCTTTGGACACTTGGGAGGCCAGAGATGTATTCGGCAGCAGGAGCGACCTCAGGACCCGATGACGGCGGACTGAGCGCCAATGGAGTACTGCTATTCGAAGGGGTGTTTCTGACGCTCCTGATCTACGCCGGTTGGAGGATCGGCATCGGCAAGACATTTCTGATGCTCTTGGCGTCCGTCATGACCATCCTGGGCTTCTGCCTTGGGATCGGGAAGGACCACATCGCGCCGGACCAGATGCTGTTGACGTTCATCGCCCTCATCGTGACCTTCGTGCTTCCAATGACATTCGGCCTGTCGGGCCTCATCATCGCGTTCGGAACCACGCGACCGATCAGGCGCTGACCAGAAGCCGCCGTGTTCGACTAACTTCCGCCACTACAATTAAGGTAGCCGGCGGTTTTATTTTTCTTCATACCATCTGGGAACGACCGTTCGTAGGCTAGAATAGGAAGACATGAAATTGTCCGGAGACCGAGTATTCGCCCTCATCGTCGCCATACTCGTTGTCGGAGGGGCGGCGATCTTCCTTTCCGCTGCACTGGGACTTCTCGCGCGCGAGGGCTCGTCGATCGGAAGGCTCGCGATAACGCAGCTCGTGCTCGGACTCATACCGGGCGTCATGGCGCTCATCGCTATCCGCTTCTCACCGCCCGAATGGATCATGAAAGCGGTTATCCCGTTCTATCTCTTCGCCCTAGTACTTACGGCAGTCGTGTTCATACCGGGAGTGGGCGTGCACGCAGGCGGCGCCACCCGTTGGATTGATATCGGGCCGGTCACGGTGCAGCCGGCGGAATTCCTCAAGCCCGCAGTTATCCTGATGCTCGCGCTCTTTCTCGCGCAGGCCAAAGACAAGATAAAGGACTTCAAGCACGGACTCATCCCGTTCGGGCTCATCGTTGGCGTGCCGTCGCTTCTCCTGCTCGCGCAGCCAAACACCTCGACGACCATGATCATTGGGCTTTCTGCGGCCGCGCTCTACTTCTTGGCTGGAGCGAAGATGCGGGACTTCGCGATACTCGCGATCATGACTATCGTCGTGCTTGGTGCGCTCGTCGCGACGCGCCCATACCTTATGAGCCGTGTCGCCACCTTCATCCATCCAGAGAACGATGGGCTGGGCAGTGGGTACCAGATCCAGCAATCGCTCATCGCACTCGGTTCTGGGCAACTGCTCGGCCGCGGGTTCGGCCAGAGCGCGCAGAAATATAACTACCTTCCCGAGCCGGTAGGGGACTCGGTCTTCGCCGTGTATGGAGAAGAATTCGGCTTCATCGGCACCGTCTTCCTCGTGCTCTTATTCCTCGCGTTCGCGACACGCGGGTTCGCGATAGCCGCTCAAGCAGGCACCGCGTTCGGTGCCTACGCCGCAACGGGCCTCACGCTTCTGATAACTCTGTCGGCATTCATGAACATAGGGGCCATGCTCGGCATCATGCCGCTCACCGGACTTCCGCTGCCGTTCGTCTCCCATGGAGGGACCGCGCTTCTCGCAACCTTGGCTAGCGTCGGCATTATCTTCAACGTGGCGGCGCACCGCACCAAGCGGAAGATCTAGAGTTGAGCCTTTGCTGAATTTGTTGTATAGATAGGCTGTTCCTGATTGGCAGGAATTGTACAAAAGGAGCAATCCAGATGAGACAAAGACTTGCAGACAACGTCTTTGCGCTCAGGAAAGCTTCTCCTGAGCTGGGCATACCACTCGTAACTCCGAAGGGAGGCGGGCACGCGATACAGAAGATCGGCACCGGACAGACAGCGCCTGTGGTGCCCTTCGGCGACGGTCCCGAGCGCCCCGATACACCTCACAAAGTGTTGCGGAGCGCAGAACCAGGCATTAAGGGATTCAAGAGGAAGGAGTGTCTTGTTCGCCGGGTCGCATGGATCGGGATCATCGTGCAAGTCACCGCACGCGAGCTCGACTTCACCGATCTCGTTGAGCCGCTTGCAGGCATAGCGACCTTCTGGGCGGGTGGCGAGGGCAAGGAACCCTTCGTGCAGTATGGGCCGAGATTCAGCTCCTACGAGCGGGACGACCTGTTCGTCCTTTCCGAACGTGAGTGGATTCTCGTCTGCGACCGCGAACGTCGGGTCATGTACCTCGGGTGCAAGAACGGCCAGCCGGTGTGGCGTGCGGCGACAACTGAAGAGATCGCCGATCGTGTCCATTATTACGGCATGCACGCCGATTTCCACAGTAGTATCTTCTGGGCTAACCAGACCCTGGTTGAGCTCGGCGTCTCCAGTAAAGCGGCAGAAGTCCTGGCACGAATTCCCGGCATAGTCACCGACGCTGACCGTGACCGATTCAGGCGGACTGGCCGGGCATGACGCACATCTACATCAGCGACCTTGCCAAAAGGTCGCTGATTTTCTTTACCCACGCGTGGTATAGTCTAGGAAACAGGCTATGAAAATCGTTCTAACGGCCGGAGGCACCGGCGGCCACTTCTACCCGCTCATCGCGATAGCGGAAGCGATCAAGGCTGTCTGCGCTGAGCGCAATCTCATAGTCCCGACCATCTACTATCTCGCGGACAAGCCCTACGACGAGGCGGTTCTCTTCGCCAACGACATCATCTACCTCGCTTCTCCGGCAGGGAAGATGCGCCGCTATGCGTCTTTCTCGAACTTCACCGATATGTTCGTAACCGCCTGGGGCACCCTCAAGTGCTTCTTCCTGCTTCTCAAGATCTATCCTGACGTCGTGATATCTAAAGGTGGATACGCAAGCGTCCCGACCACCCTTGCCGCGGGGTTGCTCCGGCTTCCGCTCATCATCCACGAGTCCGACGCGAAGCCGGGACGCGCTAACCTCCTCGCAGCGAAAGCGGCTACCCGCATCGGCATCGCTTTCGAGAGTGCGATAGAAGGATTCCCGGAAAAGGTGAGAGGAAAGATTGCGAAGGTGGGTATCCCCGTCCGCACCGAACTCATGAACCTTCCAGAGAAGATGGGAGCGAAAGCCGCGCTCGGCCTTGATCCGACTCTTCCGACCGTTCTTATCATGGGCGGCTCCCAAGGCTCGCTCCGAATCAATGAGACCGTGCTCGACGCGCTTCCCGACATCGTCTCATTCGCGAACGTCATCCACCAGACCGGAAAGGATCATTTCGAGAGCGTGAGCCAGACCGCATCCGTTATCCTTGAGAAAGCGGGGAACACGGGCCGCTATCACCCGTTCGCCTATCTTAATGCGGACACGATGCGTAATGCCGCTTCAGCAGCGGATGTCGTTATCGCACGTGCAGGATCAACCACCATTACGGAACTCGCCATCTGGGGGAAACCGGCGGTACTCATCCCGATACCCGAAGCGGTTAGTCATGATCAGCGGGCGAACGCGTATGCGTATGCGCATACGGGAGCTGCCGTAGTGCTCGAGGAGGCGAACCTCACGCCGCACGTGCTCGCGAGCGAAGCCCGTAGACTGGGCACCACGCCTGAGCTCGCATCGAAGATGACTCTTGCCGCAAAAGGATTCGCCAATCCTGATGCCGCACGTCTCATCGCGGAAGAGGCGATCCGTATCGCGCTTACCCACGAAAACAAGTAGGTATGAGCGTCCGTACTCGTTTCGCGCCCAGCCCCACCGGCTTCATGCATGTCGGCGGTGTTCGTACTGCGCTCTATTCCTGGCTCTACGCTCGCAAGCACGGCGGCCAGTTCATCCTTCGTATCGAGGACACCGACAAAGGTCGCGAGGTAGAAGGCTCCATCGGCCACATCATGGAGTGCCTCAAGTGGCTCGGCATCGAGTGGGACGAGGGGACCGATGTGGGCGGCCCGCATGAGCCGTATCTGCAGTCAGCGCGTCTTGAGACCTATCGAACCTACGCCAAGCGCCTTATCGATGCCGGCTTTGCGTATCCTGACCCGTACACCGAAGAAGAGGTAGAAGCATTCCGTCAGAAGGCGGAAGAGGAGAAGCGACCCTTCCTGTATCGCGACCATCGCCCGGAGAACGCAGGAGAGTGGGACGGCACGCGCCCACTTCGCTTCAAGACGCCGATCATAAAGCGGTACGAATGGGATGACGCCATACGTGGACCGCTCTCGGCAGGCGAAGAAGCGCTCGACGATTTCATACTCATAAAGGGGGACGGGTACCCGACTTATAACTTCGCTCACGTTGTGGACGATATCGAGATGGAGATAACGCATGTGATGCGCGGAGAAGAGTTCATCTCCTCCACGCCAAAGTTCCTCTCCTTGTATGACGCACTGGAAGAGAAACCGCCCGTCTTCGCCACAATGCCCGTTATCCTCGGCGAGAACGGCCAGAAGAAACTCTCGAAGCGTGACGGCGCGAAGGATCTTCTCGAATACCGAGACGAAGGGTACCTGCCTGAAGCTATGGTTAACTTCCTCGCGCTCCTCGGTTGGAATCCGGGAACCGATCAGGAGATATTCGGCATACCGGAACTCGTCGCGTTATTCGAGCTTGATCGGGTGCAGAAGTCGGGCGCACGTTTCGACGAGGAGAAGCTTCTGTTCGTGAATCGCGAGCACATGCGACTACTTACGGACGAAGAGTTCATCAATCGCGGGAAATTCGTAGTACCTGACCCGGAGCGACTCCGGAAAGCGCTCCCGCTCCTGAAAGAGCGCTCGCACACCCTAGGAGAGGCCCGCAGCATGCTGGATGGCGAGCTTTCCTGCCTCTTTACGGCACCCAATTTGCTCCCCGTTATGCTGGTTGCCAAAGAGCCCACCGGACGCGCAGGACTCACCAGAAGCGCCCTGGAGCGTGCTCTGGCACTCGTTGAGAGCATGCCTGAGGATGTTTCCGCAGAAGCAGTTAAGGAAGCGATTATGCCGCTCGCTGACGAGGAGGAAGTTCTGGGTAAGGGCGGCCGCGGCGGCGTACTCTGGCCGCTTCGCTATGCGCTTTCCGGAAGCGAGCGGTCTCCGGACCCGTTCAGCCTTATATACATACTTGGTCCCGCGGAATCCGCCGCACGCATACGTTCCGCGCTCGCAAGCCTTTCTGATATACTCGGATAGATGCAGACGTTCCGTCAGTCACTCGCGTTTTCGCTACTCCTTCTCATTCCGCTCCTGCTTGCGAGCGTTACGCCCGCAAACGCACTTGCGCAAACTGAAGACGAGATTAAAGCGCAGATAGAGGCGCAGAACGGGAAGATCCAGCAGATCGAGAAGGAGATTGCGGAATACCAGAAGACGCTTAATGTCATCGGTACGCAGAAGCAGACGCTTCAGTCCGCCATAAAGACGCTCGACGTCTCCCGCCAGCAGACCGCGGCCGAGATCAACCTCACCCAGAACAAGATCTCCTCGACGAATCTCAAGCTCGAGAAGCTTTCCTATGATATCGAAGATACCGAACAGCTCATCGCCCTCGATCGCCGCACGCTGGAGCGCTCGCTCCGCGACATGGCAGAAGCAGGAGACATCTCCCTCATCGAGCAGGTGTTCTCCACCGATAGTCTCACCGAAGCGTGGGTAGCGGTGGACGACGCGTCAGCCATAAACAGCGCGATGCGCGAAAGCGTGGCGAATCTCTCCTCGGCCAAGGATGCACTCACCAGCCAGCAGGAAGATGTAAGCGCGAAGAAGAATGATCTCACCAATCTCAAGGGCGACCTTTCGAACCAGAAGAAGACGCTTGATATCGCGAAGTCAGAGAAAGATAAGTTGCTAACGCAGACCAAGAACCAGGAAAGTACCTACCAGTCCATCATTGCTCAGAAGCGAGCGCAGCAGAAAGCATTTGAAGAGCAGCTCTCGAACCTTGAGAACAGTCTCAAGTCCGTAGGACAGGGCGCAGCACCCGTCTCACAGACCGGCATCCTCGCGTGGCCGTTCTCCGCTAGCTTCGCGCAGTCGTGCGCAGGGAAGTCGGGCGCACTGGGAAACATCCATTGCATAACGCAGTACTTCGGCAACACCGCATTCGCCACCGCAAACGCGCAGATCTACAACGGCGCAGGACACAACGCGATTGATATCGGCATGCCGAGCGGCACGCCCGTACTCGCCGCTCTCGGAGGAACAGTCTTCGGTACCGGCAACACCGACAGCGCGCCAGGCTGCCTTTCCTTCGGGAAGTGGGTGGTTATAAAGCACGCGAACGGACTTGCGACACTCTATTCACACCTCTCTTCAATAGGCGTCTCCTCGGGCCAAGCGGTTACGACCGGACAGGTTATCGGAAACTCCGGCATGACCGGCTACGCTACGGGCCCGCACCTTCATTTTGGCGTATACGTGGCTTCCGGTATCCAAATAACCACGCTCGGCGCCTTCCGCGGTGCGACCACGCCATGCGCGAACGCCGTCATGCCGGTTGCACCTAAGGACGCATATCTCAATCCGATGTCGTATCTCTAGTTGAAGATTCGAGTCCTACTCTCCCAGTTCGCAGTTTTTACAAAAAAGAAGCACCCAGGGTGCCACGAGGAAGTAATTCCTCCAGGCTCCCTCGGGCGGCTACATTCGAATTCATTTCTTGAAAAAGGGGAGATCGAGGAAGGGCAGACCACCCTCTGGCTTACCCCGAATGAGGCTCTCGAGCGCATGAAGACTGATCAGCCGAAGAAGATCGAAGGCCACTTCATCCTGAAGCGCGAGATAGCGTTCCTAGAGGCATAGCTTGATTCGAAAGGATCGTAGATCTGCCTTTGCTATACTTCCCCCATATGGAACACCTCGGAATCGCCGCACTGTGCCTGTTCGGATATATGACCGCAGCCTTCATTGTTGCCCTTATCAAGAAGGATAATGGGGTAGCTGACGTCGCCTACGGAGGCGGCTTCGTGCTCGTTGCATGGGTAACCTACGTATTAGGATTCATGTCGCCCGGAAGCCTTCTTGCGTCGGTACTCGTTACAATCTGGGCGATACGGCTTTCCGGCCGCATTGCGAAGCGCAATCACGGCAAGCCCGAAGACTTCCGGTATAAGGAGTGGCGCGACGAGTGGGGGAAGTGGTTCATTCCCCGAAGCTTCCTCCAGGTATTCATGCTGCAAGGAATAATTCTCTTTGTAATCGCGCTTCCGGTGATGATGATCAATACCTTTGATACATCGATCAGCATCGGCATTGTTGCGCTCTTCGGTCTTTTAATTTGGGTGAAGGGATTCGTGTTCGAAGCGATGGCTGACTACGAGCTCGACCGGTTCATCAAGAATCCTGAGAACAAAGACAAAATCATGGACCAAGGACTCTGGCACTACAGCCGTCATCCGAACTACTACGGAGAATCACTCATGTGGTGGGGAATCGCCGTCATCGCGTTCGGCACACTCTTTGCTGCGCTTGAAGGCATCGTATTCGCCGTGTTCGTGAGCCCGATCCTTATAACCTTCCTCCTCATCAAGGTTTCGGGTATCCCGCTGCTTGAGAAGCGCATGGAAGGAAAGCCGGGATGGAAGGAATACCAGCAGAAGACGAGTGCATTCATCCCTTGGTTCCCGAAGTCTTAAGGAGTATCGCGAAATCGCCAGAGAACACGAGACGCAAAGGAGCGGTGCGGAGACCACCGAAGCGCAATCGTTTCGAGCTCGCGGATGTGCACGTCCTTCGGCAGTCCGTAGATCGCTTCTATCGATCGGCGGAGTCCCAAATCTCCCGGCGAGAATACGTCATCCCGCTCGAGCGCGAACATGAGAAACATCTCGGCGGTCCAGCGCCCGATGCCCCAGATCGCGGAAAGGCGTTCGACAGCTTCCGCTTCAGGAACTTTACGTAGAGAAGAAAGATCGAGACGTTCTTCGAGTATCGCACTTGAGAGCTCTTTAAGGGTCTTCGTCTTCGCAGCTGAGAGTCCAGCCGCACGCATGGTTTCTATTGAAATAGATTGGATTGCTTCTGGCGTAACCGATCCGTTACAGGCAACCTCAAGTCGTCCCCAAATAGTGTCTGCAGCCTTGGTCGAAAGCTGCTGCCCCGTTACGGAGCCTGCGAGCGCCGCAAACAACTGCTGATAGTTGCGGCGATGCCCCTTACGTTTAGCGAGCTCATCCCAATGGGGAAGGGCAGTTTTATATAGGAGCGGGTCGGCTTTCTTTAGATGCTTCATGGCATCCGTATACCTTTTGGATTTTCCCGTTCCCTCCTTTTTGGCCGGCATGGGCGTAGTATACTGTCTCCCATGGCCCGATTCATCATCCTCGTTATCATCGTTATAATCGTCTTTTCGTACTTCGGCATCTCTCTCCGGAGCGTCGTAGAATCACCGACAGGGCAGGATAACTTCTCCTTCGTCTGGATGTACGTAAAGGACGGCTGGGATATCATCGTCGGATTCGTCGCTGGACTGCTTAATGCAGTGCGCAACACCGTCTCCTAGGTATGGAGGAAGAACTGCCAAAGCCGAAGAAGAAGCAGCTTCCTATAGTGCTTCCGCGCGACTCCCGCGCGCACTACGTGAACGCCACGCAGGTAACCGTATCTGATGATTCAGTCATCATCCAATTCGCCTATGTAAGGCCCGGAAGCAAGGAAGGGCAGCTCGTCTCCGAGATCGCGCTCTCACCAAAACACGCTATAGACTTCAGTCGCTCGCTCGACTCCACCATCAAGAAGCATTTCACAAGGCACCTCGACGAGTTTGGGTACTAGCCAATTTCCGAAAAGCTGATAATGAAGACTTCACAATCTTCATGAGGCGTTCATGCACCATACGCTATACATATGAGCGTACACAGATTAATTAATTACAAGGACATGAAAAAGGTACTTCTTAGTGTTTTCGCGCTTGCGGCAATAGTCGCAGCACCCGCAGTTTCTCTCGCCGCAACGTACGCATATGTGAATACCACGGGCGAAGTGCGCACTGTGGAGGCCGCCTCGGCAAACCAGGCACTCTCTACTGCACCGAACCTCGGCGTTCACAGCGGCGTGATGCTTATCGAGGATGTGTCCGACCCAGTCGTCGGCGATCGGGTAGGCGGCGTGTAAATCGCTTCCGAACGTATCGATTAACTGAATCCCCGGCTCCTTGGAGCCGGGGATTCAGTATTTCTTCATGATTTGAACAGGGTATGTGCGGTATACTTCGATCCTTGCTTCGTAACCCAACTAATACTCCTATGTCTCACTCAAAACCTGAGATCTTCGTCGGTGCAGTCTTTCTCGCATTCGCCCTTATGCTTCCGGCCCCTGCGCTGGCCGCAAGCTCGAAGACCTCGTGCTTACTAACGCTTACCACACCTTCCGGCACCGCGACTGTAGCGAATGCAAAGGGTGAAGTGCTCCTTGCCGCAGGTGAGAAGATAACTATCAAATGGAAGAGTACGAATGCTACCAAAGCAACCGATGCAGCCGGAAAGACCATCGCACTTCAAGGAACGGAAACGGACGAGCCTGAAGCGACGACCAAGTATACGTACAAGTTCTCGAATGGGACCCGCAAAGTGGAATGCGCCGTAACGGTGCACGTCGTTGAAGCCGGCATCGATCGAAGCTCGCTAAGCACTACGAGCACCAAACCGACTATCACGGGAACCGCCGAGGGAACGAAGACGGTCCGTATACTTATTAAGGACAGCAAAGGCAAGTACGTATTCAAGAGCAAGGATGTAAAGGTCCGTAACGGAGTCTGGAAGATTCCGGCCAAAAAGGCGCTTCTGAAAGGCACCTACGCCGTCGAGCTATACGGAGAGAAGAAGCTTGATCTGAATCTGATTGAGAAAGCGACTCTTACCATAGGGCAGGGTGGCACCGTCTTAAACGGCGGAACGCTTTCCGCCTCGCTTATTCCGCTCTTGTTCGGAGGAACGGCCGCAGGAGGAACTTCCGTTCCCGTAACGTATCTAAAGCTCTCGAATACCGGCAAGTCGGCGGTAAGTATCGAAGGAATTAATTTCAAGCAGAATGGTTCCGCATCGGGCGATGTTGTTATCGGCTTCGAGACCAGCGACGACAAGGGTGGATCGATAGGGAGGTCAGGTGGAGTTGAGGGAACAAGCCCGTTCAAGAATGGAACGGCGTTCGCACCACTTAAAGCAACCATTCCACCAAGTTCGTACCGCATTTTCACCGTGAAGGCGATGCTGACCAGGAATATCGCCTCTTCCGTAGGGAAGCAGCTTTCGCTTGACGTGACTGGCGTCGATACTACCGCAAACATTGTCGGTCTACCCGTAAAAGGAACGTCCTGGGTTCTCACGTACTAGGCGAAGTTGTGTATATTGTGTGGAGAAATCGGTAGTTTGTGTCTTGTAGGCGCATACGCGCCAGTGCTACCATGCATACATGACTCGGCTCGTATCACTCACTCAAGCCCAGAAGGAAACGCTCACGCTGATCGAGCGCAGCATCAGTAGGTCTGGCAAGGCGCCGACCATAACCGAGATGCGCGATGCCTTCAAGCTCCGCTCACTCCGCAGCGTGACTCAGCGCATCGAGAGTCTTGAGAAGAAGGGCCTTATTAAGCGCGACCGATTCCGTCACCGCGGCATCTCGCTTATCGACGGCGTTGCGTCTCAGCTTTCTTCCGACTTGATACAGGTTCCCGTTATCGCATCTGCCGGCTGTGACGCCATGGAGGTCTATGCGGAGAATCGGTACGACGAGTACATCATGGTTGATCGCAGCCTCATCAAGGGCCGCACGAGCCCATCTATGAATATCGCGGCTGTACGCGCTGTCGGCGATAGCATGCAGGATGCAGGCATCCACAGCGGCGACTACGTCATTGTCGAGGTTACCGACCGCGTCGAGAACGGCGACCGTGTCGTTGCGATTCTCGGGAATATGGCGGTTATCAAACGCTTCGATCGCGAAGGCGACGTCGTCTACCTCAATCCGGAGAACAAGTACGGCACGTATCACCCGATCGTCGTCCGCGAGGAAGACTCGCGCATCTTCGGCAAGGTCCTCTCCATCATTCCCGGCACTGAGTGGGTGGATGACATAAAGGTTGAGTACTACACGGAGTACGAGCAGGCCCGTTAGTTAGTTAATCTTTATATAAATGAAAACACCGGATCCTTAGAGGATTCCGGTGTCGGTGGAGCGGGGAGTCCGGTCGACTACCCTTCGACGTCGGGCGCCAGACGGTCGAGCCGGTCGGCCAGCATGTCGCCGGTGGCGGTCGCGCTGAGGCAGTGGCAGAACGCCTGGTGCATGTCGGCCTTGCTGAGGCTCATCGCATCGATCACGCCGCCCGCGGTGCCGTTCGTGGCGACGCCGACGCTGGCGAGGGCTTGGTCGACGGGCTCGAGCACGGTGCCGGCGACCAGCATGGGGCGGAGCGTCTGCAGCGACTGGAGTTCGATGTCGGCGATGGCGTTGAACCTGGTCGAGCCGTGGTTCGCGCGCAGCGAATTCGACACGTGGGCGAAGAGTTGGCTGCGGCTCAGGGTGACAGCGGCGACGGGCGCGGAAGCGGCCGTGATGCGGTCCCGGACTTCAGACATGATGGTCTCCAATCGATTCGATGATGTACAGCGAGTCTATCGCCGAGATCCTAAGAACAAGCGCCCTTGTGATCTGATAAAAAATCTAGCACTGGATCGGACATGAAGCAAGATAATTTCTATACGTCAAATTGCGCATCGTGTTGTACTTTTCATAAATCTATTGCACACTCAGACCGACTCTCATAGTAGCTAAGGAGGCGAACTTGGGAGATGCAACCACACCATCGGTCGCGTTCTCGAACGCCTCCGAAGCTCTTTCACAACTGGGAATTCCCGATATCCTGCCGACTCTTCACCAAGCAGGCGTCGCGATCAAGCGATCTATCCTGGGCGGAAGCCATTCGGTAGTAACCTACCCACCGCTCAACGCGCTCTCAAAGGTAGAGGATTCAAGCGCGCTTTCATCCATCATTCGATATGGCGCGCAAACGAGCCTGTACATTCATATCGCATTCTGCGAGACCGAGTGTACGTTCTGCCACTACGCAGTTCGCAAATACCGCGGGCAGGAGAAAAGCTCGCAGAAAAAGACGGATGACGTTGTTCGCTACCTGTCGGCGCTTGAGAAGGAGATCGAATCTTGGGGCCGAAAGCTCCACGAATCCGGAACTACTATTTCATCCGTCTACATCGGCGGCGGCACGCCACTCATCCTTGAGACCGAGCAGCTGCGTTCGCTCTTAGCGAAAATCTGCGAAGAGTTCACGCTTGTCTCCGGAATCGAGATCTGCGTGGAAGGAAGTCCTCTTACCATCCTCGCGCCCGGCGGCCATGAAAAGCTGCAGGCACTAAAGCTGGCAGGAGTGACTCGCTTCAGCTTTGGGGTCCAGTCTTTCAACAACGAGGTCCTAAAGAGAGCTGCGCGCGGCTATAAGCGCGCTCAGGCGTACCAAGCCTGCATGATCGTGAACTCGGTCTTCGAGAACTGGAACCTTGATCTCATTCAGTCCCTCTACATGGGGACGCCGGAGGAGGTCTGGGAGAATCTCGAAATACTGCGTCTCGTGCGCCCTCCGCACATAACGTGGTATCACGGACGCTTTGCCGCTCGCCCCCAAGGCGATTGGCTCAGCGTGGAAGGGAAGCGCGAGCACTTTGAAGGGGAGTTAAGTACCCTGCTCGGTCGGATGCTCATCTGGCGGACGCTTGTCGATGAGATGGGCTACCACCAGGTCGACGGCAATCGGTTCGTTCGGGACCCTGAGTTCGAGGATCCGTTTAAGAAGACACGGACTTCGGTTGGGAATGATCTGCTCGGTCTCGGCGCGTCTTCGTACTCGCATGTGGACGAGCGAACGGGTCAGGACCCGTTCTTCGCCGGCTGGTTCTTCCGGAACCATACGGACATCGCTGCGTATGTTGAAGCGATGGAGTCCGGACGGATCCCGATTGGAACCTGCATGCCGTTCACACCGGCAGAGCACCTTGCGGCGTCCTACGTCATAGGGCTTCGCACGGGACGAACGGAGACCGAGTACGACCGCAAGGTTGCGATCGAGGAACCAACCCTCGCCGCGCACTACCGAACGCTCGTAGGAGGACTTGAGGCGCTCGGCTTGCTTGAACGCTTCCAGGACGGGTCAAATGACGTGCTCCACTTAACACTCCTCGGAAGACTCTTTGAGGATGAGATCCTGAGCGCGTTCTACAGCCCCGACGTGCTACAGGCGCTTTCCCGGCGCTAACTAACCACCATGAGCCTTCAAACTCGTGGTGTTTTTCTTTATTTGAATGAAATAGGGAAGTAGCACTTCCCTAGCTCCATACAGAGAAATCGGGGAAGTGGTCATAGAACTTTTTTAGTGACACATACAGAGCAGTCTACGAGGACTGATAGCTGTCTCTATGACTGATGACGACCGACTCTGTAGTCCTGAAGAAAGGGAATTACGCACATTCGAGCGAGGCAAGATACGGCCCACTTTCTCAGTCTCCTTGTACTTTGTTACGTAAAAGGTATATTGTGCGCACATTAAAACCGCTTCCCTGAAGGCCTTTAATGAGCTTCTTGGCCTCGTGACTTACCCCTCTACAATGCGCCCTCTATTCCCTTCACGGTCGATCAGATCAGGTTAGTCTCTCCTGTATCTGAAGCTAGGAATAAATTTGTAATACTGAAAAAGACAAAAATAGAGCACTTCCCCGAAACTCGAAAAATGGCCTCCGGGGAAGTGGTTTTCCATGAAAGAGAAAATCTGCTAGAGAGCCACTTCCCTGTCCTAATGCGACAGACCCTGGCAATGAATAACATCGCCAGGGCCGTAAGGGTTTGATGGGAACGTCTGTGTTGTAGGCCTGACCGAGCCATCAGACGCGGCGAATGGGCCGTTAGCACGTGGCCTAGGTCAGACGGAAAAAGAAGCGACTCATGTGCGTCTCCCTGGTTTTCATGTCACAGCGACATGATCTATTCGAATACTGTCGCATGTATGCAAAGCCGTCAAGAAACTTTCTCTCAAGAAAAAACCGCCCTTCAGAGCGGTTGTGTGCGAAGTCGTTGCCGGAGGTTATCGTCGACATCCTCCGGTGCGAGTGCGGCGCGGACCTGGTGCGCGATGATATACACATCGGAGTCAGGTTCGTCCTCTTCCCTGTCCGGCTGTCTTTCATCAGAAGCCATGGGCTTCCCTTTCAGTTACTGGTGTCGGACCAGCGGCCATTGGTGACCGGAACGGTTTCTGTAAGAGAAAGCTGTATGGAAGCCATCTCCCCAACGGGAAGGTGCCGCAGATCCGACTAGAGAGTTATAGCACACTCTCGTTCTCGGTTCTTTTGACGATTAGTAATTGATAGTGCATAATATTTAGGAAGTTCCCAGCACATAGGAGATCTGAATGACCGCTGTTATCAGCGAAGACCTTCTCGAACGGGCAGCCGAAGCGCGTGCGCGAATGCCGCTCCGTTCTATGGTCGCCCGCATCGCGATTGCAGTATTCAACGGCGATAAAGAGATCACGCTTGTAGATGCCAAGGTGTGGGCGAATGAGAAAATCGTGCGTGGACTGCAGCTCTACGGCACGCAGTGGACGAAGATCTTCCTGGATCAGCCCCAGGACAAGGCCGACGCCATCATTCACGCCTTGTGCGACTGACCCCGCCCTCCCTACGGAGCGGCGGTTTTTTCTTACTTTGTCGCGATGATGATCACCTGCATCAGGCTGATGAGGGTGCTCGCGAAGCCGGTCCAGAACGCATAGACCTCGAGACCGGGCTTAGATGCGCGCGCGTGCTTCCGGTGCTTTTTCATACGTAAACGATACCACGCCTACTTCATTGCAATGAGTATCAGGTGTGCAAGAGAGATCATCGTGCTCATGAGTCCGGTATAGAACGCGTACATCTGGAGGCGCTTGGCGCGCTTAGTGTGCGACTTTCCGAGCGCCATCCCGAGCAGATGCTTTTGGCTGAAGTCGAGTCCCATAGTTAACACTTAACGGTCTTAATGATGTAGTCATACGCCTCGTCCACCGTATCGACTACCTGGAAGAGCGCGAGGTCCGCTTCGTCTATCGTATGGAACTTTCCAAGGAGATGATTGCGGAACAGGTCGACGATTGGATCCCAATAATCCTTTCCATAAAGGACGATCGGCACTTGCTGGATCTTCTTCGTCTGGACGAGCGTGAGGATCTCGGTGAACTCATCAAGCGTGCCGTATCCTCCCGGGAAATAGACATAGATCTCCGACGCGAACGCGAGCATAACCTTGCGCACGAAGAAGTGGTCGAAGACGAAGGACTCCGTAAGGTACGTGTTCAAGGACTGATGATCGGAGAGGCGGATATTGAGCCCGACCGAGGCACCTCCCGCCTCCCCCGCTCCCTTGTTCCCTGCCTCCATGATGCCGGCGGATCCTCCGGTTATAACCGCGTAGCCCTGCTTGGCAAGACGACCTGCGAGCGAGACTGCCGCTTCGTAATATGGGTCTCCCGGCTTCGTACGAACGCTTCCGAATAAGGTTACGGCCAATCCGTAATTGCGGAGCAGATCGAACCCTTCCACGAACTCCGACATGATCTTGAACACGCGCCAGCTCTCGAGTTTTCGGGGCTTACAGACGAGCGGTGCGGGAGCCGCAGGAACGTCATGCTTCCCTTCTTCTATAGCGCGCACGAGCACCGTACCCATCTCCCGATGATGCTCATCAACGCTTCCTGCATCTGCCGCGTTAGGCACGATGAGGTCTTCGGACTTCGGCATGTTTATGAGCGGCTGGTCTCCCATGGTATCGGATACGTATTAAAGTCGGGCAATAATTGCTTAGTATACGCTATGCGCGCGATGACCTCGGCATGGCATAGCGCTCCGGTGAGCGCATTATGCGGTTTCGGTTCGCTTGGAACACCGACGTACTTGAGCGCGAAGTCGAGATTGATCGCGGAGTGACCGTTCTTCGTCGGTGGCACTTCCCCCCGTCGGATCATGTGTGCCCAGACGAGCGTATGAACGTCGAGCGTTCGCTTAGCGAACGGGCATTCGATACCCGCACGCTTACAGGCCGCCTGTACGCACTCGAGATCGAACGAGGGGTTCTGGGCCGCGAGCGTATGTTCCTTCGGTCTATCGAGCGCCCATGCGACGAATTTCTGAATGAGCTCAGCTTCCGTCTGGCGAGCACTGCTCCCTTCCCCTTCGATCTCCTCGCGCGTAAAGCCGTTTATCGCGAGCGCCTCGTCCTCGATCTCCGCACCGTCCCAGATCCGACACTCCTCATAGAATTGATTGGTCGGATCGTCGAGATCGAGCGCGCCGAGCGAGAGTATGGAATGCCTCTCGGGTAGGAGTCCGCTTGATTCAACGTCGAGGACGATCATGCCTCTATTCTACAGTCCTTTGCAGGTAGCGGAGGGTTCATACCCGGCGGCCGCCGCTTCCTCTTTAGTCGCGAACCAGACCTTGTTCTCTTCCTTTATGCGCTTAACGGACCCACAGGACGGGAGATAGTACTTAGTGCCGTTCTTAGAGGCTACATATACCTTAGGGCCCTCAGGGACAGCGGGAGCAGGTTTTGTGGGTACCGTAGCCATAATAGCTGCCGCAGGACCTCCTCCGCTCTTCACGGACTGCGGAAGCTGTTCTATCCAGAGATCACTCCCTGCGCCTTGCTTAGCCGTATCCTTCCCCGTTATGAAGCCGAGCCCGAAGGCGGCAGAGCTCGAAAGTGCCAAGACCCCTATAATCACTACATCCGCTGGAATACGGCCAAGAAGCGCCTTGCTCCTGCCTACGGGGTCTGGTATAGTCATACTACATTCAAGGATAGCATCTGATTCATGGCACATACAAAAGCGGGAGGATCGACAAAGAACGGACGCGACTCAGGACCGAAGTTTCTCGGGGTTAAGCTTGGCGATGGCCAGGCAGCCCGCTCAGGCATGGTTATCGTGCGCCAGCGCGGCACCAAGATCGAGGCCGGGAAGAACGTGCGCGTGGGCCGCGATCACACGCTCTACGCTGTCGCTGAGGGCAAAGTAGCCTTCCGCAATCGCCGCAAGACCAACTTCGACGGCCGCACGGTCATCAAGAAGGTCGTCGATGTGCTCGTAGCTGCGTAAGCCATTCTCCTAAAGAAAGAGCCGGGACCCTTGGTCCCGGCTCTTTCTTTTTGTTGTACCGACTCTTATTCCGCTGCAATGACGATCGTGAGCTTTCCGAAGCTCTCACCGATAGCAACCGGTATCTCGAACTCGCCGAGCTCCTTGATGGGCTTCTCGAGACTGATAGCCTCTACCGGAAGATTCGCTGCCTTTGCGATCTCGCGCGCGTCTACGGCGTCGTAGAGGTGTCCCTTGTCGTTCGCTTTCTTGGTGATGACGGTCTTCTCCTCAGCGAGTGCTGCAAGGCGCTCCTCAATCAGCTTCACATCGAGCTCCTTGCGATCGATGGTCTGCTGCGCGCGCATCTCCGCCTGCTTCACGTTCGTAGCGGTAGCGGGAGCCGCCATACGGCGCGGCATGAGGAAGTTAAGCGCATGCCCGTCCGAACACTCGATAATAGAACCTGCCCTGCCCATGTTCTTCACGTCCTTCAGTAGTACGACTTTCATATAGGACTATCCTAGCTTTTACAGCGTACAAGTGCAACCAGTTACTTTGACAAAATGTATAAGTGTATGATAAAAACTATCTGAAGTTCCCGCTTGTTTCCTTCAAAGAACTGGAGAGTGTAGTGACGAATACAGAGAAGATTGCATGGGCCATCGTCGGCCTGCTCATGGGCAGCGGATGCACCTGGGCCGGCTCCGCCTATCAGGCTCGCGCAGACAAGGCCGCGTTCGAGGTCGAGGGCGCCAAGATTGCCACCCGAGCGTTCGTGCGGGGCGCCTGCCCCTCGAACAGCTGCGTCCTCGACGTCACGGCACATTCGTGGGGACAGGGGCCGAAGCTGACCTTCGTCATCATCGACAGCGGCGTCTACGCCCGCGCGCCCGACGGGAAGACTGATCTCTCGCACCAAGCGCTGCTCCCCCGCGTCTGCAGCGGAGTGAGGGCATCGTCAAGCGAAGAGCAGTTCGGCACCTGCAACGTCGTGCCGCGCAAGAAAGAAAACTACGACTCGGACTTCTGAACATTCACGGGCGGCGCCATCACTGGAGTCGCCCTTTTCTATACCCTTCTATTTCCCGGTCGTAAGAAACTCTATAGCCCGTGCTTTCTGCGGATCCTTGCCCGCATCGTAATCGGCTTTCGTACGCTCCACCTTTATGTCAGGCGTGAGTCCTCCGTCGGAGATGGAACGGCCAGCCGGCGTGAGCCAGCGCGCAACCGTGACCTTGAGTGCGCCTCCATCGATATCAACGAGCTCCTGCACCGAACCCTTTCCAAATGAACGAGTACCGACGAGCGTCGCCTTCTTCTCGTCCTGGAGCGCTCCGGCGAGGATCTCGGAAGCGGATGCCGAGCCTTGATCGATAAGGATAACTACCTTGGTACCTTCCGGTACGCCTCCCCTGCCGGTGCTGCGGTGCACGATGTTCTCCTGCTTACCCTTATAGTCTTCGGTTACCACGGTCGTTCCCTTCGGGAGGAACATGCTCGAGATCTGCACCGCGGACTCGAGGTAGCCGCCCGGATCACCGCGGAGATCGATGATGAGCTTATCGGAGCCGCTTGCCCTAAACTCGGCGAGCGCTTTGGAGAAGAGCTGTCCGGAGTTCGCCGTAAAGCTATAGAGTGCGATCGTGTACACACCTGACTTTGCATCAAGGCTGTTGTCGATGGTCGGCACATTGATCGTGTCGCGCACTACCGGGATCTTTATGGTCTCCGCATCACGGAAGATCGTTATCGTAACGGTCGTCCCCTTCTCGCCGCGGATCAGTTTCACCGCCTCATCGCTCGAGAGCCCCTCGGTAGACTTGCCGTCGATGGAGATGATAGCGTCACCCGAACGGAAGCCCGCCTTATCGGCCGGCGTTCCCTTAAGAGGAGCGATGACGATAAGCACGCCGTCCTTGATGCCGATCTCCATGCCCACGCCGCCGAAGTTGCCTTTGATATCGTCCTGGAACACCTTTGCTTCTGCTGGCGGGAAGAAGGTGGTGTACGGGTCCCCATAGGATGCGGTGAGTCCTGCGATAGCGCCCCAGAGCTTCTCTTTTGTTCCCGGAAGAGTCGAGGAGGCGTGCGTCTCCACGAACTGTGCATCGAGCGCGTTCCATGCCTTCCAGAAGCTCGAGAGGTCCGCGGACTCATCCGGGGTGGCGTCAAGCCCGTCACCGAGAATGGGCACCTTCGCGAATATCTTGCTCGCGGTGTTGGCGTTCACCGTCATGCCGCCGACGAAACCGACGACGAGGATCACCGCGAACGCGACTCCGAGCTTCACCAACGAGGCGAACGAACGCGATCGCGCCTCCGTGACTTCGAATTCAGTATCCGTCTCCCTATCCATTAGAAGAATTGTACCATGAGCGATTCTTATGCCCATACACCGAGCCGGATGGAGCTTCGTGCACGATATACTTACCAGCAAATGATCACTCGGCACACCTTCGGTTCGGTCACGTGGCTCGATCTGGAATCCCCCGATCGTGACGAGGTGATGGAAGTGATGGAAGAGTTCGGCATCGACGAGCGCATTGAACAGGAGATCGCTTCCGCTACATCCTATCCCCTCTCCATAGCCTTTCCCGGGTACAGCTATCTGGTGCTGCATTTCCCTGTAACGGGAAGCGAGGACGGCGCCAGGGTCCAGGAAGTCGATTTCATCATCGGCAAGAGCTTCCTTATAACCGTCCGGTACGAGAGCATCGATGCGCTCTATAACCTGCATCGCGTACTCGAGGCTGAAGAGCTCCTCGGTACCTCAAAGAAGCTCAAGCCCGACGCTGTTCTCGTACGCGTCATGCACGGACTGTACGGCGCCATAAGCAGCGAAGCGGAACTGGCAGGCGCAAAACTGGAGCGTGTCGAGCGCGACATCTTTACCGGTCGCGAGCGTCAGGCGGTCCGCAAGATATCCGAAAGCGCGCGTGTGCTCCTTAGATTCGAGACGGCACTCGCCCGCCACGCGGAGCCGCTTGCCGATTTCCTCGCGATGCTGGGTAGCCCCGCATTCTTCGGTACGCGTTTCGACGAATACGCGGTGCGCATTGAGGCGGAGCATGCTCATGCGGCGTCCGTTGTCGCCTCCTATCGCGCTATCGCCTCGGAGCTCCGGAAGACCAATGACTCTCTCCTCACCTCCTCGCAAAGCCGGGTTATCCAGACCCTGACCGTCTTCTCCTTCGTAAGCTATCCGCCGCTGCTTATCGCCGCGATCTTCGCGATGGACACGACGGAAGGTATGCCCTTTGTTGGCCATGAGAACGGCTTCTGGATCGTTATCGGCCTGATGCTCGCTGCGATACTCGCATTCCTAGCGGTAGCGAAGAAGAATCGGTGGCTTTAGCCGCCCTGTGCCATCAGCACGAAGAACAGGATGACGAGCGCAGACGTACGAATGATGACGCCAAGAAGCGACCATGGCTTCTTGCTCCTGCCGGCGAAGTAGCTGACGATTAATGCCGGAAGGAGCGTGGCGACGACGAGCTTTCCCGTCAGGAAGCCGGCGAATTCAGGATCACTGAATCCTACGAAGGATGCGATCGCGCCGAGCCCGATAAGGAGCCAGACAAGACCCACTATCCAGACCTGTTTTACGATATTCATATGGTTAAAGTATATAGTACGAAATGTCTTCAAATCTAGGCTAGAATACTCCCATGTCCTGGTTCAGTACCCTGTTCGCCCGGAAGCCGCAGTCGGCCAAGAGCAACGCTCCTATCTTCTTCAGCAATACCCTCACCGGTACGAAAGACCTCTTCTCCCCGCTTCGTGCGGGTACCGTACTCATGTATTCCTGCGGACCTACCGTCTACAGCAAACAGCACATTGGCAACCTGAAAGCCCCTCTCTTCGCGGACTTGGTCGCACGCGTTCTTGCGCAGGCCGGGTACCGCGTGAAGCGCGTCATCAACATCACCGACGTCGGGCACCTCCAGAGCAATGGCGACGAAGGCGAAGACAAGATGGAAGTGGGCGCGAAACGGGAGGGACTCCATGCAAGCGATATCGCTGAGCGCTACGCCCTTATGTTCATCGAGGACATCCAAGCGATAGGACTCGACACGAACGACATAAAGTTCCCGCGCGCAACCGACTACATCGAGGAACAGATCGCTATGGTGAAATCGCTCGAGGAGCGCGGCTACACGTACCGAACCCATGACGGTATCTATTTCGATACCAGCAAGTTCCCGTCCTACGGAAAGCTAGGGCATGTCCAGCCCACGCACTCACGCGAAGAAGCGCTCGCCGGCATCGGCAGGCGTATAACAGAGAACAAAGAGAAGCGGCAGGCGGCAGACTTCGCGCTCTGGAAGTTCTCTCCGCATGGCACCAAACGAGAGCAGGAGTGGCCGAGCCCTTGGGGCGTCGGCTTCCCCGGCTGGCACATCGAATGTTCTGCGATGGCAAAGGCACTCCTCGGTTCTGAGATTGATATCCATACTGGCGGCATCGACCATATCCCCGTCCACCACAACAACGAGATAGCGCAGTCGGAAGTAGCGAACGGAAAGCCGCTCGCCCGTTTCTGGATGCACGAGGCATTCGTGAACGTCGCCGACGAGAAGATCTCGAAATCGCTCGGTAACGACGTCTACCTTTCCGATATCATCGACCGCGGCTTCCACCCGCTTTCGCTCCGCTACTTCTTCCTCCAGGCGCACTACCGGACCAGCATGTCGTTCACCTGGGACGCACTCGAAGCTAGCAACGAAGCCCTCACCCGTCTCTGGAAGCTCTGCGCAAAGGTACGGGAAGAAACCAAGGGTCCGAGCCGTCCCTCGGATACTAGCCGCCGCATGATAGCCATACTGCGCGAAGACCTTGCCACCCCTCAAGCACTCGCGCTCCTCTGGGAGACCGTTAAGGATGAGGACATGGAGCGTTCGGAGCAGCTGGCCGTTATAGAGGCAGCTGAGGCCGTACTCGGACTCTCACTGCTCGAAGGACGTCCTCCGGTTACCGAACCCATCCCTGAACACATACAGGCGCTCGTAGAAGAGCGCGAGCAGGCCCGTCTAGCACGGGATTTCGGCAAGGCTGACGCGCTCCGTATCCACATAGAAGGCAGTGGATATCATGTGGAGGACGGGCCTTCTGGCGCCATAGTCACCCGCAGATAAGGGGGATAGAATAGGGGGATGGATGCTGTTCTGCGCGTACCTCCCCAAAGTCTCGATTCCGAGCGCGCATTGCTCGGCGCCCTTCTCCTTAAGCCTGATGCCCTTCACGACATCAGTGACCTAGTGCGCCCTGATTCGTTCTACGCAGACAAGCACAAGATGATATTCGAGTGCATGCGTGAGCTCACCGAGCGCGGCGAGCCGATCGATATTCTTTCCATCAGCGAACGGCTTTCCGGCAAAGGCACCCTTGAGCGTGTCGGTGGCCGCGCATATGTCGCCGAACTCGCGAGCACCGCACCTACCCCAGGTAACTTCGCGCACTACGCCGAGCTCGTATCCCGCAAGCATCTGATGCGCGCGCTTATCGATACCTCGCATGAGATAACCGAGCTCGCGTACGACGACTCCCGGGATTCGGTAGAAGTGCTCGACCATGCAGAGAAGTCGATCTATGCCATCAGCAACGCGACAGCCGCCCACAAGTTCGTCGCTATCAAGGACAAACTGGATGAGACCTGGGACCGCATCGAGCAGCTCTCAAAGAATGACGGCGCGATCCGCGGCACCCCGACCGGTTTCCCTGAGCTTGATAATCTCCTCTCCGGTTTCCATAAGTCCGATCTCATCATCCTCGCCGCGCGGCCTTCGGTTGGTAAGACGTCATTCGCGCTCGATATCGCCCGCAACGCAGCCGTGCAGCACAACGTGCCGGTAGGTATCTTCTCGCTCGAGATGAGCTCGGACCAGATCATCGACCGCATGCTCTCGGCGGAAGCGTTCGTGGACTCGTGGAAGATTCGCACCGGCGCGGTCCGTGCTGAAGAAGACTTCGCGAAGATCCGCGACGCGCTCGAAACGCTCTCCAAAGCCCCTATCTACATCGACGACAAGCCGGGCAACAACATCCTCGCGATGCGCGCAGTAGCCCGAAGGCTCAAGCGCGAGCAAGGTATCGGTCTCATCATCGTCGACTACCTCCAGCTCATGTCGCCGACCAGCACGAAGAACTCGGACTCCATGGTGCAGCAGGTAACCGAGATCTCACGATCCTTGAAGCAACTCGCACGCGAGCTCGACGTGCCGGTCTTGGCCCTCTCCCAGCTCTCCCGTGCGGTTGAGCAGCGTGGAGGGAAGCCTCGCCTCTCAGACCTCCGTGACTCGGGATCCATCGAGCAGGACGCGGACGTGGTTATGTTCATCCACCGAGAAGACAAGAACAATCCGGACAGCGAGCGCCAGAACATCGCCGAGATCCTCATCGAGAAGCATCGTAACGGTCCGACCGGCAAGGTCGAGCTCATGTTCGACCAGAAGCGCACGAGCTTCATGTCGCTTGATAAGTCAGGGTACGGCGATCTCGCGAGCGAATTCTAGCCATGCGTGACCGCATCGAAGACCTTACTGCAGCGTTCACCCGCCTCCCCGGCATTGGCCCGAGGCAGGCAAAGCGTTTCGTCTACCATCTCCTTTCCGTACCCCCTTCGGATCGCGCACGCTTAGCCGATCTTATCCTCAATATCGGCGCCGATATCCGCCAGTGCCGCATGTGCATGCGCTTCGCTCCTTCCGACAGCGACGGTCTCTGTAACTATTGTGCCGACGTGTCTCGCGACGACGGACTCCTCATGCTCGTTGAGAAGGACCAGGACCTGCTCGCGGTTGAGCGCGCGGGAACGTATCGCGGCCGATACTTCGTACTCGGGGGCGTGCTCACCCTCTCCGGCAAGGGCGCTATCCGCGAGCGCGACCTGATCCGCGTGGTTGAGGCCAGAAGTACGGAAGGACTTCGGGAGATTGTCCTCGCGCTCTCGGCAACGAGCGAAGGCGAACATACCGCTGACCGCATTCGCGAGGTCTTGCAACCACTTCGCGGTTCGCTCCTCCTGTCCGAGCTCGGGCGCGGGCTCTCGACCGGTGCAGAGCTTGAGTACGCCGACTCCACCACCCTTTCCGCCGCCCTTCAGAACCGAAAAGAAACCTAATTAGAGCTGTAAGAGAGAGCGTACGCGCTCATCAAATGCTGCTGCGTGATAGTGGAGCGGAAATGGTACGAGCTGTCCCTTATTCAGGACAGTAAAGCCATCCGCAAGCAGCGGAGCTTCCAGGAGGCGTACGATATTCGATTTCACCAATATAATTGGAGTGTTATGTCCGGTTCCCAAGAGATTCTTGAGATCAGCTATAAAAACAGGATAGTTTGCGAGAATCATTGCATCCGCCTCCTTATCCGGAAGCTTGTTAACGTGAGTATAGATAGGATTTACCAATATCCAACCCTTCGCAGCAAGCGCCTCAAGTCCTTCTGGCTTACTACTCGGAGTAATACCAAGTAGTTTCATATACGCTCGAAATAAGACTTCGGAAACCTTTCCATTCGTATCGTAGAAATAGCCGTGTCCTTCAGGAGGCGACTCCAGAATGAATACGGTCGAAAGCTTCTTAGGCAGATAAGCGTTTCGAAGTCTTATATATTCCTCCTCCATTACCAAGAACGGTACCACGAACAAATGAAAATCCCGGGAGCTTCCGCTCTCGGGATGTTTAGCTACGCGGCCATTGCCGCCTGTTCGTCAGTCACCCAGCCATATTCGAGCATGTGCTGGATGTGTTCGGAAGGAGCATGGATGAGGCCCGTGTACGGCTCTCCCTTGCGCGCCGGCTCCTCGACGGTCACGAAGTAGGTGCGGTGCGGAATCCCGTGCCCGCAGAGTTCGAGTTTTCCGCCCGTGGTCGGCGAATTCACCTCCACCGTCTTCCACGCTATTGTCGGCAACTGCTCGAGATTAGGGCCCGGTTCCGGATCCCGCACTTCGATTCGAATGGAAACTTTCCCAACGATCTGGACATCCTGCATATCCAAACTCCTTTGCCTATGCAGTTAGGGATACCGTACCACCCGGTACCCGTAAACGACAAGACCCGCTTCCGCGGGTCTTGTTCGTTACTTCGAGATCGAATCGATCTTCACCTTGATCTCCGGCTGGCGGTGACCACGACGCTTGAGGTAGCGACTCTTCGCCTTGTACTTAACGACGTCGATCTTCTTTGCGCGGCCGACGATCTGAACGGTTCCGGTAACGGTCTTGCCCTCGAGCATCGGGGTGCCGACCGTAGCGGTCTTGCCGTCGTCGGTCATAAGCACCTCATCGAAGGTGATGGTGTCACCCTTCTTGAGCGGTACGGTATTGATACCGCGACCGATCTTCTCAATGGTAACCATGGCTCCTGGGGAGACCACGTACTGCTTTCCGCCCGTCTTTATCACTGCGAGTTCCATAATAGGCCTATATTAAAGGGTTTCGGCTAAAAAGCAAGCGCCCGGCAAGGCCTGGGAGGCAATGAAAAGGCCGTCCGGTTCTTCGGGCGGTCTCTATTCAAAGGTATACAGGGCAGGCACTCCCCAGTGGCCTGGCCAAGTATTTCCTGTTGTGGATGATGCATCTGTCCGGGCCCCGTTTTACAAGACCCTCTGCGGCCAGTATGCGAACAACAGATTGATCTGCCTCCACATACAGTGACTGCTGGGATGAGTACTCGAACCAGAGGTAGAGCATTGCACCCAGACACATAAGAGCGATTACCAGGGTAACCCAGATCATCGGCACCTTAGCCGGAAGCGGTTCATACCTCACGACGCCCTCCCTACTATGCAGCACTCAACAGCGAGCACCCATAAAAAGTATACTCCTACTCGTCCGCGCTTCCCGGCTTATCCAGTATCAGCGACTCAAGTCCGATCTTCTCCCCAGTGATGCGATAGACGTCTTTGTCCACCTTCCCGAGTTCCTTTGAGCCGGCGTTGTAATGGGAGACCACTGTCCCAAGCGCGTTGCCGAGCTTCTTGTAGTAATCCTCATAGGATGAGAGATGCTTCCCAAGCTCCCCCACTCGCTTCTGGATCTCCTCTGCCTGCTTCTCGATCTGGAGCGCTTTAAGCCCCTGCATCACGGTCTGGAGGTAGGCAAGAAACGACGTCGGCGAGACGATGATCACCTTGTACTTCGATGCTGCGCGCTGTATCAGGTTCTCGTCCTCTCCGGCGCCCACCTGGTTCGTAAGGAGATCATAATAAATGCCCTCGGACGGGATGAACATGAACGCGAAGTCCATGGTGTTCTCTTCGGGACGGATGTATTTGGCAGTCTCTGAGATGCGGAGCTTGAGGTCGTTCACGAACGCCTTCTCGAGCGTTACGCGCTCGGCGCCTTCCGCATGCACGAAGCGATTGTAGTTATCGAGCGAGAACTTCGAGTCGATCGGGACGATTTTCTCGTTCACGAATACCGCAGCGTCCACGATCTCCCCATTGGTGAAGGGATACTGCATCTGGAACATGCCCGGAGGAAGCACATTCTTCAAGACCGTCTCGAGATAGTACTCGCCGAGGATGCCGCGCTGCTTCGGGTTCTTGAGTATGTCCTGAAGGCTTTTCAGCTGCTCGGCGAACTTACCCGTCTCGCGACCGATCTCCTTCACCGAGGTTATCTCCGTCGTTATCTCCCGGATGAGCCGGGAGGATTCCCCGAGCTGGCTGCGCATCGTATCGTCCATACGCTTTGCGGACTCGTGCATGCGGGAATCGAGCGCTCGTTCGAGGTTCTCCATCTGCTTCTGGATCAACATGAGTCCGCCATTGTCTTCAGGCTTCTTGTCCTGCTCGCGCTTGCGGAGCATGAGCCAGAGGCCGATGCCTTGAACGAAAACGAGGGCGAGCACGATGAGCGCAACGGTCAGGATATCCATATATCGATTATACCTAATCTCGGCCGATCAATCTTTCGGGATGCTGTTGAAGTAGTGCTGGAGAAAGGCGCGGTACATCCTCGCGGCCTGCAGGTGCACGTCACTGGTCCTTCCGAGCGAATAGAGATACGGCACCATTATCGCTCCTGCATAGACCACGAAGAACGGCTCGAGAACGGGATCAGGCTTTGTTCCCATGCGCTCCTGATACCCGAGAAGCACCGCCTCGAAGGCTTCCCTGCCGGCAAGGGCATAGACGTCGGTTGCCAGGCGATACCGATTGAAGTCCTGATGGCAGTAGCGCCAGTTCTCTTGAGGCGGATAGGTGTCTATGAGGAGGAGTCTCTGCTCGGCATAGACCCCGTTTTCTGCATGCGTATCGAGAACCGAAGACGCGTCCTCGGTTCTCGTAAGCCACTCCGTATTCGCTTCGAGGAACGACTCGAGGTAGTCAACATATACGAATCTCTCTGAGTCGGGTATCTCTGTTTCTAGGCCACTGATCCACGCCCGAAGGTCGCTGAAGCGGGATACGAAGTTCTTATACAGATCTATCTCAGGATGTTTAGTACATACTGTATCTATTCGATCCCCGAGCTGCGTTCCGATGCGATGGAAATCCTCATTCGCAAGGGACCCATCGACAAGGAGCCGCAGAAGCCCGTCATTGAGATCAAATCGTTGCATGGCAACCACCCGATGTTCGGATTCGTCTGGACCGATAAATTCAATGCGCCCGTCGATAAGTCGAGCTCCGCAAAGCGTCTCATAGATCTCAGGAGTAACCGCATGATTCCACGTGAAGTCCGCCTCGACGAATTCGTTCCTGACCGAGCTGTCAGCAAGGTCGAAGAAATGCGCATTAAAGAATGCATTGTCGTCCTTACAGAGCTTGTAGGCTCGAGTGCCTGAGAGGAAGATATGCGAGATAACGGTCTCAATGTAGAGCGGTACTTCGGAGCACCCTTCGAACCTGCCCTCTTTGAACGCGGCAACGATGTCCGATTGCGAGGTCATGAGGAGCGATAGCTATGCTTCTCTCCTCGCACGGATGAAGATGATCCACTTCGCAACCTCGATGGTTGCAAGGTTAACGAGGCCGAACCCGAAGAATATGCCCATTTGCAGCATCGACGGCGGGGTTACGTGTACGAGCATCTGGAGCATTGGGACATAGAGCGCGGCAAGTAGCATAAGCGTGCTTGCGACGAGCGCGCCCACCAGAAAGAGGTTCGAGAACAATGGAAGCTTCCAGATAGGAGTCGCGAGACTCTTCATGGAGAACGCCATGAAGATGCAGTTCACCGAGACCGCAACAAACATAAGGGTCTGGATCTCCGGGTGCGTGAGATCGGTCTGAAGAAGGAAGAGATACATGCCGATGAGGAGGGCGGAGGTTATGGTTCCCACGAGCGCGATGAGCTGGATGAGCTTCGGCGAGAGCACGCGGGCGATCTCGGGATCCTTAGGCTTGCGCTTCATAGAGGCCGGGTAGAGGGGCTCGAACGCGAACGCGAAGTTCATAAGTCCGCCCTCGATAAGGTTGGACCAGAGAATCTGCGTCGGGAGTATCGGAAGCGGAAGACCGACGATAAGCGAGAACCCGATGAGCGCCACCTCGCTGAAGTTCGTCGAGAGCATGTATGCAAAAATCTTCTTGAAATTCTCTCGGAGGCGGCGACCTTCGCGAATCGCCACCGTAATAACGGAGAAGCCGTTATTAAGAAGTACGAGATCCGAGGCCTCCTTCGCCACATCGGTACCGGAGCCAAGCGCGATTCCGATTGCAGCGGCCCTAAGTGCCGGCGCGTCGTTCACCCCGTCACCCGTCATGGCGACAACCTCGCCTGCGCCCTTAAGTACTTCCGCGATGCGAAGCTTCTCCGCAGGCGCGACTCGTGCGAACACCGTGTGCTCCTGGAGCACCGTGAGCATTTCCTCGTCAGTAAGCGCTGAGAGCTCGGCACCGGTGTACGCACGTTCCTCAGGGCCCGCTATCCCTACCATCCGCGCAATAGAAAGCGCCGTCTCTGGGTTGTCGCCGGTAAGCATGAGGACGCGTGCGCCCGCGTCATGCATCTCAGCGATGGCGGACGCCGCTTCAGGCCTAATCACATCAGAGAATACGAGAAGGCCGAGGAGCGTTCCCTTCGCGAGAAAATCGGACAGATGCTGCTCCATCGGGAAATCAGGATCAGCATGATCAACGCGCGCGACCGCGATGACGCGCTTGCCGTCCCGGGCGGCACTCGCAAGCGCGCTCGCGAAATAGAGCCGGTTCGCGCCGGTAAGCTCATGCCGTTCGCCTTTCCCGTCGGACACATGCGAGACCGCGTTCACGATGAGTTCGGGCGCGCCGGTCAGGTACGCAACGTGCTTCGCCTCGTCCTCAAGCACGAGCATGCCGCCGAAGCGGCGGGAAGAATCGAAGTGCAGCTCATCGGTGCGCGGACGCTCAATGAGGCAGGAATGCTGTGCAATGCCGTTCTTGAGTCCCGCGAGCACAATCGCCTGCTCAATAGGACGACCGTGCACCACGAGCTTCTCATCACCCTCCAGTTCCGGACGCTCCTCAACATACGCGTTCGAAGCGAGCACCGCCGCACGAAGCAGTTCGCGCGGTTCGCCTCCTTCCGCATCCGTGTGCGTGGCACTCATGCCGATGAGCGACTCGAGCGTCATCCTCCCTTCAGTGAGGGTTCCGGTCTTATCGGTAAGGATGATGCTGGTCGTCCCGAGCGTCTCAGCCGCAAGCAGGTTGCGCACGAGCCCCCCGCTCTTAAGGATGCGCTCCATCCCGAGTGCGAGCACCACCGTAACCGCGGCCGGAAGGCCCTCCGGTACGCTCGCAACTGCAAGCGCGATAGCGGTAAAGAGCGTCTCATCGAACGGAAGACCGCGGAGTAACCCGAGACCAATGATTCCGACCATCACGACCGCGACCGCGATGAGGATCACTCGCGCTACCTGCCGTATGTCGCGCATGAGCGGCGTTACCGATTCGTCACGCTTAGCGAGCTCCATCGCGATGAGCCCTATTTCCGTCCCCGAACCGGTGGCAACCACAAGTCCCTTACCTGCGCCCGACACGACGAGCGTCCCCGCATAGGCCATGCCATTGCGCGCATCGAGCGATGCCTCTTCCGGAACGATATCCGTTCCTTTCTCCACCGGCACCCACTCACCTGAGAGTGCTGATTCGTTAACCGTAAGACCATGCACTTCGATGATGCGCAGATCGGCAGGCACCGCGCTTCCTGAAGAAAGGACAACGAGGTCGCCGGTAACCAGTTCCTCTGCCGGGATCTTCATCGGCTCGCCGTCGCGGAACACCACCGCGAACGTTGCTTCGCTTCCCTTGAGCGCTTCGAACGCGCGCGAGGCGCGTCCCTCCTGCACCATGCCCATGACAACGTTTACCAGAAGTGCCACCGCGATAACGAGAGCGTCAGTGAAATCTGCCAGGAACAGTGTCGCGAGCGCAGCAAGCACAAGCACGAAGGTTATCGGGCTTGAGAACTGTAGGAGGAGCTTTTTCGCAAACGAAGGACGCACGGGTTCGGGAAGACTGTTCTTCCCTTCGAGAAGGCGCTTGGCTGCTTCGTCGCGGGCGAGTCCCTTTTCAGGGTCGGTGCGCAAACGCTCCGCGATCGCTTCTGCGGAAAGCGTATGCCACTGGACGGACGAATTCATAGTGTCCCTAGAGTATAGCAAGCGGTACGGCCGGTTGAAGATCGATTGCCGGGCTGCAACCAGAGTATCTGCCTCAGACGGAAGATGGTACGATTTACGCATGATCCACGAACAATTGAAGGCGGGCATTCCTGACGCGCTCCGTGCGAAGGACGAAGTGCGTCTGCGGACGCTGCGCTCCGTCGTTACCCTGATGACAAATGAGGTGGTCGCCAAGAAGCGTAAGCCGGATGAGTTCCTCGCTGACGATGAGGCTCTGACGGTCCTCAAGCGGGCGGCAAACCAGCGCAAGGATTCCATCGAGCAGTTCACGGCGGCCGGTCGCGACGAATTGGCCGCACCCGAGAAGGAAGAGCTCGCCGTCATTGAGTCTTTCCTCCCCGCTCAAATGAGCCGCGAAGAAGTCGAAGCAGTCGTAAAGGCCAAGATGGAGGAGCTCGGCGTAACCGACAAGTCAGGTGCCGGGAAGTTCACGGGAGCCGTGATGCAGGAGCTCAAGGGTCGCGCTGACGGCGGAATGGTGAAATCGGTCGTCGACTCCCTTCTCTCGTAAGCTCTCTGGGTGTATAACCCGTACTAGAAGGGCGATAGACCTTTCAGAAGGAAGATGGTTGGGCGTCTTCAGCAACCCTTTGCTGGAGTAGTAGCATGTCTGTACACGTTTTGATCCCGAAACCCTCGCAGGGACAGCCGCCAGTCGATCTCTATCTCTTCCTGGCTCCCTCGCAATCGCCCGGACACCCGGCCGGTATGACGTGCGTCCTCAGCGAGCACGGCAGGCAGAGGGTCCTTGCCAATCCTGAAGCCTTCGAGCGCAGGTTCACCCTGCTCAAGAACGCGCCTCGTCTGGAGCACCTCAAGCTCCTTCGAGGCCCGAAGACCATGTTCATCGACGGCTTCGACTGCAGCTGTCTTCGCGAATCCGATGAGCTCGCACTGCTTAGGCTGGCACAGCGTTTCCAGAACCGTGCGCTTTCCTGTCTCTACTTCATTTGCGTGATCGTGAGACCTGAGGATCCCGCCGAAGTCTGCCGAGCAGCCTGACGCACGCATTCCACCGACGCCGTTCGATCCTCTGCACGCTGTGCACTGATCGAGCGGCGTTTTCTTTTCCATTCCTTCATCCATCACGTAGTATCAAAGGCATCTATGCATAAACTCAAGAGTCCCTTATTCATCGTGTTCTGTATTGTGTTCGTGGATGTGCTCGGCATCGGCATACTCATTCCGGTCATCCCGCTCCTCCTGACCGACCCTGAGTATCCCTATCACCTGACCGGCATTACCATCGACCAGGGATACGTCCTGCTCGGGCTCCTGACAGCCATATACCCGCTCATGCAGTTCGTAGCGACTCCGCTCTTGGGCCAGCTTTCAGATCGTATCGGCCGGAAGCCGGTGCTCGCCGTCTCCCTACTCGGTACCTCACTCTCATACGTCGTCTTCGCGATAGCCATCATCACGAAGAACATCCCGCTGCTATTCCTCTCCCGTGCAGTAGACGGCATCACGGGCGGGAACATCTCGGTAGCGCAGGCGGCGATCGCCGATACTACCCCGCCCGAGAAGCGCGCCCGGAACTTCGGTATCATCGGCGCCGCGTTCGGTATCGGATTCGTCGTCGGTCCGTTCCTCGGAGGCAAGCTCTCCGACCCGTCCGTAGTCTCCTGGTTCGATGCGGCAACGCCCTTCTGGTTCGCAGCGATCCTCGCCTTCCTCAACATGCTTGCGGTGCTCTTCCTGTTCAAGGAGACCCTGAAAGAAAAGACGCATGAAGCGTTCCATTTCCTGCAGTCGATCATAAACATCGGCAAGGCGTTCACGATGCCGAAACTGAAGAAGCTCTTTAGCGTATCATTCCTCTTCCATAGCGGATTTACCTTCTACACGAGCTTCTTCGGCGCGTACCTCATTTACCGCTTCGCCTTCACGCAGGGGAACATCGGCGATTACTTCGCCTTCGTCGGTATCTGCATCGCGCTCACGCAGGCGGTTGTAACGGGGTTCGTCGGCAAGCGCTTCTCGCCATATGCGATCATCTCGGTAGCGTTGCTTGGAGTAGCGGCAACCGTGCTTTCCTTCACACTCGTTGGATCAACCTGGATGCTCTATACGATCACTCTTCCTCAGGCGGTCTGCATGGGACTCATCATGGCGAACCTCAACGGCCTCATCAGCCGCTCGGGAGACCCGAAGCGCCAAGGAGAAGTGCTCGGCATCTCGGCGTCGGTCCAGGCGCTCGCGCAGACCATACCCCCGGTTATCGGCGGATTCCTCGCAGCCGCATTCGTCCCAGCGGCGCCTATAGTAGCGGGAAGTATCCTTATCTTCTGCGCGTTCCTTGTGTTCGTATTCCTCCTCAGAGACACCGCCCATTCGATATCAGGGCATGGCGACCATGCCGTATAAGCGACGCATAACACTCTGGAAGGAAGTCGGGGAGACCCCGCTCCAGGCTATCGAGAAGTGGAAGCAGGTAAATCCTGCATACGCCGAGATACCGGCCAGCTATGCGGGCAGGCTTGATCCGATGGCTGAGGGTAAGCTGCTTATCCTTCTCGGAGACGAATGCAAGAAGCAGGACCGGTATCGGGGACTTGATAAGGAATATGAGATAGAAGTGTTGCTCGATCTTTCTACCGATACCGGAGATGTGCTCGGTATGCCGGCATACGCAAGCAGGGAGACAGTCCCGGCCGATGAAGACATTCGACGCGTTCTTCATGACCAGACCGGAACGAAGATCCTCCCCTATCCTGCATTCTCGTCAAAGACCGTGAACGGAAAGCCGTTATTCCTCTATGCACTTGAAGGAACGCTTGATTCGATCTCAATTCCCAAGCATGAGGAAACTATCCATCGTATTCGACTCATGCGGCATGAGGTTGTGAGCAAAGATACGCTTCAAGAACGTATCGAACGTATGCTCGCGCTCGCTCCAAGGAATAGCGAACCATCGAAGGCACTGGGTGCTGATTTCAGACAGGATGCGATACGAGCAGAGTGGAACACAGTTTTCGAGAATATGGGCGATCGGTCATTCTCCGTCCTTTCCCTCCGCGTCACCTGCGGAAGCGGGACCTACATGCGCACGCTCGCCGAGCGTATCGGGAAGGAACTGGGAACGAGCGGGATAGCTCTCTCAATCAAACGATCTAAGATCGGCACGTATCATCTATTCGGATTCTGGATTCGATTGTTCCGATAGGCTATGCTTTCCGCGGAGCCAGCGGAAGGAGAACACCATGGCCGATATCAGCGGGACCGTGTCCCCGCCGTCCTGCGTCCCGGCAGCGCAGATGCAAAGCGCAAGGGCCGTGTTGCTCGCCAGCGCATGCGCGGTGAGCTTCGCCCGGGCCTTGAACGGTGACACCGTCGTCGTGATCCCTCCGTTCTGCATGGAGCTTGCCGTAGAGACCGGCGAAGACGGCAAGGTCGTCTGCAGCTTCCGAGTCGACCCGGGCCAGACTGTGACAGACTTTTAAGCCGTCCAATGCAATGGGCGGTTTTTTATTAAAGAAAATCCCAGACTATGCAGTCTGGGATGAGAGACTCAGGCCTCAGGGGCCTCAAGCCGCGTGACAGCCGCGAGCAACGCCAGCCATTGGAGCTGATTCACATGGGCAAGCTGCGGCAGTTCCGCGAGTTCGACTCGAACCATGAGGTCGATCAGCAGCTGCGCGTGCTCACTCGCCGAAGGGGTTGCGTAGCTCAGGAGCTTTGCGATCTTCCACGAGCCAGTCTTCGGATCGGTCCAGACGTAGATCTGCTTGAGGATCAGCTTACGTTGCTCTTCGGGCGAGAGAGCCTTCATGAGCCGCGCGATGACGTTGTGGTGTCCGCCGGTGACGTCGTCCCCATTCCACCAAAGCAGTGGGATGGTTGTCATACCGCCACTTTCCTCGAAGCGGATCGCATAATCAGCGACGGCGAGCGCATCTTCGATAGTGAAGGAAGGATGCGCAAGCATCCGGCCAAACAGAACCTCCTCCAGATCGTTGAGATCGAGATACTGCTCGCAGATGGCCCTCGCGACCGTCAACGGGCTGTACTCCGGATGACTCATTATCTCGTCCACCATCGCGGACGTGAAGTTCCGGGTCGCAAGCGCGATCCCGATAAGAGGCTTTAACGTTCCAGTCATTACTACCCCACTTTTTTGTACTTACTATTACTTTATAAAATAAAAAGTTCGTATAGTCAAACGCAACAGCCGCCCATTCGGGCGGCTGTTGTCTTTGTGACCTCACGGGGAATCGAACCCCGATTTGATCCGTGAGAGGGATCTGTCCTAACCGTTAGACGATGAGGCCGGTTACCGAACTCATGACTGAGGTCGTACGAACGTTATACCAGATTCTTAGCGGCGCTTCCACTCCTTCTCCTGACGGACCAGCTGTGCACTATCGGACGGGTCAGCCAACAGCGCCTCGACTACCCGCTCCATACGCACACCCTGCGAGCCTTTGACGAGGACGACATCCCCTTCCTGAACTCTCGCGGCGAGCGCTTCAGCCGCTTCTGTCGAGGTATCGAACGAGATGCAGTCCTCGTCGCTCCTCCCTGTCGCTCGTGCTGCTTCGCATATCGCTTTGGCGCGGCTCCCCACCGTTACAATGAGGTCAGCGCGCTCTGCAGCGAGCGTTCCTACCCGCTCATGCTCTGCCTTCGAGTAGCGTCCGAGCTCGAGCATATCGCCGAGGACCGCGATGCGGCGAGACGCGTTCGGAACGAGACCGAGCGAAAGCAGTGCCTCCTCAACCGCGACTGGAGACGCATTATAGGTGTCGTCGATGATGAGCGAACCGTTCAATCCGTTCAGAACCCGTGCGCGCCCCGGAGGAGCCGAATAGGTAGCAAGTCCAGTAAGTGCTTCTTCTTCGGTAAGCCCGAGTGCGATCGCGAGTGCGAAGGCTGCCGCAGGAGCGAGCAGCTGCGTCTTCCCGAGCGCTCCCTCAACGCGTATCCGCAGGCTCCGTCCATGCGCGTCAATGGTCGCTTCCATGCCCATGGAGTCCGCATCCTTATAGAAAGACGGATCCTCTATCCTGACGGTGGCGCCTTCCGCAAACCCGAAGGTGGTTATCGTTGCATGCAGGCGCTGACTCATTGTTACCGCATACGGATCGTCAGCGCAGATGATGAGGGTGCCGTGGCTCGCAAGAGCGCTGGCCGGCGTGAACTCCTCGTCACGCACGGCCTGCGGCGTTGCATAGGCCTCAACGTGCACTGGCACATCGGGCAGCCGCGTCACGACAACCGCATCCGGCGTCGCGATCTTGAGTATCTTCGAAAGGTCTCCCGGGCGATCCGCCCCCACCTCGAGTACGAGCAGTTTCGGATAGTGACTCGGGAGCATGATGAGTGCGAGCGCTTCCTGGAAGACGCCGTACCATGCGGTCGCGTTCTCCCAGGGATTCTTCGCGCCAATGATGGTGAGCGGGACGCCGAATTCGCTGTTATAGCTCTTCTCGCTCGCGCGCAGATAGAAGCCCTCCGAAAGGGCTGCTTTCACCGCGTCCTTCGTCGACGTCTTCCCCACGCTACCCGTTACCATGACGATAACGGGTCGGTACTTCCGGATAATCGCGCGAGCAAGGAGCGCAAGGAGGTAGGCTACCGGGGCTTTGAGGAGGGATTTCATGGGAATTAGTATTCTGCCCTATCCGGCCGAATTTCGTAATAATTGATCAGGAAGTGCGTTAATTCCATGAAGGGCTTAGTTAAGGTCTCGGAGGCGTACTGCACGCCCTGTGGTTCCCTCGTATACATGACGATCACGAACTCCGGGTCATACGCCGGGAAATAGCCGAAGAAGGAATGGAAGTAGCGGCCTTCCGCATACTTGCCCCCTGATCCGGCAACCTGTGCGGTACCGGTCTTCGCGGCCACGCTCATCTCCGGAATCTTCAGCGTACCGTTCGCGAGCTTGGTATCCACCACCTTAACGAGCATGCGCGTCGTGTCTTCCGTCGCCTTGCTGCTGAAGACCCGCTCGGGCGTTCCCCATGACAGTTTCTTCTCCACACCGGACTCGAGCCTGATGGCACGCACGAGGTGCGGCGTCACTACCTGTCCTCCGTTGGCGAGCGCGCCTAATGCGCGGACCATCTGCACGGGCGTCTGCGCGATTCCCTGCCCGAAAGAAGCGGTGGCATACTCGACATCGCGCGGACTGCTCTCGATGTTATGGATATCGCCACCCACCTCGCTCGGAAGATCTATGCCGGTCTCGGTTCCCATGCCGAGCTTCTTCAGGTATCCGCGGAACTTCTCGTGCCCTACTTCAAGCGCGATGTAGGACGCGCCCATGTTGAGCGACTGCGAGAGAACTTCCTGCATCGGGGTTACCCCGCGCGCCTTGAGATCGTAGTTGCAGAACTTCTTGTTGTTGAGCGTACGGCAGCCGGTGTCGACATAGGTGGAGTCTGCCGTTACCGCACCTGAATCAAGACCTGCCGCCATAGTGAGAGCCTTCACGATGGAACCGAACTCGTACTGGTTCCCCACCAGCGGATTCCCGAAGTGTTCCGGATCGCCGTTACTGAAATCGTTGGCATCGAACGAGGGCGCGGTATCGAGCGCCACTATCTCGCCGGTCTTGGGGTCCATGATGATCGCCCCGGTCTCCCGGCTTCCATACTGCGCGTTTATCTCCGCTAACACCTGATCGAGCTTCTCCTGCACCACCGGCTCGATGGTCGTAACCAGGTCGCCTTCGCGCGCGCCCCGCGCGTCAACGACGATATCGCCCGCACTCGCGAACAGCTCAGCGAAGAAGTTTCCGAAGAGCCCAACGGAGCCGCGAGAGAGTATGTCGTTGTAATAGCGTTCGAGTCCGAAGCGTCCCTCGAGCGTATTATCGTCATCGAATGCCACGAAGCCGATGGACTGCGCTGCGCGCGTCGAAGCCGGATAGGTCCGCCATCGCTCGCGCTCGACTTGTATGCCGGGGATATCGAGCTTCTCGACGGCGCGCCCGGCGTCCTCCGATACACGCTTCGCGATAACCTCATACGGATCATCCTTAGCGTTCGCTGACGCGAAGAATGCCTCTTGGTCGATCGTAATGAGCGGAGCGAGCTTCTCGTATGCCGCCTGCGCATCCTCGACATGGCCTGGGTTCATCGCAATCGTGAAGCCGGTTGCGAGCGCTGCAGCAGAAAGCACCGTCCCGTCCTTGCGGGTGAAATAGATGCTGCCTCGATCGAACAGCTTCTGGCTCGCCGATACATACTGCTTCTCCGCGCGAAGCGAGTAATCGGAGCCGTGCACTACCTGTACGAAATAGAGTCTGAGAACGAGGAGTAGCGCGACCGTGAAGAGGATGCCCGCAAGCAATCGTAACCGTCCTCGTATCGCCCTCCGCATACTATTAGCGGAGCGAGAGTGCCGGAGCGGCTGCCTTCACCGCGTAGGTAACCTGTTGAGGCTTAACGAGGCCGACCGCATACGGATCGGTTCCGTCGATGCGCTCTACAACTGCATAGTACTGGGACTCGAGCGCGCCGATATCGCCTTCCGTCTCATGCACGAGCACTGCGAGATCGGTCTGGTACGCTGCGAGCGACACCGTGACGATCACGAGCGCAAGGTATGCCGCAAAGAGCGCCGCAGAAGCAAAACCCAGGATCGAGATGGTGCGGTCAGGCATACGCAGGAAAGGCATGAAGATTAATGGAACGGTTCGTAGCGGTAACCCCGACTTCGAACAGTCGGAGCTTCGCGCTTCGCGCCCGCGGATTCGCTTTGAGCTCTTCCGCTGACGGCACTATCGGCTTGCGCGGAGAGAGGCTCCCCTTGCCGTCAGCGGCCGCATCCCGGAGCATGCTCTTCACGATCCGGTCCTCGATGCTGTGGAAGGTTATGACAGCGATGCGGCCTCCGGCAGGAACGAGCTCGAGCGAAGCTGCGAGGCCGTCGCGGAGCGCACCCAGTTCATCATTCACCGCGATGCGGAGCGCCTGGAAGGTCTTGGTTGCCGGATGGAGCTTCCGGTGCTGATACCAGCTTGGCGTTCCCTGCTCGATAGCCGCTACAAGCTCGAAGGTCGTCTCAATTTCCTTTACTTCTCGGTGCGCGACTATAGAGCGCGCGATCGATTTGGCGAACCGCTCCTCGCCGAGCGAGAAGATGATGTCGGAGAGGGACGCTTCCGAGAGATGGTTCACGAGATCCGATGCGGTTGTTCCCTCTGACGGATCTCCGTACGTCATCAAGAGTGGCTCGTCTGCGCGGAATGAGAATCCGCGTCCGCGTGCGAGCTGGAATCCGCTCCATCCGAGATCGAACAGCACTTTCGTCGGTACAAGATCGTTCTCGTTCATGAGCGCTGCAAGATCGCGGAAGTTGCCGTTCACGAGCTTCACCGTAGGGCGGACAGCTCCCGGTACCTCGTCGACAACCGCCTGCGCGCGCACGAGCGCGTCAGCATCGGCGTCGATACCCACGAGCGTCCCGTCGGCAGGAAGCTGCTCAAGAATTCTCTTGAAGTGCCCTGCTCCGCCGAGCGTAGCGTCAACGACCACGTCACCGGCTGCAATCTTGAGGCCGGCGACGGCTTCTTCAAGGAGAACGGTGTCGTGGCGGGCTTCCATAGATTATGCGAGGCCACGGCTACCGAGCGTTTCCGCGAACTGGTCCGCATCTCGTTCGATCGACGTGGTGTAGGTCTCCCACGCCTCTTCGTCCCAGAGCTCGACGCGGTCGGAGACACCCGCTACCACGCACTTGGTGCCGAGTCCGGCGTATGCCTTCAGATAATCAGGCACGAGCACGCGGCCGCTCGCGTCGACATCGGTCTCGGACGCGCCCGCGAGCATGAGGCGCGCGAATGCGCGGCCGGCAGCGCCTCCGGAGGAGTGTTCGGAGAACTTCTTGGCTTCGAGCTTCCACGCACCTTTCGTATACACGAAGAGACAATGATCGAGTCCCCGCGTGATGATTACCGACGTACCGAGTTCCTTCCGGAACTTTGCCGGAAGCGAGATGCGGTTCTTTGCATCAAGGGTATGTCGGTATTCGCCTATGAACATGAAGAAATGGTGCGTGGATCAGAAAGTGGTTCATTCCCACTTCATCCCACTAGTAGGTAAGTATATGACACTTCTTCCCACAGAGCCTCCCTTTCCGGCTTAAAAGTTGTGTATAACTCTTGGTTTGACATGCTCTCTGTACGGAGCTATCCTCGGGTGACATGGCACGAGCAACAGTGAGCTTCTGGAGCTATTGGTTTACGCAGCCCCTCGAGGGCTCGTCACTGTTGTCGTCATAGAATCTCCATCACGACAGTAGAAACGGGCCCTTGAGGGGGCCCCTTTCTATTTGGCCTGCAGCTGCAGGACGCAAATTGAAACTACGCACATTCCAACCGACTAGAGATATGGGGAGTACACAATGCACAACGCAAGCTACGAAGAAGCGACCCGACGCCACCTGGTTCTTTCGGCTCGCTACGGATTTCCCGGACTGAACAAGACGACCAGGGAAATCGCGCTTTCGGAGATCCGGGAAGCGATGCCACTCGGTTTCTATCGGCGCTACGATGGCCAGCAGTGCGAACTGCTCCATCTGGCCGTAGAGCATCCGAACGGCGCACTGGTGGCGGTGTATCGGGAGAACGAAACGGTCGTCGTTGAGAATGTCTTCACAATGGTCGGACCGTGCCAATGCCTGAAGCTCGGATTCCTGGCACCGATCAGGACCGACGGGTATGAGGGCCCCCGCTACGTGTTCCAGCAATCTGCAGGAACAACCTTTGCTCGGGCAGCAGGCGGCCAGGTAGAACCCGCTCACGCGTAACCCAAGATCCCAGAGTCTCTACCCGCTGTCGGTCTCCGACAGCGGGTTTTCTTTTCCCCACTACTTCATATTTGACAGGAATACCCGGAGCCGCTACGCTAATTCTGATGACTCAAACGATTCAGTACGTCTTTCTCGGCATTCTACGTACCCTCGGCGTCCTTAGGACGGTCGGGGTTTCGATTGAGGTCTCTCCACGGTAAGCGAAGCGGAAAGAATTGAATCGAGCCCCCGACCGGAAACGGTATCGGGGGTTTCGGCGTTACAGGGAACGCAGCGCACAAAACACGAAAGAGAGCGCCTGACTCTTTCAAAAAGTTTGCGGAGAGGAACTAGGGATGAGGAATACCTTCGTAACCAATCGGGACGGCCTGCGCGTTCGGGATGACGTGTGGAACTACATGACTCGGCAGAGGGCCCACGAATTCACCACGATCTCCGGAAGCCTGGCAGTTCCGAGCCGTGAAGGGGTTGTTATCGCGCTCGTGCAGTGTGATCACATCCTTCCGACAACGTTCGTCCGATCAGTGCCTAAGCAGGTCGGCGAGATCCTCGTCCCGCCGGCATGGGCCAGGCACGCTGACGAGATTGTCTATATCTCGCAGCCGAATCCGAAGCAGACGGAGAGGCCGCAACGGCACGAAGGCGGCAGATGCGCCAGCCAGAGACAAGAGTGCCGCTGCATCCATGCCGCCATCGAGACCATGATGACCTGGCCGTTCCAGAGACGCCGAGAACCAGTGGCGTAGCGAGGACGAAAACCCAAAGGCGACCCATACGGGCCGCCTTTTTTCTTTCCCTGCGTATGTTGAAACTTAAGAAACCTTCTCGACGGTATACGTCTGCTTTCCGTTCGGCGTCTCGAACGTGAACACGTCACCCTTCTTCTTGCCCATGAGCGCAGCGCCGAGCGGTGATACGTGCGAGAGCTTGTGCACGCGCATATCAGCTTCTTCCGAACCGACGATCATGTACTCATGCGCGTCCCCGCTTCCGTCCTTTTTGATGGTTACAGTGGAGCTGAACCCGACCACGTCCTTCTTCTTGCCATCAGTGACAATCTTTGCACGCTTCACCAGTTCCTCGAGCTTGCGGATGCGTTCTTCGGTTGCGGCTTGGAGCTCGCGTGCCTCCTGGTATTCTGCGTTCTCCGAGAGGTCGCCGAGCGAGCGAGCGTACTCGAGATTCTCCGCGATCTCGGTGCGGCGTACAGTCTTCAGGTTCTCGAGCTCCTTTATCATCTCGTCGAACTTTTCCTGGCTAACGACAGTATCCTGCTCGGTCATGTATGTAGTGAATGAATGATGAACGCTCTAAGTACTTGTATTGTACGTGGCCACTTCTGCGCGTCAATCGTCTCCCGCAGCCGCACAGAAGAAGGCTAGTTATTCGAAGTATTCTGGCGCCGTCCGCGCCATCTCCGACAGAGCCTGATGCACCACATAGATGCCTCCCGTTGCCGTTCCCGCCGGACCCTTCTCCATCACTACGACGTAGACGTACTTTGGCTTCTCGTACGGGAAGAACCCTACTGCCCACATGTTATAGAACTCGTTGTTGAATCCGAGCTGCGCCGTACCTGTCTTCCCCGCAATCGCTACCGGAAGATCATTGAGCCCGTGCGAGGTTCCTTCCGTGACGCCCATACGCATACCTTCGCGCGCGATTTGAAGCGCACCCCGGTCTATCTCGATCGACTGGCCTCCCGGTAGTGCTCCCTTGCGGACCGTAGGACGGACGAGCGTTCCGCCATTTGCTACCGCCGCAACCGCGCGAGCTGCCTCAAGCGGCGTTACCTGCATCGAGTACTGCCCTATAGCGGTGTGATAGGTGTTGCCGATGCGCCACGGCTCGTCATACGTCGCTTCTTTCCACGCCGGACTCGGAACGAACCCGGTCGCTTCCCCGGCAAGCTCGATGCCCGTCGGGCTCGTGAAGCCAAAGGTCTTGAACCAGTGATTAATGCGCTCAATACCGAGACCCTTCTGACCGCCGAAGCCGCCGCCCACCGTATAGAAATACACGTCCGAAGACCACGCCACCGCACTGCGTGCGTTCATCGCGCCCAGCGTCTTCCAGTCCTTGAAGATAGTCGGCTTCGAGGGATCGTACTGGTTCGGCACGGAGATATAGCCGTTTGAGACGATAACCGTCTCCGGCGTAACTATGCCGTCGTTGAGTGCGCCGGCGACTTCCATCGGCTTCACGATTGAGCCCGGTGTATAGAGACCTGCCACCGCACGATCAAGGTATACCCGGCGGGAGTCCGACTGATACGCCGCTATGACGCTCGACGGACCTCCTGAAGAAAGCACGTTCGGATCGTATTCCGGAAACGACACGAGTGCGTGTAGTTCTCCTGTCTCGACGTCCATGAGGATGGCTGAGCCTCCCTGGAACGGTATCTTCTCGGCGAGCCCTTTGATGGCGGTATCGAATGCGCGCTGCGCCCGAGCGTCAACCGAAAGCATGAGCGTCTTTCCGTTCTCTGCCGGCTTCACAGTCCCCTGCGACTGTATCTCGCCAAGTGCATCTTCCTCGACAAGCAACGTGCCGTTCTTCCCTGAAAGCTCTGCGTTCATCGCAGCCTCCACACCGCTTAATCCTTTGATCTCAGTGTCATAGAAATTTCCCGAGGAGTCCTTCTTCGGATACGAGACATAGCCGAGCAGATGCGCGAATCCCGGTGTCTCATACACGCGACGTACGAACCCGCCCTCACCTGATTCGTTGTACACGAGAGGCGTGCCGTTCCGGTCGACGATAGCGCCGCGCTCGGCGAAGAGAACTTTCGGCGAGAGCCTATTGCGCTCGCTCTGGGCGGAATACTTCTCACCTTCCCGTACCTGGAGGTTCGCCGCCTGCACGCCGAGCGTCGTGAACATGAGCGCTATAACAAGACCGATAACCGCGAAGGTTCCGCTCGATATCGGCTTCTCAAGTCTGCCTTCGAGCGTACTCCGGTCGAACCCGGAGAGATTCGAGGAGTCGAGGAAAATCTCGTCGGGGTTCAGTTCGTACCCGCTATTTCTCTTACGAAAAAGACGCCACCGCTTCATCCCTCCATAATACGCGTCTTCACGAAACGATGCACCAGTATGGAAATGAGTGTTGCGGCCGCACCAAAAAGAAGAAAGAACGGTACGTTAGCTGCTCCCGGCGTGAAATACAGGATGTCCGCGAACGCGCCGAGTAGAAGGCCTGCGAGCGGGAATGCGAGTGCGGAAAGGAACACTAACAAAGCCGATACCGGCCACGGGAAGAAGAAGAGCGCGAAGAACGCTATGACGGGAATCGCTCCGCGAAGCAGTATCATGGGGTAAGAGTGACCCAGGTAACCGAGAACGGATTGAGCACCGGCTTCACCTCGACGCGTGAGCGGGGAGAGGACGGATCGTTGCCTACCGACACCACGGTACCGATGGGAAGCGCGCCTGATCCGGGTACGAAGACCGTGTCGCCAACCATGATGCCGGATTCTCGCGCAGCCTCGAGCGAGAACGCGCCTGCGCCACGACCGGAGAGCGTAACCGGAATACGCGTCTCTCCTACCCAAGCCTGAGTATCATGGCCCGGAGCGGAATACAGCACGACGCGCGCAGACTGATTCGCTGCGCTCTCGACCACGCCGAGCGGAACGCCTCCTGCACCGAATGCGCGCATGCCGGAAACAACACCGCTCGACTGCCCGGCATCGATCACGAGCACGTCATAGGGCGATACCGGAGGACGCGTGAGGACGCCCGCGAGTATTCCCGGCGCTCGTTCGGTCCTCGTCCCGAGAAGCCGTTCGAAGTCGGCAGCTCTCGCCTCAAGAATCGCTTGCTGTGCTCGGAGCGATTCATTCTCAGACCGGAGCGCGGCTACTTCCCTCAAGAGCGCTCCCTTGTCTGCAAAGAAGGTCCCCGCATTCCCTGCTCCGGCAGTTAAGGCGTCTCCCGTCTTCCAGAACGGCATTGCCGCGAACGGGATTACGCCCGGGGCGAACGCACGCACGACGAATACGAGGAGTATGAGCGCACCGATAGCGATACTCACGGGTCCGAGACCTCGTCCCGTGCCGAGCAACGAGTTACGCCTTCGGGAGGATAGCCGCTTCATGGAGGAATGTGTCGGCCCACGGAGCCGGGTCTTCGGTTACGATGCCCGTACCCCGCACAACCGCAGTTAATGGGTCGCTTGCGATATGCACCGGCACGCCGAGCATCTTCGCGAGCAGCTCCGGAAGACCGCGCAGGAGCGCGCCGCCCCCGAATACCGTAACGCCGCGCTCGAGCACGTCGGAAAGCAATTCTGGCGGCGCTTTCTCGATAACCTCCTTCATGGCTTCCATGAGGGCATCGAGCGAGGGCGCTACCGCTTCGCGTACATGGGAATCGGTGAGCATGATCTCGCGTGGAAGCCCAGTAGCCAGATCCCGGCCGCGCACCGCGCGCGAGAGCTCCTCGTCGAGCGGGAGCACCGCGCCGATCCCGATCTTCGTGTCTTCCGCCGTCTTCTCGCCGATCGCGAGCTGGAACTCGCTACGGACATACTCGATGATGTTGTCATTGAAACGATCGCCCGCGACCTGGGAGCTCTTCGAGGAGACCGATCCGCCGAGCGCGATGACCGCGATGTCAGTTGTGCCTGCACCGATATCGAGCACCATGGTGCCCACCGCTTCCATGATAGGAAGCTTCGCGCCAATAGCTCCTGCCATCGGTTCTTCGAGTATGAATACTTCGCGCGCGCCGGCGGTGAGCGCAGCATCACGCACCGCCCTTGATTCCACGTTTGTGACGCCGGTCGGGACGCCCACGACGACGCGAGGGCCAAAGAGGCGCGAGCGTCCGCCCTGGGCCTTGTTTATAAAATACGCGAGCAGTTCCTCCGTGACTTCGAAGTCGGAGATAACGCCGTGCGAGAGCGGGCGCACAGCGCGGATATGCGGCGGCGTCTTCCCGAGCATGGCCTTCGCTTCCTTCCCGACGGCAACCATTTGGCCGGTCTTCTCGTTCACCGTCACTACCGACGGCTCCGCTATAACAATGCCGCGACCGCGCACGTAGACGAGTGTGTTGCCCGTTCCCAGGTCGATGCCGATATCGCTCGAGAAGAGCGAGCTGCGCGAGAATTTCTTAGCCATGACGAACGGTTGCGCTAGTCGCGAACTCGATGAGCTCCTCGCGAGTGATGAGCTTAGTCTCGCCGTTCTTGCGATACGTTACTTCGAGCTTCCCGCTCTCGAGTGTCGACTTCCCAACGACGACGCGGCACGGGATGCCGATGAGGTCAGCATCAGCGAGCTTCTCTCCCGCTCGCGCGTCGCGATCGTCATAGAGCGCTTCGACTCCGGCCTTCGCAAGATCTTCGTAGAGCGAATCAGCGTACGCTACCGCAGCCGGATCGTTCGGTACGAGCGAGACGATGTGCACGAGGAACGGCGCGACGGCCTCCGGCCAGACCATGCCCTTATCGTCAGCGAACACTTCGACGATGGTGCCCATGAGACGGGTGATACCGATGCCATAGGAGCCGAGGATAACCGGCTTCTCCTCTCCTGATTCATCCTTGTACATGAGGCCGAGCTGCTTCGATTTCACGTCGCCGAAGTTGAAGATATTTCCGACCTCGATAGCCTTCACCTCCTCGAGGTCTTCTCGCTTAACCTCAAGCTGCGCGAGGACCTCGTCGGTGAGCACTTCCTTATTGATAGCGATCTTCTTCTCGCGGTGGAGATATACCAGATCCTCACCCACGTCCGAAAGCGTCTGGAACTCATGGCTGAACTGCGTGAACGCGCCGCCGGACGCGACCGTGAGGAAGGTCCGATCGCCGAGACCAGCGCGGTCGAAGATGCGCAGGTACGCTTCGATCACCGAGTCATAGAAGGCCTTATGCGTGGCTTCGTCGGTGTTGTACGAATACATGTCCTTCATCACGAACTCGCGTCCGCGCATGATGCCCGACTTCGCGCGCAACTCATTGCGGAGCTTCGTCTGGAACTGGTACGCGTACTTCGGAAGATCGCGATAGCTCTCGACGTACGACTTCATCATGTCGGTTATCGGCTCCTCGTGAGACCAGCCGAATCCGACTTCCGTTCCGTTCTTAAGTTCCGACTTGAACCAGACGTCGACGTTCTTGTCGTTCCATCGGTCAGTCGTCTCCCACAGTTCCTTGCGCTGGAGGGAGGTCATGATCATCTCCTGCCCTCCGACGGCATCCATCTCCTCGCGTACGACGCGCTTTATCTTGTCGATCACGCGCAGACCGAGCGGCAGGTACGCATATACGCCCGCCATCTCCTTATGCACGAACCCCGCACGTATGAGCAGCTGGGCATTCTTCGCCTCCTCATCTTTTGGCGCCTCGCGCCTGGTCTTCGTGAACAGCTGACTTTGCCGCATAGTCGAATCAGTATACGTCTCTCCGACTGCACGAGCAAAAAGGCTCCATCGAATATGACAAAGCTGTGTTTAATGCTATAAAAAGCCCGACCCGATCTTTCTAGATCGAATACGAATCAGACTTGGAGGAATGCCCGTGGGCAGGATTGTCACCATCACCGGAGCAACCGGGACCGGCAAGAGCGAGATCGTCCGGGTGCTGCTGACCGACCCGCTGCAACGGATCGGGCTCATCCCTTGTTGTACGACGCGCCCACCAATCAAGAGCGATATCAGAGGCGAGTACCGGGAGGTCCTCAGTTTCGAGTCCATGAGTTTCGGAAACAGGAAACTCTATATCTGGGACACCTACCATAGCGGGGCTCAGTATGCATTGAGCATCTGCGACGTTGACCGTGCCCTCAAAAGCGATCACCAGTGGGTCATCATCCTGTCGCCCGAGCACGTCGAGAAGCTTTTCAGCTATTGTGCGCTTCTCAATCTCCGGAAGCAGATCCTTCCGATTTTTCTTGAAGCGCCGACCCAGAAGACTCTGAGGCGCCGTATGGATAAGCGGGGTGACCCGCCCGACTTCATCCAATCAAGATTGGAGTCTGAACGGGAATGGACTTCTGTGGCAAAAGCCTCAGCCGTTCCCTTCCACTTCGTACCAAGTGGCACGTTCGAGAAGGTGCTCGTAAACGTATTCGAACTCGTGTGAGTCACGCCCTAACTGCATCTCCGGATGCGGTTTTTCTTTACCCAACGATCTTGAAGATATCGTGTGCCGTAACTACCACCATAAGGAGAATGAGAAATGCAAACCCGACTGCGTTCACCGCGTTAGCAAATGCAGGCTTTATGGGGCGGCGAGTAATAGCTTCGATGATAACGAAAAGGAGCCTGCCGCCGTCGAGCGCCGGTATAGGAAGCAGATTGATGAGTGCGAGGTTTATCGAGATGAGCGCCGTTATGGAAAGGAGTGCTGCAAGGCCGTCGCTTGATGCAATGCCCACCGCACCCGCGATGCCAATCGGTCCCGATACCTGAGCCAGGTCAGCCGTGAGCGTGAAGATGCTACCAAAGAAGTGCGCGAGCGCTACCGCCGTGTCTTTCGTAAGCTGCCACGTAAGCAGAAGCGCTTCCCAGGGAGCCTCAAGCAGCGGCACCTTAACCGTACCGATGGTAGCGAGCCCGATGCCTAGCGCATAGCGTTCAGGAGCGCTGGCGATGATTCCCTTATTCGGCGTAACCGACACCGTCTTCACTTCGCTTCCGTGCTTAACGGAAAGCTCAAGAGGAGCATCAGCGCCCTCCTCGTTTATGAGCGCCATGAACAGCGTCGGATCGGGTCCCGCGTAGGTGCCACCTGCGGCTGTCGATGAGACGATCACGTCTCCGGGAACCAGTCCCGCGATGCCGGCCGGAGAATCCGGAAGCACGCTTGCGATCGCAAGCTGCGCATCCGGCGCTTTCGCTACTTCCTCGGGAGAAAGCGCGCGCGTCGTCCCGAGCGCGAGCACGACGGTAAGCAGAAGGAACGCGAAGAAGAGGTTCATGGCGATGCCTGCCACGAGCACGAGTGCCTGGAGGCTTCGAGGCTTCGCCGTGAATGCGCGCGGGTCAGGATCTACTCCTACTTCAGGGTCTTCCCCATGGATCTTCACGAATCCCCCGAACGGAAGCCAGTTAAAGGTGTACTCCGTCTCGCCGAACTTCTTTCCCCATACCTTAGGCGGGTAGCCGAGCCCAAACTCATCCACGCGCATCCCCGAAAGCTTCGCTACGACGAAATGCCCGAACTCATGCACGACGATGAGCGCGACCAGTACAAGTATGAAAATGACTATGGTCATACGGAGATCTCCGTTTCCTTACGCTTGCCGAGGCCGTCGAGCGCTTCGTTGGCAGCATCGATCTTCTTCTGGACCTGCTCCTTGAAGCGGGTTACCTCGTCCTTGCCCATGCCACCTTCTTTCTCCGCCGCATCGATCGCTTTGAGGGTATCGGTACGATGTCCGCGAAGCGTTACGCGCGCAGTCTCTACTTTATCCCCTGCCACCTTGAGGAGCATGGTGCGGCGCTCCGCCGTGAGCTCCGGGAACGTGACGCGCAAACCAACTTCGTCGGTGGCGACCCCGATGCCGAGGTCCGCGTCCTGTATCGCCTTCTCGATGTTCTTCGTGAGGTCCTTGTCCCACGGCACGACGCGCAGCGTTCGGGAGTCCTCGATGGTTACCGACGCGATCTGATTCACCGCCTGACGGGTGCCGTATGCCTCGGGCTTTATGGAGTCGAGAATGGAAGGAGTCGCACGGCCCGTGCGTACACCGGAAAGCTCGCGGACCAGCCACTCTTCGGTCTCCTTGATAGCGGAGTCGAGCTTCGAGAAATCGAATGATGCCATTGGAGTTGAGTGTACCAGAAAATGGCGGGGTATAAAAAATGCGAAGCCGGGACTTCGCATTCATCCTTAAACCGTCACGCTTGAACGGCCTCCTCAGACGGTTCTTCTTCGGCAATGCCGAAGATCCGGTCCAGGATCTCGTAGGTGCAGGCCTCGGCCGTGACCTCGACGAAACGCTCCTTGTTCACGATCGCAGCCGTCGCGTCCAGTCGGTACTTCTGGCCTTTCGGGTCGTTGGCGACCTTGCCGCGTGCCATCCTGAGGCACTGCTCCTGGACGACGATGACTTTCCCGATGTCGTCCGGGAACAGGGCCTCGGCGGACGCCTCCTGTCCGCGGGCGGGATGAGCGGTCGCGAGCGAAAGGGCCGCGAGACCTGCGAAGCCGACCAAAAGGATCTTACATTTCATCCTGAGCGCTCCCCAACATTCGGACAAGCACCTGCCTGTCCGTCGGAACGTTATACCACGTTTTTAGGAGGCGCGGAGCGTCGTCGGTATAATGATGAGGAGATGCTCGAAGATGAGCTTCAGAGGTGCCGCACGATCATGAAGCATCGGCGCGAATCGGTCGAGGTCCCGGAGCAGGAGCGTAAGCTCTTCCGAGTCCTTCTTTGTGCGCGCCATATATGCCGTACGTGTTATCCCTTCCAGAAGTCCTACGGCAGCCAGCCGCGCCGCCTGCTTCTCTTCGTCCTTGTCGGACTTCGTCCGCAGTAAAAGCTTCGCGACCAACTTCTCGCGCTCTCCTTGATCAGCGTTTAGAAATGCGACCGCTTCCTCTGACACAAGTGTGGCCTTCTGGGATACCCCAGGAAGTTTGATGAGCCGGGAGCGCAACGTCGGGAGCAAAATTCCCTCGGACGGGACGATGAGGATGAGCGTCGTTCTCTCGGGAGGCTCCTCGAATACCTTGAGGAGCGCATTCTGTGCTTCATGGAAGATGCGGGCGACCGCGAGGATAATCACCTTCTGGTCGCCGGCGATGGATCCCTGCATCGCGACCTCTCCTACGCGCCTGGCGTCCGCCACCGAGAAGAGCCCGAAGGAAAGCTGGGCGATATCGGGGTTCGCCTGAGGATCCATGCCGAGTTCCCGCTCCGCATACGCGAGCGAGGCGGCTATTCCCTCCTTCTGATCGCCTGAATAGACATACGCATGGTGCGCCATTGCCCTATTGTACGCGGTGGTAGACTGGTTCCATAGCTCTAACGCTTTCATTCCTATGAACACCAAGATAATCACCGGTATCGCTGTCGTAATCGCTCTCCTGGTCGTCGGCTGGTGGTACTGGACCTATCTCGCACCCCGCGCGCTCGCTCCTACCCAAGAGATGGCGACGACAACCGAAGAAGGCAGCGTAAACGAGGTTGCGAACACTACTGACGCTTTCAAGGCCAAGCTCGCCGGCGACTGGCGCAGCAAGGACGACGCGAAGTTCACGCGCCAGTTCTCGGCCGACGGGACCGTTGTCGATCGATACCAAGGGAATGATGACGCTACCGTCACCGGCGAGTGGTCGATCGTCGCCGACCCTTCAAAAGAAGCGATACCGCTCCCGGTCGTGAAGGACGCGAAGATCGTTAAGATCGAGTTCCCCGAAGAAGCGCTCTACTTCGCAGTGAACGGCCTTACCGAAACCGATCTCTCCATGATCTACCTCACCGGCAACGGCACTCTCGAGTTCTCGAGGGTTCGCTAAGAATTCATCCAATGCGCCAAAAGAGCCCGTAGATACGGTCTCTTTTTATTTGACTTATATAGATATACGTGCTATATTGTATTCGAACCTAGACTTCGGTCGTAGGTGAGCCCTTCAACAAATGGAAAGGACGGATAATGACCGTCGTTACGAGCATCACGGCCCTGCGTCACGGAAACGCAGAGAGGAAAGTCGACACCGGTAACACCCGGGACGACGACCTTGTTCGCCGACTCTCGGAAACCGGCGTCGCCCAGGCCAAAAACAAGACGGACCTGTTCAACCAGGAGACCGCCACGGTCCTCACCTCGCCGGCGCTCCGCGCGCAATACACGGCGGAGCTCGTCTGCGACAACGTCGTGATCAAGGCCACCCACATCCTCCCCGAGCTCTACACGCCCGTCGGCAAGGATGGCGAACGTCTGGACGCCGACTTCGAACGGCTCGGATACGCTCCGGCGGCGACCTACCTCGCCCAGGACACGTTCGGGGCGTGGCGCCGCTTCGAAGCGACGGCCGGCAAGGCCATCGCCTCCAAGATCCAGTCCGCGAGCGACGGCAACATCAACGACTTCGTGGTCGGCGGCCATGCCGTCTACACGAACGTGGCCATCGCCGGCGCGCTCTACGAACTCGGGTACGAAGTGCCCGACTACGTGATCAAGGTGATCTACGCGCTCGAGCTCCCCGAAGTCGGGGCGTTCACGATCACCTTCATCGACGGCAAGTTCGCCTCGCTGGAGATCTTCTAGTCTCCGGTACCTTTCCACCAACAAGCACCTTCACTACGAGGGCCCCGCACACACTACGCGGGGCCCTTTCTGCATATATCTGAAAGTATTTGACATTCCTTAACTTCGAGGGATACTTGCACTGACGAGGCCTTCACCGCTCGTCTGCGCAATCTAAGGAGATTCCTGTGCGCACGGTAACCCGGACTGCTCTTTGTGTACTCGCTATCGCGGTCTACGGATTACCTGCCCGCGCGCAGGAAGATCCGAAGGACGCCCTCGCGAGGGCTGTCTTCTCCTCGAATGGCGTGACCTACGTGCCCGACCCTGACCGCTTCTATCTCTCTGGTTCGGAGATGGACCGGCGGACTCTGAACCTGAGGCCGTGGTCGCCCGAACAGCCCGACTGGCGGGCGAATGTTGGGCTCCGCGACAAGAACGGTAACCCGAAGCGTCCCTGGATCGAGCGGCTTGAACCGATCGGTGCGCGACCGAAGGTCTCCTTCGGCGCAACAGTCACCCGCGCCATACCCAAATCATGAGCTCGTCCTCACCGGCGGGCTCTTTTCTTTTATCCCGCTCGCTCGAGTACCCGCACCATTCCCGTATTCGCATCTACCTCGAGCAGATCGCCGTCCTTGAACACTTGTGTGGCGAACTTAGTGCCGATGATGCAGGGCTTCTTCATCTCGCGAGACACGATGGCTGCATGCGAGAGCATGCCGCCGATATCGGTGACTATCGCACAGGAGCGCTGCATGAGCAGGACGAAATCGGGCGTCGTCATCGTGGTGACGAGCACGTCGCCCTGTTCCATCTTCCCGAACTCGTCGAGGTTCATGATCACCTTCGCCCGCCCCTGGACATTTCCCTTGTTCGCGATCTGTCCCTTGAGTTCGGTGGTGCCGCTGCCTACCTTCGGTATGAAGGTCTCAAGATACCGGATGTCTTCCGGGTCATCGATGAAATGTGCCTTTCCTTCTGCATCTGCTCGTACCGCCCATTTGCGATCAGCACGCTTCTCAATGCGCGCCTGGAGCTCTTCGGGCGTAAGCGCCCCTGTAAGGCCCGCGCGTATCTCGTCATGATTGAGCGACATAAGCTCGCGATAGGAAACGCCGAACCGGTCGGCGACGCGCAGCAGAAACGGCCGCGCATGGAGATGCAGCATGGAGACGTACTCAGCGCAGCCCTGCTTTCCGTACCCGATAGCGGTGAGGCAGCGCAGCAGATGACGTACGTTGTCGGAGACCGGAGGCTGCTCGTGCGCCGCCTCATCGAGCGAGACGTTGCTGATCATATCCAGGAGCCGCGGCAGCGTAAGCTCTTCCCCGATCCAGTTCGCCATCTCGATCCAGCCGTAGCGCTTCCGGTGATCCTCGAGCTTGGCGAAAAGCTCGCTATCAGCTTCAACTTCTGCGAGCGAGCGGCCATTGATCTCCCGCGCGAGCTGCTTGAGCTCTTCTTGCTGCCGATACAGAGGCGTATCGATCACGATGAGGCCCGCAACCACGTCCGGCGCTATCGACTCTTTCACGACCTGCTCGAGGAAGACCTCCTCGAGCACATACGCTATCTGGCTCGCCGACGCGCTCCAGTAGAACATGAGGCGGCGTACCACCGATACGAGCCGCTCGAAGTTCTCGAGGGTCGGCTCATACGCCGGAACCTCGAGCGCGAAATTGAGTGCGTCCTGGCAGGCGTTTCTGGCTGCGTGCTCGTACTTCTCGAAGAACGGGTCGTGCCGCTCCACCAAGTCGCGCATCACCTCCCGCAGCCGGTTGCGTTCCGGTACGTTATAGAAGACGTGTCCGCCGCACAGAGCGAACATGCTGCACTCGCGCATATCGAGGCCAACCGATTCCGCAAACTCTTTCCGATACCAGTCCTGCCAGAACCATGCAGCGAAGAGGTCCTCTTTCCAGAGGCCGAGATACGCCCAGTCTTCGGGCTTGAATCCTGCGAGTTCCGGAGAATTGAATGCGTGGTCGCTCATAGTTTCCGTACTATACCCTTCTCCGCATCCACTTCAACCATATCGCCATCCTTGAATACCTTTGTGGCGATCTTCGCGCCGATCACGCACGGCTTCTTGAGCTCCCGCGCGACGATCGCGGCGTGACACATGATCCCGCCCTCATCAGTTACGAATGCGGCGGCGCGATGCATCGCAGAAAGGAAATCAGGCGTCGTCATCGGCGAGACGAGGATATCTCCGTCAGTCACGTTGGTCATCTGCATCTTGTTCTTCACGATGCGAACTCGCCCGGTAACCATTCCCTTCTGGGCAACCTGTCCCTTCACTTCCGAGACCTGATCGACTGCATCGAATAATCCTTCGAACTCATATTTCGGGTGCTCCTTAGCAAACTGCTCGAGCGACATGACGAATCGTTCTTTTCCATCAACTGATACCACCCCGTTCATCCTTGCTTCTAGCGTCTCGGATGACGGAAGATGAGGGAACTCCTCGCACAGCACCAAGTTCGCATGTTCGCGCTTTCCTCCGAGCGCGACGATGCAGTCCTTTATGTAGACATCGTTGCGCGCAAAGAATTCGTCAGTAGTGCGAAGCGTCATCACGAGCTTCATGACGTCCTCCGGCGTGCGCGTATCGGTGCCTGGGTAGTACCACATGGAGAAAAGCGGAGCGGCTACTTTTATGAGCTCGACATATGCTTCAAGCCGTTCGATGTCAGCCGTCGGTCCGGCAGCCCAGAATCCTTGTATCTGCTCTAGAAGCGGTTGGTACTCCGCTATAACCGACTCTATGAATGCTGTACCGCCCTTATTGAGCTCGAGCAGCGTATCGAGCATCCATTCGATCGCTTCGGTATGCTCCCAGATTTGCAGGTTCTCCTCAGTAACGAAGAAGATCTCGAATACGGGGAATGGTGAAGTCAGTCCAAGCTTCGGGAGAAGATGGTCAAGAAATCCTCTTGCCCAGTATTCCTCGAGCGCGAGCGTGAAGTCGCGTTCGTAGGGCTTCGTAAATACGATCTTCTTGTCACTCATAGTTTTCGTACTATACCCGTGTTCGCATCCACCTCAACCAGGTCGCCATCCTTAAAGACCTGCGTGGCATTCTTGGTTCCGATGATGCACGGAATCTTGAGCTCCCTGCTCACGATGGCTGCGTGGGAAGTAATGCCGCCCTCGTTCGTTACGATTGCTCCCGACAGCTTCATGAGCGGCAGGAACTCGGGACGGGTCATCGACGTGATTAGAATTTCACCTTTCTGAAATGAAGCTGCCTTCGAGTCATTGAAATCAAGAAGTATGCGCGCTCGGCCGGTTGCAGTTCCTTTCGAGGCTATGACTCCCTTTATCTCGGTTACTTCATCAGAGCGCATGGTTTCAGCATACGCGCTCTCTACCATCCCCCAGTACTCCTCTGCCTCCGGACCGAAAGCGTAGGTAAACTCATTATCCGGTGTCATATGCACGAAAATCCCCTCTCGGTACTGTCGCTCGATGTCAGGCGCAGTGAGTCTTCCCGAGAGAACATCGGGTATCTGGCTCGGCAGGAGCGCATTGGCGTATGCAAGCGGAATGTCGTTGCGACGGAGTATCTCTCGCTTGATCTTCACGAGACCGTACAGTCCAACGTAATTCAGCTTCTTGCGATCATCCCTCCACGTCGTGAGCGTACGGAAAAGCGCAAGAGGATTCTCCTCGAGCCCGTACCGGACAAGAATCTCCTTCTCTTCTTCAAGTGGAGAATGGAATGCGGCAGCATGACGGTTAGCGAGCGCTTCATCGATGAATGCATCATCGACTTCAACGAGGTCAGAATAGCTCACGCCATACCAATAGAATTCGTCCCGCAGCTCTTCCTGGGTCATATCTCCCTCTGCAACCTTCTCGAGCGCGAACTCCCAAGCAGTTATGAACGATGGAATAAGGGGCGTCGTAAGCGTCTGAATCTCTTCCTCGGAAAAGCCGAACTCAGAGGAAATCCGCTCCATCTCTATGCGGTCTGCACCGATGTCGAAAGCATCGATGAAGATAGAAAGGGACCACATTTTCATATCGAGTGCGAACATGCGCTCGTAGCAGTCCATGAGCTCTTTGTCAGAAAGTGGCTCCATGTCCTTCCCGACGAGCGTCTTTGATTCAAGAAGTATCTCTTTTTCAATCTGTTCCCACTCTTCCTGCCAAGTCTCTGGGAATCCTGCTGCACACAAATCGAGGACGGCACGAGTGATGGCTTCAAGATTCTTCTCGTAATAACTCACACGGAAATATCCCTCCTTATAGAACAACCAGACTTCTTTGAAGTTAACTGGCACATGGTCCAGCATCGGAGTGGCCATCGTGTAGTAAGGAAACATCACCTGATACATGCCGACAGCCGCCTCCTGACGGTACAGCGGCTCATTTGGTCGTATGACGATTGGTTTTCCCTTCATGTCGCTTTCTCTACGCAATGATACGAACCGTTCCAGTGTCCGCATCCACTTCAACCATATCGCCATCTTTCAGCACCTGCGTCGCATTTTTGGTCCCGACGATGCACGGCACCTTGAGCTCACGCGACGCGATCGCCGCATGACACGTCATGCCTCCCTCGTCGGTTACCACCGCACCTGCTATTTTCATGATCGCCACGTAGTCAGGGTTGGTCATTTCCGTTACGAGTATCTCTCCTTTTTGGAAGGCGTTCATATCCGCGAAGGTGGAGACTTTCCGCACTATTCCGCTCGCCTTCCCTTTGTACGCAGTGGCGCCTTGTGTCTCCGTTACCGATTCTGAAGCGAGTTCCTCGAACACAAGCCCATGACGAGCGAGCTCGCTTTCCAGATCACGAAGCGGATAGACGTTCTCGTCGATCATCACGCAGCCCTCCGCGCGGTCCTTGATACGAGCAAGGATCGATTCATCACCAGCGCGAGCGAGCGCGACCGCTTCGTCCGGCGTTACGTAGGGCGCAAGTTCGGCAAGATCGGGAAAACGCTGCTTCCAGAAGCCGGTCATGAGCTTGCTCATCTGTTCGGTATATTTCTCTGATACCGCGCGATACGAGAGGATGAGATCCTTTGCCTCTTGGGGAGCATCGGGGTCATCAGGAATCTCGAATGCGGCGCTCATGCCTGACCACCAGCGAACGAGGTGCTCGTAGTAGTCCTCGAGGTCCTCCCCGGACTCTATAGTTTTCTCTTCGGAAAGGTACGGCATGAGAGCGGGCCAATGCATATCAAGACGCTCCTTGAGCCGTACCATGAGGGTTGGGTCCTCGGCGAGCGTCCGCTTGCGAATCGCCGACAATTCTTCCCAGTCTTTTGCGTCATACCAGACCGCTCCCTTGCCGTGACCGGCAGGAACGACGAACACGGCATGCGCCAGCTCATGTGCGTAAAAATCCTTGAACCCGAGACGATCGCTGTCATTCCAGAGCTGGAAATAGAAGAGTGGCTTCTCGCGTGAGAATACCTTTGAAAGTACGACTTCTTGTTCGGTAAAGCTCTTGAGGATACGGACGATTCCTGCATCTGCGTCTACCTCGACCAGGTCGCCGTCCTTAAACACCTGCGTACCGATCTTGGTGCCGATGATGCACGGCTTTTTCATCTCTCGTGACACAATAGCGGCGTGGGAGGTTATACCGCCGAGGTCCGTTACGAATGCCGCTGCCTTGCCCATAGCGGGGATGAAGTCAGGGGTTGTTTCGGGAGCAAAGAGAATCATTCCCTGCTCTACCTTCTTCGCATCCTGTGGCGTGAGAACCACAACAGCAATTCCTTGTGCCTTGCCGCGATTGGCCGAGCTGCCCGTGACTTCTGTTACCCCCTCATGCTGTTCTTCGGATAGAAAGACTTGTAAGCACGCATCAAGTTTCTCGCCGGAGAGAATAGTGAGATTGTCGTTCTCATCTTTGTAGATACCGACCTTCTTCACTCGCTCCTTGAGGTCTGATGCAGGTATGCTTCCGGTTGTCGCCAACTCCCGTATCTCGCTGAAGGAAAGGAAGATGACCTCTTCGTAGCTGAGACCGACACCTTGCGCTAGACGCGTAAGAAACGATCGCCACGCATATGCTAGCCGTGCGCAGCTCTGCGCGCACTCAAGTCTGACTTGTGCGCCCCGGCCAGCAGCAGCCAGAACATGCGAAAGTTCTGGGTATGGATCAGAGGCTGTAGCTTCGTGTGATGGTTCGGCCTTTGAAAGCGCTTCCATAAACGCGGGCATGGAACGGGAGTCACCCCAGAAGTGATGCGTACCGAGGTATTCAGTATTCTGCTGATATTCGGCGAGACGACTCGCTAGCCCAGCGTCCTGCTGCTGTATTGCATCCATGTCGAACGGAAGCTTCTTCTCTTCAAGCTCTTTCCTGAAGTCGGTTAAAGCATCTTGATCGCGGGTTACGGAGCTTGGGAATTGCGGCAGGGCTGCGCCAATATCATCAGCTGCAAGATTGTGAGCCTTCGCATACTCTCCGATCATTCCGTCTGCGGCGGCGCCTATAGAGAAGCAGGACCACCACGGGAATCGGAGACGGCGCATCAGATTGTAGTCTTTCTCAAACTGCTCGATACTGTCATGCGAGCCAGCCTCTCCCGCACGATGCACGCACTCTTCTGAAAGTTCGTTTGCGATAGCAAGTATGGAATCGGCGTACGTAGTACTTCCCGCTTCGAATTCGCTGCGGACCTTGTCCGTGATACGTGCATACGCGCCATCGGTACGAACAAAGTAGTGCCCATCGAAACTTAAGACTCCGGGATTGGGATCAGACGTAACGCCGAGCACTGCGGCTTCTGGGCTACGGCTCCAGTCAAGCCACAGCTCCATCTCAATGGTTGGCGCCACCCATCTTCCGAACTTGGTATAGAGGGAAGGGTCAGGAAACCTGTCGGTGTGAATTTCAGTCGGTGCAGCGGAATTAAAATCCTCCGAGAGCGTGGTTATTGGTCTGCTCTGCGTTATGTAAATATCGCTCCCCTCCATCGCCCACTCGATATCGCAGGGGAATCCGTAATGCTTCTCGATACCGATGACGGTTTCCGAGAGTGCGAGAATCTGCTCGTCTGAGAGCACTTGATCAGTACCTTTTGGCGTATCGCGCCATTCGTTGCCTCCGCCTTCCTTGCGGAAGAGTCCGCGCTCTTGGTCCGCGAGATTCTTATCGATGATCTCGCGCGGCTCTTTGGTTATAACGTATGAGTCCGGCGTGATCTGCCCCGACACCACCGCCTCGCCGAGTCCGAACCCTGCCTCGATGATGAGCTGATTGCGATCTTCGGTTACCGGATGCACCGAGAACGCGATGCCGGCCGCGTCGCTGTTCACCATCTTCTGCACGACAACGGCTACCGATATCTTCTGCGTATCGAGTCCCTTCTCGAATCGATAGAAGATAGCGCGCGGAGTGAAGAGCGATGCCCAGCACTCCTGCACTTTCTCAAGCACGGTGGCTTCGGTGGTGTTGAGGTACGTATCGAGCTGTCCGGCCCATGCGGCGGTCGCTCCGTCCTCTGCAGTCGCTGATGAGCGCACCGCGACGAATTCGGTATCGAGTTTCTTGAATGCCGCCATGACCTCGATCTTGATGTCTTCCGGCATGGCAGCCTGAAGAATGAGTCCTTGGATCATCTCCGACGCGTGCTCCACTGTATGCATCTCCTCGTGCGATACCGTTGCAAGGATCGCATCTATCTCAACATTCAAGTGCGTCTCCTCGATGAACCGCTCGAAGGTGTCGGCGAGAATGACATACCCGGGAGGGACTGGGATGCCCGCCTGTGTCATCTCTCCTAGGGACGCGCCTTTCCCACCGGCTATCGGCGCATCGTTCCTCCCTATCCGCCCGAACTCGCGGATGAGCTCCATATGCCTGCACGATAGCATGATTCCTTCATGTTTCTAGGCTGTTTTACATGATTTGACAAAGTAATATAAAAGATTCATACTATACTTTAGATAGCGCGTGGATCCTCCCGCTCTATTTCCCCACAGAAACAGAAAGGGTCGCTGTGCGCGCTCAACAAGCTCTTCACAATCTGCTTTCCACCACCGCAGCGTTCGCTCTTCTCGCCTTCGCAGCTCCGGCGATCGCAAAAGAAGGGTGCTCCAACACCAGCTACGGCGGCGCATACAACCAGTACGACTACCAGGACATCGGGCGCATCGGCAGCAAGAACGCCGTCACCCAGAACGGCCACACCGATCTGTGCGGCCCCTGGAAGTTCGACGGCTGGTTCTCGGCTGGCAAGCGCGACGAGTTCCGCGGTGCGAACGAGGTCGACCTTACCGTCGCCTACACGCACTCGGTCAAGGAGTCGCCGATCGGACCGATCGTCATCGAAGGAACGGCTTCGGTCTACTTCTTCGAGTTCAACAGCTTCAAATCGCTCAAGGACGACGCCTACGATCTGCACGTCGATGCTTCCCGACCCATCAAGGTCGGCAGCGCGACGGTCAGTCCGTTCCTGCGCTACACGCGCATCGGGTTCCTGAACGGCAATCGCAGCCTCAACCTCATCCGTCCGGGTGTCCGTGTGAACGGCCCCCTGTCTGACACGGTGTCCTACGCCGTCGACGCCTCAGTGTCGATGAACCGCACCTATCGCGAAGACATTGCCCGGGCTCAGGGCGACCTGATTTGGGATGTCGGCCAGAAGGACCACTGGAAGCTCGGCGCCCGCGCCAAACTCACCGAGGTCACCCGGGTCAAGATCACCCGTGTCGAGGGTGTGGTGTTCGAGCAAAAGCCTCGGCTCATGTTCGGCCTGACCTGGAGCTATAGCCACTAGACCGCCGGCCGCTGAAAGCAGAACGGACCCCACGCGCTTGCGCCTGGGGTCTTTTCTTATTTCATACTTCCCTACTTCTTCGAGATGATGCTCTTCTTGTAGGTGTCGAGATGCTTGAGCGCGATGCCGGTTCCGCGCGCGACGCAGAAGTACGCGTCATCAGCGAGCGTTGCGGTTACGCCGGTGCGGCGATACACGAGCTCGGGGAGATTGCGGAGCTGTGACGTTCCTCCGGTAAGAATGATGCCGTTGTCGATGATGTCGCTTGCGAGCTCGGGCGGCGTATCCTGCAGCACCTTGCGCACCGCGTTCATCATCTCGCGCAGCTCGCGGTTGAGCGCCTGCACCACTTCGTTCGTGCGCAACTCGATAGTGCGCGGAAGACCCGAGACCAGGTCCTGTCCCTTAACGAGCATCATGAGCTCTTCGGTAACCGGTACGGCAGAACCGATCGTTATCTTGATCTCTTCTGCGGTCTTGTCTCCTATTGAAAGGTTGTACTGCTTCTTCAGGTAATCGATAATCGAGCGGTCAAGCTTGTTGCCTGCGACCTTCACCGAAGTAGAGGCGACGATGCCGCCGAGCGAGATCACCGCGACGTCTATCGTTCCTCCGCCGATGTCAGCGACCATGCGTCCGAGCGCTTCTTGGATAGGAATGCCTGCGCCGATGGCCGCGAGTATCGGCTCCTTCACCACGTACGCATCCGACGCTCCCGCTTTCACCGCCGCTTCGATAACCGCGCGCTTCTCAGTCGAAGTGACGCCGGCAGGTACCGAGACGAGCACGACCGGCTTGAAGATATTGCGACCGAGCGCTTTGCGTATGAAATAGCGGAGCATCGCTTCGGTGACGCGGTAGTCGGCGATGACGCCGTCCTTCATGGGGCGGTATGCCTGGATACCGTCCGGCGTGCGGCCCACCATCGCTTTGGCTTCCGTACCTATCGCGAGCACCTTGTTCGTCTCGGTGGAGACCGCGACAACCGACGGCTCGTTCAGCACCACTCCCTTCCCGGGCACGAACACGAGCACGTTGGTTGTACCCAGGTCGATGCCGATGCGTGGAGAGAAGAATGACATGTGTCGCCGTATCATACCGCGTGCGGTCCCTTGCGTGCAAAACACGCTTCCTAAGGGGCGCTATGCACGGTATCCATAGAAGGTACGGGGGTATAGAATACCCACACATGCCAAAGCCTGATGAAATCAATTTCAAGGTAGAGGGCGGACATCCCTTGTCCGGAACCGTTGTTACCAGCCGCTCCAAGAACGGCGCGGTTGCCCTTCTTGCTGCCTCTCTCCTTAACAAAGGTACGACCACTCTCAAGCGCGTCCCGAAGATCGAAGAGGTCCACCGCCTCATCGAAGTACTGCGCTCCATCGGTGTGTCCGTCGAGTGGAACGACCGCGATGTCATCATCATCCCGCCCGAGACTATCTCGCTCGAGACTATCGACCGCGAGGCTGCAGTGCGCACCCGCAGCATTCTCATGTTCATCGGTCCCCTGCTCCATCATTTCCCCTCCTTCGATATTCCGCAGTCCGGCGGTTGCGACTTCGGCCGCCGCTCAGTTCGTCCGCACCTCTGGGCACTCGAGCGATTCGGCGTCGCGATTGACACGCAGACCGATAAGTTCCAGATCTCGCATGACGGACTCGCGCCTGCGGAAGTTGTGCTCTATGAGTCGAGCGATACCGCAACCATCAATTCCCTCTTCGCGGCCGCAGGAATCGAAGGCACGAGTGTGATCAAGTACGCCTCCGCCAACTACCAGGTGCAGGAAGTCTGCGGCTATCTGCAGGCGCTGGGCATAGATATCAAGGGACTCGGTACGACAACACTCACCGTTACCGGAAACACCGATATTCGAACCGACATCTCCTACGCGGTAGCAGAAGACCCGACTGACGCCATGTTCTTCATAGCGCTGGCTGCGACCACCAACTCCTCACTCACGATACGCAACGTCCCTATCGAGTTCCTCGAGGTTGAGCTCGCGGTACTTGAGAAGATGGGCCTTACGTTCAACGTCTCGGACTCAGGCGTCTCTGAGAATGGCATCACGAAGCTTGCCGATGTAAGTATCGAACCCTCCACACTTACCGCCTTCCCCGAGCGCATCCATCCGCGCCCGTACCCAGGTCTCAATATCGATAACCTGCCCTTCTTCGCGGTTATCGCTACCCAAGCTGAAGGCGACACGCTCATTCATGATTGGGTCTACGAGAAGCGCGCCATCTATTACACTGAGCTCGATCGTCTCGGCGCCGAAACACTCCTCCTTGATCCGCATCGCATCCAGATAAGCGGTCCAAAGAAGCTCCGTGGCGCCGATATCATCGCTCCTCCGGCACTCCGCCCGGCGACCATCCTCCTCATTGCCATGCTCGCTGCACGCGGGAAGTCCATGCTGCGCAATGTCTACATCGTGAACCGCGGCTACGAAGACCTCGCAACCCGCCTCCAAGCAATCGGGGCAAAGGTCGAGCAGGTCTAGAAGGTACGCGTTTGAGGCGGATTCCTTTCCGCCCCGCTCACCAAAGCTTTCTTTGCTACTATTAGCGTATGAAGCGAATCGGCGACCTCATCCCTACGCCCGCTGCCGAAGAGCCCAAGTCCCGCAAGACGGAGCGTGGCGAGCTCATGCGCTTCTTTCAGCGCCATCTCAATCACGCCCGCAGTCAAGACGGGCTTCCTAAGCTCACCATGGGCCGCATCGGCAAGGAGCTCGAAGGCATCCCGACCGACGACCTCTATTACCTCAAGACCGTCTGTAGCCAGGCGAAGAACTTCAGCAAGAAGTTCTGGTGGGAGATCGATCCCAAGAAGCACGAGAAATCAGACCAGCCCTTTTAGGTCATTGACGATTATGCGTAATGCGACTATACAGATACCTACGCGACTCGCTTCCGCCACCTGAGTCGCGCGCGCGGGACGGTGATCATCCCGGTCATGGGCTTAAGTGTCCCCTCCCACTTACCCCGCCCGTCCCGCGTTCTTTTCCTTTCGAGCATCGGTACTCCCGGTGCTTTTCTTTTTGCATAGCGACTATTGACAGAAGATGAGGCTGGGATGAATATGCGAATGCCACGTCGACCGGAAGTTCTACAGGCCCCGGAAGATTGGCATGGGCGCGTTCGAGACCTGAACTCCCTCGATCGCGATAGAGCGTCTCGCGAACACACACTCGCGACATCGCTGGTTCAGGAGGGGGTCTCCTGAACCACGTGCCGCCAGCTCGACTCAGCTCCGATCCCTTGGCCGGGCTGCGTGGGCAAGGAGCCAATCGTGCTGGCGGCACCCCCGCTCTTTTCAATTCGAACTCCCGAGGAGGCTCTCCAGCACCCAACGCTCCTCGGCGGGCGTCACCTCTTAGTGAATACCATCAGACTTTCCCCGAGTCTGCCTGGTTCACCCAAAGAGGTGACGCCCACTCTCATCCGACCGGACCCTTGTGGCCCGGTCTTTTTCTTTTGCTATAGTTCTTGCATGGTTTCAATTGTCCAAGACGGCGACCCGGTCCTCCGCAAGAAGGCGGTGGAGGTCGAGGAATCGCTATTCGCAAGCGATGAGCTGGCGCAGATACTGACTGACATGGAAGAAGCCCTTGATCGGGAGCCTGACGGCGTCGCGCTGGCCGCTCCTCAGATAGGCATCCCGCTCCGGATATTCATCGCCCGCTACGACCGCCTCCTCCCAACTCCTCCTGAAGGCGAACCGGCTCCACTCAAAGAGACCGGTATATTCATCAACCCGACCTTCGTACGCTCGTCCCAGCGACGCATCGAGATGGACGAGGGCTGCCTTTCCGTCCGTAGCGTCTACGGAAAGACCAAGCGCCATGAGCGCGCTACCGTGCGTGCACGCGAATTCGATGGCACCCCGTTCGAGCGCGGTGGCGGTGGCATACTCGCACAGATCTTCCAGCACGAGATAGATCATCTCGACGGCATCCTCTTCATCGATCACGCCACCGACCTGGTTGAAGCGCAGCGGAACCCAGAACCCGAAGATGCATAAACCCTTTCTCTTCTTCGGCACGCCGTATGTCGCCCGCGATACGCTTGCGGGACTTATGGAGCGCGGTTATAGGCCAGAGGTGGTTATAACCTCGCCCGACGCGCCCTCAGGTCGCGGCCTTACGCTCACACCATCAGAGGCTAAGGTATGGGCCCTTGAGCAGAACCTTCCCGTGCTCGCACCAGAAAGAATCAACCGGGCGCTCATCGAGTCTCTCGCGCAGTACGGCGCGGAGTACGCCATTGTTGTGGCATACGGAAAGATCCTTCCCCAATCGCTTATCGATGCCTTTCCGCTCGGCATCCTGAACATCCACTATTCCCTCCTTCCGAAATACCGGGGCGCCTCTCCGGTTGAAGCCGCACTCTTGAACGCCGAGACTGTCACCGGCGTAACCATCCAGAAGATGGCATTCGAGCTCGATAGCGGCGATATCGTAGCCATGAAGGAGACCCTGATAGGTCCGGAGGAGACCACTCGCGAGCTGCGAACGCGTCTCATCGCCATGGGAACGGAGCTGCTTGCCGATACACTTCCTGCATTTGAATCGGGAGCCGTAACCGGGGTTCCTCAAGACGCGAGCCAGGCTACCTTCTGTGGGCGTATCAATAAGAGCGAAGGCGAGCTTGCCCTGTCCGGTGACCCCAAGCGTAATTGGAACAAGTACCGAGCCTATGCCGAGTCTCCGGGCACCTATTTCTTTGTAACGAAGGAAGCCAAGCGACTGCGCGTGAAGGTCCGCACTGCCGCGTTTGAGAACGGAACGTTTATCCCGAAGCGAGTCGTACTCGAAGGAAAGGCCGAGACGGACTTCGCTGAGCTTACGAAAGCAGGCTGGACTCCCGCTTAGGTACTGAATCCACGCAGGAACGACTTGATGGTCGCACCTCCCTTTCGCTTAAGAACGAGGCTGCGCTCGTTTGCCTTACGGAGCTCCCCCGCGAGCTCACCAACCGCCTGATCTATCGAGTTCTCTATAGACTCTTCGACGGCCTTTGCGACGAACCGCTGCCCGTCGATATCGAAATTGATTTCAGTCCTCCAGATGCGTCCTGACTGGTGCGCTGCAGTCTCTTTTCCGAGTTCAACGTATGCGCGCGCTGATTCCGCATTCCTCTTAATGTATTTTCTCAAGGTCTCGAGCTTTTTCCGGGCGAATGCACTCACATCGATCGGCATCTCATAATTAGTTCCTTTGAGAAGTATTTCCATAGACTTGTAGATTACTCTTTCGGGCCAAATTTCTGATGAAGGTACTCGACTATTGCGTCGGACTCGTACATCTCGACACCTGCGTCGACGTCGACGAGGTACGGCATCTGACGTTTGCCACCCCGAGCGATAAGCTCTTCCGCTACCGCCGGGTTAGCAACGGTCTTCAGATCGAAGACCAGACCCAGTTCCTGACCCGCCTGAAGGACTTTGGCGCAGTACCCGCAGCCGACTTTTATGTAAAGGATGAGGGGTCCGTGGTGTATGGGTTCGTTCATAGACCCAGTATACCAAGCAGGAGCGTTGCTCTCCTGTGTATTTACGCTAGAATGCCCAAGTTACGCTCGGATTTCGGTCTGAGCGTCACATTCCGCGGTAGCTCAGTGGTAGAGCGGTCGACTGTTAATCGATTGGTCGCAGGTTCGAATCCTGCCCGCGGAGCCAGAAGAGACATCAGCAAAATCAAGGACCAAATTAAACGGAGAAGCTAGTGTAAAATCTAGCTTTTTTCCGTTTACAGTCGGGTTCTGAAGTATGGAACTCAAAAAGGCTCTTTGGTTAGCCGGTTCAGAACTATTCTCAAAAATAGACTTTGCCCTGCGAGCTACAGATATGACCGTAGCAACAGTAGTTTGGTAGTCGTAATCTGCCTTGCGGTATTCGGACATTTCAATTTCCAGGGTTTGTATCTGGTCCTGATACTCTTGGTGCTTTTTGTCATAGATGTCCTTAGTAATACTCTGGTCCAGGTAGGCTTCAAGCAATCGGTCATCCTTTGCTTTAAGTGCGTCATAGTCGTTCCGCATCCGGTTTATCTGAGCCTTATGAAATGCGACTTCGGCTTCAGTGTTCTTCCGAAGCTCATCGACAAGCTGATTCTGAGTATTCTCAGTAATCGTTGCAAAGTGCTCTAGAACCTCGTATACGGGCTTGAGAAGGTCCTTTTCAGGTACATACACCCTTTTGCATACTCCCTTAGCATTCGTGCAAGAATAGTAGATAAAGCGACCCTTCTTGATTTCAGCACTCATTGAACAGCCGCAGTTTTGGCACTTGAGCAAACCCTTGAATATGAAGTCCCGGGATAGTGCCTTGAAAGGGGTTTTCCTGCGTTTGAGGCGTACATCTTCACACTTATCAAAGAGCTCCCTATCAATCAGGCGCGGATACTTGTGCGCATACGGACCATACTTCTTTGAGACAGCAGTACCGCAGTAAAAACTATCCTTGAGCATATTTTCAATGCAACTCTTGGAGAGCTTGAAACCCTTGAGGCTTCGTAAGCCAAGTTCCGAAATCTTTACCCTGATAGTCTCTAGGGAGTAGTTTCCTGTAGCATAAAGCTCAAATACTTTCTGAACCAAGTGCGCACGTTCTGGGTCTATGATTATGTCTTTACGTAAGCGCTTTTCTTGGTCCAAGTGAATATTCAGGTAGCCTAAACGGACTGCTCCTGTCCACTCGCCGTTCCTGCGCTTTTGCTCAAAGGCACGTCTAACATTGTCGCCGATAGCGTCTGAGTAGTACTTAGCCAGTCCAAGACTCATACCAAACTGAAACTTCTCAACAGCAGACATCTGGCTATTAATAATCTGACCGTCCGAAATGAAATGAAGTTCAATCCTATCTGCTACAGCAAGCTCATAGAGCCTGGCCACTCTTTTATCAAAGACGCTTCTTGAGAGCCGGTCTACCTTGTCAAAGCAGACTGCAATCTTTTCCTTCTTAATCGTTGTCTCAACAAACTCTAACAACTTATCAAACTCATCCCGCTTATCCTTATATGCGCTTTCATCAAAGCTAAATGATTTGATGACGATGAAATCTCTCTTTTTGCAGTAGCTGTCTACACGCTCAATCTGAGCAGGCAGAGAATTTCCTGCCTCCTTTTGTTCCTCTGTTGATACTCGTGAGACATTTACCGCTTTCATGGGCTATAGAATATTTTCCTTAAGAGCCCCATCAAAAGCTGTTTCTTCGCTATTGTTGTAGAACGGAAGACCCCACACAACATATTTCCTATCTTCCCAGAGTTGTTCAACTTTGTGCTCTTCGTTAAGGGATACTAGGAAATTCTGCTTCCAAGCATCTGTTTCTTTGAGATGACTGCCCTTAGGCTCAATGAATACTTGGTAGTGGATACTCTTTGGCTTTGCTTTTTGGTAAAGGAAAAGTACGAAGTCTGGTTCGAGTGCCCTTCCATCGTCAAAATTGTAAAGCTTAAAAAAGCGCTCATTCCTTACTAGGTATACCTCGTCATACTTCTCACGGAGTTGCGTGTAAATCTTATCGACATATTTAACAAGGTACTTCTCTTCAGAAGTTCCGAAACAATCATTAAACACGTACCAAGACTTGTTACTGAGGTCTAGATAGATACTAGTCTCTTGAGCATTGTTGATTGACTTCCCAAACTCCTTATCTTCGCTCTCATTCTCTGCGAAAGTAAGGACCTTTTCAGAGATTTTATCCTTGACCAAATAGGGTTTAAATTCCTTACTCCCCTTGTATTCAAGTTTATCGCCAGATACACCCCTTGAGATAAGCTCTAGGACCTGCAAAACCGTGTCTAAGACATCGTCAGGACTTAAATTGTCTAGCTGGCTAGGTAGCCCAGAAACAGTCATTTTCACGCTTCCTAGGTAGTTCTTATTAGTAATAAAGTCATCGAGACTTTCAAGATTTGGGAAGTAAGTCTTGAGGTTAGAGAAAGAGTAAAATTCCAGCTTATAAATTGCCTTCTTTATAACGGTGGCACTGAGGTCCTTGATAGCAAAATCCCTTTCCTTCTTCTCTACACCTTTTTTGCTTTGTTCATCAAAAATACCGCTCGAAAGGTTAAAGCCGGTCCGTAGAGAAACTTTATAGAGAGTATCTCGCACTGAGGATGGCAACCCAAAAACATCCTCTCGCGTGTACTTTTCTTGCTCATTGAGGAAAAGAAAGCCTGATTTGTAGAACTTACTTTCTTTGAAGTCATCTTTAATGGTGAGACTGCGCTTTACTGTTTTATCGGCAATGATTCCGCTCGTTACGAGCGCGGAAGTAAGCTCCTGAATATACTTTGGGTTGTAGGTGCTGTGATAGTAAAGCTCTTCACAAATTCTCATCTCATTCTCAACGTCATCATCAAATTTCCTCTTCGATGCGTCATCGGTTTCGCTTAGCTTGAACGGACAGTATCGTGCACCACGACCAATGAGCTGGGCCTCTCGGATTGTTGTTTCACCAGGTCTGTTATTTGCAGAATCACGCGTATCGTACAGACGAACAATATCAAAAAGGTTCAGAACGTCCCATCCCTCATTTAGCTTATCTACAGCAAAAACTGCTCGATACTCATTGTCAGGAGCTTCTAGAGTATTGATGGCTACCTGTTTTTCCTCGCTCTCTTCCTTGCTGTTAACTGAGATTGTTTTATCGGCAGAGAAATCTTCCTTAAGCTCAGATACTAGGTTTTCAAGCGTAATCTTGTTCGAGTCGAAATACTCAAACATTCTTACGAGAACCTCGTCCTTTGCGTTTGCCTTTATTTCTGCAAGCTTCTTTGTAGTAAGTCCTTGCACGCTCTTGATAAACTCCTCCTGAAAAGCTTTGCTATCTGCAATGGTTTTAGACTTGAAAAGAAGCACCGGTTTAATAACCTGCTTGTTCTTCTCAAAGAGTTTTCTACGGTACTGGCTAAGTAAAATGGCCTGTAGACCACGGTCAAGTAAATTCGCATCCGCTTGAAGTACCTTCACATCCTTTGAATAGCCGTCCATTCGGAATTGCTTGAGTGGGTAGTCAAAAACAAGCCTGTCAGCATACTTTCTTGCTATATGCGGGTTACTGAAATCTACCGTTGCTGTGAACTCTAAAAGAATATTCTCAGCACTTGCGTTAACAATTCTATTGACCGTGCTCTCCCAAGAGATAATCTCTTCGGCTTCTTCTCTAGAAACCGAACCGTTTATGGTGACCTCACCGAGCACTCCGGTTCTGAGACCTGCTCTTGTCTCAACGTTAATATGGTGTGCCTCATCAGATATGAGCACAATTTTCTTATCCTGAAAGTCGTCAAAGGTAAGAGAGTTCTCTTGAGGATTGTTCAGTCTAGTATGAAGGCCTTGGATAGTTGAGAACGAGATATTAATACAGTCATCATTTCCAGCCTGAAAGTTATTTACTTCCTTAAGGGAAACTTTCTTTCCCCTAAAGGCGACGCTGCTGTTGAATAAGTACTTTATTGATGCGTCATTAAAGAAGTTATCTCGTGTCTTATCAATGATGTTTGTGCTGTTCACAAAAAAAAGAAAGTTTCTATACCCTTTCTCGTAGAGATAGAGAATCAGTCCGGCCATAATGAGCGTCTTACCACTACCAGTAGCCATACGGAAAAGAAGCTGATGCTTCTCAGGCTTGCCATCAAAGTTCTCGTTTAAGTAGTTTAGAAAGTACTGGAAAGCTCTTTCTTGGTAAGGTCTTATAGCAAACTTCTGATTGAGGTTTGCCGTTATGAGGTCAGGCACTTGAGTGGCTTCTATGCCACGCTTGCCAAACTCTGATTCAAGTATTCTGTTGAGTGTTTTAATTTCGTCCATAGAACTTAGCATTCAAAGCAACGTCTTCTTTAGATATTGCATATGTTTTGTCTTCGATTTCTGAGTACGGCACATACAGCAGATTCTTATCCAAAATGGAAATTAAGAATCTTTGCTGGTCCTCAAAAGAAAGGCTCTCGAAATCTTTCTTCGTAGCGTCAACATCCTGAGGTTTTACTTTGTAGCTCAGGAAGGCTGTCTTCTTCATTTCCTCCCAAATAGTCATGAGGCTTTTTTTGTTCTTTACATCCTGTATTTTGTCCACAAAAAGCTGATTCGCCTGGGCGAGCTCGGCATATATAAATGAACCGCCCCCTTTCCAGTTCACAGATTCTGATATTCCTCCCTGCTCACCGTCAACTGCTTTTTTAAGTCTCTCAACTAGAACACTATCAACATAATCCATTTGTTCTACAGTGATAAACTGTCGTCCCATCTTCAAAGCAGTAGAAGCAGTAGTGCCGGAGCCACCGAAGAAATCCAGCACTAGGTCATCCTTCTTCGTGGAAAGTTCAATGATTCTTTGAATGAATCCTTCTGGTTTAGGGCCATCAAAGACTTTTTCTTTAAATAATTCTTTCAAGTGGCGAGTAGCATTTGTTGTTGTAGGCAAGTCAGACCATAAAGTCGTAGTAACCTCTCCTCGCTCCTGTGCTTCAGACCAAAATCTTTTCCTTTGAGGACCGGCTTCACCGGTAGTGCCAAAGACAATCCTTTTATCTTTTAGTAAATCTTCGAATACGCTTTTTTCATTCTTCCAACTGTTGCCTGGTAACGGAGTATAAACTTCTCCAGTTTTGGGATTCTTAATTGGATATAACTGATTGGGGCGGATACCCCCAACCTGAAATGGGTCAGCAACCCACTTACCTCTAGGGTCGTTATCTGGGTTATTAAACTTATCTTCATTAGCTGGAATTCTAAAGGTCTCTCGGTTCTTCTTGAGCCATTCTTTGTTTGTTGAGTACACCAAAGTGTGTGTATGTGCGTCAGAAATAAGTGCGGTATTAGTAACTGATTTTGTAGAATTCCAAATAACATCGGCTACAAAGTTTTTCCTGCCGAACACTTCATCACACAGCACTTTTAAATAATGACCCTCATCATCACTAATGCTCATCCAAATTAATCCGGAGTCATTCTTAAGAAGTTGTTTTGCAACCTCCAATCTATTCCTCATAAACGTGAGCCAAGTAGAGTGGTTGAAATTGTCGTTGTAGAGAAAGTCATTGCTTTCATTATCTCTGTTATAAGGCGGGTCGATATAAATTAACTGGACAGACTCCTTGTATTTAGCAAGAAGAGTCTGTAAAGCTAATAAATTATTACCCTTGAGAATAAGGTTGTCCTTAAGTCCCACTTCCTTAGCAATAATTTCTTTCCCTTTTTCATATCTCTTAAACTTTGTGAGTGCTTTTGGTTTTAGAAGTTTATCAATTTCATCAGAAGCCAAGGTCTCATTCCAAAACACTTCACTCCTCTTCGCATCATCCTTACTTTGACCACCTTCAAGTACACAATCCTTATAGGGGAAGGCGAGGACCACCTCCTCACTATCGGTTAGGTAGTGCTTGTCAGAAATTAGACCAATCTTATTCTTGTACTCTGTAAAACTGTCAGGAAGAAACTGTTTGTTGGAAACGTAGCTTTGGAATTTAACCTTGTCGAAAACAAGGAAATCATCAACCTGCTGAAAAAAGGTTTCTGAGAGATCTTTTGAAGAGCGAAGTAGCTTTAATAAGCCAGCATCTAACTGAAGTGCGAGCTCAATAATCTTATTCTTAGCAAGCTTTCCTTCTACAACGAGCCGGTCATCTTTTGAGAGTGCTTCCGTTAGCTTTTGATGGATGTTTTTCATAAATTATTTCGTACTCGCCTTTTTAAGAAAATCATCAAACTCATCCTTATCAATTCTGTACTCTCGGCCAATCTTATAAGCACTCAAACGACCAGCTTTTATATAGCGGTAAATGGTCATGATATTCACATCCAACAGACTTGCGAGGTCTTCCGCCTTGTAAAACTGCTTTTCTTTAGCCATACCCACTAATTTACTCAATAATTATACTTGACACTACTTTACACATCAATTCCTACCCAGTGGACAAGCTTTTCTTGTACGGCTCGTACTCCTCTAGGCTCTTATCTATCTGGTTGACCCAGTCTCTGAGCTTGTTCTTGGTTATCAGAGTGCTTGCTTGTTGCATATCCTTAGCTATGCGATACCAGGTCCTATCATTCGACCTTTTCGAAAGAATGGTTCGCAACTGCCTCATCCCATTCTCGTCTCTAGCAAGCATGAACAAACCTAGTAGATATATGGCTTGCTTTGGTTTCAGATTTTTATCTGCTAAAAACAAGGTTCTCAACACATCCTTAATGCTTACAGATATTGAGAATAAGCCCAGATTCCTCTCTTTTATCAGCCTCTTCCAGTAATCGCTTACAACCCTCTTGCTCATCTCGGTACTGAAAATCTGTGTGAATGTAGGGTTCTTGTCATATCCCAAGTCTTCGAGCACTTTGTTCATCTTCTGCTTGTGGTTCAATCTGATTTCAAATCGTATGACTTCTTTTAGGTCCTTGCCTTTGGTCAGTTCCGTAAATAGGGTCCTGTGGTAGCACGTTTGGTCCTTATCAATCGCACGCTTCTTATCCTTACTCAAGTCAGCAATCTTGTCATAGATAACAAGTTGGTGTGAAGTGGTATGAGCATAAAGGCTCTGACCGTCATTCATAAATCTCGTCTTTGAAAAATCAAAGCTCTTTCTCAGGTTGACCTTGTTCATTTCTGAAATCAAGTGGTTTGCTGTGTAGCCATCTTCCAGCCGGATGTTCTTAGAGAAGTGGACTGAACTTACTGATGCTTTCTCTAGTACTGGCTTTGAGACTATTACACCCATAGTCCTGAGTCTTTCTTGTAGAGTCGCAATTACCCTTGGAAAGTCCTTTTCCTCAAGCTCTTCAAGATTATTCAGGTATATCAGCTTGGGTGCAGAAAACTCCAAACGAACATTGGCTTCTTGTGAGTAATGGCGCTGATAACCAGTTAATCTAGGAAAGTAGTTTCCAGTCTCCTTCTCTGCCTTACTCGGATTCCGGACATACTTTTCATACTGGTCTGTCTTTGAATACAGTTACCAGTTTGATACTCCTGAGAGGTAGGTCATTCTATCCTTTGGTATCAAGAGGCATACAGTATCAATCATTTTTCGCTTTCTTTATCTGGTAAAGTTCAGGATTTTGCTTCTTGTCCTCTTGGATAAGCCAAACAAAAGCACTAACAAGCTTCCCTCTGTCTTCCAGAGTTAGGTTATTTACTTGAAAGCTCTGTTCAGGCCTCAATTTGGTTGCAATTACCTGCATAAAAAAACCCGTAGGTTGTACCTACAGGCTATCTTTTTCGGCTAAGCCGGTATAAGAACTTTGTGAACTACGGAAAGTATCTGTACTACAGTTCTTTTCGCTTTTTCTCCATCAGCGAGATTATTTTTCCGATATGACCGTAATCGAGATGTTCTCCAAACTTATCGCTCACAAGTCCCATAATTTCTCGTCTTGGCAGGTCTTTGTTGTAGTAGATAAACTCGTTTCTTTCTTTGATTTTCGGCTTCTTTCTTTTCACAGAGCCTATCTTCAGTTCCTGTCTCTTATACTTCTCTTGAAGAGGTTTGATTACTTCAGTATATGTATGTTTTATGTGGTCAATGATGTCTCTCTCGCTAGCAAATGGACTTATCCCTAGGACCACAGGGTAAATATCCTTGTCATTAATTCTTGTTGAAAATATTTCTTCATTCCTTAGTACAAATTTCTTATAGTCCCACACATTACAGAGAGCCACGTAGGGTTCAGCACTGAATTCGTCCGCAACGATATACTCAGTAAGCTCTGTACTCCACATCAACGGGTCAAGGCCATATTCAAGCAGGAGTGTATACAGGTCTTCTTGAAAAAGCTTATTGCGTTCAAGTTCGTCCGTAAGCTTAGGAAACAAGTCCATAAAGTCGTCAGAACCCCTTATTCCCTGCTCCGAAAGTCCATACTTCTTTCGCAGAGAAATTATAGACGTCGAAAACTTCTCTGTGTTTAATACTTCTTCGAAATAGTTGAATAACTTCTTATAGCCACTTGTTTTTGACAAGGAATTTTGAATATCATCGGGGTCAGAGAGGCTATTGAAGTCCAGCTTCATTCCTTTACTCTAGCTGACAGTGGACTACAGTTCAATCAATGAGTAGAGCAGTTCGCTTTTATCAGCAAAGTTGCACTAGTAGGACAGGATTGGTCAGTTTGCGTAGGTAGATAGTCTGAAAGGACGGCCGGAAACCCTCTCTACAAGCGGCACCTGCCCTATTTACTGCGCCAATAGCCTTTTACATACGTCCCATTTGCTCGATAGTATCCATTCACCCAAACAGTCTTTGAGACGGCGGGCGTGACCTTAGGCCAGGTCTCCTTCGCTGCCGCGGGTGCTACAACTCTTTTGATCGTAACTGGTGTCGCTTTAGGAGCAACCTTCACTGGACAGCCAGAGGTATATCCTAAATCTCCGCAGGTATAACTACCTGTATCTGACGGGCAAGAGTGCCAACGGTGACAGCCTGACTGGTGGGCAGATACCGATGAAGGCACGAGAGTGAAGGCCAGTGCTGCTAGCAATAGGAGTCCAGGAAGAAGGTTTTTCATAATGACCCTTAGAACTTCTCACCTTTCTCCTTGAGAATTTTTTCTACACTTGAGACGGTGTTCTTCGAAGCATCGTTTAACTCCAACTTACCATTTAGAAAACTCTCATATTCTGCATCTAACACAATAGAAGGTTTTATTTGTTTAATGCGATTTAAGAAAGATTTAATTTTCTCGTCTGAGTAACTACCCTCTCTTATCGAGTTGTGGTAAAGCGTACCATCAGATCTTAAGATATATAGATTCATTCTAGATCCAAACCAAGGCAATACGTATTGAGAAAAACGATAGATATATTTTATGCTTAATACATCTATTTTATCCTTACCGAAAGTTTTATAACCTGAATTTATCAGTGTACGCGCGTCTTGAATCTCAAGGTATGTGCTAAAGAACGTCCTTATATTTACTAATAGGATCATTAGTAGCAGCAACAGGAAAAATATAGTCTGTCGATTTAGTTCATGGAAAAAGTCTTTGCTATATCCTTCAATAAGGAATACACCGACTAGCAAAGCTGAAGTATATATTGGAACTAAATTCGATCTAAACAGCTCTTTCTTCATAATTTTACCTAGCAAAGATTCTCAACCCAGTTGACACTGAATAATTTATAAGATTCTCAGCAAATGCTGGCATGAATGAAGCCGATGATCTTCCCAATGAAGATTCAACACTTTGTCCTGCCATTTTTGCTCCTGCTGCACCAATTGCTGAAATGCCTGCCTGACCCGCACCAACGTTACCTGAATCTAACATGTTTTGGGCTGCTGCTGATGCGCCCGCATTAAATACTATTCTTCCTATAGTTGCGTTAACTGAAGCGGCTCCTGCTATCGCGTCTGCTGCGGCTGAAGTTCCATACTGACCAGCAGTACTCTTTGTGCCATTATAGGCATCCCCGGTTGCTCTCGATGCAGCTCCCACTGCTGCAGAAGCATAGGCCCCAGCCACTACAGCTTCCTGTGCGGTAGCAACAGCAGCTCCCACCAAGCCTGCAACTTGCATAGTAGCTACAGGCAAACCAAAGCCAACTTTAAGACCTTGCGTCATCACATTTTGTTTATAGTTATTTGCCGAAACCGGAATATTTGGGTTACGAGGACCACCAAGCGCATGAGACATTATTGAGGTGTTCCCCGTAGGGTCTTTTTTAGTAATAGGATTGTTCTCCGCATAGCTATAGCTATTTAAGCTCTGCGGACTCATAAGTAACTGATTGTGATCGAGACTGGTAAGAGCCTGAACCTTATTCGGATCACCAAGTGCCAGGAAGCTAGGGTCTTGGGAAAGGAAACCACCGCGCCCCCCATCGTAGTATCTTGCATTTAGGTACGAGAGGTCGGACTCGTCATCATGCAGCTCCCCGATGTAGCCTCGCTTCTCCTCGAATGAGCCGGACTGGGCCCGCTCCCCTCCGTAAGGATAGTAGTCAGTTACTTCAGATGCGGCACCCGCATTATTTGATGCAACATTTGTGCTGCCCAAATGATCGGGGTGGATATACTGGATCGTACTGGTAGCTCCAGCTGTCTCTACGGTCGCAATAAGCTCTCCGCCTGCGTATATACGCTTTGATGTAGTCGTGCCGGTGGTGTCGTAGAGACGATTCACATAGCGGGTTGTAGTGCCTGCTGCGACCTTCAGGACACGCTGATTCGTGTGGTCATACGCGTAGGTGGTAGTTGCTCCCCCGCTCTGGGATGCGGTCATTCGATTCCGGTAGTCCCAGGCGTAGTTCTTTGCCCCGTATGCGGTGAGATTGCCGTTCGTGTCGTAGGCGAGGCTTGTAGAGGCAATGGACGTAGCTGCGTGCGGATTGGTGTATCCCGTCTCGCCGTACGTATAGCTTCCCTGATCTGACTTGCTCGTTATGTTCCCGATAGGGCTATAGGCATACGTCTGCAAGTATGGGGTCGAGGACGCAGCGGTCGTCGATGCGGACGTAAGGCGGTTCAGGCCGTCATAGACGTAAGTAACCTGTCTCGCTGCCTGAGTGCCTGAGTAATCCTTTATGGCAGTTATGTTACCTACATTGTCGTAGAAGTAGTACGTGTCTTGAACAATATCTGACGTGCTGAGCGCACCTGTGGAGAATGTAGCCGTTTCAACGCTCCATTCCCCCGCGAAGGTGTGAGTGTCCCAATACTTTATCCTCCAGTAATAGGTTGTTCCGGGAACGAGTGCCGGCCCCACATATGGCAGGACCTCGGTCCTCATATTGTTCGGTGTAGAGCTCGCAAGAGGGGTCTTTCCACTATCCCAGTACGGGCTTGTGAAGCTCGAAGAAGTTGCTACTTGGATCTGGTAGTACAGAGCCAGGTCACCACTATCAATATCGTGATGTATTGCCGAGAATTCGGGAGTATTGTCGGTCAAGTTTGTCGGGTTCGTCTGAGCATTCGTCTCGAGCGATGTCGGAGGGCCCGGCGGTGCGTACTGCGAAATAGTGAAGGTAGCGTTGGAACTCCATGAGCCCGCAGAGTCAGCAGTATCCCAGAACTTTACCCGCCAATAGTACGGCGTTGAGGAAGCGAGAGTAGAGCCCGAATAGGATATATCTGGCGTACGACTACCGACCGGGGTCGAGCTTGAGAGCGCTGTCTTTCCACTATCCCAGTACGGGCTTGTGAAGCTCGTCGAGGTGCTGACCTGTATCAGGTAGTTGAGCGCGACGTCGCCAGCGTCCGAGTCCCCATAAATTGCTGAGAACTCAGGGGTAGGGTCAGTGACATCGTTCGGATTGGTACGGCTTTCCGTCTGAAGCGAAGTCGGCTCGGTCGGTGCGAGGTTGTATATCACCACGAGGTTCGGATCCTGGCTGGTTCCCGTGGTTTCCGCAGATGCGAATACCACAGTGAGCTCAATGGCATCAGTCGTCCAGTTGTTATTGAAGTCGTTATAGGAACGGAAGCCGAGTTTTGATACGCCTGTTGGTGTTATAGCAGCAAGTCCGGTGCTATTGAGCGACAGAGATTCATAGGTGTTGAGTGTATAGGTCCCATCGGTAGTACCGAATGACGTGCTTCCAACCTGGTCATAATCGCCGAGTACGAGGGCAGTATTCGAAGCCGGAGTGGCAGCAACTGCGTATATGCGCTTCTCAGAACTTCCAGCAAGAACGTTCGTGATGTACATGTTAACCGTTGCCGCAGTCACGATCGCAGCGTCTGGTAACACTGACGTATCGAATAGAAGGAAGGCACGTGCGAGACCAACCTTACCATTTGATTTTTCCTCATCACGAGCGTAGAGGTGAGCGCTCAAATCGTCTCCGGCGTTAGAGGCACTCGCGTTTCGGGTCGTAGTCCAGTTGCTGCTGTCGTTCTTCTCCATCGAACCGTCGACCGAGGTGACTTCTGTATTCGGATCAGGATAGAAGGTAACGGAAGCAGCGAGCGCGTGCTTCGGCAGGAAGAAGCTCAGTATCATTTCGATGATGGTCGGCTTCTCTTCCTTGGCGGTTACCTCCTTCTGATACTCGTAGGAGGCCTTGGTAGTGATGCCGTAGTCGGCAATCCACCACTCGCCTTTTTCGTCCTCATAGTACTGCGGATCGCCTGAGATTATCTCCGCGATAAAGGCGCCTGGCTCGTTTGTTGCGAAAGTTCGTGAGTGACTAGTTCTCTTGTCAGAAACCTCGCCCGTGATTGTCAGGCCTGCTTCCTGTGCCTTACGGTTGGTGTCTACGCCCACTGGAAGCGAGTCCACCCTCTGGTCACTCTTGTATGCGTACTTAATTATTCCTTCCTTGATCTCTTTAGAACCGAGATGCCGATCGAGCGGTGCCTTGAATTTTAGCTCTTCTGCATCAACCGGCAGTGATTTGAGATATTCAGCACGATCCTGGACCGGCGACATCTCATCTGTTGTCGTGGAGGTCTTCTCTTCAGCTGGTACAGTCTCCGGCGCTGCTGGTTCAACAACGGGAACTACTGGCTCGTCTACCACAGGAGGAGTTACCTCGGGAATTTCTATTGGAGGCTCTTCTGGTACCGGCTTTTCTTCTACTGGAGGAATTGGTTCATTGTTAGTCTCTGTTGGAACTTCTGGCTGGACTGGTTCTACAGATTCTTCAATTATTTCCTGCTGTGATGGAAGTACCGGTTCCGCCTGAACTATATTCAGGAGAGAAAGAAGATATGGGTCATTTGAGGCCAGCGCAAGATGACCGCCTTTAAGAATCGACAGTTCCTCGAAGTCCTCGAATTGCCCTTCATCCTCCTCTCCTCCGCCACCTCCCATCATCATCTGCATACCGACTTGTCCCGTTAGAGAAGTCCGGATATTCGTCAGCCGATAGAGTTTTCCTGCCGAGTACGAGTACGTACTGACTGCGCCATTTCCAAACTCCTTATACTTCACCTTTCCAGTTGGCGCGTAGTCGAAATCAGCTATGACATTAGAGAATGATCCTCCTGATTCCTTTTGCGCAACCGACTCGAGCATGCCCGCGCTGTTATATAGGTAACGTACCTGCGAGGAGTCTGGGTAGGTGGTGTAAACGGGATTCCCGGCACGATCGTATTCGTAGAGTGTCGTAGCGGTAGTGCTGCTGATGGAACGTGCTTCCGTTGCGACGCGACCGAGTGGATCATAAAGGAAGGTAGCGACTGCTGAAGTAGAGGTTGCCGAGCAGAGCTGTCCTTTTCCGTCCGTGCACGCGTCGTATGCATAGGAAACCTCAGTGCCTCCCGTGCCTGCGTAGTCCTCAGTAAGGACACGATTGAGGTCGTCATAGGTGTAGCTTACAACCTGACTCTTCGGGTCGGTTGTCGAAGCGAGGTTGCTTGATGCGTCATACGCGTAGGACCAGGTGCCATAGGTGCCATCAGCTCCATCATGTATATCTTGCGCGGTAATCCGGCGACCCAAGCTGTCATAGGTGAAGTTACGGACATTGGCGTCCGCATCGGTTATCTTGGTCAGCTTCTTGTTCCCGTTGTATTCATAGGCACTCGTATACGCACTTACGCCGTTATGTTCAACAACAATAATAAGGTTGTCATACGCGTCCTTTGTGAGATCAAGCTGCGTACCTCCCGCATCTGTAACAGTTGTCACCCAGTCATCGAATGCATAAGTCGTATTCCCTACAGAGTTTGATGCGATAGTCTTCCGCTGAAGCGGATCGTACGTATAACTCTGAAGAAGATAAAGTGCTGGTGCTGAACTTGTACCGGTATATGAGCTCGTATATACGAAATACGGGAGCGATTCGCTCTCGAGCAGTCCCCGTGTGTCATAGACATACGTTTTTGCAGCATAGGTATTTGAGCCCTCAGCTTCCGAAAGCTCCTGCACCTTTCTTCCAAGGCCGTCGGAATACGTAAACGATTCAGCTGTGGTAGTTGCGTCCAGGTATTTGGTGCTTGCCACACGGCGCGGCATGCTGGTATCCGTGTAGGTGTAGGTGGCCTTTGTTACTAAGGTTGACGGAGTAACACTATCGGGCTGCTTTTCTTCTTTGACACGATCGAACGGATCATACGCAGTCTCAAACGCCCTTCCATTTGCATTAACCGTACGGAGCGGCTTCCCAGACGAGTAGTCAAATGTAGAAGAGACAGTTTGGCTGAGAGGGTTGGTCGTAGTTGCACGATAGAGATTATAGGAATCGTAGGTGTAGGTCGTCTGCTTATCGCGTGGGTCTTTCTCGGTCAGGACCAAACCTCGTGAATCATAGGTCTTCTCGACATCGATCGTACTTGATCCAGTCACCCAGGATTCCTGCTTCGTGAGATTACCCTTGTTTATCGAACCGAAGGAGAGAGTGTCGTAATAGTTCTTAGTCTCTCGAATAGTTGTGTTCGACTGGTTTAAGACTGTCTCTTGAGACTGGAGCGCAAATGGAACCGTCGAGCTCGCGGCATACGATAGGTTGGTTGTGAACTTGTCTGAACCAGTATCACTGAAGGATCCGTCGGAGCTTCCCGTCACCTTGCCCCATTCGACCTTCTGGGTCAGATTCCCGGTCGAGTCATCATAGGTATAGGTTTCGGCCTTATCGGCATGATCCGAATCCCCGTCATAAGAAAGCTTGGTAGATTGCGTCTTCTTAACAAAATTGGCTTTCCCCACCCGGTTATAGGTCTGCCAGGTATTTACGCCGAGCGCGTACAAATGTCCGGAATTGTCATATGCCTCGCTGCGGAACATCTTTCCGATCTTCGACTGGTCGTCTGCGTATTCGCCTGAGGAAGTAGCCGTGGTATTGCCCTGGTGGAAATAGGACGTGATTACGTTTCCTCCGCTATCGGTTTGTGTCGTCGTACCGAAACCTGCGAGTCGGTGATCGAAAGGGTTGGCGTAGTAGTTGCTACCGTTCGAATAGGTATAGGTATTCGTCGTGGTCGCGGCTATGCCGTCAAATTTACTCACCGTATTGACGGTCATCAGATTGGCCGGGAATGTCGGATTAAGCATGGCATTGCTCGAGTCTCGGTAGAACGCGGACGCCTTGTAGGTCGGCACTACGGTAGCTCCTCCCTGTTCGCGCACTAAGGTGAGGAGGTCGGGTACAACGCCCGTGCCCAGATACACATCATTGTATGTATGAAGGTAGCCGCCCTCATTCATCACGCCCGATACGATGACATCCATGGTGCCGTCACCGTCGACCTCTACTGTGCGGGAACCGACCTCGACGGAGTTAGCAGAGAAAGGAGCATCGAGTTCTCTTCCAGGAGCTATAACCCATTCGGTTCCGGTATTAAGATAAACGTCATTCTCAACCCAATGTGAAGATGGGGTGTTGTCTTCAAGCCAAGCTGCGAGGCCGATATCCACAAGGCCGTCGTTATTCAAATCTGCAAGACGTACCGAGGTGTCTCTACCGGGTGGTATAGGGACAGTCCACGTTGTGCTCGTCGCCCAGGTGCTTCCGGTGTTCATGTACACGATGTCAGCCGGACCGTAAGACGAGTCGTGGCCACTGATTATGTCATCGAGCCCATCGGCATTCACATCGGCAATGCGTGCGCCCGTGTCGCTCTTTATCGCACTCGTGAAGATGGTTGGAATTGTCCAGCCTGTATCGAGCGTCCATCCATGCCCATTGTTTATATAAACCTGCTTGGTAATTGTTACTGGCGGAGAATTTGGATTTGTCTCATACGAGCGCACTATGTCGATCAGTCCGTCTCCGTTCAGGTCAGCGAATCGAGTACCGACATCCTTATAGCTATCGATGATGGTCACTGGATTAGTCCATGCAGAACTTGTTGCCCAACCATTCCCTGTATTCAAAAGAACCGTTGAATTACAAATAAAGTCGGGCAAGGAGTCTCCGTTAACGTCTGTGACTCGCGTACCCAGATCTCGTTGTGAGGAGGCGAATAATTCGGTAACGACGCACGGAGGAGCCCAGGTAGCGTTTTGGGTCCAACCGGAGCCGTTGTTGATGTAGCCTATTTTTGTTGTACCCGAAACGTCCTTAAACGAACGTAGAATGTCAGTGAGAGCATCACCATTTACGTCTGCTAGCGTGATCCCGTAGTAATCGTATTCGTCATTAACAAACGGGGTCGGTGCGGTAACGGCCGACTCGGTCCATTCAGACGTCGAAGTTGCGTAGCTGAACGTGGTCGGAAGGAATGCAGCCGTCGTGCTCGCTTCATCGCGGCCGGATTCCGTCACCGACGCAAGCATGAGACGGGAGCCGTTATCGCCATGCGTATACGAGAAGTCATAGCTGCGAACCCAGCCCCCGTTAACGCTCGTCTTGACCTGGCTTATCTTGTAGCGCGTCTTCACGCCGAACCCAGACTTGGTGGTCGTAGCCGTTGAGGTAGCCCGTAGGTCTTTTGTGAAATCGACTGCGAAGATGCCGCCAGTGCCGTTGGTGCCGGTGTAGTTGATGGAAGCTGGATAAACCTGCCCTAGATCCTTTGAATAGGTGTAATTAACGGTATTGCCGTTCGTATCCTTCGTTTCCTCGAGGTACCACCGATACGCTTTCGAGGAGTCAGACGGATTATCCTGCCGGGACCCTGCCGCAGTCCCATACTTATAGGTCATCCCGTTCTTATCGGTAACGATCCACGCATTGCTTGCAAACGCGTATTCCATATAGGAACCGTCGTCGCTTCGGGAGTAAAAGACAGCCGCGTTCGAGGTCGTCGCGAGCTCGCCCGAAAGCGAGGAATAGAAATGCGGAGAGGTTGTGCTGTATAGATCCTCGAGGCCTTCGACGTTATACCGCTCGATATAGGGGATGGAGATGTCCCAACCGTACCCGAAAGGACTTCCCTCATCCTTGGACTGGCTAGAGTATGAGAGCTTCAGGTTCGGTTCCATCCCGTTCCTTCCTGGGGGTACGGTGATCGGGTAGTCATAGGTGAAGGCCCCTGAAGCTGACGATTTGTCACTTCGTCCTTCATCTGCGCCCGAATCGCGCAGATAGTACGGAAGTTGCTCGTCTACCACTGCCGATAGGCTCATTGGACCCGATGGAACGATAGTCGGGGCCTTCATGCCGCCAGACGCATCCTGCTTCTCTCCTTTCTGCGGAGCCGGGACCTTGGTTGGCGACTGCGTTTTTACTTCCGGAGCGGCCTTCTGTGGAGAATCAGCTTTAGCAAAACTTGCGGTCGGAGATAGGACGAATGAAAAAAGCAGCAAAGATGCTGCTCCTCTCCGCAGGATTTTATCTACACCTTTTAGCCGTCTCAACTTCATGAAACTACCCTCAACCTAGCACCTTGCGTATAGATCCCCTTCCATGGCCTGTTGATAACCCTAGAAAACCGCCCTCTGGCGGCTTCTGCGTTTATTTGTTGCGGCTCTAAGTCTTGCCAAGGGCACTAAATCTGATTTTTCCAGCAAGAATACCCTCTCCACTAGGCCTGTTTGTTGGTCCTGGAAGTTCTTGCTCTACGGGAGGCGGCAAGATAATGATGATAAAAATAGGAGTTGCCAACAGGAACGACACGTAAACCCACTTGAGAAGCTTCCTTTTGTGTGGTCCTGCGCTCATGGGTCTAGTGTAGCCTAATACTTTCTCTGCGAAAATGAGCTTGGCTGTTTTGGGAATAACCTCTTCTGTTTTGAAGAAGCCGTCTAACCACATCTACCGCTCTATGCTCTTCCGTTCTGAATGAGAACATCCGGAAATAGACCGAGGATGCCACTGAACTGCAATTCGCTCTTAATGAGTGGCCAGTTTGCTACTCTAAACTTCTCTAGCAAGAGTTCTGAACTTGTCCACGAGGGGGAGCAAATGAAAACGGCGCCTTTCTGGCGCCGCACTCTTGGCCACAAGACCGACACTTTTTGAAAATGTGCTATGTTGTCCTCGAACCTGAACTGGGAGCAGTACGATGAAAGTACGGTCTGTCCGAATCTTCAACCAAGACGGGACTGAGAGCATACCTGCTCTTCTCATTCCCGCTGAGGAATACGCGATCGTCGTGGAAGCCCACCCGAATGATCACGGTCGGCGTTTCCCCCTGAATGGCCGGAGTCGCCTGTACTTCTTGGGCGGACTGAAGACCGAACCGCTTGAGGAATTCGATCTTTCCGACGAAATGGCCCAGTGCGCGGCGGAATACGTTCGCGCCGTGCAAGCGCTCGAGTTCCTCGCGAGCCCTATGAATGGCTGGTTGCCCGAGCCTTGAACCGTCTCTAACTATGAGACGGTTTTCTTTTACGCCTTCCCACTCAGCTTCTCTAGAGCCCTCGCCTTGTACCCCTCGGCCACGCGACGTACAATCTCGCTCCTGACCTCCGTATTCACGAGCGCCTGCGGGTACCCTGCAGGGATATCAGTTTCCGAGGCCGTAAGAGCGTCCAGCCTCTTCTCAACCATCGACTCAATGCTTTCTCCGCTGAATGCGGGATCCTCGAATATGCGGTCGTCACTGAGCCGGCCAGCGAAATAGTTCAGCATCGGCTGCATTCCAGGATCGTTTAGAACGCTCCCTTCCCCTGCCTCTGAAACTCCTTCCACTGCAGCTCGTCGTTCAGGATTTCCCATACATAGTCATTTAGGTCTATGCCTGAAGTATGACACCTTCATAAACCCTATCTGGGGATAAGCACCATAAGTGGCCGTATATTGACAAATTCAATATATTGTGCGACTTTTGAACAGCGCCTACATTCGGCGCTGTTCTTTTAAGGAGGAAGTCACATGACTATCTGTCAACGTATAAGGTAGCCGCTCATTGCGCGCTGCATTCAGATTGAGAACAACTCTCTGGTGATGGGCGCGCACGCGTCTATCACAGTTGCAACCCCGACGAGCAAGGATTCGTCGACCCAACACGGAGAGTGTCATGACCTACAACCAACGTTCCAACGTCCGTCCCCTGCCCTCGAGCATGCCGGAATTCATCCTGGTCAACATCGCTCGGTCGGCCTTCAAAGGCCAACTGCAGTGGAAAGCGACCTACCGGCTGTACGACAACGGACGCGCCAGCGACGACATCGACGTCGTCGTGAACTTCAATTCCTACGTCTGGCCCCAGTCCGACCATGATGTCTGGTGGTGGGTGAAGCCTGTGAGCATGGCGCCTCAACAGCGCCTGGTCTTCGCCGAAGCGGTTCAGCGCTTGGACACGCACGATGCACCGCTCACGGTGCGCACGCATGACCAACTCGTTCTCGACTTCGTTTGGTCGGAGGATGAGAAGCGCTATGTCGCTCACCTTGATGGCTGGAAGGTCGTCTTCTCGAGTGATCACGTCGCGCGCGCCGAATCCTGGCGCGTCGAGGTGACTGACATCCGTCTTGCGACCGGGATTATCCTCACCCGGCCCATCGGACCCAGTCCGAAGGCCGTGTACCGGCCGCCGGCGAACGTCGGCTACCTCTCGCTGACCCCGCTCTACGAACCGGGCGGGACCATCGAGACTGATGCGCTCACGTACTCGAGCTGGTGCAACGATCGTCAAGGCGCAAGTCTTACGGTCCATGTCGAGCATGAGGGCAAGATTCTCAGGCTCGAATGCACGCAGCTCAGGCTCCGGGGGAAACAACTCCTCGGATTCGTCAGCCATCCCGGCCGGTACCCATACCTCGCGGAGCTCGTGCTCCTTGAGGGCCAGCCGGTCGGACTTCCTGAGGCTCCATACTGTCCTCCTGCCACTCCCCCGCGGTTCAGGAGCAGGATGAGCTTCCGTGAGCAGAGCTTCTATGAAGCTGATGCGGAAGAGGACTACCGGGACTACCTCGCGGAGATCCGAGAAAACGAGGAGTGGCCCGTCTACGATTGGGACTGAGAACAGTCCCTCGACACCACTGCGCCTGGCGGCAACGCCGGGCGCTTTCTTTTATCCATTGACCTCACAAAGCAGCTTCATGAAGCTCTGGAAGTAAGCTATTGAAAGCCTTTTAGTGCTCCGTAGATTGACTTATGCTAGATACTGTAATATGAATATGCCCATGCGGGGGGACTAATTCCGCCACGCTAAACAGAGGGTTTGAAATGACCAAGTTCTTAAAGATCGCCAAGAACGGCCTCGTGGCTGGCGCCCTGGCGCTGAGCATGACCGCCGTCCCGGCCGCCGCCGACCCGTTCACGCTCGACCCGCTGCCGGGCGACACGACCTGCTGGGTCCTGCAGCCCGACGGCACCGTCGCGCACGAGCAGTGCCCGCCGGAGGAGTTCCCGTTCGGCCCGTTCTAAGGACTGACGGCGACAACACAAACGAGCATGCATGCCATGCTCACGAGGGGTCCCGGAGCAATTCGGGGCCCTTTTGCGTTTTCTCTACGGTTACCCGAAGACCGCTTGTACGATGCTCGAGAAGAATCCGCAGATAGCTGCGAGTATTCCCATGATCCAATCCCCTATAGATCCCGCTGTTTCTCCAACCGCTGCTACGAGCGAGTTCGGATTAAGTGCGAGCTTTTTCTCATTTTCTGCTGCACTTGTTTTGGTTGTAGGGTAAGCACCTGCTCCGGACCCATCGATCGCCGAACCCGACTTCGGATGAAGATCGTATTTCTGATTCACTCGGTCGAAGAGCTTGAAAGCAGCTACCGGATCCGTGACCGTTTGGTTGTTTTCATAGGTGACGTCTCCCGCTCGTATGTAGCCGACAGCGATATTATTCGAAACCTTTACGCGGACCGGAAGCGGAGTACCTCCCTTAGCTGCTGGTATGGAGATCCATGTCGCTCGCCCATTCGTAGTGCTGTTAACCACGGTGTTGTGGTCGACGAGTCCGTCCGCGATACCGTAGAGCGAGATGCCGTGCCAGTGCGAGGTTATCACGACATTGCCCGTAACCTTCATGTTCGTCACCAATCCGTCGAAGAGCGCGATTCCTTGCATCGCGGAATCGAACGGACGATTAACGTCCGTGCTCTCCTGGAACCAGTTGTCCTCGATGCGGATATTGTTGAAGACTGCCCCACCAAGCGCGAATATCTGCAGGCCGTCGTCATGGTTCGCGTCCCCGTCTTCCTGTCCCGCGTACTGATCGAAGAGCTTGTTATCCCGGACCGTGATATCGGAGCCGAGTGTCACGAATCCGTCCGCGGAGAAATTGCGAATGACGTTACCTTCTACCAGTACCTTCGTCGAATTCGCCGAGGGAGTGAGGCCCTGCTTAATGACGCCGATCCCGCCGCGCATGTTCGTGAGCGAGTTATCAACGATCGCGACGCAGGTCGAGTTATGCGCCTGCATTCCCGAGGTTGCGGTCGATATCCAATCGGTTACCGTCCATCCCGCCGTGCTCTTGGTGGTGTACAGGTTCCCGTCACCTACCACCACGTTACTAACCTGATCCATCCACATCAGCAGCGATGTAACCGACTGTTTAGCCGTAAGCTCCGGTCCGGTAACGATGATCCTCGAGACCTTTTGCAGCGGCATGCTCTCGCCGATGGCACCTGATCGGAACTCGAACCACGTCCACGCGCTTCCGCTCGTGAGAAGCGGTGCGGTGCGGTCGGTTACGGCGATCTTGCCGTGATATCCCGGAAGCAGGATGACGTGATCTCCTGGCTGGATCTTCTTGGTGAGGAGCGCGGTAGCGATTGACTTGTACGGCGCGTTACTCGCTCCGGTACCGGTATCCGATCCGTTAACCGGGTCTATGTATACTTCGCGCGCGTAGGTAGATGCCGGGGACTCGCAGCCAGTATAGACGGCATAGCGAGGAGGACCACCCGAACTTGGCGCAGGGTCCGGAGTCGGAGGAACAGGATCCGGGACGGGTACTGGAGTCGGATCAGGTACAGGAACAGGCGGTACTGGCAAAGGGACGGGATCCGGTACGGTAGGAACCGGATCGGGAGTCGGCACCGGCGCATCATCCGCAACCTCCGGCGGAACCTCTTGCGCAGAATCAACCGAAAGTCGTACGGTGTCGGTTATGGTCCCGAGCGCATTGCTACAGGTAAGCGAATATTTAACGCTTTCCGGTGACGTGACGTTAACCGAGCCGGAAAGCGCTCCACCGGTATCAAATCCTTTCGAGGTACAGGTATCGCTCAGTTCTGTCTTCCAGCTGAGCTTAACTGCGACATTCGGTTTCGTGTTGGATGGGGCGAGCTCTAGTTCTACTCTCGGCTTTCCGGATGTGGTGGGACGAGTGGGTGCCGCTGGGGTAGCGGGAGCCGATGCGGGAGTACTTGGCGTAGTGGGTGCGGTAACAACAGTTGTCGGCTTCGACACGCTTCCCGATCCCCCTCCCGACGCACCGCTACCTGATCCCGAGGATGCTTTAGGCGCAGTAGCGACCGCAGGAGAGGTCGTCGCGAATGTATAGGTATAGGTGCGATCCTTGGGGGACACCTGCGGAATCAAGAGATCAATCGGCGAACTGCTAGCGGTGCGCATGCTCGCGAAGAAGCCGTTACCTCCTGCTTCCTCGACGTACAGTCCGACACCCGCAAGGACAATAATCGCGGTATAGAACGCTATGGAGAGCTTGAAGCCGGAGTTCCCTTTGCTTGCAGCCGATGACGATGCGCTCAATACCGAGTCAGTGATGCCGAACGCTGATTTGGAGGTCTTGAGTTTCTGGATGGCGAGCGCGCCATGGATGTCTTCAACCGTCCATTCGCTTCCCGAAAGTGCTTGGACAACCGCGTCATCCCCGGAGCCCTTCTTGAGTTCCTCTTGCACGCGTTCGATCAATTTCTGGTCAGCCATGGATACGGGATTAGGGTATTCAAACTATACCAGTAGTTTCGGGCCAAGAATTTGATACCCCCTCCCCTCGAGACTAATCCCACGGGCATATTCCCGAGCCAGATTGGCGGTTCTGTAGTATCGTTAGCACAATCACTAATAAATCGAACACGGTATGGGAAAGAACAGCCACGGCGTAAGCCCGAAGAAGATACGCAAATCGCCTCCGAAGACCAAGAAGCGTCTTGCGATAAAGGCGGCGAGGAGGATCGCGGATAAGTAGCAGCACGAAAAGAAAGATCGCCCGGCTGTAGAGCTGGGCGATTTTGTTGGTTGTGGGAAGAGCGAATCGCTCAGACGAGGGCCAGGGCCCTTTGCCTCGAACGGATCATCCCACCAACGATGCCGAAGCCGACGATCATCAGGGCCCAGGTGGCGGGCTCCGGGACCGTGGCCTCGCCGATCTGGAGACCGACGATGCCGTTCGGACCGACATCATCGCCGCCGACCACCGAGAACGAGCTGAACTGGGCCATCCACAGGTTGGTGACGCCGCCCAGCTTCGTGAACTCCACGCCCGGGCCGTAGGTGATACCGGGGATCGGGCCGGTGAAGTAGCTCCACGGCAGCGCCACCTCGATGGTCCGGGGACCGTAGGCGATCTCGAAGCCGAGCGGCCCCGAGAAGCCGGGCCGGCCGAAGGACACGGCGTGGTTGTTGGTCAGGATGAACCCGAGATCAACCCCGTTGTCGTTCAGAGGATCGAGGTCGAAGTACACGTTCGCGAAGAGCGTGTCGACGGGCCCGCGCGACCTGAGCAGCAGATCCACGAAGCCTTCGCCACTGTAGGCGTAGACGTCGAAGACCGGGCCGTTGGTGTCGGCCGTGGGTGCACCGAAGTTGTGGACCGGGGCGAGCTCATTGAAGTGCGCCGTTACGGCCGGGAAGCCGTAAACGGGATCAATGGTGGCGTCGATGACGACCGCGCTCGCGGGAACCGCGAAGAGGAAGCCAGCGGAAAGCACGGCACTAACAAAGTGGGAGAAAGACACTGCAGGCCTCCATGTTCTATGGGCTATCCGCGGAATGCGGACAGATCGATACTATCGAAGATCAGCGAGTACGGCTTATTTATATCGTAATTCACGGTTTTTTCAATAGTTCAAAACGTATAAAGAAAAAGACGCACCCCGGAGGATACGTCTTGTGTCGTGGTGTCCGGCGAATGCCGGACTTAGGCTGCGAGCGCCAGACGGCGCCTGCGGACCACGGAGCCGGCGAAGCCGAAGCCCACGATCATCAGGGCCCAGGACGCGGGTTCGGGGACCGCGCCGCCCGACGGCGCCAGCGACGTCGACAGGTTGTCGTAGTAGACATCCAGGTTGGCGCCAGTGTTGTGGCTGTTCGCGATGAAGTTGGTGAAGGACATCGTCCCGAAGGCGCTGGACAGCATGGACAGGTTGCCGATGGTGTACTTCAGCTGGTCGCTGCTGGTCAGCAGATCGATAGTCAGCGTCTGCCAGGTGCCCGCAGCGAAGCCGGCAGGCAGGCCCATGTTGACGTAGCCCGTCGCGTTGTCCCAGCCACTGAAGAAGTTGCTGCCGGCAGCGGCGTCGAAGAGGGTGAGGATCCCGTAGGAACTCACGTCGCCGTTGACGTCGATGCCGGTGACCCAAGGGCCGGTGATGCGGCGATCGGACGCGCCGTCGAACGCCGGGTCGATGAACAGATCGATGCTCACCGACTGCGTGCCGGCTTCGAGATCGATCTTGCGACCCTGCGTGTTGTAGAAGCTGCCGGTGCCCTGGAAGTCGGAGCCCGCGAGCCCGATGTGGAGCGTCGACGAGTGGCCGCCATGGGCGATCCCCGATTCGAAGGTGGCAGGCGCGAACCGGTCAGTGTACCAGACGCCAGGCGCCTGGGTCGGACCGGTCGTGACGGGACCGTCGAAGTTATAGAAGGTGTCGGCGCTGGCCACGCCAGCGACGAGGAAACCGGCCAGGATGGCCGGAGCAAAGAAACGATTCATCTAGAGACCCCTAAAGGATTAAAGTTGAAGTTCGCCCAACAAACCGACCGGACTTGCGTCCGTCCCCGTTTACTATGGCCAGGAACGCTCCTGAGAGACCCAGAAGAGCTTTTGGCCGTAGTAAACGGCACCTCGAATTGAAAGAACGCTCTGTATTTTATAACCTAATTACTTATATTTTGCAATATCTGGGCTAAAATCAGAGCCTAGATGCGCTATACTTTCTTCATGAAGCTCATCATTCCCTTCGTGCTCATCGCGCTCGGCCTTGTCGGTCTCTACATCAGCTACCAGAGCCAGCGACCTCTTCCGCCTGAACCCGTGGTTACCGAGGAAGCACCAGTAGCTCGGTACATGGACATCGAGTCCTATGTCAGGAATTCAATCTCAGAACTCTCCCCTATCAAGGAGCAGCTCGGCGGAACGTTCTATGTCACGAAGATTGAAATGAGCGAAGGCATGGGCCTAGTTGAATACGAAGACGGCCACAATGCGTATGTGGCCGACTTCACCTATTCAGTAGCAGAAGATGGTAAACCGACCATCCTCACCTTTACGATCCGCCCGGAATAACTAGTCCTTCGCTTCGAGCTTCGCTGCCGCCTGCGGCGTTGAGACCGCGCGACTCATCACGAGCGCTTTAAGGATGCCGAGCGCAACAAGCCAGTACACCACCATCGCAAGCAGCGTAGTCCACTCAAGCACGCTTCCGGATACCTGCGTTATCCGGAACACGCTCAGGAAGGGAGCGACAAACGGATAGGTAACGGAGTAGATGAGGTTCGTGAACCCCGCACCCGGGTTCGCACCCAGAAGCTTGAGTACGAATCGGAACGCGAGCAGTGCCTCGATGAGGCCGAGAATATACCAGACTATCTGAGTACCGCGGTAGAGCGGCTTTGTGCTTGGGGCGACATAGGAATCCATAGGAAAGAAAGTTAGCGGGAAGTACCCGCTAACAATCCCATGCGCCCTATGAAGCGTTCATGATGAAGACTACTTCTTCGCGCATTTCTCGCACCGGCAACCGAAGGGCTTTATGAATTCGTCCACGTATTCCTTTCCGTAGTCGTAGGTTAGCTCGTCACCGGCCTTGATAGCGCGCGTCGAGAATATGAATACTCGGCCCTTATGAATCTTGCTCTCGCAGTTCCAGCGGCAGGAGTGATTGATGTAGCCTGCCTTATTGATCTTCGGCTTCCCGTCGATAGTCTTCGTCTTGCTGATCTCGAAGAGGTAGCGACTCTTGCTCTTGTCGGTCTCTTCCTGCGTGAGTGTTTTACCAACATACTCGATGACGCAGACGCCTTTCGGAATCGCTTCCCCGGCGAACAGACCAAGCCCCGCGCTGGAGCGCTTCACGGTAAGTTTCCAATCTCCCGGCACATACTTCCCTTTCTTAGCTGGTGACATAGTACGCGCATACTACGGGCCAATACGTACAAAGACAAGCAGAATTCATGGAGGCTTCATTAATTTGCCGTATGGTACTACCTATAGAATCGCTTTGAGCGATTCGACTCTCTTGCTACCGTTCACCTAACCCCTCATGTCCGCATACCTTACTCATCGGAATCTTTTCTGGAATGCCGTGCTTTTTGCCGCGGTATTCGCGGCCGCTGAGATCTTCTCGCATCTGTACTTCGCGGGCGGTACCTCTCCGGCGCTCATACTGCCCGCTTCTGGCATAGCGCTAGCCGGCGTCATTATCGGCGGCCCATTGCTGTGGCCGGGAGTTTTTCTTGGCATATTCCTCCACCAACTCCTAAGCGGAAGCTCTCTCGTAATAGGCATTGGTATCGCACTGGCCAACACGCTTCAGGCGCTGGTTGGCGCATGGCTCCTGCGCAAGCTCGGGTTCAATTCCTTCTTCTCGCGGGTCCCCGACACCATCGCATTCACTGTAGTTGCGGTCTTCGCGACCATGATCGTACCGACGGTCGGTTCGCTCGCGCTCGCGGTTGCCGGCTACCCGTTCCCGCGCGGGTATGTGGGCACCTGGATGCCATGGTGGATAGGTCAGGTGCTTTCCGCCCTTATCGTCACCGCGCTTCTAGTGCGCTGGCTTCCGAAGCTTTCAGTACAGCGCACGAAAGTGGAATGGTTCGAAGCCTCCGCAGCACTCACCTCCCTGGTGCTCGTCGATCTCCTCCTGTTCTGGACGCCGTACCGGGAGCTCGGAGGACTTCCGCTAATCTATCTCATCCTCGGGCCGTTGCTCTGGATTGCGCTTCGAGTGGGTCCTCGCTTCATGACACTCGCACTCTTCCTGAACGCGGTTCTTGCGCTTACGGGAACTGCGGTTATGGCGCTCTCGGGAGGAAACGCGACTGAGCTCGGAGAACTCTTATTCCAGACAGAGATCTTTATCATCATGATCTCCTTCATCTTCCTGATACTCGTCTCGATAGCCGAGGAGCGGAAAGACACCGCGAATGATCTCCGGCATAACGTTCGCGATCTCGAGCATGCGCTCGAGCGCATCCAGCGTGAAGACGAGGCGAAGAGCCGCTTCATCGCAACGCTCGCGCATGAGCTCCGCAATCCACTCGCGCCCCTCATGACCTCGCTCGAGCTGCTCTCGCTCGAGAAATCGCCGACCAGCGACACGCAGAAGGTAGCGGGCGAGATGATCGAGCATGTGAAGACCATGCGGCATCTGCTTGATGATCTTCTGGATATCTCCCGCATCTCCCGCGAGAAGCTCACGCTCTCCTTGGAGCATGTCGAACTGCACGGGATAATCGCAAAGAGCGCCCGCACGGTAGAGCCCCTCATGCTCGAGCGCCGGCACACCCTCACTGTCTCACTTCCAGAAGGCGCGGTTAGTTTCGAGGCCGATCCAATACGGCTCGAGCAGATAATCGTGAACTTACTTAACAACGCCGCGAAGTACACCGAACCGGGAGGAACCATTACCCTCGCCGCAAGTATCGAGGAGCGCACACTCGTTATACGGGTGCGGGATTCCGGCATCGGCATGGATCAGGCGATGCTTGAGCGCGTCTTCGAGCCGTTCTTCCAAATCGAACACGGGGGGCGCACGATATCGGGCCTCGGCATCGGACTCTCGCTCACGAAGAACCTCGTGCAGATGCACGGCGGTCGCATCTCAGCACTCAGCGAAGGAACAGGACTCGGCAGCGAGTTCGTCGTCCGGATCCCGCTCAAGGAGTTTGCAGAGAAGCGGACTGCTGCGATCTCTCCGACCACGGCGATGGAATCGGACGAGCATCGGTTCCGCATACTGGTTATCGATGACAACCGAGCGGCTGCGGACGGACTCGTTAAGCTGCTGAAGCTTCGTGGTCATGAGGCAAGCGCGGTCTACACTGGCGAGGAGGGACTTGCAAAGGCCCCAGAGTATAAGCCCGAAGTTGTACTGCTCGACATCGGCCTGCCGGATATGGAGGGCTACGACGTAGCAAAGGGACTCAAGGCGGACGAGCGTGTCTCAGCAGTCCTCATCGCGCTAACCGGATACGGACAAGATGCGGATATCCGGAAAGCGGAGAAAGCCGGCTTCGACTACCACCTCACGAAGCCCGCAGGATTGGCTGAGATCGAGGAGCTTCTCGCGAAAATCGCACGCTAGCGCCGGATGTGGGACAATGGTCCTATGGAACGTACAACGCTCTACGTATCGATCGGCATAGCCGTAGTTGCGGTCCTTGCGCTTATCTCTGGTGGATACGGGCTCTATTCCCTTTCGAACGAGCTGAAGGCCACACGCTCTGAGCTCGCCTCGACAACCGAAAGCAAAGACACCCGCATCAAGGAGCTTGAGACCAACCTGGTTGCACGGACGGACGAGGGCGTGGCGCTCGCGGCGAGACTTCGTGCCGAGCAGATGAAGAACGGCACCTTTGAGACCCAACTCTCAACCCTTTCCGGTACCATCGGAACACTCGAGAAGCTGGCGAAGACCGACAGCGAACTGCTCGCGAAATATTCAAAGGTCTATTTCCTTAACGAGAACTACCTGCCGCCGAAGCTTTCGGCAATCGATGAGGCATTTGTATCCCAGAAAGGCCGTGCGCTCGAGATGAACGCGGAAGTAGAACCATTCCTCAGCGACTTACTCAAAGAAGCGAAGGATGACGGTGTCGATCTACTTGTTGCCTCTGCGTACCGCTCCTTCGGGGCTCAGGGGGCGCTTAAGTCCTCATACAAAGTGACGTTCGGCGCAGGAGCAAACAGCTTCTCCGCGGACCAGGGATACTCGGAGCATCAGCTCGGGACTACCGTTGATTTCACAACCGCCAAGATCGGCGGAGGACTCGCCGGATTCGACGGCACTCCCGCATTCGCCTGGCTCAATGAGAATGCCTACAAGTACGGGTTCATCCTCTCCTACCCCAAAGGCAACACGTACTATCAGTACGAGCCTTGGCACTGGCGCTTCGTCGGCCGGGATCTTGCGAAGGACCTGCGCGAGGACAAGAAGCGGTTCTATGACCTCGATCAGCGCGAGATTGATGAGTATCTCGTCTCCCTGTTCGATTAGGGGGTGAATGGTATCCTTTTGGTATGGGAAGGATGAGTCATGAGTTTTTCGAGCGTAAGGATCCGGGCGGAGACGGGACCAAAGCCATTGAAGCGGCTCTGCAAGTTGGGCAGGCTCCGATTCGCGAGACGCCTGTATCAGATCTTCGTGCAGGCATGCAAGTACAGGCGTATGATGGAATGTACACGGTTGAAAGTGTCCGAGACGGCGACGCAGGCCAGAAGAGAGTCATACGATTCCTTGAGCCGGGTGTCGAACCATTACGTGTTGATCCGGATGAGACCGTGAGCACGCTCGCTGCAGATAGAAAAGAATAAACCCCGCGGACAGTCCGCGGGGTTTATTCTTTGAGCGTTTCTTATTTAAGATAATCCCACATCTTAGGGTCCGATCCCCCATCGAACTTGAAGACCGATACGCCCGCTACCTTGAGCTTCTTCGCGAGCGCGACCTTATCGCCTATAGCCTTCGCGTCGCTCCACCACAGAAGCTGCACCGGTGCCTGCTTTTTGTCCTTCTTTGCAAGCGCAAGCGCGCCGGCGGCAGCGAGATTGCCTGAGGTGGTTCCCCGGGGTGCAAGCGCCGCGAGGAATCCCTGGTTAGGGAGTGCCGACACCTGCTCCTTTGGGACATAGGTGAAGGAGAGCTCGCCTGCGCGATTACGCGTCGGGGTTATGCCGTACTTGGCCGCGATGTCGGTTGCGTAGGCAGGATTGAAGGCTTCGGTCTTTATGTAGTTGAAGCCACTGCCATCGGTGTATGGCATGAGCTGATAGATATAGCCGTAGGTGGCGATACCGATGGACATCTTCTTCTTATCGATATCCTTCGCCATGTAGTTGATAACCTTCTCCACCCATTTCACGTCCGCTACCGGCGCATAGGCTTCATTTGCCGCACGAGCGGCAGCGTTCAGCTGGAGGTCGGCAGTCTGCTGGTCGTAGGTCATGACGCGCACGCGGTCGCAGTACGTATTGATCTCCTTGAAATCGTTCGCGTATTCAATATTTGCGGGCGGCGTACCACTGAAGCGGGCCTCGAGCGGCATCCTTGCTTCTATAGTGCACATGAGCCACTTGTTCGATTTCTTCTTGCCGAACTCGGCGGCGAGCTCCTTGAGGAAGGCGGAGTAGTAGGTGCGAGTCTCCGCTTTCTTACCCTCGTAGTCGATGTCGATACCATCGAAGCCGTTATCATTAACTGCCTTCACGATGGACTGTATGTGTGCGGCGCGCTTCTTCGGGTCCGACAGGACCTTGTGTATGGCATCCGTATCACTCCACATGACGGTCGGGATGACGCGGACCTTCTTTGCCTTTGCGGCCTTGAAGAGATCCTGCCAGGCGCGGCTCTGAATGTTTGCCGCATCATTAAGAGTGCCGTCCGCCTTCACGGTGTAGCCGAACGGATTCACTTCCGTGAGCTGGGAGAGATGCGCCGATGCGTCGCGAGTTCCGGCATCGGTTCGCCAGTATGGAATCCAACCGGAGACCTCGAGCTTCCCGCTTGCTTCCTTAGTGCTCTTCGTTTCGCCTTTCTTGCTTGATGATGCAGCAGATGCAGAAAGTGGCGCCGCACTCGTCAGTATGACAGCGGCGAGCAGCGAAAGGGTCGCGAGTTTGAAGAAAAGTACGTGCATATGGTGTTCAGTATATAACAAGACGCAGAAAGAGCCGCGCCCTTACGGACACGGCTCTTCATGAAGGAGATTCATTTATTACTTCAGCGCGAGCGACGGCTCAGCGAACATCGCAGCGAGCTCTTCCTGGGTAGTCGGAGCATGCTTCATGTCCACGTGACCGACGACCGTGGCGGTAACGCCACTACAGACACCGAGTGCGACTGCCGGGTTAAGCTCGCGTCCGTTCACCTTGACCGTGTCGGTCTGGTCGAACTGGATGTCGATCTTGTCGGTCCAGCGCTGATGCATGGTGTCGGCGATGATGCGATAACCGATAAGGTGATCAACCTCGCTGAAGCGGCAGGATGGGGTGTCCTTACCCGATCGCTCGAGAAGGATAACCGTTCCGAATGGAAGCTCGCTCGCAAGGTCGCGAGAGCGGGCAGCCACGACTTCGGGATTCGAAGTCATACCGCTGGCCGTGGTAGTCGGATCGAAGTCCGTCTGCCCCGGCACAGCGTTGTAGGCGGTCATAGTCACCTGGTAGCTGGCGGCCACTTCCTTTGAAGTGGCCAGGCGTTTGGAAGGCTCGTCGAGCTCTCCAGCTGCCACGACCGGCGCGGAAATCGTCTCCGCATGTGCCGGCGCCGTTGCGCTACCTGGCAAAAACAGGAAGCCCATAAGGGCTACTACTGCGATAACAGGCATAAATGAAAACCGCCCTTACGGACGGCTTAACAAGCCCATAGTAGCACCCTTGACAATGCTTGTCAAGAGCTGTGAAGCGATTTCTTCATGTTCACGGGGGTCTCAGTATAGGAAGTCAAGAGGGTCTAGAACTGGCCAAAACGGCCTAGATACTATATAATCAGGCCATGTCGAAGCGTAAAAAGGAAGCTCGAAAGCTCTGGTTCAGGGCCAAGGAATACGGCTGGGGCTGGTACCCGGCTTCCTGGCAGGGCTGGACTATTACCTTCCTCTATACCCTTCTCTTTGCGGTTTCCATCATATTCTTCGTGGTGTGGGTAGGAGCGGCGAATGAGGCGCATTCGGGCTTTAGGAACGTGGTTTTAGGCATCTTCGAGTTCGTCGCCTGGATGACCTTTCTGGTGTATTCCATGCTCCGTATCTGTTATAAGACCGGCGAGGAACCTCATTGGAGCTGGGGTCACAAGGAAAAGAAGTAGCCTCGCGTTGCCGCGAGGCTTTCTTGTTAATCGGGCCCGGTTGCTATTCCTTCCCAGCCACTGACTGCCCGAACTCTGAGGGCGGCCAGGGGTTGTCGCAGGGCGGCGCATCAGGATCGTAGTGATAGACGTCGCCTGCCTTACCCAAAGCCTCGTACTGCTTTCCGGCGGCAGTGTGGTTGCTTGTATGCTCCATCCGCTGGCCACGTGTCCAGCTGGGTCGATCGGTAGCAGCGGTACCCATACTCTTCCTCCCAAGTGAATGTGCTCACGGAAACCACAGAAGATTTCCTTGTCAATATCGTACCGTCTATCTACATAAAGTCAAGTTGTTCTTATCCTCATCTTTCTCCTATCTCTTCTCCAGGTTTGCATGAAGACCCCGTACCTATGATCTATCCACATGACGGAGGCGATTCTGGAACCGAAACCACTCAACCTGATCGAGGAAAGTGATCGCAACGTCATAGGCATTATCGATAGGATTATCCATGAAGCATACGAAGCCAGCGCCTCTGATATTCACGTACATCCGAGTGAGTCAGAGATCGTCGTCCCCTACGGGATGAGAGGCTTTCCTCATTACCAGCTCAGCTGGCCGCCGGTCTTGTACTCGGTAACGCGGGTCTCAAAGAAGTTCTTCTCCTTGTTGAGGTCCACAGCCTCGCCCATCCAAGGGAACGGATTCTCCACGTTGTACTGGGTCGGCAGACCTACCGTGACGAGACGGCGGTCGGCGATATGCTCGATGTACTGCTTGAATCCGTCGGCGTTCATACCGAATATGCCGCGCGGGAACACTTCCGTCGCGAACGTGTACTCGAGAACAACTGCGCGCTTCACCAGGTCGATGATGCGCTGCTGAAATTCCGGTGTCCACAATTCCGGCTGCTCCTCCTTGATCGCATTGATCATGTTGATGCCGAAGTTCAGGTGCTGCGACTCGTCACGCATGATGTACTGTATCTGCTCGGCGGAACCCGTAAGCTTGTTCTGGCGCTGGAAGCCAAACATAACGGCGAACGACGAATAGAAGAAGATGCCTTCGAGGATGAGCGAGAAAACGCAGAGGTTCTCAAGAAAGAGCTGATCGTTCTCGAAGGTGCCGGTCTTGAAGCCGTCGGCGAAGATTCCCTCGTTCAAGCGAAGAATCATGTTGTCCTTGTTGTAGATGCTCTCCACCTCGCGATACATGTTGAAGATCTTGCTCTCGTCCATCTGGAGGCTCTCGACGATGTACTGGTACGCGTGCGTATGGATAGCCTCCTCGTATCCCTGACGAAGGAGGTACATGCGGCACTCAGGGCTCGTGATGTGCTTGTAGAGCGCGAGCACGACGTTGTTTGCCGCGATGGAGTCCGCGGTTGTGAAGAAACCGAGCACGGTCTCAAAGGCCTTACGCTCATCAGCGGTCAAGGCCGTCGGACTCTTCCACTGCTCGATGTCGCGCTGCATCGATATCTCGGTCGGGAGCCAGTGGTTCGCGTTCCCCGTCATGTATGCCTCCCATGCGAAGGTGTGCCGCATCGGATAGAGCTGCATCACGTCGGCATCGCCGCCGTTGATGATCTTCCGGTTGTTAATGTTCACGGGCGCGGCTCCTTTGTTGATGGGCATACGAGGGATTGTTTATCAATAATTCGAGATCGTATATCTCGCGGTTAGACGTTCATTGTCGCGCGCAAATGCTTCCCAGGCAACCTGGGGAGAAGTGACTTTCTATGCAGAAAATCGTTAGAAACACTAGGTTTCTGACCAGATAGCGAGCTCGTTGCCAGCTGGATCGAGGAAATGGAAGCGCCTGCCTCCCGGAAAGGCATAGATAGGTTTTGCAATCGTTCCTCCGGCATTCTGAACGTCTGAAACTGACCCTTCAAGCTGGCTCGAGTAGAGGATAACGAGCGGACCGGATTCCTTAGCAACCTCCCCTTTCGTAAAGCCACCTTCGAGCGAGCCGTCGGTGAATGCGGTGTAATCCGGACCGTAGTCGGTAAAGGTCCAGCCGAACGCACCAGCATAGAACTTCTTTATCGCCTCGAGATCATCGGCCGGAAGCTCGATGTAATTAATTCGGTGATGCGCATTCATGCGTAATTATCTCTAATACTCGACAGTAATCGGGATTGAGAGCGACGCGTCGTTCTCGGGAAGCCCGGACGGATTGTCTTTGTGCAGAACGAGAGTTGCAGGACCGATGTACGACTGCGGAGCAGTGATCTGAACGGAGAACGGCACGAAATTCTCGGTCATCCAATCTCCCTGCGCCTGTACGGGCATCGATGCAAGCACTTTCCCGTCCTTATCGAGGAGCTCTATCGGAAACGACGCTTCAAAGTACCAGTAACCGCGCGCCTTCCCTTTCACCGTGAACGACTTCCCGGTAACTGCTCCCGGTGTAGGGGTCTCAACCACGATCTTGTCAGCCGACGCATTCATGTAGGTCGCCTTCTCAGGGATCTCTTCCGCGTACGTACGACCGTCGGGAACCTTACACTGCCGTGGATAGCTTTCCATGATCGGATACCCTGCAGCTTCACAGTCCGAAAAGCTCATGATGGAAGACGAATCGGTCGGTTGCTCGCGATTAGCGGGATCTCCCTGCTTCTCGTTACAGATGTAGGCGTTCAGACCGAAGAACGCGACGACGAGTACGGTTATGACTATTCCGAGGGTGATGGCAATATTTTTCATAGGTATATGGTACTACATTCGATTTCGACGAAGAAAGCCGCCCTTCTGGAGCGGCTTTCTTCTGCTACTTAGGTCTGAATCTTATGATTCGCAACTCTCACAAATACCCGCCTCCTCTCCAGCTGCGACGCGCGCCATCTTCGCCTTCCATTCGTCAGGCGTGAAGCCGGATGGGACGCTCGGTGCTGCTACCGGTGCGATGGGTGTCATCTCGACTTCCGCTTCGATAGCGGCGATAACCGCTTCGGTAGCTACCGCGGCCGTCATCGGGCCGCTCGCGGTGCGCGTGTGGGTCGCGCCGTACTCGCTCGTCGAGACGGTCGCCTTCTCTACCTGACTCGCCCCGAGCGTGCGGAGGTAGTAGGTGGTCTTGAGGCCCATCTTCCACGCGAGGAAGTAGATATCCGAGAGATCGCGTCCGCTCGTTCCGTTGTAGAAGATGTTGAGCGACTGGGACTGGTCAATCCACTTGCCGCGCCGCGCAGCTGCTTCAACCAGCCACTTCCCGTCTATCTCGAACACTTCCTTGTACTTCTCCTTCAGGTTGAGCGGGATCTCCGCGATGTCCTGCACGCTACCGTCCGCGTACTTGATGCGGTTCAGCATCGCCGGACTCCAGAGTCCGAGCTGCTTCAAGTCCTCGACGAGATACTTGTTCACCACGACGAACTCGCCCTCCTTGTTGCTCTTCACGTAGATGTTCTTGTATATCGGCTCGACGCATGGGATGCAGCCGACGAGGTTCGCGGTTGAGGCGGTCGGCGCGATAGCCATGAGGTTCGAGTTACGCATGCCGTACTTACGGACCTGTTCGCGGACTGGGGTCCAGTCGAGCTTGCCGCCGCGCTTCACCATGACTTCTTCGCCGCGCTCAGCTTCCAGAAGATCGATAGTGTCCTGCGGGAAGATGCCGCGATCCCACTTCGATCCCTTGTATGAGGAGTACGTGCCACGTTCAGAAGCAAGTTCGGAAGAGCCGAGAATGGCGTAGTACGCGACAACCTCCATGCTCTCGTCCGCGAAGGCGAGAGCCTCCGGAGAATCAAACTGGATGTTGAGCATGTAGAGCGCGTCGTGATATCCGCGAACGCCGAGACCGACCGGACGATGACGGGTGTTGCCGTTCTCCGCGTCCTTGGTCGGGTAGTAGTTGAGATCGATGACGTTGTCGAGCATCCGAATGGCGGTCTTCGTCACGCTAGCGACGAGCTCGTGATCGAAGCGAGGATTCCCACTCTCATCCTTGGTCACAAACTTCGCGAAGTTGAGCGAGCCAAGCGTACAGACCGCGGTCTCGTCATCGCTCGTGTTGAGCGTGATCTCAGTGCAAAGGTTCGAGTTATGCACGACGCCGGCGTGATCCTGCGGAGAGCGGACGTTTGAAGGATCCTTCCACGTGATCCACGGGTGTCCAGTCTCGAACAGCATGCCGATCATCTTCTTCCAGAGGTCAGCGGCTGGAATGCGCTTATAGAGTTCTATCTCGCCGCGATCTGCCTTCGCCTCGTACTCGATGTATGCGGCTTCGAACTTGGCGCCGTAGATCTCGTGGAGATCAGGGACATCGTTCGGCGAGAAGAGCGTCCAGTCTCCCCCGTCGCGCACGCGCTTCATGAACAGGTCGGGGATCCAGTTGGCGGTATTGATGTCGTGCGTACGGCGACGCTCATCACCCGTGTTCTTACGGAGCTCGAGGAAGTCCTCGACATCAAGGTGCCAGGTCTCGAGGTAGACGCAGCCTGCGCCACGGCGCTTTCCGGAGCGGTTGATCGCGAGGTTCACGTCGTTCGCTACCTTGAGGAACGGAACGATACCCTGGCTGCCTACGCCCGTGCCCTTGATGAAGGAGCCGGTAGCGCGGACCTTGGTCCAGTCGGTTCCGGTCCCGCCCGACCACTTGAGATACTGCGCGTTATCCGCGAGCGACTTGAAGATGCCATCGAGGGAATCCGGCACGCTGTTGAGGAAGCAGTTACTCATCTGGGCTTTCTTGAAGCCAGACTGGAAGAGCGTACGGCCGCCCGGGGTGTAGAGGAAGTTCGAGAGCACGTCATAGAACTCGAGCGCGACGCGCTCGCGGTCTTCCGGCTTCTCAGCGATCGCAAGACCCATCGCGATGCGCATCCAGAGCATCTGCGGGGTCTCAAGCTGCTTGTGCGCCTTGGGGTCCTCCATGCAGTAGCGGCTACTCATGATCTCGAGGCCCATGTACTCGAAGAGGAAATCGTTCTCGACCTTCATGGCGCGCGCCATCTTGGCAAGATCGTATTCGCCCATGCGGGGATCGAGATCGCCATCAGCGACCAGCTTCGACATGTTGCGCACGAAGACGCGCTCGTGTGCCGCGAGCGGATCCTTGCTGTCGAACTCAGGACCGAACACTTCCGCGTACATGCGCTGAAGGAGGAGCTTCACCGCGAGCTTCGAGTATGCCGGGTCGAGCTCGATCATCGAGCGCACGACCATGATGAGCGCCTTGCCCACTTCCGCGGTCGTCATACCCTCGTACAATTCGTACTTGAGCTGCGTGAGGATGTGCTCGATATCGAATGCGACTCCTTCCACATCCTTCGAGAAGTGCTCGAGCGTCTGACGGAGCTTCGTCTCGTTGAACCGCTCCTGCTTGCCGGACGCGGTCGTGATCATGAGCGCGTTGTCCTCGATCTTCTCGAGGGTCTCCTGCTTCCGCTCCTCGCGGATCTTGGTGTGCTGGTAGCGGTAGACGATGTAGTGCTTCGCGACCGGATGGTAGCCGGCTTCCATGAGCGCGAGCTCGACCAGGTCCTGGACGTTCTCGACCGATGGCGTCTGCTCGCCCCCGAACTTCATCTCGAGATCGGTGAGCACCCCGTTGGTAAGGCTCTCGAGGATTGTTTCCTCGACGGTGACGTCGCAGTAGGCGAACGCCTTCCTCATCGCTTCAGTAATCTTCGCCTCCTCGAAGTCGACGATGCTCCCGTTCCTCTTTTTGACCTGCTTCATAAGGTAATCCCGTAGGTTACGCGGCACAGTGATAAAGTCAGCCTTGGCTCTCGCGCCAGCAGGGAGATTCTCTCCACTTCGGGACGCGCCGTGGCGCATATGTCCCGACTGCATTCGGCTTCGTGACCCCCTTATCGTACCCCCTCTTCATCCAATTCTTATGTGCATAAAGCACTAGGAAACGTTCCAGACGACCCGCAAGACACTCGTTCGTATAGTGAAGCAAATACTGCCTGAAAATTGCCTATAGTACGACGGAAAAGCGCCTCCTAAAATGAGGTTTGACGCTATACTCAAGCGACACTCATGGCTACGCGAATATCTTCCCGAGTTGCTATAACTATCACGCTTTCCCTAGTGATCGTGGGGGCGCTGTATGTCATCGAGCAGTTCATCGGGGCAAGTTACGTCGTAAAGACAGCGCTTAAGGTGCTGCTATTTCTCATTCTTCCGCTCGGATTGGCGTTTGCGTATGAACAGAAACGGATCTCAAAGATCCTTGGACTAGAGAACTTCACTGTCCAGAGCCTCCTGCCTGGATTGCTTCTGGGCGTCGGTTCCTTCCTCATTATCCTTGGAGCATATGCGATCCTCGGCAGCTTCATAGACATGGAGGCCATTGCAGATAACCTCGAGAGCAAGCTGGGTATCAACTCCGGTAATTTCCTGTTCGTCGGACTTTACGTCATCTTCGTGAACTCGCTGCTCGAGGAATTCTTCTTCAGGGGCTTCCTGTTCTTGAACCTGAAGGGTCATGCTTCGCGAGTCTTTGCATACGTATTCTCCGCAGGACTATTCGCCGTATATCACCTCGCGATAATCAAGGGATGGTTCAACCCTGTACTGATGGCGCTTGCGCTTATATCGCTATTCGTAATTGGCTTAGTATTTAATTACCTTAACAGCCGCTCAGGCCACTTCCTTAATTCATGGCTCGCCCACGGGATTGCAGACAGCGCAATCATCCTCATAGGTATGCATATGTTCGGCATCCTTTAAAATAAAAGTTAGGTGCTTCATGAAGGCTTCATGCGATAACCTATAGTCTACGCATATAACGATATTTAGCCCTAAGGACCCTACCTATGCGTATCCTCATCGTAGAAGACGAAGCGAAGCTCGCCGAAGCCTTGAAGCGCGGCCTTGAGAGCAAAGGCTTTGCGGTCGACTGGATCGACGACAGCGAGAAGGCGCGCACGCGCATTATGCTCTATCGCGATGAGTACGACCTCATCCTGCTCGACCTCATGCTCCCCGGCATTGACGGCGCGACCATCACGCGCGACGCGCGCGCCGAGGGCGTGACGACCCCGATCATTGTGCTCACCGCCCGCGACGAGACCGAATACAAGGTCGAGCTGCTCAATATCGGTGCGGACGACTATCTCGCGAAACCTTTCTCCTTCGAGGAGCTCGTCGCCCGCATCAACGCAGTGCTCCGCCGTCCCGAACAGACCATCCAGACCACGCTCTCGGTCCGCGACATCGAGCTCGATCCTTCGAGCCGCACCGTGACCAAGGGCGGCAAGCCGCTGGCGCTCACGCTCAAGGAGTATTCCCTCCTCGAGTACTTCATGCGGCATCCGGATGAAGCGATGACGCGCGAGAGCATCCTCGATCATGTCTGGAGCTTCGACTTCCCTGGCTTTTCGAACGTTCTTGACGTACACATGAAGAATCTTCGTAAGAAGCTCGACACCTATGCAGATGCACCCCTCTTTGAAACCGTCCGTGGCGTGGGTTACCGACTTAACCGATAAGTACCGCTTCAACCCGTTCATCCGGGCAGCGGTGCATGTCATCCTGTTGCAGCTCGCGCTCGGGTTGGTCTCCGTCGTACTCTTCCTCGTTGGTATCCAATACGCACAAGACCAGACTATCGAGTCGATAAGCGTCGGAATACAAGAGGCGATGGTCACGGGCGCAACGACGACGCCCACCAACTTTGAGACCATTATAGACGGCATCCGCGCACAGACGGTGACGCTTGCGTTTGTCGGCATCGTGCTCCTGAACCTCCTCTTCGGCTTCCTTATCGCCCGTTTTGCGCTCTGGCCGACACGCAATTCCCTCCAGTTCCAGAAGCGCTTCATCGGGAACATTGCTCATGAGATACGGACACCGCTCGCCATCATAAAGACAAATACGGAGGTGGCGCTCTTCGATCCGAAGATACCGAAAGATGTGCGCGACACTTTCGAAGGCACGGTTACCGAACTCGACCGCATCTCGGAGACCATCAACAACCTCCTCTCCTTCGATACCCTTACCCGCCCGCGACGCATGCCGTTCGAACCGACCGACCTCGGCGCTATCGTCGAACTCGTTGCGGAGCGGCATCAGGCACTCGCGGATTCCCGGGCAGTGCGACTTGAGACCCGCGTCGGGAAGAGCCGGATGGTCGAAGGCAACCAGACTGCGCTCGATCAGGTGGTTACCAACCTGGTTAAGAACGCCATTAACTACACGCCGGCGGATAAGGACGGAGTCGTCACTGTCACCGTCGGTCATGACGGACCGGGGAAGATCCTCCTCTCGGTCGCTGACACCGGCATAGGCATTGGCCAGAAGGATCTCTTCCATATCTTCGAACCCTTCTATCGCGGAGACACGTCGAGAGCACGCGGTATCGGCACGGGAACCTCGGGACTCGGACTCGCTATCGTGAACGAGATCGTGCGCCTGCATAAAGGCTCCATAAACATACGCAGCACGCCGGGCATCGGTACCGAGATACGCATAACGCTTCCCGGCGCCAAAGGGGCGGGACTCAATGATCCGCTCGATAAGAACGAGTCGGATACGACGAACGAAGTATCGCTCGACTTCTCTTCCTAGCGTTCATCTTCGGTTCACAGTAGTTCGCGTATCCTGATCGTTCGGGGAACGGAAGCAGGATGCACGTGTGCGGCCTCTTCCGAAGCCTCGTGTTCCTTCATTTTCGGCCGGGTGTCCCGGGAAGGATGCACGGCATACGGTGAAGACCGTTACAAGCGCGCCTAACAGAGACGCAACGGTATGATACAGAAACTGCGAGACTAGCAGCCGGGGCGCTGAAGGTAAAACCTTCAGCGCCCCGGCGCATTTCTCAGTATCTATTCTTGACTGCATCCCTGACAGGGGTATACTTTCAGTACAAGTGCCTCCGGGCTCGCCTCCTAATGGGGGAGAAAAAGAAAAACCGTCAAAGCAAGTCTTTGGCGGTTTTTCTAACTCTTATAAAGCATTCTTGGTCCAAGAATCCGATTTTGTTTACGAGCCTTTTAGTATCAATTATTCGAATTTGAGACATAAGCGCCACAGCCTTCTTGCCCTCAACGTGACCTATCGGCAAACGATACCTATGCCGCTTGATAGACGTGGTTAGCGGTATGACGTAGCAAGTCTCGCGACTAATTCCTTTCAAAATAAGGACCGGACGCTGTTTTCCCTCACCCGTTCCATCCTGTTCAAAACCTATGTTAGTTCCAAGCGAACACCACCACAGTTCTCGCTCATGATAGAGCTTATTGCGCTCTTCCGAGTGAATTCTTTCTTTCAGGGAGTACCAGGTGGAAAAATCCTTCTCCATTTGCCGAGGATACGGTCCTGGTCCTCAAGGGAAGATGAAATTTAGATAATTAAATTCTAAAGCTACTGCTTCAGTCCCGCTCCGCGCTTAAAGAGGATGATGGTCACTATGAACGCAAGCAGCGTGAGTCCGCCCATAACTTCGAAGGCAAGCGAAAGTGGCACGTCCGAGATGCCGAGAAATCCGTAGCGGAACGCGTTAACCATGTAGAGGATCGGGTTGAACAGGGAGACCGTCTGGAACAGAGGCGGGAGCTGGTCGATCGAATAGAAGACACCTCCCAGGTACGTGAGCGGAGTGAGCACGAACGTCGGTACGATGTTTATCGCATCAAAGGACTTCGCGAAGATCGCGTTAATAAGACCCAGCAGCGAGAACAAAAGGGCCGTAAGGAACGCTGCGGCGAATATGACACCAACGGAGAAGAGCGTGAGATGCGTGAAGAAGAGCGAGACGCCGATCACGATAAGACCGACGAGGAACGCGCGGATGAGGCCGCCCGAGACGAAGCCTGCGATAACCACCCAGCTCGGCATCGGAGACACGAGGATTTCATCGATGGTGCGAATCCACTTCGCGAAATAGAAGGTGGAGACGGTGTTCATGTACGAGCTCGTGATCACTGACATCATGATGAGTCCAGGCACGATGAACTGGATATAGGGGAATCCGTGGATAGCGTCGACCTGGCTGCCAATGAACGTGCCGAAGATTGCGAAGTAGAGCGCCATCGTTATAGCTGGCGGAAGCAGGGTCTGACTCCATATGCGCACGATGCGCCGGAAGTCCTTGCGGACCATGGTGTAGAACCCGATGAGTATTGGTGAGCGGGTCATATTAGGTATCCTTCTCAATTAGGTTTACGAATACTTCCTCCAGTCGGCTACCACTGTTGCGCACATTCGCGATCTGGATGCCGGTTGCGGCGATCTTCCTGATCGCATCGTTCACGGTCTCTCCGGGCTTGAGCGTGAGTTTGAGAGTCGTCTCGTCGATTCGCTCAAGCTTAAGCTCGCGAAGCAGATGCATGGTCGCGTCCTTAACGGGTTCGGTGGTATCGAGCAGCAGGGTGACGAAGTTCAGCTTCGTGAGCAGCTCCTTTACGCTTCCCTCCTCGATAATCTGACCCTTATTAATGATGGCGACACGGCTCGCGAGCATCTCCGCTTCCTCGAGGTAATGCGTGGTGAGCACGATAGTTGTGCCGCTCTCGTTAAGTTCCCGGAGGAAATCCCACATCCCGCGACGGAGCTCGACGTCGACGCCGGCAGTCGGCTCGTCCAGAAGGAGGATCGCCGGCTCATGCACGAGCGCACGAGCGATCATGAGGCGGCGCTTCATCCCACCGGAGAGCGCCTGCGCAGTCGAGTCCTTCTTCTCCCAGAGGCCGAGGTCCTTGAGAACCTTCTCCGCACGCGGAAGCGCCTCAGCTCGCGGAATACCGTAATAGCCGGCCTGATTGAGGACGATGTTGATCACCTTCTCGAAGATATCGAAATTGAATTCCTGCGGCACGAGTCCGATAAAGGATTTAGCCTTTTCTGGATACGTATCTATCGAGAGGCCGTTCACCTCAGCGAGTCCTTCGGTCTTAGTGACAAGTCCCGAGAGGATACCGATGATAGTCGACTTTCCCGCGCCATTTGGACCGAGCAGAGCGAAGAATTCACCGGAACGGATAGTAAGCGAAACACCCTTGAGTGCTTCGGTTCCCGCCTTCTTCCCGTCCTTTGCATACACCTTTCGGAGATTCTCAACCTTAAGCGCCGCGTCCGTTTTCTCCATAATAATCGCAGTATATCACTGATGGCTTTTCGCGTGAAAATGAGGATAACGAGAGAGCCCCGCATGGCTGCAGGGCTCTCTCAAATGGGAGTATTCCTCGGTTGAGGCAGGCTTTTTTACGGCTTAGTGATCGATCTTGCGAGCGACACGTTGTAAAAAGTAAGCCGTAAAAAAGCGTGTCTAACCTGGTGGAGGCTGTACTCTTATAAGGAACAATACACGACGCAACCCTGTTTGTCAATGGCGCTGGGGATAGCGTATGACGAGCTATCATCTAAGGTAATGCGCCTTACGCCAGCACTCCGCCGCTTTCTTCGCTACGCGGTAGTCGGGGTTTCGACGCTGGCGTTCGATCTGGTACTCCTCTATCTGATAACGGAGTATGCCGGGGTTCCCTATTACATAGCCACCCCGCTCGCCTTCCTGGTAGCCGTCTCGATCAATTACCTGATTTCGAGGCGACATGTCTTTCATGGCACCGAGCGTACGGTCCACCACGGATACGCGTACTTCATCAGCATCGCGCTCGCCGGCGCATTCGTGACGACCATGGGTGTTGCGTTCTTCGTGCAAGCGCTAGGCTTCTATTATCTGTTCGCCCGCGTGCTTATCGCAGGCCTGGTCGGCATCGCCAATTACCTCCTCAATCTCCATTTCAACTTCAGAGTTGTTGGTCACCATCCCGGAACATGAAATGCTAGAATGTTCGGATGAAATTCTTCTTGCTTCCGACCGTCGTTTCCGTACTCATCCTCGCCGCAATCCTCTACACGCTCGGATGGGCCGCATTCGTGACAGCAGCATTGCTCGTGGTGCTTGAAGTCACGCTCTCCTTTGATAACGCGGTCGTGAACGCGCGGGTGCTCACGAACATGACTCACGTTTGGCGTAACCGATTCCTCACTTGGGGCATGCTCATCGCGGTCGTAGGCACCCGTCTCATCCTCCCGATACTCATCGTCTCGGCGAGCGTGCTCCTCTCCCCGCTCGCGGTTGCGAAACTCGCCGCATTCGCTCCAGAAGAATATGCGCACCTGCTCGAGGGCGCCCGCTATGGCATCTATGCGTTCGGCGGCGCGTTTCTCCTCATGGTCTCGCTCAAGTACTTCCTTGATGACAACAAGGACATCCACTGGATAAAGGTTATCGAGCGGCACATCTCGCGCTGGGGCCGCATCGAAGCGATTGAGATTGCTATAGCGCTCGCCTTCCTCAGCGGCATCTCGTTCCTCGTGCCGGATATCGCGCAGGCAACCGTGCTCGTTGCCGGTATCATCGGTATCGTTCTCTTCATACTTATGCAGGGACTTGCAAGCTCCTTCTCGATAGAGACTGACAATGCGACTGCAGTTGCAGCGCAGTCGGGGCTCGCGCTCTTCATCTACCTCAACGTCCTTGATTCCGCGTTCTCGCTCGATAGCGTGGTCGGTGCCTTCGCGTTGACCACGTCGATCCCGATCATCGTTGCAGGTCTCGGCATCGGCGCCTGGTTCGTCCGGTCTCTCACAATCTACCTCGTCGAGAAGAAGACTCTTGATTCGCTCACCTATCTCGAGCACGGCGCGCACTGGGCAATCTTCGGTCTCGCCATTTCCATGTTTGCGGATCTTCTATTCCATGTGCCTGAAGTGATAACCGGCCTCATCGGGCTCGCGTTCGTGCTTGCCGCGTACGCATCGTCGATACTGTCCCGGAAAAAAATTGCGGCGTAAGAAACCTCAGACCAGAATCGGTTGTTGTCTTAGACGAATACCATGACCCCACGAGCCGTCTTGTTTGACCTCGATGAAACGCTTGCCGAAAGCAAGCAGCCTATAACTGACTCGATGGCGAATCTTCTCGTTCGCTTGCTCGACGCGACGAATGTCGCGGTTACCTCGGGCCAGAAATACGAGCTCGTGCATGCGCATACCGCAGGCCGGTTGCCCAGTCACGCCAATCTCGAACGACTGCATCTTCTCCCTAACTGCGGTGCGGGATTGTTCCTGTATACGGACGGTAGTTGGTCTGCAGGATACAAGAATGACTTTAGTGAGGAGGAATTCGATTCGATCAAAGCCATAATAGAAGCGGCGATGGATGAGACCGGCATTATCGACCGACATTCTCCATCATATGGCGACCGCATCGAGCATCGCGGGCCGTCAGTAGCACTTTCTGCACTCGGACAGACTGCTCCACTTGAAGAGAAGCTCGCATGGGATCCTTCGCACGAGAAACGTTCCCTTCTTCGTGAGGCAATTGCCGCGAAGCTTGAAGGCTTCGACGTACGAACGGGAGGCTCGACCTCTTTCGACGTTACTCGACCCGGTATCGATAAAGCATATGGCGTTCGAAAACTTTCCGAGCATCTTTCGATACCAATCTCTGACATGCTCTACATAGGCGACGCGCTCTTCCCGGGTGGCAACGACGAGGTCGTAAAGACGACCGGTATCGAGACGAGGGCGACGAGCGGACCCTTCGAGACCGCCCGCATCATCGAAGAACTCCTCGAGCGATAACCGCGGCGCGGTATACTGCTTGGAATGAGTGACACCCAGCTGTTCGATCGCATCAAGGCGACCGTGAAGGGCGAGGTCGTGAACGATGACGCCTCCCGTAAATTGTTCTCGCGCGACACGAGCGTGTTCTCGCGCACGCCTTCTATCGTGGTCTATCCGAAAGACGCAGACGACGTTGCTTCATTAGTTCGCACTATGAATGGCGCGCGCAAAGAAGGCATTCCGGGATCCGTAACCGCGCGCTCGGCGGGAACTGACATGTCCGGCGGTCCGCTCACCGACTCGGTGGTAGCCGTGTTCACGAAATATATGAACACGGTCGAAGAAGTCGGCGACGGATACGCGGTAACCGAGCCAGGGGCGTTCTATCGCGACTTCGAGAAAGCAACGCTCGCTCGTGGCCGCCAGCTCATGCCCTCCTACCCCGCGTCCCGCGAAATAGCCGCGATGGGAGGCATCGTGAATAACGATTCGGGCGGTGAACGCACACTGGAGTACGGCAAAACCCGCGATTATATCGAAGAAATCGATGTCGTGCTTTCCGATGGGACGAAGACCACATTCAAGGAGCTTTCTCCCGAAGAAGTAGCGCGCAAGACGCAGCTCGAGACGCTCGAAGGACGCATCTATCGTGACATGAAGAAGCTGCTCGAGGATAACAAGCAGATGATCACAGACGCGAAGCCGAAGGTCTCCAAGAACTCGGCCGGATATGCGCTCTGGGACGTTATAGATGAGAAGACCGGGAAGATGAATCTTGCGAAGCTTATCTGCGGCGCGCAGGGCACCCTCGCACTTACGACGAAGTTCAAACTCCGCCTCGTGCGCGAGCAGGGATACCGCGCGATGCTCATCGTCTTCCTGTCGGATATCAATGTCCTCCCGGAGATCGTACGGAAAGTGCTTCCCTACAACCCCGAGTCATTCGAGTCGTACGACGACAACACCTTCAAGCTCGCCATAAAGTTCCTGCCGCAGATGCTTTCCCAGATGGGACTCGCTCGCGCAACCCGCCTCGGCTTCTCGTTCCTTCCGGAACTCGGGCTTGCTATCCGAGGTGGCGTACCGAAGTTAGTTCTCATGGCGGAGTTCTCCGAGGACACGCATCAGGAGGCGCTCTTCAAGGCGGGACAAGCGAGGGCAGCGCTCGCGCCTCTGGGGCTCCCGATGCGCATCGCACGAGATGAACGCGCCGCCGAGAAATACTGGATCGTGCGCCGCGAGAGCTTCGCGCTTCTCCGGAAGAACTCGCATGGCCTCTATGCCGCTCCCTTTATCGACGACTTCGTGGTTCCTACGGATACCTATCCGAAGTTCCTTCCCGAACTGAACGCGCTTCTTGCCGAGTACAAGCTCCTCTACACCATCGCGGGACATATCGGGAACGGGAATTTCCATATCATCCCGCTCATGGACCTCAACGACCCTAAGGTACGCGGCGTCATTCTCGAGCTCGCACCGCGTGTATACGACCTCGTCATCAAATATGGTGGCACCACTACCGGCGAGCACAACGACGGCATCATCCGTACGCCGTACCTAGGCCAGCTCTTCGGGGACAAGATGGTAGCGCTCTTCGCGGAGACCAAGCGCATCTTCGACCCGCTCAATATCTTCAACCCCGGGAAAAAAGTGGGCGGCACCTTCGCCGACATTGAGCGCGACATGCTCAAGAGCATCTGATTGACAGCTCGCGGACTTCGGCGCAGTGTGTCGGCAGGTGTTCATAGGAGAGCCAGTCATGGCACCAAGATTACTCGTCTTCGCCGACGGAACCGAGACCGGAGGCGGCTCGGGCTTCGCCAATCTAGTCAGGCGCGCAAGATCTGGCAGCCTCGATGCCACTATCGTGGGGGTCGTTTCAAGCCATGAGAACGGTGGGGTCAGGGGCTACGCCGACGAATTCAACATTCCTTTCCGGCACATGCCGAAATGGGATCGAACCGAGGACGGCTATCGCTTCCTTGTGCGCTTCTTCAGCTCCGACTTCGTGGCGCTATCCGGATACACGAAACTTGCCCGCGGTCTCGACCCCCGCACAACGTTCAACATCCACCCAGGCCCTCTCCCGCAGTTCGGCGGCAAGGGCATGCACGGCGATCATGTGCACGAGGCAGTGCTCGCCGCCTACCAGCGCGGCGAGCTCACGCACACCGAGGTGTGCATGCACTTCGTGACGGAGAAGTACGACGAAGGGCCGGTGTTCCTTAGGGTGCGGATCCCTATTCACGAGGACGACACCGTCGAAACGCTTCGTACTCGAGTTAACAGAGCCGAACACGAGTGGCAACCAAAGTTCACGCGATTCGTCATGTTGGGTTTGATTGCCTGGGATGGCATAAACCCCAATACGCTCGTGGGTTCGCTCGAATTCAAGCTGGCGACGTAGGAAGCTCCACAGCTTCCTTTTTCTTTTATAGGTCGTGATACAGTATCGCCATGAACGAAGATTGCTCGGCGCACGAAGCACTGGTAAAGGAATTGAATGACCCGACTATGCGCGCCGACTACGCGCGGCCGTATGACGGCTACAAAGTCGGGCCGATTGCTGCCGTGCTCGGTTGGCTGCTCGTGACCTCCGGCACGATTGTGTACGGAAAGAAGCCCTCGTATGGGAAATTCAAAGCGGTAGAGGTTATTGCCCGTATCCCCTATCAGTCCTGGGAAGTCGCAACCTATACGCTCCTTACTGGCTTCTATGGAAATGAGAAGCGCGCCATCGAGCTCACGAAGACGAGCGCCTTCTCCCGCCAGGCTCAAGACAACGAGACCATGCACGTCGTGGTGATAACCCAGATATGCAAGCGCTTGCGCTGCGTCGGATGGTTCCGGCACATGTTCATACCGCTTGTCTTCGCGTTCTTCTATTTTTGGACTATCTATCTCCTCTACATGGTCTCGCGCAAGTCAGCACTCGAGCTGAACTATCTCTTCGAGACTCATGCATACCATCAGTACAGTGAGTTCCTCGCACTGTACGGAGAACAATTGCGCGATACCCCGGTCATGTCCGATTTCCTCGTGCTGTACGGCCGCAATGTGCGCAGCGAATACGAACTCTTCGAATCGATACGCAACGACGAGCTCATCCACCGCAATCGCAGTATCAAAGAGATCGAGCTTCGGAGGAAATAAGAAAAGGCCGCCCGCGTGTGCGAACGACCCTTGGTCATTGCTTGGGAGCCCACCCGATGAGCACGTAGTACTTCTCATTGAGCTCACGTCCGGTCGGACATACAGCCTTCGGTGACCCTCGTAGGCGACAATCGGGATCTCATCCGAGTTGCCCGTATGATCCGGATCGTACCGTTCGCCGAGGCACGCGAAGCTAATGTCGCTACGGCCTTCGATGATCTTCGTCACCGGACCGATGAGCCACGGCATGCTGGCCATATCGAGGAAGAACTCGCCCTCGTCGAGCGTGTCGTACCCGTCCGCGCCGTACTGCACGGCGCGGAATGGAAAGACCAGTAGTTCTGCCGAAGAGGCCTTTTCCAGCTCATCGAGCTTCTGGACCGTTCGCGGCACCCGGACATAGCGCTCGACGCGAGAACCGGCGAAAGAACCGGCTTGAACGCCGGGAAGCTTCATCACCAGTTTCAGGTCCGAAAATTTGTCCCAGAGCTGGATTGCTACGAGCGCGTTGAAGTACGTGAATCGAGTCGGTTTCGGAATCACGACCATGCCGGCATAGCCGGCGGACACGTAATTCCGCAACAGCGAAGCGTCCACGGAAGGCGGATGCGAGCTTTGCAGGCTCGGGAGCCCGCGCTTATACCACCGGAACTGAACGTCGACCGCAAGCGCTGGAATCGGCGAAACCGACCCGTTTCTCGTCATGTGCGTAACCCTTCACGTAATCGCATCCTGATGATGCTCTGTTATTATAACACATATTGTTATACAGCCAAACGCGATTCATCTTATCCCCATACAAGGCGTTCTGACTTGCGATTAGGCCGTCTCTGTAGCATAATGCCCATAACTCGCAGAACTCCAAATTGCCCCAAGCGTTCGGCATCGGCGAGGTTATCACGTATCACAAGCCACATGGCAACATGCAAACTATATGTCGGCGGTATCCCCTACCGCACGACCGAGGATGAACTCCGCACCGCTTTCGAGGAAGCCGGTTCGGTAACATCCGCAAGCATTATCAGCGATCGCATGACCGGCCGCTCACGCGGATTCGGTTTCGTCGAGATGGCATCCGAGGCTGAAGGCCAGGCTGCTATCGACCGTTGGGATGGCAAGGAGATGGACGGGCGTATGCTCTCCGTTTCCATGGCTCGCCCTCAGGGCGACCGTCCTCCTCGCGAAGGCGGTGATCGCGGTGGCTTCGGCGGCGGTAATCGCGGCGGAGGTTTCGGCGGCGGCAACGGCGGTAATCGCGGCGGCTTCGGCGGCGGCGACCGCGGAGGCTACCAGGGCGGATACTAATCCGACCAGGAAAGAAGAACGGCCCCTCTCTGAGGGGCCGTTCTTCTTTTATTCAGTGAGGGGGTCTTCCTTCTTCGCCACCTTCACCTCATGCTTCTCCCCTTCCGCGTACCAGCCGACGAGGTTCGCGAATATCTGGAGGAATGAGCCTACGGCGGCCAATGCGAGGATGAGGATAACGGGCCACGAGAACGGGGTCGCGTAATACGCGAATACGACGATCGCGGAAGCCCAGAGTCCGCTGCACCACGGACACTCGATGAGCGACTTCAGGGTCGAACCGATAGTGCCCTCGCCTGAAGCCGCGAACGAATCGCGCAGAATATCAGTGACGTGATCGTAAGTTACGAGACGGATGAGTCTCCAGATAGCGAGCGACATCAGCACGAGATCGAGTACAGGAGCGTCGTGCTCGAACCGTCCGGTAGCATACAGCCACCAGAGACCGAGACCTATGAGTACGGAGAACGTGACCGAGAAGATGATGTCCCATAGGTATTTCATGTTGATGTGGGTAATGGGAAGAGCATATCAGGTCCGCATTACGATTTGATGAAGAACGCTCCTACCTATACTGTGTGCCTATGTACGAAATATCCGATAACGAGCGGGCGCTGCTTATCCGCGACAAGTACGCCGGCGACCCGGACGCTGACCTTTCCGCTGATATCGAGCGCCTTAGCCGGGGCGAGCCGCTTGCCTATGTGATCGGCTGGATCCCCTTCATTGGATTGAACGTCCGCCTCGACTCCCGTCCGCTCATCCCCCGCCCCGAGACCGAATGGTGGACGGAGGCCCTCATCGCACATCTGAAAGAAACGTTCGAGGATGCACCGTTCCGCCTGCTCGATCTCTGTGCCGGTTCAGGCGCCATCGGCCTTGCGGTGCTTTCGCACCTTCCGAACGCAAGCGTCGCATTCGGCGAGCTCGAACCCGCGCACGCGGACCTCATCCTCACGAACCTCGCGGAGAACAACATCGACGCCTCGCGCGCCGATATTCGTTCGGGAGACCTCTTCATACCTTTTGAGGATGAGGAATTTGATATCATCGCGACGAACCCGCCCTACGTCCCCCAGACCCGGGAGCTCGAAGCCGGCGTCACCGACTACGAGCCGGGCGCGGCGCTCTTTGCAGGTGCCGACGGTCTCGACATAATTAGGCGCATAGCTGAGGAAGCTCCGGGACACCTATCGGCTGCCGGAGAGCTCTGGATCGAATGCGACATCGCGAACGCCGAGAAAGCGAAGGAGCTGCTTGAGATGAACGCGGCGCTCTGGAGCGAGATACGCAACGACCCGTATGGGCGGCCCCGTCTCGTCGTGGGATACTATTCCTGATGCAGGAAGAACAAGCGGCCCTCGTCGCGCCTTTCCCCTCTCCGACGGTGCTTTTTACGGGCCTTGATCCCGTACAGGTGATCTCCGTGCTCTTTACAGTGTTGTTCATCATCTGGGCGATCTATACGATCGTTACCGCGTACCACTGGCTCCGCTACGGGCATCGCTCAGCGGTAGCAATTCCAGCACTCATCACGCACGTGGCGGTCTCGGGCTTCCTCGCGCTGTTCGCGGTAAGCGGCATCCGTCCGTAACGTATGGAGGAATTCGAACTTGAAGAAGGAGAGCGCGTAACGCTCACGGTGCGCAAGCACTGGTTCGTGCTTCTGCTCAGTATGCTCCCGTTCCTGCTTCTGGCGTATCTCCCTACGGTGCTTCCCGGACTCTTTGCCGGATTCGCGAAGCAGAGCCCTGAACTTCTTGAGCTGCTTAGTACGCTCACGCTCGACAACATGTACGTTCGCCTCTTTCTCGGACTGTGGTGGCTCATGCTTTGGATCGGCGCGTTCAATACCTTTACGCAGTACTACCTCAATCACTGGGTGATCACCTCGCACCGCATCGTGCGCATCGAGCAGCACGGGTTCTTCAATCGTGAAGTCTCAAGCTTCCTGCTTCTCAAGGTGCAGGATGTCTCGACCACCGTCGACGGCATCTTTGCCGACCTGCTCGGGTACGGCACCATCCAGGTAGAGACCGCCGGGACCTCCGCGAAGCACTTCGTGATGGACGGCGTTTCAGACCCTCAAGGCATGCGCGACCTCATCATGCGCGAGATAGGCCAGCTGCATACACCGACAAATACGGGCGTATAGAAAACTCCAGCGGGTCTGCTAAAATCAACCTATAATGAGCAACAAAGACGGCCTCTCCACCGATTCCTATAAGGGCGTGCGCGATTTCTACCCTGCTGACTGGGGCCGTCTTCAGGCCGCCTTCGGACGCGTCCGCGAGACCCTCTCCTCTTGGGGTTATGAGGAATACCAGGCCTCCCCACTCGAGCGTTCCGAGCTCTATGAGAGCAAGGGCAACGAAGAGATCATCCGCGACCAGACCTACAGCTTCGAGGACCGCGGCGGCCGCCGCGTGACGCTTCGTCCTGAAATGACGCCCACGCTCGCGCGTATGGTCTCCGGCAAGCGCCGCGAGCTTGCATTCCCGCTTCGCTGGTTCTCCATCGGCAATCGCTTTCGGTATGAGCGTCCGCAGAAGGGACGTCTCCGTGAGTTCTTCCAGACCGACGTCGATCTCATCGGACTTCCCGAGGGCGAGGCTGATCTCGAGATACTCACGCTTGCAAGCGCCGTCTTCCGCGCGTTTGGCGCCTCCGACTCGGACTTCACCATCCGCATCAATTCCCGCCCGCTCCTTTCCGCTGCCTGCCGCGCAGCCGGCGTAACGGACGCTGAAGGCGTGAAGGAATACTGGCTGCTCCTCGACCGCAAGGCGAAGATGTCCCCTGAGGAATTCGATGCCGCCCGCGGTACCACTATCGATCCGCTGCGCGCTATTGAGGACGCTACCGACCCTCTCGTAAAGGCGGAGAAGGACAAAGTTCTCGCGATGATCGAGGAGCTCAAGAAGCGCGGCATCGAGAACGTGGTCTTCGAGCCCGAGATCGTGCGCGGCTTCGATTACTACACCGGGATCGTGTACGAAGTACAGGACACCAGCCCCGAGAACCCGCGCGCCTTGCTTGGCGGCGGGCGCTACGACGGACTCGTTGCCATGTTCGGCGGCGATCCTATACCCGCTATCGGTTTTGCGTTCGGAGACGTCGGCCTCATGGACTTCCTCGCGACCCACGACCTCCTTCCGGCAGCACTTTCCGCACCCGAGCTCTACATCGGTACGCCTTCTCCCTCAGATATTCCTCTCGCCCAAGCATTCGCAGAAAGCGTGCGCGAACGAGGTATCCGCACCTTCGTTAACCTCGGAGAGAAGCAACTCGGCGATCAGATCCGCGACGCCGTTAAGCGCGGCATCCCGTACTTCGTCGCATACGGCACCGAAGAAGACAATCGCAAGAGCGTGAAGGTCAAGACCCTCGCGACAAGCGAAGAGGAGGAGGTCAACGTCACCGTCGTCGCGCAGCATATACACGCAAAGAAGAACTAGCGGTATGCGAGAGATAACGTTCGATATCGAAACCGCCAATATCCTTCCGTCGCTCGCGCGCCAAGACGTCACCCGCCTCGAGCTCGCCGTCGTGGCTATCCATGACTCTCTGACCGGAGAGTTCTCCTCGTACGATAAGAGTGAGCTACCGAAGCTCTGGCCCATCCTTGAGGCTGCTGACACCCTCATCGGCTACAACTCCGACTCCTTCGATATTCCCCTCCTCAACCACTACTACCCCGGCGACCTCACGCGCATCAAGTCCGTCGACCTCATGATCGAGGTCCAGAACGTGCTCGGCCGCCGTCTCAGGCTTCAGTCCATCGCCGAAGCCACACTCAAGGTTGGGAAGTCTGGCAACGGCCTCGACTCGGTGCGTTGGTGGCAGGAAGGGCTCTACGACAAGGTCCGTAAGTACTGCATCCAGGATGTGAAGATAACGCGCGATCTCTTCGACTATGCGCTCGAGCACGGAACGCTCAAATACAAGGATCTCAAGGATATCCGTGACGTGAAGATAAACACGCGTTCCTGGCGGGAACCCAAAGCGCCCGACGCATTCACGCATACTCTCGGACTCTAGATTTAATTCGAATTCGTGCTATTGTTTTTCAGGACTACCAACCGCAAAAGGAGAGATGCGCGGTGCAGATTCAAATTTCGATCCCGGCAATGCCGGACCCCGAAAAGAACAAGCGGCTCGCCACAGAGCTACGCGGTCTCGGGTTCGAGATCACCCCCAGCCAAATGAGCATGCCCCAGGGGACCACGGACGCGATGTGCTTTGTCAGTGGCCTGACCGCGGAGCAGGAATCCGAGGAGATGCGGAAGGCCGCATTCATCCTCTTCGAGGTCTGCGGCGGACTCAAGAATGTCGTCATGGTGCACAAGGGAAAGAGCCACCTGTTCACACCAGACACCGCTCAACCGGCCTGCGCCGCCTGACGCCCATCAGCCCCCGTCATTGCGCCGGGGCTTTTATTTTTACGCGTGCTATCATTTTTTCATGATTCCAGCCTCGAAGCTCAAGCATGACTACTTCCTCCCTGGCGCTATTGTGCTTGCCGGCCTCATCCTTTCTATCGCGATATTCGTCTTTCGGACCGACTCCTCTCCGGCGCTCGGGCACGGAGACCCGGCCCTCGTAGCTGCTATCGGCATACAAGATCACATCATCGGCAACCCGGAGGCCAAGGTGCTCCTCATCGAGTACGCCGATATCGACTCCGAATACAGCAAGCAGTTCCAGGCTACTCTCCAGCAGCTCATGAGCGAGTACGCTGCCGGTGGAGAAGTGGCCTGGGTGTACCGTCACTTCCCGCTTCTTGATCAGCATGTGGACGCGGGTTCCCACGCTGAAGCTGCGGAATGCGCCGCGCTCCTCGGGGATTCGGACGCGTTCTGGCGCTTCATCGATGCCATACAGTCGGCAGCTCCCGGAGAGAACCAGTTCCCGCGCACCGGCTACGCGAGCATCGTCGCCAAACTCGGACTTCCTGCTCCTGAATTCCAGACCTGCCTCACCAACAGCCGCTTCACGAAGAAAGTGTATGAGGACAGCAAGAACGCTATAGCGGCAGGTGCGGATGGTACGCCCTACACCGTGCTCATGGTTGCGGGACAGAACCCCGTCGGTATCAGCGGCGCACTCGACTATACCGATCTCAAGCGGGTGGTGGATGAGGCTATCGCGAAGACGAAATAGACCTTAACGGAAGGTATCCAGCTGCTCGAGTATTTCTAGGTGGACCTTGTCCGCAAGCATTTCCCGAACTGATTCAGAGGAAACGGTAAGTCCTTTTTCTCCCGAGATGCCGTTAACGATTGCAAGAGCTTCGTCATAGGACCTCCGGGACTCATGCCTGCCGCGCATACGAGCGTAATGCGCGAACACAGTAAGCTGGCTTCGCGCCTGCTTAAGGAGAAGCTCCTGTACAGGATGGACCGCAAGCTCTCCCTTGCGACCCTCGGTCCAAGCACGCGCAAGAGAGAGTACGGTCCCGCGCTCAACACCGAGCACGATGCGCGGGACCTGAGTGAGTCGTCCTTTGATCCTGCCGTCGCCTGATTCGAAATATTTTATTGTCGCGAGCCGGTCCTGATCGATATCTCTCTTGATCCGGCCGAACTTCTTCGAAATCGTATCGGCACCGTAGGTAGCATCAACGCCGAGCGCCAGATGCGCCTTCCTGCTCTCGGGCTCATCAAATTCGACGATGAGGTCAACGCCGTTCACGATGTCATCAAATTCGCTCGTTTTGAGAGTGTGAGCGTGCGAACCGAACCAATTTGAAAGCTCGATCTGGTCGAATACTATGCCTTCGAGGATATCCGCCGCGATCTTTCCGCTCCCGGTCTCGAATACGTTACTCTTGAGATGATCGACCTTAGCCAAATCTGCCTGTATTGCCTTCTGGTCATACAGGTCGCCGAAATTCTTCGGCTGTATGGCATGCTCGCGAAACAGCTTCTGAGCCTTCTCGTACGCAAGCCGTACGGTGGGATTCGTCTCGAACGTTCCGCCCGAATCGATCTGGCGTGCCATCCTGTTCTCCATCGGATTGTACCCGTTGTATCCCATGCAAAGACGATAGCATGGCGCTACGTACCGAAAAGTTTGAGTAGATCGTCGTACTCGGACGGCTCGCCTTTGCGCCACTTGCCGCTTATGAGCTCTCGCAGGACCTCATCAAGTGTCCCGGCGAGCTCTGCTCGCGTCTCATCCGTGAGCGCTACCGGGTGCTCCGTCACTTCTTCCTCGCCAACCTGGATGATGAGAGCGCTATCCGTTTCGTGACCGTTCTCCCGGAGCAGAAGATCGTAGAACGCGAGCTGGCGCTCAAACTTCTGCGCATCTTTCTTATCAATAGTCGACGACGTCTTGAAGTCCACGATGCATTCTCCCCGGTCTCCCTTGAAGACCGCATCCACCTTCCCTTTGAGAACTATCTCTTTCCCATCGATCGTGCGCTTCACGCTGAACGCCTCCTCGATGGCAATTGCTTCGCGCGTGAGCAATTCGCTACCTAAGTAGGAATCGAGCGACGCATGGGCATGGCGTGTGAGCTCATCAAACGTATCGCCTCGCTGGAGCAAGGAACGGGAGAGGGAGCGGGATAGCTCCGCATGCGCCGCGGCAGCGCGTTCGTCCTCGGCAGCGTCCTTCCGCTTGAGATACGCCGCTATGGCCGCATGCACCGCGTTTCCTACCGCTATCGCCCGGCTCTCCGGCTCACTGAGTCGCAGTACGCGCTTAGCGAAGAAGGTCGGCGGCGAAGCGAGATATTCGTTATACGCCGACGGCGAGAGGCCGTCATGCTCCAGATAACGGCAGGTAAGCTCGCGGGCAAGCTCGGGTGCATCAATAACCGTATGCATGAGTGGAATTGGATCAGACTCGACTTCAGCAACACTGAGTCCGGACGGAAGTAATGAGAGCGGCGCCTGCTCTTTCCCTGCCATGTCGGAGGCGGCATAGGAAAGGACGAGCTCGTTCTTGGCGCGCGTGAGCGCAACATAGAACAGACGGACGAGCTCTTCCTTCTCGCGCGTCGAGTCGAACATGGACGGCACGAGCGCGCTCTTGCCGCGACCTTCCCATTCGCGGGCGGTGAGCGCGGTTACGAACACGCGTTCGAATTCCATACCTTTCGCCTTGTGCGCCGTTATAACCGTCACCTGCCCTTCCCGCTGCGTGAGCGAGGTCTTGATGCTGCCAATCTCGTGCTCACGCGCTTTTGCTAAGCTGTCCATAATCTCGCCGAAGGTTGCGTTGGGGTCCCGGCGCGTCAGATCCTCGACATGCGCGATAATCTGGCGCACAAGCGGGATGTCTTCGGAAACCTGTTCGCCTCCTGAAAGGAAGAACGCACGTGCGCCCGAATCCTTGAGAAGATACGAGAGTACGTTAAGCGGTGGAAGGCTTACCACCTGCTCCCGCAGATGCGCTATCGTTCCAGCGATACCAGGAAAGGAGACGGCGAGCGCATCCGTAAGCTCGTAGTCCCGATGCTGTCTGAGGAATGTTGCGCGCTCGGCGAGGCTCGGTTCCCACCACGGCGCAAGCAGCGCTTCCCGCAGGAGCGCGTTCTCGTTCGGATTCGCAATCGCCTGCATGAGCGCGAGCAGGAAGCGGATGCTCGGTCGCCCGTCGAGGTCGATGTCGCCGGCACGGAGTGTCGGTATCCCGCGAGCACGCAGATGGAGCGCGAAGAGGTCGGCAGTCTTATTCTTGAGCGTTATGATCGCTATCTCGTGCGGTGCAACGCCCTCATCTATCGCTTCTTGAACTAGAGTCGCTACCTGGTCCCGCTCAGCGAGTGGGTCCTCGGACTGGAGCAGGTGCATCTTCCCGCCCGCGCCTCTGAAACCTGAGAGCCTGACATGCTCGCCGCTCGACGAGGGGAGATCCGCCAGCAGTGTATGCGAAAGGTCGAGGATGTCCTGGTACGAGCGATAGTTTTCGGTGAGCGCTATCACCGTTGTCCGAGGATAGAGTGTAAGGAAGGTCTTGAAATGCGTCGTGTCCGCGCCCTGGAATCCGAAGACCGCCTGCTTCTCATCACCCACGATGAAGAGGTTCGGGTGCTCGTCGAACGCGAGTGCATCGAGCAAGGCGTGCTGAAGCGCGTTTGCATCCTGGTGCTCATCGGCGAGCACGTACTGATACTTCTCTTGGAGATCCGCTCGGAGCGCTTCATCCTCCGCGAGTGCGTCGGTCGCAATCCGGAGTACATCGGTATAGCCGTAGAGTCCTCTCGCCTCCTTCTCTGCGCGATACGTTTCGATAAGCCCTGCCGCTTCCCGTCCTTTCTCCAGACGCTCAATCTTCTTCACGCCTGTCGGATTAAGCTCCCCGGCAGCGCCTCCTTTCCCGCCACGCACGTAGCGAAGCTTGGGATCGTCTTTCATGCGCTCCTCTTCCTCGTCGAGCCAGCCTTGATACTGTTCGATGCTCACGCACTCGCGCGTAAGGGTATCCTCGAGCGATTTCAAATCCTTCAGGTAATGGAAGGGTGACTTCGGTGTACGCAGTTTCGATTGCTTCAGATTCTCAAGCACGTCCCGCCAGAGCAGCACCTGCTCAACCTCGCCCATAAGCCTGCGATCCGTGTATTCGGAGAACGCTTCGGGATACTCCTTCATGATGTGCTCGGCGAAACTGTGGAAGGTGTACGTTCCGACCTTCCTCGCAGCCTCCTCGCCGATGAGTCCTCCGAGACGCTTCGCCACCGTGCGTGCGGCGGAATCAGTGAACGTGAGTACGAGAATATTCTCAGGAGCCGTGTCCTGCGTCGTCTTTAGAATGTTGGCAATGCGCAGCGTAAGGATGTGGGTCTTTCCGGTACCCGGGCCCGCGATAACCAAGACCGGACCCTCCACCGTATCCACCGCCTGCTTCTGGGCGGGGTTAAGCTTTGCGTAGGCCTCGTCGAACGCCTTCGTATCCTTCATAGGGCTATTCTACCTGATTCAAAAAGAAAAGAGTCCGGACGCGGTTATGCGTACGGACCCTGAATCGAACTATCCCAGCGGCTCCTCGAACGCGAAGAGCGTTCGATCGAGGAAGTGAAAGCCGTTCCCCGATACACCGGCCCTCCGCTCACCCGTCTTCTTCGAATGATAGACGCCGCAGACATTCGGATAGCTCTCGAACATCTGCTGCTCCGTTGCGACCAGTCCCACGCCGCCCCCACAGGAGAACAATTCGTGGAGCGGGCGGGCGAGAGCGGAGACCGCGAAGACGGTGTACGGATTCGTACTGAGAAGGCCGTTCCGGCGACCCCATGAAGAAGCATCGATCGGCGAGGTCTTGCTATCCGGACCCGCCCACATGAGGATGAGGCGGACGTGCGGTCTCGCTTCTGGTATCGCGAATTGATTCCCGATGCGATGGATCTTGAGTTGCGGTTGAGGCCTGGTGTCGGGCGTTCCCGCCATGATGGCAGCATCCCACGAATCGAAACGCGGGACAGCAACCGTAAGCCGGATAATCCTTCCGTCGAGCGGAGGGCAGATCGTATCAAGCAGCGACTGTGACATGCGCTCTCCCGAATCGCAGTGTTGGAGTCAAAGAACGTGGATACGATATACCACGAAAAACAAACTACGTCGAGTACCTCGTTCGGATGATTCTTCTCGCTTCCTTATGCTTAGGAACGGTCCGGGCGACCAGGTCCCAGAACCTCGCCGAGTGGTTGTGCTCCTTGGTATGGCAGAGCTCATGCACGATGATGTAGTCGGCGAGCTCGTGCGGAAGGAATGCGATGCGGTAGTTGAAAGAGAGATTGTTCTCCATGGAGCAGCTTCCCCAACGCGTTTTCTGATTCCGTATTGATATCCGTCCGTACGAGAATCCGTATGCCGTATTGAAATGCGGGAGCCTCTCCGTCACCAGCACCCTTGCTGCTTCCACCGCATCCTTGTACGCCTTCGATCCCCTTCTCGGTTTCGGAAGCGGTTCGGGAGCGACGCCCTTGTTCCGCTTCTCGAAATACGCTCTCGCCTTCTCAATCCACTCCGATTTGGTCGCCATCCACCGCTCGACTTCCCGTAGCGAAACGCGCTTCGGTTTCGTTACCACCACCCGCCCATCTGGTTCTACCGTAAGCCGCAGATTCTTCGCCCGCACTGATTCCCGTATCTCATATTCGATCCCCGACATTCCCACAGTCTACAGTGAGGCTGAAAACAATGCAGATATGATGGATTGATTTCTTATACTTAGACTTATATACTTTAAGTACATTAGGGTGAGAGCTCTAATGACTATGGCTTCGGCCCCGCCCCGCTCGCAAGAGTGGGGCAAACTAGTTTACGCAAATAGAATTTGCTTCAGGCGCTTACGTAAGCATTCGAAGGTTTCGATATCAAGAATATCGATTCTTCGTATGAGTCGCTTTGCATCTATTAAACGCACTTGCGATAGGTTTGCACATGCTTCCCGCTTTCCAACCATTCCGAGTGGTAAATAATATTCCCCTTTCTTCATTTTTCCTGTTAGAGCAACTCCAAAAAAGGTATTCCGATTAAATGCTCGAATCACTACAATGGGCCTGTCGAAGTTCTTTCCAGTCCCATCTTGTTCGAATCCTATGTTCACGCCGAGAGCACATGACCATATCTCACGCTCTCGATAATGAGGATACGTTCCGCGAACGTTCCTGAATTTCTTGCTCTTATTCCACTCATCGAAGTCCTTTTCCATCTCACAAGCTTACAAAAAGGCACATAAAATAAACCTGGAGAAATCAGCACTATTTCCCTATACTTTAGATATGAAAACGGAGACCCGCTACTGGCTCATGAAATCCGAGCCGGAGAGCTACAGCATCGGGCACCTGAAGAAGGACAGGAAGACCGCTTGGAATGGCGTGCGCAACTATCAGGCCCGCAACTTCATGCGCGATATGAAGATAGGCGATCAGATCCTCTTCTATCATTCCAACTGTAAGGTCATGGGCGTATACGGCGTTGCCAAAGTCGCATCAGCCCCCTACCCCGACCCGACCCAGTTCGATCCCAAGAGTCACTATTTCGATACTAAAGCGACGAAGGCGAAACCCATTTGGGACCTCGTTGATATTGCCTACGTTTCTATGTTCAAAGAGCCGGTCACCCTCATCGACATCCGCGCGACCCCATCGCTCAAATCGATGATTATCCTCCAGACAGGCTCCCGCCTTTCCGTCACTCCTGTCGACCCTGCGCATTTCAATACCATCCTCGCCCTCGCCAAAAGATACATGTAAAAGGCCCGCTCTGCGGGCCTTTTACATACGAGTGTTCGTTGCTACTTCTTTTCTCCCTGAAGCTTCTTGATCTTCTCCATGAGTTCCTTGATCTTCATCTGTGCATTTTCGAGCATCGGACGATCCGTCTTCATAGTAGTAGACGCATTGACCGTAGCGGTTGTGGTTGCGTTTCCGCTCATCTTCGGCTTTTCGGTGGTAAAGCTGCGGACTTCGGTCGCAGTGATGACACCGGTGGTCTCGTCGATCTTTCCCTTGATCCAGACGCGGGAGCCGACGGTCGGAGTCGCGCTCCATGCGCCGTTGTTAGTCTTTGCTCCTTCGGTCTTCACGGTAAACGTGTGACCAAAGAGGGACACGGTGAGGGTCGAACCTGAGATCGCCGTTACTTTGGCGGCATCGAGATCGGCGCGTCCGCCCATGCCGATCATGATGCTCGGTGCACGCTTCTTCATGAGGAGGTCGAACTCCTTGCGAGCCTTCTCCTCGACTTTCGTACCGCTGCCGTCGGTGGTTAGGGTGATGGTGCCGCTCGTTGAGCCCTGCTCAGCGTAGGCGACTGATCCTGCTCCGAGCGCGACAACAGACGCGAGGAGGAGCGGGATGATTAGATATCGTGATTTCATATGCGTAAATAATGAACTACTGAGTAACGGTAGTAGTATACCCCGCGCAAGATGAGGTTTTTCGGAAAGGAAACATTGGACTTAGCTCATTAAATATGCTATAGAATAGATACCATCCACCTGAAACTTTTGGAGTATTCAGACCTTGGACGTTCATTCTGCCAACGACGCGCGCGGATCCTTCAGCTGGATCCTTCCCGAGGCGGCCGCAGCGAGGCTTTCCGAGCTTCCCGCAGAGCAGCGCGACTCCTTCCTGAGGGCCGTCACGGGCCTTTTTGAATCGAGGATTTCGCTTCTCGTCATGGCGACAGGCTTCGACGAGCCGATGGCCGGCATCGACATCCTTGCCGCGAGCGATGAAGAGCTCATCGAAGTGCTCGAAGCGATCATTGTGCCCAAAGCACCTTCCGATCGACCGCCCTCCTAGGCCGGTCGATTTTCTTTTTAACGCTTAGGTGATGCCTAGACAATAACCCGATATTGTTATATAAAGCAGATACTAGTTCTTACAACGTTTGGGGAATGTGCGTGCCAATAGACTTCTATGAAATCCATGGGGACGGGGGCTGCATCAGCATGACCCTTTCTGAAGGAATCGCGAGGAACATTGAGAATCTTCCCGAAGACCGGCGAGCCTTCGTTAGAAGGAGCATTAACGGCCTCCTGGAAGCTGAGCTCAGCCTTATCGCGGCTTCTCTTCTGGCTAATGAGGGGCGCGACAGCACGGAATGCCTCCAGTTCATGAGCAACAATAAGGCTCATCTCGCGGTGGAAATAGCCGTGATGCTCTTTGAGCCGAAATGACGCAATCGACTGCCCTCCCCGGCGGTCGATTTTCTTTTATAGAAAAGCCCCGCGCAGCAAGCTGCGCGGGGCCATAGTCCTCATACCCTATCCGAGCAAGACCGGGATCTGGATGCAGTCGGGAGCGCCGTGGACCTTCCGGTCCGGGCGCCCCGTCACTTCTGCATCCACCACACCGTCCTTGCCGATATAGGCGGTCACTCGGAGGTAGTAGTCCTTCGTCACCCGTTTCCCATCGTCACCAAAGACAACGATGGGAATGGGCACCTGCGGAACCTGTTCCTGAAGAATCCAGGAAGAGCCGTCGGATTTCGCCGACTGCGCCAACTGCTGTTCGAACTCCTTCGGATCGAGATCCGAGAACAGCACCCGCTTCAGTCCCGAGGAGACGCACGCCTTGATGATGCGGGGCTTTCCCGCATCAGTCCGGTCGCGCCATCCCCAGTGCTTCTTGCCGACCAGCGTCGTCGCCGGGATGAATTCCTCCATCCCAGAGAACGCGCGCAGTTCAGGCAAAAACGCCTTCGAGCCCAGGTATGCGAGCGGCGGAAAGAAGGTCGCGAGACTCCCTTCCAGGTACCGCTTGATGAGCCGATCACGCACCGACGGATAGGTGTCGAGCGTGTCCGGGATCACGAGCACGCCGACGTCCGGGTCCGAGAACAACGGGTGCTCGGTGTCGTTCGCGAGATCCGCTTCACTCACGGGAATCACGCGCATGCCGTACGCGCGAAGCGCATCGGCAAACACGTACGCCGAGGGTCCGTAATAGCGCTCGAACTCCGAGTAGAGCAGGTACCACCTCCGGATTTGAGGGTTGGTGTTCCGGATCTGAGCTTCGATACCGGCGAGGCCCGGGAACCGCGGCTTCCGGAAATCCTCCGGCAGCGAGAGCTCGAGCAGCGCCGCGTAGCCGAAGCCGCGCGGGTTGTAGCAGTCCACTTCCGCGATCTGGAAGGTGCCCTGCGGGTTCTGAACCAGATCCACCTTGATCACGGGCGGAATGGCCGGGACACCGTCTTCGGGAGCGAGCAGACCACGCTTGGCCAGCCGCGCGCACTTGAGCAACTTCGCTTCCGCGTGCGTGAGGTGCCGACCGGGAGCGGTGTACGAGCAGAGCCTGCCGCTCAGTTCCTCCACGGCCGCATAAGTCGTGGTCGCGAGGCGGTTCAGGTACTCCTGCTGTCCCGGCGAGAGCACGTAGGCTGCCGGCGAGAGCTGGTATCCGTGACGGATACGGCGCTCGGGGGTCCCCCAGAGGCCGCACTGAACGAGATAGGACTCGATAGCGTCGCGGTCGAAGCCCATATCGATAGTCGACGCGGGCGGGCTGTAGTCGTTCATGACTTCCTCCGATGAACATATAACGATTGAGAAGATCAGTGACGCCCCGAACGGGCGTCCTGTTGGCGGTTTCTAGACTCCGCCAACAGGACGACAACTTAGGGAATGATCTCGATCAGCTCCTGCATATGCTTGATCGTTGCCCAGGGGACATCGGTCCCATATGTGGGCGCATGTCCCGCAAAGAGCCCGCGCTTAAGCCATATGGTCTTAGCTCCTGCCTTATTCCCCGCTCGTATCTCGCTCTGGAGATAATCCCCGACGACGTATACCGTGCCCGAACTTCCTGAAACCAGCTCCTGAATAACCGGACCCTTATCCCCCACGAACGCTACCGAAGCGAAGAAATCGCGTACCCCGAGCGTATCGAGCACATCATCACGCCCTCCCTCACGCCTCGAGACGAGATGGAGTGTCATCCCGCGCTCCGCAAAATGCGTAAGCGCTTCAAGGGCGCCCGGCACAGCCGTGTCGGTCTCAGGGTCGTATATTGTTCTGTTGAAGTCGAAGATAATGGTCATATGAATAGTGTTTAGAAGAGAAAAACCCGCCATCGAGGATGGCGGGTTTTTCCGTGCATTGATGCTGGTGAGTATCCTATGCAACGACGAAATCCGCCCCTCGGAAGAGGTGCCATACCTTGCCCATACGGCGGAAGGAATTGCTTGCGGTTGTCATGTGTACGGATAGTAGCATGGTATTTCTCATCTGCAAATTCAGTATGAATAACTCAGCGGTCGATTTCTTTTGGAGTTTGACGTATCGGTCCCCGGCGGTACCATCCAGGGGAATTGTCAGGAGATTCTCTCCCCTTTCATTCCGTGAGGTACGCGATGCCGCATACGCTCGATACCGCTCAAGCCGCACTCAGCCTGCTCCGCTATGCTCAAGCGAGAACGACATTTGCAGCGGCGATGCTCAACATCGGAGAGTGCGCTGCAGCTCGTTCAGATATTGAAGCGCTTCTAAGCCTCCTTGAATCGTTCCTCGAGCTAGACCGGCCGTTCGATCGTCCGCTCTACCTGAAGCTGCTTCAGGACCTCGGCAAGCCGATTGTGTTGATGGAGGTGATCGAGGCGGAACAGTCGCACGTGCTGTGGATGAGCCAGCTCGAACATGAGCTACGCCGCTCGGCCGCATTTGCCGCCTGCCTCCTCGGCGCGATCGAGGTGACTAACGGCGACATGGAAGCTGCTGTTGGCGCGTTCGAAAAGGCCCTCAAGTTCAAGCCCGGCTACCACGACGCCAAGGTGGGCCTGGCCCACACCCAAGCTCGCCTCAAAGCCGCCGGCCGTCCCTAGGGGCGGCCGCTTTTCTTTTACCGGTTCTGCGCAGCTGCGAGACTAAACTGGAAGCAGCCGAAGACTGGGGAGCCGATGAGCGGTATGACCGACCGTGTCCTCGAGTGGCGGCTCTCCGCGAGAGGAGGCGACCTTTAGTCTTCGTGTCGCCCTGGAATGCCGTAGCTGTCTCGCGGATCGCAGAATCGAGCGGAAGTGCCGGTATCAAGAAAGCGCCCCTGAGGGCGCCTTTCTTTTAGTATGACTTGAGCCTCCGACTCTTCTCATGCGTCCTAATCTTCTCGAGCGCCTTAGCCTCGATCTGCCTGATGCGCTCACGCGTCACCCCAAACTCCTTCCCCACTTCCTCAAGCGTGTGATACACGCCATCGAGGAGACCATGACGCATCTCGAGAATCTTGCGCTCCTTCGGGGAGAGGTCTTCGAGAATGTCGCGGACCTGCTCGCCGAGGATGCGCTCGGAAGATTCCTGGACCGGGGACGGGATCTTGTCGTCAGCGATGAAGTCGCCCAGCGTCGAGTTCTGGTCATCATCGGAACCGATCGGGTTCTCGAGCGAGAGGGTGTCCTGATTGATCTTCTCGATCTGGTAGATCTTGTCTACTTCGACACCCATCTCAACCGCAATCTCTTCCGGCTGCGGATCGCGGCCAAGCACCTGTGCAAGCCTGCGGGAGACCTGCTTGTACTTGGCGATAGTCTCCACCATGTGCACCGGAATGCGGATGGTGCGGGACTGGTCGGCGAGCGCGCGGGTTATGGCCTGGCGGATCCACCACGTCGCATACGTCGAGAACTTGTAGCCCTTCTTCCAGTCGAACTTGTCGACGGCCTTGAAGAGGCCGAGGTTCCCTTCCTGGATGAGGTCGAGGAGGGTGAGGTCGGGAGAGCGTCCGACGTACTTCTTCGCGATGGATACCACGAGGCGGAGGTTCGAGCGAGCAAGGATGTTGCGGGCCTCGTCGTCGCCGGCGTCGATCCTTTGAGCCAGCTCGCGCTCTTCGGACGCGGTCAAAAGCGGGTACTGTCCGATCTCACGGAGATAGATCTGGATGGAGTCGTAGGTAGAAGAATCACGCCCCTTGATGTTGCGAGTCGCCAGGTACTGGTCCGTAGTGTCCTCGAGCATGCCGCCTTCGAGGATGTCGATGCCGCTCGTGGTGAAGCGCTCATAGAGCTCGTCGAGGAAGTTCACGTCGTCTTCGACATGCGGGAACTCCTTGAGGATCTCGCTGTAGGTGATGTAGCCACGCTCCTTTCCCTTCTTGATGAGCATCTCTGCCTTATCAAGCTTCTGGGCAGCAGCCTTTGCCTTCGCTCCCGTCGCAGCCGCACGGACGACTGCCTTCAGCTTCTCCTTCTTTGCAGGAGATTTCTTTGCGGCGACTTTCTTCGCTACCTTCTTTACGGCTTTCTTCACCGCTTTCTTAGCAACCTTTTTTACCGGCTTTTTAGCCGCTGGCTTCTTAGCCACGGTCTTCTTCTTCGCTACTGCTTTCTTAGCCGGTTTCGCAACCTTTTTCACGGGCTTCTTTGTGGGCATAGGCTATGCAATCAAATGAGTAATGAGAATGCTATGAAAATGATGAGAGACGCTTGGCGAGTTCTCGCACGCTATCCAACGCTTCGGATATGGCTTCCGGATTCCGGGAAGTCTCTGCACGGCTCAATCGAGCGGTCGCTTCAGCGTACCGCTCGTTAAGAACTTCTTTCTCCAATGCCTCTATGAGTTCGTCCGCTGCCGATTCTTCCGGGGCCTCGCCATAAGCGATACCTTCCTCGAATATAGATTGTTCGGGAGGAGGCGTTTCCGGAAACGGTGCGCCGATAAGCCTAGTATGCTCACTTTCGAGCCTTTTTGCAAGAGCGGTATCGGGGTATGCGGCCCATATCGCGTGGAGCTTCCGAGTCCTGCGAAGGCTTCCCTTTTCCGCTACTTTCGCAGGCTGTGCGGGTGTCGCCATCGCCTGGAGGGGTCCGCCGACCTGGGGACGATCTTCTTTCGGCAGACGATTAAGCGCTTCGCGAATAGCCTCAGGGGTGGAGTTCAAGGAACGGGCGGCAACACCCACGAAGTGCTCCCGTTCCATCGGGCTCTGGATGGCGGCGATAAGGGGAAGAACCGTCTTCTCCGCGGCAACAATGAGGCGGTGCGCATCCGGCTCGCTTTCGGCGAGTACGGAGAGGAAGAACTCCACGATGGGCTCGCTCTCGGCTATACGCTTCGTCATGTCCTTTGGATCCTCTTTCGCAATGTCGGCCGGGTCCTTTCCTTTCGGGAGACGGACGGCTTTGACGCGCATGCCGGCCCTGAGCGCCGCGATAGCGTTCTTCATCGACGCCGCAAGACCTGCTCGATCAGAGTCGAGCGCGAGCATGAGGTTGTCGGCGTACCGCTTGATGAGCGAAAGATGCTGTGGCGTGAGCGCGGTACCCGAAAGCGCGACAGTATTTGTGAATCCGATCTGGTGCAGAAGGAGCAGATCCATCTGACCTTCTACCAGGAGCGCGAAGCCGCGGGTACGTATCGCGTCCTTCGCCTTATCCATACCGAAGAGGATCTCTGACTTCTTGTAGAGCTCGGTCTCGGGCGAGTTGAGGTACTTGGCTTGATCATTCGGGTCAAGTGCGCGGCCCGTGAACGCTACCGTGCGGCCTGCGGAATCACGTATCGGGAACATGAGGCGATTGCGGAAGCGGTCATACCACGTTCCCTTCTTCTCGTCGGCTTCCTTGATGAGGCCCGCGGACACAAGGTCATTGTTCGTGTATCCATGCGTAGCCAGAGCTTCGAGGACACCGCGCCATCCTTCCTGCGCAAAGCCTAAGTTCCAATGCTTGATAGATTCAGGCGTGAGTCCGCGCGAGAGCGCATAGGCATACGCGCTTCCGGGAACTTCGCGACCGGTCTCAAGCTGCTCCGCAAACAGCGCTTCCGCCCGCGCCACCATCTCATAGAGCTTATCCTTCTTTCCCTTGTCTTCTTTCGAAGCTCCTCCGGTGTAGACGATCTCCACGCCCGCCTTCTCGGCAAGGATCTTCATAGCGCCCTTGAAATCGACGCCCTCCATCTTCTCAACAAAGGTGAACATATCGCCGCCCGTGCTCGAGGAGAAGCAATAGAAGGAATTGCGCTCGACGTTCACGAAGAAGGACGGACTCTTCTCCTTATTGAACGGCGAAAGGCCCTTCCAGTACTTCCCGGACTTGGTGAGCTTCACGTACGGCGATATGACGTCGACAATGGAAAGCTTCCCCTTTATCTGCTCGACGGTATCCATGACTTCCCTTCAGTTTACCGCTTATTAGGAGGTTGCGCTGTGTTGCAGACATTTTGACAAAGTAGATTAAATACGTAATATGTTATTGAACGTTCCGCTGCTAACTGCAGCATTTCAAATCGAAAGGTTCTTCCAATGGCTGGAACGCCTCAAGACTATCCGTACCGCATCTGCGGACTTAGCGTGATCCTCGTCGGCTTCACGGGAATGCATGAGGACGGCGACGTGACGATCCACAGGATCAATCGTCTCCACAGCCTCATCGCCCGGGATGTAGCACTCAGGAACGGCTGGCTGCGTGGTGAGGAGGTGGAATTCCTTCGGCACTATCTCGGCCTGACGTATACCGAGTTCTATCAGCTCCTATCCAGGGGCTCGGTCGACAATCCCGAAATCTTCGACAAGAGCCACGGACGCAGCGAACTCCTGGAGACCAGCGAGGTCCTTCTTCGCCGGCGTGTCCTCATGCAGGTGCAGTTGGACTCCATTCCTACGAAGGAAGAGACCTTTGCAATGATCAGGGGTTTTCGGGGGAATCCACCGACGCTTCAGATCGACGCCTCGCACCCTGAGAACTACCGCGTCATCGAGGCCGTTGCCGCATGACCAAGATTGAGCTGTACTGGGGACTTCGGCGACTGAGCGACTGGTTCCTGATCGACGGCGCCGTATACATCGGCATCTCTGTCGCCTGTTCGCTTCTTGTCGTGCCGCCGGAAATCACCTGGGCCTTCGGCTCCGGGGGGCGGGCATGCGTGTTCCTCGCACTCTACGTCCGGTTCGCCACATACCTGATGCGCCGTCTGTTTGGGAATCCCCCCAACTGAACCACCGACTCACCTCGGTGGTTTTTCTTTTTTGCGGCATTCATTGACCTGTGTGGCGTTCGATAGTATCAATCTATTGAAGGTAAAAGTTCATCTTGTGCGAGGATTGTGCATGTTGGTACAAGTTCTGGGTTATCTGCTTGCGGCCGGCGATGTCGCACTCGCCCTCTTTGTCTACTGGAGGCTCTGCGTGTACGCCACGAAATCTGATGGGATGGAAATGGGTGAGGCAATCGTCCTCGGTCTGGTGCATGTCGCTTTCGTGCTCGTCATCGGCAGTTTCGCCGTCTATGGCCTGCAGCGGAAGCACATCGACTTCATCGAGATCTTCACCGGCGTCGCAGGTGTGGCATATGCCGCCCTCTCGATTATCATCATCGTGAGAAGCTACCGAGATCCCTGCGCCTAACGGCACACACGCTGTCTATCCACTCGCCGCTTCGGTTCCCCCGGAGCGGTTTTTCTTTATACGAACACAGCCCGCTCTTTCGAGCGGGCTGTGTGTATTTTCAGAACGGAGCGCTACTGAACCGAGCTCTGTACGGTCTCTTCGGCAAGCGCAGCGCGCTCAACCTCGAGTGCACGCTGCTCAACCGCACGGCGAGCCTGCATCTCGTCGATAGCATCGTGCTTCATGGAGCCCTTGAAGCCGGTACCAGCCGGGATGAGGCGACCGAGGATGACGTTCTCCTTGAGACCGCGGAGCGTATCAACGGAACCCTTGAGGGATGCGTTGATGAGGATCTTCGTGGTCTGCTCGAAGGAAGCGGCCGAGAGGAACGAGCGGCGGGAAAGCGCCGACTCCTTGATGCCGAGCACCATCTCGCGAGCCTTCGGCGCGATCTTCCCTTCCGACTCCATGAGCTTGTTCTCTTCCTCGAGCTCCCAGTGCTCGACCACGTCGCCCACTGACCAATCGGAATCTCCGGTGTCGGTGACCTTCGCGCGAGAGAACATCTGGCGGACGATAACCTCGAGGTGCTTGCGGGACACGGATGCACCCTGCAGCTCGTAGATCTTGCTCGTCTCCGCGATGATGTACTCCTGCACGAGTGCGCGGCCTGCGTTCTCGAAGAGCTCGTCGAGGTCGGCGGAACCATCAGAAAGGAGCTGGCCCTTCTTAACGACGTCGCCTTCCTTCACGAGCGCCTGGCGAGGATAGGTCAGGAGGTACTCGATGTTCGAGCCTTCCTTCTTCTTGCCCTTGCCCTTGGTCTTGTACTCAGCACCTGCTTCAGGGGTAACCACGACAACCTTGTCGCGACCCTCGTCGCGGACTTCGAGCACGAATCCTTCGGTCTTCGAGACGGCTGCCGAGTTCTTCGGCGAACGCTTCTCGAACACTTCCTCGATGCGAGGAAGACCGGATGTGATGTCTCCGCCGACGGAGGCGGTACCTCCAGCGTGGAAGGTACGCATCGTGAGCTGGGTTCCTGGCTCGCCGATAGCCTGTGCAGCGATGGTTCCCACTGCTTCTCCGAGATCAATCGGAAGCTGCGTCGTGAGGTCCATTCCGTAGCAGGTAACGCAGATGCCGTAGCGGGTCTCGCAAGACATAGGCGAACGAACGGAGACGGTCGTAACCGCTTCATCCGCCGCGATGGTGAGCGAGTCTTCCGCGGTGACATAGCGACCCTTCTTGAGGCCGGCTGCGTCTGCAGCGAGAGTACGTCCGCGAACGGCTTCAGCGAAGTCGATCTTGATGCCGGACGCTGAGATGCGGTTGATCGCGACGCCACGCTTCGTACCGCAATCAGCTTCCGTGATTATGGAGTCCTGGGCGGTGTCGAAGAGGCGGCGCGTGAGGTATCCCGCGCGTGCGGTACCGAGCGCGGTGTCGGTGAGACCCTTACGCGCGCCGTGAGTGGACATGAAGTACTCAACCGGGTTGAGACCTTCGGTCATCGAGGACACGATAGGCACCTCGATGGTCTCGCCAGCCGTGTTCTGGATGAGTCCCTTCATACCGGCCATCTGCGTGAGGTTTCCGATGGAACCGCGAGCGCCGGAGCGCACCATGTCATGGACGGAACCGGTCGGATCGAGCGCGTCTTCGACGAGCACCTCGACTTTCGTCTTTGCGCCGTGCCAGACCTCGATAACCATGCGGCGCTTCTCGTCAGCCGAGAGGAGACCGTCCTTGAAGTCGCCTTCGATCTTTCCGACCTTTGCGCGAGCTTCAGCGATGACTGCTCCCTTGCCTTCCGGCACGGACACGTCGTCGAGCGACCACGAGACGCCGGACTTGGTGGCGTACTCGAAGCCGAAGCGCTTGACCTTGTTCACTATCCCTGGGATCGAGTCGATGCCGTACTTCACGATGCAGTCGCTCATGATGCCGGTGATGACCTTCTTCGAGATCGCGTCGTTCACGTACGGATAGTCCGCAGGAAGGACGGTGTTGAAGAGGAGGCGTCCGACGGTGGTCTCGAAGATGCCGTCGCCCATTGCTGAATACTTCGGCTTGCCGGCTACCGGAAGCACGTGGATCTTCGCCCTTAGATCTATAGCGCCGTACTCATGCGCGAGGATGGCTGCGTTCGGAGACTGGAAGTACGTGTCCTCACCCTTCGCGCCTGGCATGAGCTTGGTGAGCCAGTAGGTACCGAGCACGATGTCGAGCGGCTTCTGCGTCATGACGATCATCTCGCCGGATCCCGGCTTGAGGATGTTCTTGTTCGCAGACATGATGTTCGCCGCTTCCCACTGCGCCTCTTCGGAAAGGGGCACGTGGATGGCCATCTGGTCGCCGTCGAAGTCAGCGTTGAACGCCGGACACACGAGCGGGTGCAGCTGGATAGCGTCGCCCTCGATGAGGCGGGGGCGGAACGCCTGGATACCCTGGCGGTGGAGCGTCGGAGCGCGGTTGAGCAATACGTGCTTGCCCATAATCGCTTCTTCGAGGATCTCCCACACCTCAGCGACGCCGTCCTCGATGAGGCGACCCGCACCACGGATGTTGAAGGCGAGCTCGCGCTCGAGGAGTCCTGCGATAACGAACGGGCGGAAGAGCTCGAGCGCCATGTGCTTTGGAAGACCGCACTCGTCGAGCTCAAGGTCAGGACCGACGACGATCACCGAACGGCCGGAGTAGTCGACGCGCTTTCCGAGCAGGTTCTGGCGGAAGTAGCCCTGCTTACCCTTGAGGTAATCTGCGAGCGACTTGAGCGGACGGCGCTGTGCTGGGGTGAGCGCTCCTGCGGATGCTCCTCCCTTGCGGATGGAGTTATCGAGGAGTGCGTCTACTGCTTCCTGAAGGATGCGCTTCTCGTTGCGGAGGATAACCTCCGGTGCGTGGATATCGAGGAGCTTCTTCAAGCGGTTGTTGCGGTTGATGACGCGACGATAGAGGTCGTTCACGTCAGACGTTGCATGGCGGCCACCTTCGAGGGCTACCATCGGACGGAGTGCTGGCGGGATAACCGGGATCTTTGTGAGGAACATCCACTCAGGGCGGATATTCGCGGCGGTCATGCTCGTGATGAGCGAGATGCGCTTGGCAAGCTTCTCACGCTCAGCGGCTGCAGCCTTAGGGTAGCGCTCTTCGAGCGTGTCCTTGAGCTTCACGAGATCGAGGTTCTTGAAGAGGTCGTAAATAGCCTCTGCACCGATCTTGGCCTCGAACAGGGTTCCGTAACGGACTGAGAAGCGGTGGTACGCGACCTCGTCGAAGACGCGGCCGACAACCACGGAGTCGATCTCCTGCTTGGCGAGCGTCATGCGCTCCTTGAGCGCGTCGCGCTCCTTGTCGTCATTGATGCTCTTGTGCTTCGCCTTGTACTCAGCCTCGAGCTCCGAGAGGAGGCGCTTCTTCACGTCTTCTGCGACCTTGGTTACGATGTAGCCCGCGAAGTACACGACCTTCTCGAGATCGCCCGACGGGATGCCGAGGATAAGCGCCATGCGGCTCGGCATGGAGCGGAGGAACCAGATGTGCGCTACCGGAGTAACGAGCTCGATGTGGCCCATGCGCTCACGACGGACGATGGAGCGAGTGATCTCGACACCACACTTGTCGCAGATGATCCCCTTATAGCGGATACCCTTGTACTTGCCGCAGTAACACTCGTAGTCGCGCTCAGGACCGAAGATCTTCTCGTCGAAGAGTCCGTGCTTTTCAGAGCGCTGGGTGCGGTAGTTGATGGTCTCCGGCTTGGTGATCTCGCCGCGGGACCAAGAGAGAATGCGCTCAGGCGACGCGAGCGAAAGACGCAGTGCGTCCCACTCGTTCGCGCGAGGCATCGGCGGTCGCTTTCCTGAATTCGAGCCCATAGAGAAATTAGCCATATATCAGGAGTTACGCGGACGCGTCGGTGTAGCCCTCCATCGGTTCGATGTCGAGCGCGAGACCGCGGATCTGGTTAGTAAGGACAGCGAAGGATGCCGGAGTGCCTGAGTGACTTACCGGCTCGCCCTTCACGATCGCATCGAAGGTCGCGGAGCGGCCCTGGATATCGTCGGACTTAATCGTGAGCATCTCCCGGAGCGTGTATGCCGCGCCGTAACCCAAGAGTGCCCACACTTCCATCTCGCCGAAGCGCTGACCGCCGTTCTGCGCCTTTCCGCCGAGCGGCTGCTGGGTGATGAGGCTGTACGGACCAATGGAGCGCATGTGGATCTTGTCCTCCACCATGTGATGGAGTTTGAGAACATACATATATCCGACGGATACCGGCTGCGCGAACGCTTCTCCGGAACGTCCGTCGAAGAGCTGCATCTTTCCGGACGCGTCGAAGCCTGCCTTGACGAGTTCCTCGCGGATCTCGGCATGGGTCGCTCCTGCGAACGGAGGCACGATTGCCTGGTAATCAAGAGTGTGTGCGGCGAGTCCGAGGTGAAGCTCGAGAATCTGTCCCAGGTTCATACGGGACGGGACGCCGAGCGGAGTGAGGATGATGTCGACCGGATTGCCGTCCTTGTCGTATGGCATGTCCTCAACCGGAAGCACGCGGGAGATAACTCCCTTGTTTCCGTGGCGACCGGCGAGCTTGTCTCCGACCGATACGTTACGAACCTGCGCTACGGTTACGACGATCTTCTTAATGATGCCGCTCTCGAGCTGGTCGCCGCGCTCGCGGGAGAAGATCTTCACGCCGATGACACGGCCGCGCTTTCCGCCGTCCATGCGCAAGCTCGTATCCTTCACGTCCTTGGCCTTGTCGCCGAAGATCGAACGAAGGAGACGCTCCTCAGGCGTGAGCTGGGTCTCGCCCTTTGGCGTTACTTTTCCGACGAGGATGTCGCCCGGACGCACTTCAGCGCCGATGCGGACGATTCCCTCTTCGTCGAGGTTCTTCAATCGAAGTTCACCGACGTTTGGAATATCGTGGGTCGTAACCTCGGCACCAAGCTTGGTGTCGCGGACTGCGGCCTCGAACTCCTCGATGTGCACCGTGGTGAACTTCGATTCCTCAACGAGGCGCTCCGAGACGATGATGGCGTCCTCGTAGTTAGCACCATTCCAGCTCATGAAGGCGACGCGGACGTTCTGTCCGAGTGCCATCTGGCCCTGGTCCGACGAGGATGCGTCAGCGAGGACATCGCCCTTCTTAACCTTGTCGCCGGTTGCGACGATAGGGCGCTGACTGAATGCCGAGTTCTGGTTGGTCTGAGTGAGGCCCTGGAGCTTGTACTCATGATCCTTTCCTGTAGTCGGGGTAACCACGATGCGGCGCGCGTCAGCGTACGACACGACACCTGATTCCTGAGCCAGAATGAGACGTCCGGTGTTGCGGGCTGCATGGCCCTCGATACCGGTAGCAACCAGTGGAGCCTCAGGGATCAAGACCGGGGTCGCCTGCTTCTGCATGTTCGAGCCCATGAGCGCACGGTTCGCGTCGTCGTGATCAACGAACGGAATCATCGCGGTAGCAGCCGAAAACATCTGATAGGTGGATGCGTCGATGTACTGGATCTCCTCGCGAGTAACGACGGCCGGCTCGCCACCACGGCGAGCTTCAATAGAGTCAGGAACGATGCGCAGCTTCTCGTCGACAGGGGTCGCGCCGTGGGCGATGACATAGTCCTCCTCTTCAAGTGCGTTGAGGTACTCGACCTCTTCGGTAACGACGCCGTTTTTGACAACTGCGTACGGAGTCTCGATTACGCCGAACTCGTTCGTGCGCGCGTGAAGCGCGAGACGAAGGATGAGTCCGATGTTCTGTCCTTCAGGAGTGTGGATCGGACAAAGGCGTCCGTAGTGCGAAGGGTGCACGTCGCGGACCTCGAAGCCGGCACGCTCGCGGGTAAGACCTCCGGGACCAAGAGCGGATAGGGTGCGCATGTTCTCGAGCTCAGCAAGGATGTTCTGCTGGTCCATGAACTGCGAGAGCTGGTTTGCAGTGAAGAACTCGCGGACCGAAGCTGAAAGCGGGCGCGGGTTCACGAAGGCCATTGGAAGCGAGGTCTCGCTCTCAATCGTCGACATGCGGTCCTGGATGTTGCGCTTCATGCGGGACATACCGACGCGCATGCGGGCCTGGAGGAGCTCGCCAACGAAACGGACACGGCGGAAGCCGAGGTGATCGATATCGTCCGGAACCGCGTTTGCGTCCTGGTTCATGCGAGCGATCTCTCCGACGATGCGGATGAGGTCCTCAAGCGATAGTGCGCGGTTCTCGAGCGACTTCTTGTCAGTTGGGAGGCCGAAGCGGGCGTTCAAGCGGTGACGGCCGACCTTGGAAAGGTCGTAGCGGTCAGCGGCGAAGAGCGCGTTCACGTACTGCTTCGCGTTCTCCGGGGTCGCGAGATCACCGTCGCGCATGCGGCGGTGGATCTCGACGTATGCGTCCTCGATGGAAGCGGCGGTGTCGTGCGCGAGAGTGGTGGTGAGTGCGGCAGTCGCGATGTCGTCGCCCTTGAACTTCGCGAGGACTTCGTCGCGGGTACCTGCACCGAACACGGTGAGGAGGTTCGTTACCGGGAACTTGCGCTTGCGGTCGATCTTAACGTAAATAGCGCCGTCGGAATCGGACTCGATCTCGATCCATACGCCGCGTGCAGGGATGAGCTTCGCACCGAACCACTGCTTACCCTTTACCTCATCAGACACGAAGAACGCGCCGAAGGAGCGGGCGAGCTGCGGCACGATAGCGCGCTCGACGCCGGATACGATGAAGCTGCCGTGCGGCGTCATCATCGGAATATCGGTGAGGAAGATCTCCTGCGTCTTCTCGCTGCCGAAGGTCTTATTAACGAGAGTAACGGACGCCTTGATAGGTGCCTCGTAGGTGCGCATGTTCTCACGCGCCTCCTCTTCGGTTCCCTTCGGTTCCCCTATCTCGAACCCGTCGAAGCGGAGCTCGAACTTCTTGCCGGAATAATCCTGGATCGGCGAGAACTCCTTGAAGAGCTCCTTGAGCCCGTCGGCAAGGAGCCAGTTGAACGATTCCCGCTGGTGGCCTACCAGGTCCGGGAACTCGACGCGCGGAGCGCGGTACGCGCCGAAGGTCTTTGGCACGAGCTTTTTCTGCTGCATGTCAGTCTGTATGTTACTGCCCCCATATACGGGAAAGGGGCTCATGTACGCCATGAGCCGCGTCCTCGTTCCTGGAAGACGCTTTTTTAAAATCGCACCTGTGTTCTACCCCGCACCCGAGTATCAGCCGTTACTCAATCTCGTTCCCTAAATATACCGTGAAGGCTTGGGCGGGGTCAAGGGAGGAACGGGATAAAGAAAAGGCCCGCCGTCCGGTTAAGGAGGCGGGCCCGAGGATTAGCCTTGAAGGCGATCCGGGAAGTCCGGGAAAGGCGGCTTGGACTTATGATCGTCTGCGTCGAGATGGTACAGCGGGCTAGCCCCGGTAGTGGCAGGCCTTGGGGCCAGCTTCATCGGGCCCCGCTGTCCGAATCCGTCGCGATTGAGGAAGGCGGTAGTCGCGATCCATGCAAACGCGACACCAGCGGCATCGAGCATATAGCTCACCAGCCGCCAGCCCTCGGTATCCAACCTGATGCTCCATGCGCAAGCCATGATGGCAAGTACAAGTGGCACTGGAGCGAACTCGAAGGGCCGATGGTTCGGCTCGTGCATGATCTGCCGGATGCCGAACACGATGAGCGCGAGCAGGACGAGCGCGGCGAGCGGTGCGTACCAGACCGGAACCGACGCCACAGCGGCGAGCAGGACCATCATGGAGAAGCCGGCCAGGTCCTCCCGACGCTTGCGGCACGCGACCGCAAAGAAGCCGACATTGAAGCAGACCGCGGCGAAGCCGAGGGTCGCCGAACCGAGCTCGAGGTTCTTGGACGAGCCGGCGCTGTTCATGTAGAACAGGATCATCTGTACCATGAGCGGCACGATGCTCGCGATAACCAGGTAGTTAACCAAGCGTTTGGACGACATGTTCTATTCCCTCAAAGAAGCAAGACTTCGCTGCCGAGTTCGGCAGGCTCGATAAAACTATAACACTATATATCTAAATAAGCAATATCTACTTCCCCTCCATTCCCAAATGAAAAGGGCCCGCACAGGAAGTGGCGGGCCCTTGATTGTTGCTTGGCGCGGGTGTTCTACCCGGCCAAGCGGCGGCCGATGATCCGGATGCCTGGCAGGCGGATCTCGCTGGTCGAGCCGCGGGGGGTCGGCTTGATTGCCGCGGCGGGTTCCGGCGAAGGACCCATCATTTCCTTGACGGTCTTGAGGTCGGTCTTATAGACCGGGCCCCTCTTCCGACGGTAGTGCTTGTAGACGACCATTGCCAGGACCACCGCCCCGGACAGCAGCGCAATAATCAAGTTCGACATGACAGACGCCTCCCAACAGCGTTGTGCCCCTATGAAAAGGAGACCGGAATGGCACGAGATCCGGGTCCAGACATTCACTAAAATCGTACGCCTTTAGGGCGATATTGTCAAGGTATAAAAATGTGGTCTATTTTGAGATCTGCTTCTTTGCTTTCTTCGACCGGAACGCATCAATCTTCTTATGGTCACCGGTCTGAAGCACTTTCGGGACGCGATACGACTTCCCCTCCCACTCGATGCTCTCAGGACGCGTGTATACGTCGGGAGCAGCGATACGGCGTTCCTCTACTGATTCGTCTTTGCCGAGTACGCCCGGAAGCCTGCGTGTTATGGCGTCCACCATCGCGAGCGCCGGGACCTCCCCACCGGTGTAGACCGCTTCGCCAACGGCAAACGTCTTCACGGGCGCCATGGTCTTCAGAATCTTGAGCGCGCGCTCGTCGATGCCTTCATAGCGGCCGCAGACGAACACGACCTCGTCGAGCTTCCCGAGCGCGTCAGCGTCCTTGTTCGTGAACTGCTTGCCTGACGGACTGAACCAGATGATCGCTTTCTTCCCGGTCCGGCGTCCGAGCGACTTCTTCACTGCCTTCACTACCGGCAGCGCCGTCATAACCATGCCGGGACCTCCGCCATACGGACGCTCGTCCACCTTACCCCAGCGGTTCGTGACATAGGTGCGCGGGGACTGATACTCCACTTTTACCTTCTTGTTCTCGCGGGCGCGTCCCAATATCGATGCGCTCAGGTACGCATCACAGGCTTCCGGAAAAAGAGTTATGAGATGGAATCGAATCATGTCTCTAGAGAGTGTAGAGGACCTTGAAATTGCCCCTGAAGAACGGGTGCGTAGGGTCCCCCTCACCAAGTTCGCCAAGTCGAATAGCCGCTCCGGCACTCGTGCTAAAAACTCCAACCTCGTCGCCTGCTCCACCGAACCAACACTGCGCAGCTGCTACTTCACCAGGAAGCAATCCGCTGCCATCAATGCCACCCCTAGCATCCATTTCCCAGCATGACCCCTCGAACGTTCCCGCATCATATTCTTTAGCGTTCTTCCCGCTTATAAGAACATGCACGTTTGTGTACGGATTCCCGTCTCGCTCTGGAGCACTCGTAAAGACGAAATTAACATTGTCTCTAGTAATACTAGAGGGCTGCGAGGGTGCGGCTACGGCGTCTTTCCTTTCCGCTTGCGGTTCTAGCTGCACAGCATCAATCGGAAGCGTAGTCGGTACTGGCAGCATTTTTTCGTACATCACGTATCCCCCTAATGCGAACACGATTGCGACAAGCGCCGCAATGATCCAGAGATATTTATTCATGCGGAAATTATAGCTCGTCGACGACTTGGTCGAGGCTCTTGCTCTCTTCCTGGAACCGCTTGCCGCCCGTCGGCTCGTTTATCTTGAGGTTCACGCGCGCGTTGTGCTTCATGCCCACGACGCGAAGGAGCGTGCGGACGGCTTTCGCGATATTCCCGTCCTTTCCGATGATCTTACCCATGTCTTCCGGCGCTACCGTGAGCGTAAGGAGTACGCCCATCTCATCGACGGAGCGAGTTATCTGAACCGCGTCAGTGTTATCAACAAGTGCCTTAACCGTGTAATCGAGGAATGCGTGATCTTGGTCCATATAAGTCGTATCAGGTAATCAGAGTGAGCAGAGTAATGTGATCGCACACGAAAGGAGCAGAGGCTCCCGTACCAGCTTATGCAGCTGGCTCTTCAACCGAAGCTTCCTCGGGAGCAGCTTCGACTTCAGCAGGGGCAGCTTCCTCAGGAGCGGCCTCTTCAGCCGGAGCAGCAGCTGCTTCTTCGGCAGCCTTAGCGGCAGCGGCTTCTGCCTTTGCTGCTTCCTCAGCGGCCTTAGCGGCGGCTGCTTCCTCTTCAGCCTTCTTCTTGAGGATGTTCTTCTCAAGATTCTTCTTGGAGACTACCTGAGAAGACTTGGTTCCTTCGAGGACGCCGTTCTTGATAAGGAGGTTCTTGAGCGATGGGGAGACCTGCGCGCCCTTGTCCATCCAGTCCTTGATACGGTCGGCCTTATAGGTAATCTGCTTGGTCTTCGGGTTATAGGTGCCGACGAGGTCGACATACTTCCCGGCCTTAGGCCCTGCGGTCTTCTCGAGCACGGCCATGCGGAACGACGCGTCGTTCTTACGGCCAATGCGCTGGAATCGGATCATCAACATATGTAGCGGGAAGCGTACCAGAAAGCAGATAAAGGGTCAAACAAAACAGAAAGCGCCCGGCATTGAAGCTAGGCGCGCGAATGGGTGTCCAAAAGGACGAAGGTGCAGCGAAGTGGGCTGGCGGGCCACGTATGGGAGAGGCCCGCCAGCCCTGAGGGGATCTGGGGCAGATCCTCCTCGTCGAGGTGCTGCCACATGGGGGGACGTGGCCAGCAGACGCATAATAGCACCTCCCTCCAGTATGTCAATAACCCCAGCCACTGCGGCCAGAACGAGCAAACGGCGGATCCCTTTTCTGAGACCCGCCGTCCGGCTAATCATGGACGTCTCGCGACGGCCAAATAGAGAAGGTTCTTGCTTGAAGGTGGGGCGGCAGTAGTGCAACCCATCTGCCGCCCCGGTAGTACACGTGCGCCCGAGGGAGCATGTGGTCGGGCTTCGAAGCGGTGCCCGAAGAAACGATAGCATAACGGTCTTAATCTGGTACAGTCTATGCAAATGAGCGACACACCGGAGACGTACGACGGTCCGATAACCATTATCAAGACCGGTAAGGGATTCTTCACGATAGACCCCGAGCAGGATGACCTCTTCATCCCGGGCGAGAACCTGGGCGGCGCCTTCCATGGCGACACCGTACGCGTCGAGATCGCGGGCACGGACACGGATCCCCGAACCGGCGAGACCAAGAAGACCGGCAAGGTCGTCGAGGTGCTCACGCGCAACCGCGAGACGTTCGTCGGCACGCTCGTCGAGAACAAGGAGGAGAACCTCGTCATGCTTCAGCCGGACTGGAAGAAGATGTATGTGCCCTTCGTCGTGAAGGGCGAATCGCTTCCTATCGGCCAGAAGGTGCTCATCCGCTTTAAGGGATGGAACGCGCATCAGCCGTACCCGTGGGGCGAGCTCGAAGAGATCATCGGCCCGGCCGGCGTGCACGAGACGGAGATGCGCGCGCTGGCGCTTGGAAGCGGATTCCGTTCCGACTTCCCTCCCGGTGTGATGAACGAAGCGAATGCACTCGAGAAGACGGAGAAGAAGACGCTGCTTGAGGATGTTGCTGAGCGCGAGATTGCTGCCGGAACACGAAAGGATTTCCGCGATGCGACCACCTTCACCATCGACCCGTTCGACGCGAAGGACTTCGACGATGCGCTCTCGGTACGGAAGCTTCCGAACGGGAACACGGAGATAGGCGTGCACATCGCCGACGTCTCCGCATTCGTAGTCCCCGGTACCGCAATTGACGACGAGGCACGCAAGCGCGCGACCTCGGTGTACCTGGTCGATCGCACTATCCCGATGCTTCCGGAGATCCTCTCTACCGATCTCTGCTCCCTCAACCCGCACGAAGTGAGGCTCTCGATGTCGGCCGTGTTCGAGCTAGATAGCGAAGCCGGTATCGTCTCGCGTTGGTTCGGTCCTACCGTGATCCACTCGGATCGAAGATTTACCTATGAGGATGCGCAGGAAGTTATCGATACACAGAAGGGCGACATGCTCGAGGAGCTGAATACCCTGAAGCTACTCGCCGACAAGATCCGCGCGCGCCGCGTGAAGAAGGGCGCTATAGCGTTCGATACTCCGGAAGTGAAGATACTGCTGGACGAGACCGGGAAGCCACTGAAGATCGTCCTTAAGGAGCGTCGCGACACGAATCTCCTCATCGAGGACTTCATGCTGCTCGCGAACGAAGCCGTCGCTGAGTTCCTCACGGAAGAGATGAAGAAGGCACATATAAAAGGCGGTACCATCTATCGTATACACGATACGCCTGATGCTGACCGCATCGAGACGCTCTCTGCATTCCTCAAAGTGCTCGGGTACAACCTCCCGGTGTCAGCCGGCAAGGTGAAGGGCGATGACCTCAACGCGCTCCTTGCTGAAGCGACGGGCAAGCCCGAGGAGTACCTCATCAAGATGTCGGCGCTGCGCTCCATGGCGAAGGCCGTGTACTCCACGAACAACATCGGCCACTTCGGACTCGCCTTCGATTTCTATACCCACTTCACCTCCCCAATCCGACGCTACCCTGACCTTCTCGTGCACCGGTTGGTGAAGCACTACACCGTCGGCGGCGAATTCTCGAAGGCCCAGATCGAGGAGCTCGACCAGCTCGCCGTCCACTCGAGCGAGCGCGAAGCTGCTGCCACGGAAGCCGAGCGCGACTCCATCAAGATGAAGCAGGTAGAATACATGAGCGAACATGTTGGAGAGGAGTTCGACGCGGTTATCAGCGGCGTCTCGGATCGCGGCCTCTTCGTCGAGCTTACGGAAACCCGCACCGAAGGCATGATCCGCATCCGCGACCTCGGCGACGACTACTTCATCTACGACCAGAAGCGGTACCGCATCGCAGGCGAGCGCACAAAGAAGGAGTACGCGCTCGGCGACCCGATCCACGTGAAGCTGATGGCTGCACGCCTTGCGGAGCGCGAGCTCGACTTCGCTCTCGTACCACAAAAGTAAAAGACCCCGTTAGGAGGGGCCTGAGTGAGGCGGATAGTTCGAGCGGATCTTGCTGATGGCTTCCAGAAGGCGAGGACCATCCTTCTCATCACCAAGCAAGTCGGTGATCTTCTTCCACCCATGAAGGACAGTGGTGTGATCTCGAGATCCAATGTGTGCCCCAATCCACGGAAGCGAGCGAGCAGTGTCTTCCCGCGCCAGATACATGAGGACTTGGCGGGGTCGGGCGATTGCTCTGGCTCGATTCCCGCTCTTCAGTATCTCTGGCTTGATCCCAAACTCGTCACACACGAGCTGTGTAAGCACATTGAATGCGACGATGTTCTTGCGTGCTGCTGGCGAAGACCACTGCGTCGGCAAATATCCAAATGGCAGCATCGGCTGCGTACTCATGGAGCTGGTCCTCCCTTTCCATGAGCAGTCTAGCTAACGCCGCACCCTTTACTTCCTATGTCACCTAAAGCTTCTTGCCGTCGTAGGGCGTGATTGTGAGCGTATCGAGATCGATGCCGTCTATTGAGCGGACGTTTATCGCCACCGTTGGCGAACCATCCGGCATCGCTCCCCTTCCGAAGGATTCGACACCACAGGTCGAGCAGAACAAGTGCTGGATCTTCTCGGTATTGAAACGGTATTCTGTGAGATTGTCTTCTCCCGAGAGGAGCGTAAACGAATCAAGCGGGGCGAACGTGAGCAATAGGCCTTGTATCTGGCAATGCGAACAGTTGCACGCGATAACTGGCTTCTCAAGATCAATCTCGACTTCGTACTTAACCTTCCCACAATGGCATCCTCCAGTTTCCTTTTTCATATGGCTATAGTTTACCTCGCGAACGCATCGCGTCGACAATCCGTTCGAGCGCGAGGACATAGGACGCCTCCCTGAGGGTTATTCCCCGATCTTTCGCGACGTCCGCTACCGAACGGTATGCGTCCTCCATGACTTGCTCAAGCTTCTTCTTCACTGCGGACGCTTCCCACCGCTCCCCCGTTCGGTTCTGTATCCATTCAAAATAGGAGACAGTGACGCCGCCTGCGTTGGCTAACACGTCCGGAATAACAACAACGCCGCGGGACGCAAGTGACGCATCCGCGTCCGGCGTAACCGGACCATTCGCAATCTCTAGGATGAATCCGGCTTTCACGCTCTGTGCGTTCTCTTTCGTTACCTGCTCTTCAAGCGCAGCCGGGACGAGTATATCCGTCTCCTCACCGAGCACCGCTTCGGCCGAAAGAACCGTTGCTCCGTCGCTTGCTAGTGCCGCAGCGTCACAGACCGATCCTTCGCAATAGAGACCCCTGACGGAACCCTTCGACTCTTTCGCGACCAGTGTTTTCTCTACGTCTATCCCACCCGGGTTCATTAAGGTGCCGCCGGAGTCCGCAAGCCCGATCACCCGCATACCGAGTGCGGAGAGTATCTGTGCCGCATGCCCGCCGGCGTTACCGGCACCCTGGATGCTTGCTGTAAGAGAGGTCGGATCGAGAGATCGGTCCTTAAGAGCTGCGACTAGTACGGTGACGGCGCCATCTGCGGTTGCGGTATCGCGCCCCAAGGACCCACCGAGCGAAAGCGGCTTCCCTGTTATCATTGCCGGCTGACTCTTCCCGGTAATGCGCTCGTACTCATCGAGCATGACGCCCATTATTTCCGCATTCGTGTATACGTCAGGCGCCGGAATATCTTGATCGGGTCCAAGGTTGTCTGAGAACGCCTTCACGTACTCGCGTGCGAGCAGATGCAAGTCGTTTCTCGAAAGCTTCTTCGGATCCACCGCAACGCCGCCCTTAGCGCCGCCCAGCGGGATGCCGACCACCGCACACTTGATCGCCATCATCGCGGCGAGTGCGGAGACCTCGTCCTCATCCGCTTCCGGATGGAACCGGATGCCGCCCTTGTACGGGCCGCGCGCGTTATTGAACTGCACGCGATATGCCGGGAAGGTTCCGGTACCGCCCGCCTCAAGCGGGATAGTGAGGTCTGCGCGCAGTATGCGATCAGGGGTCATGAGCGCTTCGCGCTCGCTTTTGGAGAGTCCGAGGAGATCGGCTGCTCTCCCTACGTTCTGCTTGAAGTATTCGAATGCGGCCATAGTCCTCGAAGCATACGCCTCTTGCATGAAGAGTGGGTGGGGATAAAGAAAAAAACAGCTCCGTTGGTGGAGCCGCTTGGACTTGTCACGCCGCGAAGGTGCGGTCTTCTTGCGAGAACGCGAGCATGAGCTGGACCACCAGAACAGCGAATGTCGGCACGAAGGCGACCAGCTGAGCTTGATCGAGAAGGCCGTTCATTCCCCATTCCTGGAGCATCCCGTACATGCGGGGTTCGAACAGAAGGAACAGCACACCGGCGGGAAAGGAAACGCAGAAGCCGGTCCAGCTCCCGATGTGCCCGAGCGACTCACGTTTGAGATAAGAGCCCATCGCAGCCGCCACACAGACTCCCGTTCCCGCGAGCGCGAGCAGTGGGCCGCTCACGGCCCACAGGATGATCGGAAGAAGGAGCGTAACAATGAAGATCTTCCACCTGCGCAGACCGGGCGGAGCGAAGTACACGCACATCCCGGCAGCAACGACGACGAGAACACCTGCGGACTCATTCCACGCCTGGTGGATCAGGGGTACCGAGAACGAATCCGCGGTGAGCGCCCAGAGAGCCGCCAGCAGCACCGAAACGGCGACCTGGACCAGATAGGTCATGCGAAGAACAGACGTCATACCAAATTCCCCCGAGGGCAATCCGCCGAATGCGGATCCCAGAGATATGGTATTCCTCACGCGTTTAAAAACAAGCTAAGTGCAGTGGGGACTACTTCGCCACCGTAACCGCCTCCTCGAACTTTACCGAAAGGAGTTTGGAGATACCGTCCGCGCCCATGGTGACGCCGTACAGGATGCCCGCGCGGCTCATGGTCTCACGGTTGTGCGTGATAACGATGAGCTGGGAGCGCTTGGACAAGCTCTCGATCATATCGCCGTAGCGGCGGCTGTTCGCTTCGTCGAGCGCGGCATCGGTCTCGTCGAGGATGAGGAACGGCGGCGGGTTCACCTGGCTCATAGCGAAGATTAGCGCGATGGACGTCAGTGCTCGCTCGCCTCCCGAGAGCTGCATGAGCGCCTGCACCCGTTTCTTCGGAAGATTCACTGCTATTTCTATGCCTGGCTTCTGATTCTTTTTCGAGCGCGAGACCGACTCCTCCTCATAGTCCTCGTCGTCCTCATCGCTGCCCGGTGCGCTCGCCTCCTCGAGGATGAGGCGTGCACCTCCCCCGCCGAACATGAGCCCGAAGAATTCCCCGAATGACGCGTTCACCGCAGCCAAGCCTTCCGCGAAGCTCTTCTGGAGTTCGGAATCGAGGTCGCTAATGAGTTCGCGCAGGCTTGCGCTCGAGGTTGCGAGATCTTCAAGTTCCTTCGCGAGGAATGCCTCGCGATCGGTGGCTTCCTTGAATTCGCTGCGGACGTCGTCACCCGAGCCTCCCGCTTCCTCGACACGAATCTTGAGGCGTTCCATAGAGCGCTTCCGGTCTTCCTGAGCGCGACGGTCCTCATTCGGAAGGACGCTGAGGGGCTCGAACGAAAGCGCATTCACACCGACGAGCGCTACCGCTTCTCTTCGTCCCATCTCGAGCTCCTCGGCGAGATAGTCGAGTTCTCCGAGCTTCGCCATGAGCCTTGAATTCTCAGACTCTTCCTTTGCCTTTGATTCCGCGAGATCAAGCAGACGGCGGTTCTGTTCGCGGCCGGTCTCCTCGTGGGCCATGGTCGCTTCGCGGGCTCGCGCAAGCGCGCTTCTCGCCTGCTCTACCTGCTCTTCAAGTACTCCGTCTGAAACGAGCATCTCGTTACGCTTGTGCTCGAGATCATGCACGAGCTGCTCTTCCTCGGCGAGATAATCGTCGTTCGGAAGCGCGAACCGCTCGAAGAACACTTTCATCACGGTTCTAAGCGACTGGAGCGCGGCAAGTACGGCCCCCGGCGCCGCGTCATCGAGCGCCATCACCTGCCGGTCGATTTCCTGCTGCAGGGTCGCAAGATCGTCCCGCGGGATCTTCACGTAGGGGTCGCGCGCAACCGCGATACTTCGCTGCTTCGCTCCCGCAAGTGCACCCTCGATACGGCCAAGCTCACGCGCAAGGACCGATCGCTCTGCCGTCACCCGGTCGAGCTCTCGTTCCGCCTTGCGGACCGCTTCGGAACGCTTCATGCCTTCTGAATCGGTGGTGACACGTTCCTCAAAGACCGCGAGTTCAGACTCGATAACGGCGAGCCGCTCCTTCACGTCGCGAGAGAGCGCTTCAGTCTTCTCTTTCTCGATGCGGATGTAGGCCTCCTCGATGGCGAAGTACGTCTGCGACACGGCGCGCAGTTCCTTGGCGAGCTCCTCCGCTCGCTCAAGTCGCTCTACCTGCTTCGCGAGGAATCTGATGTGCGGAGCGATCTCCCGGCGGAGCGCTTCCACCTGTGCGACATTCTCTTCGGTCTTTTCGAGCTTCCGCTCCGCTTCCTGCTTCCGGAATTCGAAGACCTTAAGACCAAGTGCGTCTTCGAGCATCGCACGGCGCTCGCGAGGCGCTGCCGTGAGGATACGATCGGCTTCGCCTTGGGAGATGATGTGATGGCCGGTCTCGCCGATGTTTGCGGATGCGAGCAGTTCTTGCACATCGCGGAGCCTCACCTTCGATCCATTTATCGCGTACTCGCTCGCGCCATCGCGGAAGACCGCGCGTTCGATTGAGACTTCCTCGAAGTCGAGCTTCGGGAAGATTCGACGCGTGTTATCGAAGACAATGACGACCGCGGCGCGGTTTGCGCGCGGGGCCATGTTCGAGCCCGACCAGATAAGGTCCTCGCTGCGCTTTCCGCGCATGGACTTCATCGACTGCTCGCCGAGCGCGAAGCGGAAGGCTTCGGCGACATTCGACTTTCCTGAGCCGTTAGGGCCCACAACGGAAGTAACCGAGCTCGAGAAATCGAGTACGGTCTTCTTTGCAAATGATTTGAATCCCGCGATCTCGAGCCGCTTCAGCATTACTAGGATTATAGCGTATGAAAAACCGCTTCCCTCAAGGAGAAGCGGTGTAGCGGCAATCAGCATTGCCTTCTAGTCGACGAGCGACGTGATGTCCTCACGGAAGTAGACCCGGGTAGATGCGGGGCAATCGTCGCCGGCGGCATCATCGTGCTTCTCGAAGGTAACCGCCCCTTCCGGATTCGGACCTTCAGCGGCGCGCAGCTCGTTCAACAGACCGCAGACCGGGCAATGACGGATATCGGACATTGAAAGACCTCCTGGTGCCGTAACTAAACACCCGGGTCCAATTAACGTCAACGCTACCAGCCCGTCTTCGCAAGCGCTGCCTGCGCTGCCGCCTGCTCCGCTTCCTGCTTCGAGGGACCGTCTCCGCGGGCTATCTCGTCGCTTGCGAGGAACACGCCAACCGTGAAGCGTTTGTCGTGATCAGGACCTTCTTCCGCGATGGTCTTATAGGTCGGGGTGATTCCCTTCTTGTCTTGCGCGGTCTCCTGGAAATGGCTCTTGGCGTCTTGCCAAGTTCGCTCGGAGAGAACCTTCTCAATCTTCGGGTGGAGGTTGGCAGCAATGAAAGCGGCTGCCGCTTCGAAGCCCTGGTCGAGATAGATAGCGCCAAGTATCGCTTCGAATGCGTTCGCGAGGATAATCTGACGCGCGCGGCCAGTATCTTTCTTCTCACCCTTCGAGAGCAAGAGCATGTCGTTCACCCCGAGACGCTCGGCTTCTTCGGCGAGCGAGAACGTGTTCACGAGAGCGGCGCGATACGCCGTGAGGTCGCCCTCAGGCTTATTCGGAAAGCGATGAAAGAGGAAGTCGGTGACCGCGAGCTCGAGAACCGCGTCGCCAAGGAACTCGAGACGCTCGTTATGTGCGCCGCCCGTCCGGTGCTCGTTCAGATAGGAGCGATGCGTAAGAGCCTCGACCAGAAGGTCCAGGTTCTTAAAGGAGAGGCCGAGGCGCTCCGCGTGCTCTTTAAACTCAGGCATGAGCCCACTTATAGCACGAAATTACTTGCCTGAGGAATCGAGGAGTTTCTGGACCGCTTCGGTAACGATCGGAAGCATGTCGTCATAGAAATTGAGTTCGAGGATCTCCGTAAGGCGGAACCAGCGGGCATCATCGAGCCCGCCCTTCTTCTCGAGGGTCACGTCCATGTACGGAGACTCAGCGAGGAAGTAGGTGACGTGCTTTCGGCTCTTGCCGTGCTCCGGGTGCGAGGCGACGTACTCGTTCTCGCCGATCTTCGCCTTGATGACGATATCGAGACCGAGCTCTTCCTTGATCTCGCGGATGGTCCCCTCTTCCACCGTCTCTTTCTCGGTTCCCGGCTTGTCGCCGATCTTTCCTTTCGAGAGCGTCCAGTGCCCGAACACGTCGTGCACGAGCGCGAGATAGTACTGACCTTCGTGATACGCGTAGACAATAGCACCGCCGAGCTCCTGCACGGGCAGGTCTTCCCGCTTCACGCGATCCTTCTTTCCGGTCTCTTCCTTGCCCGGTTCGCCGAGCTCCTTATAGACGGCACCGAGTACGCCGTTCACGAAACGCCCTGAGGAGTCCCCGCCGAATACCTTCGCAAGCTCGATGGCCTCGTTAATAGCTACCTTTGCCGGTACCTGCGTGCGGTCCGCGAACAGAAGCTCATAGAGCCCGATACGCAGGATATTGCGGTCTACGGGCGCGATGCGGTCGAGCGGCCAATCGGGCGCTGCCTTCTCGATAACGAGGTCGAGGTCAGGGCGCTTCGCGAGCACGCCCTGAAGAAGGGATTCCATGAATGGCTTGTCGGTGTCATCTCCGCCGAACTCCTCGACGTTGCGCGCGAGCATTTCGGTCGCAGCATCGTCTTTCGCATGAGAGGTATCCCACTCGAAGAGCGTCTGGAGGACGACGGAACGGGCGAGATGTCGATTAGCCATGAATGGAAAGAGCTTGAAGGAAGTATACGCCCCATATGACAAAGCGCGCCAGAGGCGCGCCGTGTGCATAACTTATGAGAAGCTCGCTTACGCTCCTCCTCCGAATCCGCTGCGAGTGTTGCTGCGGGACTTCGTAACCTTAGTGAGGAGCGATGGCTTCTTCGCCTCCTTCTTCGAGACCTCAGGGGTGGTGTCGGTTATGACAACCTCCGAGCGCTCGCCGCGACCCTCCTTCTTGCTCTTCTTCTCTACGGTTGCCTTCGGTGCCGCGATGAGCTTGCCGCGGTACATGCCGGTCGTTTCATCGACGCGGTGCGGGAGGCGGAGGTTTCCGGACTCCTTATCAACAACGACCCCGTTCTCCGTGAGCGCGTGGTGGCTCCGGCGGTTGCGGGTGTGAGAACGGGTATGGCGCATTCGTACTGACATAGTGGGAATACCTTATCATTTAGCCTCTAAAAAGCAAAGCGCACCGTTCCCCTTTGCCTTTAGGGCGTTTGGGCGTATACAGAAGATGTGCAGGCAGGCGTATTGGCTTAACCCAAGCGTCAGCGGCACAAAGAGTAGGTCCTGGGACTTTTACAGGGCTTTAGTACAAACAAGAGCGAAAGAGGCCGAAAATGTCTCTGCACTTTATCGTCAAGCTGGTTCCTGTCTCGATCGTGGAAGATCCGTCCACCTGGATCGGGGTCGGAGGCGGCGATACCCAGGTTTCTGGGGGGAGCACCGATCCGCCCTATGATCCCAACCTTCACCCGGTCTAGAAAGACCAGCACGACCAGCGACGACATTCGTCGCTAACGGCATCTGCACGGCGCGCGATGCGCCGACACAGGAGCCCCGGGCCGTCGCTTCAATGCGCCGGTCCGGAACTGTTTTATACCTTCATCTTCCGCAAGAAGAGCTGCCGATGCTCGGAACAAGCACCCCGCAACCGTATCGCTTCGAAGTGCGCTTTGGTCCCATACCCTTTGTGCTTAGCAAATCCGTACTGCGGATACTCCTCATCAAGTTTCAGCATCAGCAGGTCGCGCGTAACTTTCGCTGCGATCGAGGCGAGCATGATGGCCGGGATGAGCGCGTCGCCGCCGATGACCGTTTCCTGCTCATATTCTTCGGGCGCCTTGAGCGAGCCATCGAGCCACACCTTCCCTTCTGTAGGATCTGGAAGCAATTTCTTCACGCCCCTATCGAGCGCGTGACGTATCGCGAAGGTCATGCCTTCCGCATCTATCATCGCTGCACTGGAAAGGCATACCGTAGAGCGCACATTCCCTGCTTTCATTTCTTCCTGCAGGCGTCTGAACAATTCCTCCCGTTTCTTCTCCGACAGCTGTTTCGAATCATTCAGTCCCGGAAAGTTGCTCAGGATGTCGTAGCTTCCCTCAACCGCTATCACCCCAACCGCAAGCGGCCCTGCTAAGGGTCCGCGTCCCGCCTCATCGACTCCGATCACATATCTCATAAAAGGATGATACCAAGGCTGACGGAAGCTCTTTCAGCTCTTCGCATGGAATATGCGAGCGATGGTATTCTGTAGGTAATGGGCCGCTACATCCACCTCCACACCCACTCCCACTACTCCTTCCTCCAGGCCCTTCCTAAGGTCCCGGAGCTCGTTAAAGAGGCGAAAAGACAGGGTATGAACGCGCTCGGCATCACCGACGCGGGCAATATGCACGGCGCCGTCGAGTTCTATCAAAAGGCCGAGAAAGCCGAGATCAAGGCGATACTCGGCGTTGATGCCTGGATAGCACCTAAGTCACGACACGATCGGGACCGAGGCGAGAAGCGCGCGCGCCTGGTACTGCTCGCGGAGAACAATGAAGGGTACAAGAATCTCATGGCGCTTATAACGAAGTCCTTCCTCGAAGGACTCGACGAACGCCCGCGCATGGATAAGGAATTGCTTCGTGAGTATAAGGAAGGTCTCATCGCGATCATCCCCTCGTTCGCGGGCGAAGTAGTGCAGACGCTCGCGGCGGGAGACAACGCAGGGGCCGCCGCCCTTTTGGCGGAGTACGTGAGTATCTTCGGCAAAGGAAATGTTTTCCTTGAGATAACGCACCATCCGAAAGTCGAAGGACACGAGAACCGGATGAGGCAGCTTATAGAACTCGCCGCAAGCGAAGACGTTCCCCTCCTTGCCCAGCATGACGTCTATTATCTGAAGCCTGACGATCGCGAAGCGACGGAAGTCATGCGAAGAATCGCGCACGGCGAAAAAGGCCGGAACGAGGACGAGGACTTCTCATTCGTTACTGAGAAGCAGATGCGCGAGTGGTTCAAGGATCTGCCGGAAGCGGTTGACGCGTCTGGAGAGATCGCCGACCGCTGCAACGTCACGCTCACGCTCGGGAGCTGGAACTTCCCGCAGGTGGACGTGCCTGAAGGATCGTCCCATGCCGACGAGCTCCGCAAGAAGACGTATGCCGGACTCTCGATGCGCGGCATGGACGAGACCGAGGAGGTAACCAAGCGCATCGAGTATGAGCTCGATGTCATCATCGGCAAAGGCTTCGCGCCGTACTTCCTCGCAGTGTCTGACCTCCTCACGTTCGCGAAATCCGCCGGCATCATGTCAACTACGCGCGGCTCGGCCGCCGGTTCCCTCGTCTCATATCTAGTAGGTATCACGAACGTCGATCCCCTCTTCTACAAGCTTCCCTTCGAGCGATTCCTCAACCCGGAGCGTCCTAAGGCGCCGGATATCGACATGGACTTCGCCGATAACCGGCGCGACGAAATGATCACGTATGCCCGCCAGAAATACGGGGAGGACAAAGTCGCGCAGATCGGCACCTTCGGGACACTCATGGCGCGCGCAGCCGTCCGCGACGTCTCCCGCGCGCTCGGGCACGCGTACCGGACCGGCGATCGCATCGCGAAGCTCATCCCGCTCGGGTCCCAGGGATTCCCGATGACCATTGAGCATGCGCTCAAGCTCGAGCCGGAACTGAAGCAGCTCTATGACGAGGACGACGATGTGCGGGAGATCATCGATCTTGCACAGCGTATCGAGGGCTGTGTCCGTCACACTGGTGTGCATGCGGCAGGTGTCGTTATCGCGCCGACTCCCCTCATGGAGTGGACCCCGGTCCAGCTCGACCCCAAGAACCCCGACAAGCGCATCACGCAGTACGACATGCATGCGGTTGAGGACGCCGGCCTGCTCAAGTTCGACTTCCTCGGCATCAAGAACCTCGCCATCCTCTCGGACGCGGTTGAGCGGGTGCGTCTCACGCGCGACGTCTGGATCGATATTGAAAACGTTCCCATTGATGACGCCAAAACCTTCGCCATGCTCGCACGCGGCGAGACCGAAGGAACCTTCCAGCTGAACGGCTCGGGCATGACCCGCTACCTCAAGGAGCTCCAGCCCACCACCATCCACGACATCAACGCCATGGTGGCGCTCTATCGTCCGGGCCCGATGGAGACCATCCCGCAGTACATCGAGCGCAAGCGGAACCCGAAGCTCATCACCTACATCGACGAGCGCATGAAGGATTATCTCGATATGTCATACGGACTCCTCGTGTACCAGGACGACGTGCTCCTCACGTCGATCACGCTCGGCGGCTATTCCTGGCTCGAGGCCGACACGCTCCGTAAAGCTATGGGAAAGAAGATCCCAGCGGAGATGGAAGCCCAGAAGGAGAAGCTCCTCAAGGGCTTCAAGGAGTTCGGCAAGATAACGGACGCGAAAGCCGAACGTATCTGGAAGCTTATCGAGCCGTTTGCCGCCTACGGATTCAACAAGGCGCATGCCGCCTGCTACGGGAAAGTCGCGTACCAGACCGCGTACATGAAAGCGAACTATCCCGTGGAATACATGGCCGCCCTGCTTACGGCAGACGCGGGCGATACCGAGCAGATCGCGATACTGGTCGCCGAGTGCGAGCGTCTGAACATCCCCGTGCTTCCGCCGGACATCAACGAATCGGGTTCCGACTTCACCGTTGCCGGCGAGCAGAAGGACACCATCCGGTTCGGCCTCACCACCATCAAGAACTTCGGCGAGGGCATCTCGCAAGCCATCATCAAGGAACGTGAAGAGAACGGGACCTTCGTCTCCCTCTCCGATTTCCTCACGCGTCGTGGCATGCGGGGCTTGAACCGGAAATCGCTCGAGTCGCTCATCAAGGCCGGCGCGCTCGACACGTACGGCGAGCGCTCCTACCTCCTTTCTCATATCGAAGCCATGCTCACCTTCCATCGTGACGCCACCGCGGAGGCGCCGCAGGATTCCCTGTTCGGCGGATTCGCGGCGCCTGAGCTCCGTCTTCCAGAAAGCCAGGCAGTTACTCCGCTTTCCGACAAGCTGCTCTGGGAAAAGGATCTGCTCGGTATCTATGTCTCGGGTCATCCGCTCGACGCGCACGAGGAGAAAACCGCTAAGGCCGCGACCACCATCACCGCGATCAAGGCTGATCCGAAGGTAGGCCTTCCCGTTATCCTGCCGGTACTCGTAGGCGAAGTGCGTACCCTGCTCACGAAGAAGGGCGAGAAGATGGCGTTCGTGAAGTTCGAGGATCGCTCCGACAGCATCGAAGCGGTGGTCTTCCCGAAGACATATCAGGAGCACTCGGCGCTCCTGGTGTCCGGCACCTGCATCCTCATCAAGGCTACCGTCTCCGGCCGCAATGGCGAGACCAGTCTCGCGATAGAGAACCTCAAGGCGCTATGATATAGATTGATGCGGAGGACTTCGAAATGGATGACGGAAAAGAGCCTCGCGGCCCTCAAAGGAGTCATATAGACTCCGCTGAGCTTTTGCTCGATACAGTCGAGGCTGCTCGAGCGCGACTTAGACGAGAACGAGATGGGCAGGGAGAGCTCGAGGAAGCCGCCAGGATATGTCTCGGATCCAAGGATGACCTCGATGCCAAGGTCATCCAGGGCGGTGGATACGGCTCCCCCGGTAGCTTCTGAACTGCATGGCGACCTTCGGGCCGCCTTTTTCTTTCTATATGCTATCCTCGTCTTAATGGCTTCCCTCGAAGAAAAGCGCCACACTCTGGCTCATCTATTGGCTGCTGCGGTCGCGGAACGGTACCCGCATGCAAAGCCCACTATCGGTCCTGCTGTCGACAACGGCTTCTACTACGACTTCGATTTCTCGGGTGGCGCAGCACCTAAGGAAGGAGACCTTGCTTCCCTCCAGGCAGCTATCGAGGAGCTCCTTCCGTCATGGACGGACATGTCGGGAACGGAAGTATCGAAGAAGGACGCGGAGGATCGCTTTTCGGGAAACCCCTTCAAGCTCGAACTCATCAAGGAGATTGCCGACAAAGGTGAGACTATTACCCTCTATACCTCAGGCGGATTCACCGATCTCTGCCGTGGAGGACACAGCGAGAAGCCGGCACATGACATAAGGGTAGGATCGTTCATGCTCGAGAGGATCGCCGGCGCATACTGGCGCGGCGACGAGAAGAATCCGATGCTCACTCGCATCTACGGACTCGCATTCGATACGAAAGAGGAACTGGAGGCGTATCAGACACAGCAGGAAGAAGCGCGCGCGCGCGACCACAAGAAGCTCGGCAAGGAGCTCGACCTGTTCACATTCTCCGAGCTCGTCGGTCCTGGACTTCCCCTCTGGACACCCAAGGGCACACTCGTGCGCGACTTGCTCGACGCATATGTCTTCCAGCTCCGGACGAAGGAGGGCTACCAGAAAGTGGAGATCCCGCACATCACGAAGAAAGAGCTGTACGAAACCTCCGGTCACTGGGATAAGTTCAAGGACGAACTCTTCCGTATCACCACGCGCGAAGGACACGAATTCGCGATGAAGCCGATGAACTGCCCGCACCATACGCAGATTTATGCGCGCAGACAGTGGAGCTATCGCGAACTCCCCCAGCGCTACTCGAACACCACTACCTGCTACCGCGACGAGCAGTCAGGCGAGCTATCAGGACTCTCTCGCGTTCGTGCATTCGCACAGGACGATGCGCACGTATTCTGCCGTATGCAGGACGTGAAGACGGAGTTCCTCAAGGTCTGGGACATTATTCATACTTTCTATCCGACATTCGGCTTCGAACTCAAGGTACGCTTCTCGAAGTACGACCCGCTCCATCCCGAGAATTACCTGGGCGATACAAAGGTCTGGGACACGGCCGAGGATATGCTTCTCGAGATCCTTGAGGAGAAAGGCATCGAATACATGGATGGTACCGGCGAGGCCGCGTTCTACGGGCCAAAGCTCGACTTCATCGCGAGCGACTCCATGGGCCGGAATTGGCAGGTAGCGACGATACAGCTCGACATGCTCCAGCCGGAGCGGTTCGATCTCTACTGCATAAACGAGAACGGAGATAAGGAACGGATCGTCATGATCCATGCCGCGATCATGGGTTCTATAGAGCGATTCCTATCCATATTAATCGAGCACACTGCAGGCGCCTTCCCCACCTGGCTCGCTCCGGTACAGGTGCTCGTGCTTCCGATATCAGCAGAAAAGCATGCTGACTACGCCAACAAAGTTGCAGTAGCACTGCGTGCCAAGGGAGTGCGCGTAGAGCTTGATGGCGCGAACGATTCTCTCGGCAAGCGCATACGCTCCGGAAAGAATATGAAGGTTCCCTATCTGCTCGTCATTGGTGACGCAGAGGTAGAAGCAGGGACCGTCTCGGTCGAGAGCCGCACCAGCAAGCTTGATCCTATGACTGTCGCCGACTTCTCTGAGCTCGTAGCCAAGGAGATTGAGGAACGGACATAAAAAATACCGGGCCCAAAGGGTCCGGCATATCGCTTACGGGTAGCGTTCGGTCCAATCCTCCCGACGAGGCGGAGTCGTCACAGCGGCATCGAGCGCGCGACTGATCAGGACGACGTCCGAAGTGGACTGAGAGATCGGAATCGGTCGGGACTGACGCAGCTGCCGCATGGTTGGTTGCAGTCCCAGCCAGATGACCAGGGCAGCAGCGAGAAGTATAGCCACCCACGACTTCCACGAAATATTCCTCATGGAGCTTCCTCCTACACGGACCAGTACTGGCCCTTGCAGGTCATGCTACTCCTCGCCTAACAAAAAGAAAGACCCGCTCCTTTCGGAACGGGTCTTTCTTTTTACTCTTGCTTATCCGTTCGTTACGGAGAGCGCGCGGGTGAGACCGAGCTTTACGCCGGTGATGCCCTGCGAATAGCTGCCGTCGACCGCGGTCGTGAGCGATGAAACGAGGCGCTCGAGGAAGGATGGGTGGCAATCCTTCGTGAGCTCCTTGATGTCTGGGTGACAAGTCGTACCGTCGATGCTTGCGCGATACGCGTCATCGAGTGCGCAGACGGTGTGCGAGAGGAATTCCTCCGTGCTGCCGCCTTCGCGATTGATCTTGCGGACGGTGCCGAAGACCGTGTCGCGATCGCCGTCGAGAAGTGCCTTGATGAAATCACGGACATTCTCGGAGACCGGCGGATGCGCGACCTCGGGCTTCCTCACCTCTACCGGAGCGGCATACTCGACTGGAGTCGGATGTATCGGCTCGACGTTCGGATGATACGCCACCGACTCCTCCGGCTTCTGGAATACGGGCATGTCCTGCGGAAGGCGCGAGAGTCCCTTGACGATATCGTCTATCGAGAGCGTCTCGCTGGTAGCGAAGGACTTGAAGCCTTCGGTTGCGCTGTATCCACTCGGACGAGGAGCTTCAGCTACGTGCGCAGGCGCGTGCGCTACATGACCGCCGTGTGCAGGTGCGTGCGACGGAGCCGCGTGGCCGCCGTGCGCAGGCGTATGGCTCTGCTGGATAGGCTCAGCGTTGAGCGCCTCCTTCACGTTGCCCCCGAAGCGCTTCGCGCGAGCGAAGGCGAACGGAACGGCATTGAAGAGAACGAGGTAGCCGGCAGCGGCGCTCCAGGCGATAAGTACTACCCAGTAGAGGGCGGTTCCCCACGGACCGAGGTCAAGACCCGTATACGGCGTTTCCGCGAGATACACGAATGCGAGCGGCTCTTCTCCGGGGATCATGAGCGAGTCGAGGATAACGCGCGGACGGCTGCGGCCGCCTCCGCCTCCTCCACCACCTCCGCCTCCACCACCACAATTGCTGGTGCAGCCGATCTCTTCGATCTTGATAGCGACCGTACACGCGGCCTTCACCGCTTCTCCCGCTACCATCGCGGTGTAGGTAGTGTTCTCCGTCGGCTTCACCGTAAGGGTGCCGTTGCCCGGAGTCTTAAGACCGATACCGTTGTTGAAAGTTACGGACGATGCGTTTGCCGTTGACCAGGTAAGGATGACTTCGTCTCCGGCCTTGATGGTCTCGTTGTTCGCTTTAAGCGATACGCAGATCGGTGTCGGCTGAACCGGATTACATGCCTGCGGATTACCGGGGTTCAGATCTTCACAGGTCGGATTCACTGGCGGCGGTACGCACTGGCCGTTGATTACGATAAGACCTGCGGGGACTGACGACTGGTTGCCGAGAATGTTCGGACAGACGTCAGGTGGCGGTACGCACTGGCCGTTGGTAAGGACGAGACCCTCTGGGATAACGGTCTGGCTTCCGAAGATATTCGGGCAGAGGTCTATGACAGGTGGCACGCAGACACCGCCGACGAGAAGAAGGCCATCTGGTACCGTTGTCTGGATTCCAATTATGTTAGGACAGACATCCGGCGGAGGATTGATTGGCGGTACGACGCACTGGCCATTGATGATAACGAGGCCACCTGGAACCGTTGTCTGGTCGCCGACTATGTTCGGACAGACATCGATGACTGGAGGGATGACCGGAGGAATCGGTTCCTCAGTAGGGATCACCGGTGGAACTACGGGCGGTATCACTGGCGGCACGAACGGAGGTACTTCTGGCGGAACCTCGATGCAGCACGGGGGGCTGACGATAGGCGGTACTACCGGTGGGACCGGAGTTGGTGGTATTGGAGTCTCGATGCAGCAGGGAGGGCTCACTATTGGAGGTACAACTACCGGAGGTACGGGAACCTCGACGCAGCACGGGGGGCTGACGATAGGAGGAACAACCACGGGCGGTACCGGGGTTTCGGTGCAGCAGGGAGGGCTGACGATAGGCGGTACGTATACCGGAGGAACGATCGGCGGAGGAACGATCGGCGGGATCGGAACCGTGATGCAGCAGGGAGGGCTTATGATCACCTGCGCTTTCGCAAGGATCGGGGTCGCCATACCGGTCGCGAATGCGATCGCCATGCCCATGAGAATCACGGCGAGCACCGAAAACACGCCGATACGAATCGGATACTTCTTCGCGAATACCATGTGGTGTTGGATGGTGGTCATATGCCTCTTGTTGAACGACTGGTAAAAGATAATAAATTGCTCCCTGCCACGAATGTGGCGTATTAAAAGAGTGAGCTGATGCGCACGGTTTCCGCTTCTGCGGTCCGTGCGCACCCTCTCACCCGCTACTGTTGGGAAACCTTCCGAGCCTCCTCGATGTCGGCGTTGGTGATGGTAGCCACCAAGCCGTTCGCGAACTGCGGACGCATGACGCTCAAGGCGATGAACTCGCCTTCCCCCAGGTCCCAGCAGATGGTGGTCATGCCGTTGAGCGCTTCCGGCGGGAGCCAGAGGACGTTGGTCCCCTCGGTCCTCGCATAGAAGGAGCCGGACACGTTCCCCACATGGGCTTCGTGGCCGAGCAGTTCGCTCGCCTGCTGTTCCACTTTGTCCCAGCTGCAGACGACCTTGTACTTCCGGACGCCCGAGACCCGTTCATAGGAGTCCGGGCATTCTTCAGGCAGGTCATGGAACGGCTTGGGTTCGCCGACGACCTCGAGCTTCGTGCAGCGACCCGGGAGATCCCGTGCAGCGCTGTGCGCGAAGCGGATCGGGGTCCCTTTGCCGTTATGGCTCGGGAACACGACCTTCACGCACGGGTTCGACGTCACGATGACCGGATCGAGCTTGACGCCGCCCGGATTTCCGCAGAACGAGAAGATCACGCGCGCGCCGGTGTCGGGGTTGCCGTACACCTTCTCGCCGGGTTTCACTTCTCGCCAGACGCAGGCCATCTTCACGACCAGCCCGCCGTTGGGCAGATCGTAGCGGCAGGCAGAGCCGTATTCGACGCCGACTTCCGTCGGCATCTCGACCAGCTTGTTCGCGTAGGCTTCGAGCTGGCTGACCGAGGTCAGATTCGCTTTCGGATCCTGCTGCTGAAAGCCGAGAAGGAGCTCGTAGGCCGTAGCCTGACACCCCTCGACGATCGCGCTGCCGTCGGGCTTGGCGGTAACCGCTTTGCCGATACGCCGCGCGAAGTCCTTGGGCTCGCCCATCCCCCCTTTGCAGAAGGAATGGCCAGCCGGCTCCACCGCTTGCGCCTCGCTTGCCCACATGGAAGTGGACAGCGCGAGGGCAGCAGCGGAGATGAACATTGCGAGTTTCATCTGGGTTGCTTCCCTGTTTGCGCCACCCCGAATGGGGTAGCAATGCTAAGAACAATCGGTCTAACCTGCGTTTGCAGCGACCTATCCGACAGCGAGCGTTAGCTCGCGAGCGGATAGCTCCCTACAAGGTCTGCTACGACGACGAAACGGTCGGTCTTCTTCCCGAACGAGTCGCAGGTAGCAAGCGTAAGCATGTGGCCGGTCTTCGTAAGCGGAATCGCGGCCGACTCAGCGTCTGCCTTCGCTACCTGCGTAACTGAGTACACATATTTCTTCGTGTCGCTATACACGATGATCTCATCGCCCTTCTTGAGGTCCTGGATGCCGTTGAACGCCTTGTATGCCTCGTTGTTCACGACCGGCAGATAGCTCGAGTGCCCGAAGAGAATGACATTCCCTTCAGCTCCTAGCTTTGCTGAGGTCGGATAACGCACGGCACCCGTGTTCAGCGCCTCATCAAGTACCTTAATGCTTGTTGAGTCGGGATTCTTGATGCTGACATCGAGCTTAATCTCCGGAATCAGAACGCGAATCGGATTCTCCGGTATGGCAGACGCAACCGACGCTACAAGAGCGGCGCTGACCACATTCGTATCCTCTTTAGCGACCGGCTCAATCGGATCTGGGACCAGATCGAGGCTTGCGAGCGCTGAGAAGGATACGGCGAACATGACCAAGAACGAAGCCAGGAAGCTCCATTTCTTATCGTAGACGCGCCCGAAAGCGCGAATAAGCTGAACGGTCTGTGTTATCGCTACCATACCCGTTCGAGCATCATTACATTATAGAAGTGCTTTGTCAAGTTGACTCGAGCACTCTTTCCTTGCCTCCCATAATCCGGGTTCAGAGTACATTCAGGTACATGAAGGCTTCCTGAAGGCCGTATCTGTCGCTAGTTGACAAAAAAAATGAGTATGGTAAACATGCCGCATATGGAAACGACAACGATACGCACAACGAAGACCGGCGGCCGTACGGCAGCCGTTAACGCCCTTGCGATAGTAGGCTTTATCGTCCTGCTTATCCTTGGCATGGCGCTCGCAATCTACGCCGCAAGCTATGTGCCGAAGGCGGTATCCCGCATCGGCGCAGCTGCCGTCTACCTTTCCTCGACCTTCTCGAAGGATGGAGAGACCACGCTTGAGGTAGTTACCCCTGACGAGACGGTTCCGTTTGGCGATGATGTCGTCGTTGCCACTTCGACTGCAACCACTACCGTTGTAGTCACTCCGGCTCCAGTTACTACCGGCGGAGGCACAGTTACCACCGTCCGCCCTATCGGCACTACTGGTGGCGCCGTCACCCTTCCCCTTTCCGGCCTTCCTGACCTCGTCGTCGAGAACGTCGTAACCGGATACCTCACGTCTACCAACACCAGCTCGTTCCGTGCTGCGGACGAGGTACCGGACGGCGAGCGCGGCGCGTTCAAGTTCACCATCAGGAACCAAGGCACCAACGCATCCGGCCGCTTCGAGTTCGATGCCACGCTTCCTACCTCGCGTGCATTCACCTACAGCTCGAGCATCCAGCAGTCGCTTAATCCGGGAGAGCGCATCGAGTACGTCCTCGGATTCGATCGCACGAAGGACGGCGAGAACCGCAAGATCACCATCACGGTTGATCCCGATGAAGATATCCGAGAGTCAAATGAGGGTAACAACACCCGCTCGGTCACGATCGATATCGAGAAATAATACTTCGATACAAGAAAAAGCCCCGACCTTGGTCGGGGCTTTTTCTTTTCAGAATGTTATACGTCGAGATTCGCGAGCTTCGCGTTGCTTTGGATGAACGACTTGCGACTTGGGACATCGGTACCCATGAGCACGTCGAAGATGCGATCGGCTTCAGAGGCATCGTCTACCGTTACGCGCTTCAGGATACGCCGCGCCGGATCCATGGTTGTCTCCCACAACTCGGACGGGTTCATCTCTCCGAGACCTTTGTACCGCTGGATCGAGACCTTCGCGCTTCCCTTCTTAGCAACCGCTGTCTCTGCCTCCTCATCCGTCTCTTCCTCCTCGCTGTCATCGTTCGCGTCCACCGCCATATCGGCATCCTTGCCGAGGATCGTGTTCTTTTCCTCGTCGGTATAGGCGTAGAAAATCTCTTTCCCGCGCTTGATCTTGTAGAGCGGCGGCTGCGCAATGTATATGAAACCTCCGTCGATTATCGGGCGGAAGTGACGATAGAAGAGCGTAAGGAGAAGCGTACGGATGTGTGCACCGTCGACGTCGGCGTCAGTGGCGATGATGATCTTGTGGTAGCGAAGCTTGCCGAGGTCGAAGATATCGCCGATAGCGGTGCCCATAGCAACCACCAGGTTCCGGATCTGCTCGGAAGCAAGCATCTTATCGAGGCGCGCTCGCTCGATGTTGAGGATCTTTCCGCGAAGCGGGAGGATGGCCTGCGTACGGCGATCACGACCCATCTTGCTTGAGCCGCCTGCCGAATCTCCCTCTACGATGAAGAGCTCCGAGTCCTCGGCGAGCTTGCTCTGACAGTCCGCGAGCTTACCCGGAAGGGTCATGCCCTCGAGCGCACCCTTACGGAGCACCGAATCCTTAGCTGCTTTCGCGGCCTTGCGGGCCTTGAGCGCGAGCAGCACCTTGTTGATGATGGCGCGGCCGTCGTCAGGATTCTCTTCGAGGAAGGTGGCGAATGCGGATCCGAATACTGAGGCTACCGCTCCCTGCGCCTCAACGCTTCCCAGCTTGCCTTTTGTCTGTCCTTCGAACTGGATCTCCGGCATCTTTACCGAGACAACCGCCGTTATGCCCTCGAGCGCATCATCTCCCGTGAAGTTCTCCTCGCTCTCCTTAAGGATGCCGGCTGCGCGACCATAGGTGTTGAGGGTACGCGTGAGCGCGGTCTTGAAGCCGGTAATATGCGTGCCGTGCTCAGGGTTATAGATATTGTTCGCGAACGCCATGAGCCTCGGGGTGAGGTCATCGACATATTGGAGCGCTACTTCGACGCCGACATCGCCGTCGCTCGCATCAACATAGAAGATATTCTTGTGGGCTGGTCCCTGGTGCTTGTTATAGAAACCGATGAGGGAGCGAAGACCGCCTTCGAAGTAGAAAGACATGGACGGCACATCGAGGCCCAGATCGCGGAGCCAGTAGATACCAGGCGCTTTAAGTTCCGGCAGCTCGCGCGCGTCGATAACCGTGATACGGGTTCCCTTCACGAGATAGGCCTGCTGGCGCAAGTGCGCGACAATGCGCGGCCAGTCGTACTTCACTTCCTGGAAGATGGTGGGGTCGGCTTCGAAGGTGATGATCGTGCCGTGCATGTCGGAGGATCCGATCTTCTTTACGGCTCCCTGGGTCTTCCCGATCTTGTATTCCTGCTCGAATGCGCCACCATCGCGGTGCACTTCAGCGCGCGCCCACGTGGAAAGCGCGTTCACTACCGATGCACCCACGCCATGGAGTCCGCCTGAGACCTTGTAGCCGGACTCGTCCCCGCCGAACTTTCCGCCGGCATGAAGCGTCGTCATGATCATCTCGAGTGCGGAGACCTTCGTCTTCGCGTGCTTATCAACCGGGATGCCGCGCCCGTTGTCGGCGACGCGAACGCGATTGCCCGGAAGAAGCGCAACCTCGATGTCGTCAGCGAATCCGCCCATGGCTTCGTCGCGTGAGTTGTCGAATATCTCCCAGATGAGGTGATGGAGACCGTCGGGCCCGGTAGTGCCGATGTACATGCCCGGACGCTTGCGGACCGGGTCGAGACCCTCAAGGACGGTTATCGAGGACGCGTCATAGCTCCCTCCCGCTTTCTTAGCAGGTGCAGCAGTTTTAGCCTTGGATTTAGGCTCTTTTTCCTCGCTTCCTTTGGCCATATGTTCTCCTGAGTATAGCATGAAAAGCTCCTCCAAGTGAGCTAATACAAGGCGCTTTTACTCTCTGTCGGACAGAACCGTCCCCTTGAGGTCAGACGCTACCGAACCTCCCACCCTTCCCGCGCATTAAGCGCATTCGTAACTCGTTCCATGGCCGGATCCAGATCGGTATCCGCAAGCGTGCGCTCCATGGACTCGAAGACAAGACGAAACGCATACGAGATCCTTCCCTCCTTCTCAAACCGATCGAACTGATCGATACGTACCAGGAGATCCCCAGCTGCAGCGATGATAGCGTTCGTTACTTCCGATTCTTCAGTTCCTAGAGGGGTCCAGACCGCGATATCGCGGAGTGCTGCCGGATAGAGCGAAAACGGCTTGTACGGCGCGACGGATAGCATCTCCGGCGCATACTCCTCGCCGAGCTTCTCGAGATTAATCTTCGAAAGGTTCACTTCGAGCATGAGTCCATCGAGACTGAAGCGAGCGGCGCCCGGTGTAGCGAGCAGCTCCTGCTCGAGCGTCGCCGCATTCTCCTTGAGGATATTCGCCCCGCTCTTGCCTAGAAGGTCGATTACACCCATCGAAAGGGACAGCGTTTCTTCGTCTTTCGTAAATATGGTCCCGATCTCGAAGAGCTTGAGGACCGGGGCCGGGCCGATAAGTCGCGGCGCTACCTGCTTCGCGCGTGCGAGTGCGTCATGCATGTTCGGAAGAAGCGTTGAGCGAAGGAATGGCTTATCGCTTGCAAGCGGATTGGCGAGCTTAAGATCGCCTTCCGCAGCGAAGCTCGGGGTTGAAAGTTCCGTGAAGCCGCGCTCACGCAGAAAGTCACGGATGCGCTCGATGCCGCGATAGCGGGCCTGGTCAGGCTCCCCCGCCGGAAGCGGCGAAAGCTCGATGGGATCGATGCGGTCATAGCCGAGTATGCGACCGACCTCCTCGGCGAGGTCTTCGGGTATGACGATGTCACGACGCTCGAACGGAGGAAGCACCGTGAACGTTTCCTCCACTTCTGTGTACGAGAACCCGAGGCGGTCGAATACGCCCCGCACGTCTTCGAGCGTGAACGCTTGGCCGAGGCGAGCAGTGAGCGCTCCGAGCGAAACGGTAACCGGCTCTGCATCTGCCGGAGATGGATAGAAGTCAACGACACTCTGAACCTCTCCGCCGGCGATCTCCGTAACGAGGGCGAGGATATCACGCATGCCGTAGGCGCAGAGCGCAGGCGATACGCGGTTCTGATAGCGGCTTGAGGCATCCGTGAATATCTTCAGCTTCTGGGCCGCACGCCTGAGCAGGGTCGCGTCATAGGTACCGACCGAGATGAACAGGTTGGTGGTCGATTCCGTAACACCCGAAGAACGCCCACCTTTGATGCCCGCGATATCGAGAAGTGTTCCATTCGTCGCATCAGTGATAGCGAACATATCGCTCCCGAGCTCATGCTCCTCGCCGGTCAGGATAACGATCCGCTCCCCTTCTTTCGCTTCGCGGATATCTATGGAAAGGGCTCCTTCCGAACGTCCGAGCGTGTCCGCATCGAACGCGCCCGCAGGCTGGCCGATATCGAGCATCACGTAGTTCAGGATATCCACGACGTTGTTTATGGAGCGCTGACCTACCGATTCGAGACGCTCCTTGAGCCAGGCGGGAGACGGTTTGACCTCTACGCCCGTTACGAGCGCGCCCATATGGCGGAGCACATAGCGAGAGTCAGCAGTTATGGAAAGCTGTTCGCCCTGAGGCTGTTCGGGAATTTCCTCGCGGAGCGGATCCTTCTTCAGAGGGAGGTCGAGGACTGCCGAGATCTCTTTCGCGATGCCGCGATGCGAGAGCGCATAGGCGGCGCGATCCGGCAGCACCTTCACGTCGAGCAGGTCGTCCTTCACCTCCTCGATCTCGAAGGCATGGAACGTAAGCGCATCAGCAAGCGCCTCCGCGCTCGGAAGCGATTCTTCGAAATAGGTCTGGAGCCACGCGCGTGAGACTTTCATAGTTATGAGGTGAAGCCGTGCGCAAAGCGTGCATCGCCTGAATGAAAGAGTCGCGCATCCGGGATGCCGTACTTCACCATAGCAAGACGCTCTATCCCGCCGCCGAATGCGAAGCCAGCGACCTTTTCAGGATCGAGTCCCGCGTTCTTGATGACATTCGGATGCAGCATGCCCGCACCGCTCATCTCGAGCCAGCGTCCTTCCTTTCCGGGAGGAGCGAACCACATATCGACCTCGACCGACGGCTCAGTGAACGGGAAGAAGCTCGGGCGGAATCTAACCTCGGCATCAGGGCCGAAGAACTCGCGATAGAAGCGATCGAGCGTGCCTTTGAGATGCGCAAGCGTTACGGTGCCCGTCGGACCGACTGCGAACCCGTCGAGCTGATAGAACTGCGCCTCATGCGTCATATCGGTAGCTTCGTTGCGGAAGACTTTCGCGGGCGCTATCGCGCGCATCGACGTCAGTCCTTCTTTGGCCATACGTTCCAGTTCGCGGATGGAGACCGAGGTCGTATGCGTGCGCGGTACGCGCATGGGATCCTCGTTCGTCCAGAACGTGTCCTGCATATCGCGCGCGGGATGATCTGCCGGAACGTTGAGTGAGGTGAAGTTGTACCATTCCTCTTCGAGCTCGGGACCATACGCGATGGAGAAGCCCATGCGGGAGAATATCGCGGCGATATCGCGGATGGTAACCGTGAGAGGATGCGGGTGGCCCGGGGGCATAGTGACCCCAGTATACCGCCTACTTCCTGGAAAAAACAGCTTTTTTTTGCTACACTTCCCGGTACGTAAGGCATACATGAGCTTCGAACTTCTTGCCTATCCGTTCATATTCTTAGGCCTCTATTTCGAGGTCTTCATGCTCCTGACCTTCCTCTCCTCGGACGCGCGCAATCGCCGGGAACGCGTGCTTGCAACCAACACCCCGACCGTCGCACTCATCGTTCCCTGCTGGAACGAAGAGAAGACGATAGACGGCACTGTCCGCTCCCTGCTCGCGCTCGACTACCCGAAGGACAAGCTGCGCATCCTGCTCGTGAACGACGGCTCTACCGACGGCACCCGCGCCGTCATGGATTCGTATCTCGACAACCCACAGATACGCGTCATCCATAAGGAGAACGGCGGGAAGCACACTGCCGTGAACGCCGGTATCGAAGCGAGCGAGAACGCAGAGCTCGTCGGCTGTCTCGATGCCGATTCGTTCGTAGCGCCTGACGCGCTCCGCGAGATGATTTCTTCCTTTGAGAATCCGAACGTCGCTGCCACCACGCCCGCCATGTCGGTGCACCAGCCGAAGAACCTGCTCGAGCTCGCGCAGAACGCCGAGTACATCTTCGGTATCGCACTGCGCCACGCGCTCTCGGCAGTGAACGGGATCTATGTAACGCCGGGCCCGTTCTCGCTCTACCGCCGCAGCGTAATAAACGAAGTAGGGGGCTTCCGCCATGCGCATCAGGCCGAGGACATGGAGATGGCGCTCCGCATGCAGCGCGCAGGCTATGAGATCGAGAACGCACCGCGCGCACGAGTGTATACCACCGTCCCGAAGACTCCGCTCAAGCTTATCAAGCAGCGAACGCGCTGGACGACCGGCTTCCTCCGCAATGTTATGACCGACTATCGCGATCTCGTCGGAAATCCTAAGTACGGCGTACTCGGCCTCATGGTGCTCCCGCTCGGATTCGTCGCCATTATCGGCGGCGTTTCGCTCTTCTTGATCGCGGTACTTGAGTCAACGCGTCAGCTTGCTCGATTTATCTCCGTCTCAAGCGGCATTCCCCTTTCCTATACGTTGATGCCCCGCATCTCCATCGAATGGCTCTATGCGCCCGTCTCCTTCGTGCTTCTTCTCAGCGTCGTGGTTTCCATAATCGCCTTCGCACTCATCGTCATCGGCCGCAGGGTCTCAAACACGCCCGCGCACCTTACCTCGAGCATCATCGGCTATGTGCTTCTGTACGCGCTCATCTCACCGTTCTGGCTGATGCGAGCACTGTTTGATGTGACAACCGGCATCCGCCGCGCGTGGCGATAATTCCTGTATACTCTCCCCTATGACCCCTGCTCGGAAACCTATGTCGCTCGCAATGCGCAACGCGCTGCTGGCGCTTCTCATCACGGTTGCGATAATTGGCACCATCTTCTATACGATCAACTATCTCGACCAGCAGCGCATCCGTGAGCTCGACGCCATCCAGAGCCAGCTCGCGACCGATACCCTCTCCATCGAGACCCAGTTCACCCTTCTTGAGAACGCTCCGTGCGAGGATCTCGCCTCCGGAACCCAGCTCACCCAGGAGCTGTCGACGCTGGGCGACCGCCTTGGGAGCGCTGAGTCGAAGCTCGGGAGCGATAATGGCGAGGTGCTCCGACTGAAGAAGCAGTACACCCTCCTCCAGATCCGTGATTACCTCCTCAACAAGCGCCTGGCTAAGACTTGCGGCTTCACGCCGACCACCGCGCTCTACTTCTATTCGAACATCCCGGGCTCGTGTCCTGATTGCGATCGGGCCAGCTATGCGCTCTCCTATCTGCGCCAGACCTATCCGAGCCTCCGCGTGTACTCCTTCGATTACAACCTGGACCTGGGAGCCCTGAAGACGCTTGTAACCGTGGAGAAGGTCAACGAGGAGTTCCCGGCATTCGTGATCAACGGAACGCGCTCGTACGGCTTCACCGAGCTTGAAGAGTTCGAGAAGCTGTTCCCGAAGTCGCTGTTCGCGACCTCCACCGCAACCACCACCCCAAAGAGGAAATAGAAGAACGGCCCTTTTGGGGCCGTTCTTCATTGGAGCCGGGAGCCGGGCTTGAACCGGCGACCTGCGGATTACAAAGCCGCTGCTCTACCAACTGAGCTATCCCGGCGTTCGTCCTATTCTATCGTGTCCTTTGAAATTGGGGTATTCCGCTTCCTCGAGGCACGCGTACGTGTCTTCTTCGCATACGCCAGTGCTCGCTTCACCCGCACCATAGCGCGGTCCTGAAGACTCATTTCCTCGACGGCGACGGCTCCAGGGTTCTCTCGCTTCTCACGCAGTCCCTTCACGGTACGGGTGAGGATGCGCTCAAGCGAGCGCACGAGTACCAGGATCGCATGCGTGACGTCATGCATGACGCGGGACGCGAGACTCCCTGCGAGGTGCTTGGCGAACGCCGACCAATCCACGTGCGCAATTATGAACGACAGACGAGCCATATGCGCGTCAAGCCTGTTGCGGGCGATACCCGCCATGCGCATTCCTCGACTGCGCTCGAAGGCAGTAAGCAGGAGGAACCCTCCGAAAAGGATGAGGGAGAGGCCGATGAGGATGAGATATAGCATACGGTGTGCGGCACCCGGCCGCGAAGGGCTCTACCGCGCGGAGAAGCGCGCGAACTTTGAGATCTCCACGCGCTCGCCGAACTTCTGCGAAGCCTCGTTCAAGAGATCGCGGACGGTCTTCGTCTCGTCGCGAATGTACGATTGATCGAGAAGGACCTGGTCCTTGAAGTACGAGGCCATCTTGCCCTCGAGGATCTTCTCCTGCATCTCTGCTGGCTTATCCTTCACCTCTTCCTTGAAGACCGTCATAGCGGCTTCCTTGGCCTCCTCGGAGATCTCGTCGGAAGAGAGGTACGCGGGGTTCGTAGCGGCGACATGCATCGCGATCAAGCGAGCGAGTTCGCCGAACTCGGTGTTCTTGGATACGAAATCGGTCTCGGACGAAAGGAGTACCATCGAGCCCACGACACCGTCATGAACGTAGCTTCCGATAGCGCCGGCGCCGAGCTCGCGATCCGCCTTCTTGTCAGCAGCAGCTCCTGAGCGTTTCTTGAGGATAACCTCAGCCTGCGCCATGTCGCCTCCTGCTTCCTCAAGCGCCTTCTTGCACTGCATGATTGAGACGCCGGTCTTGTCGCGAAGCTCCTTAACGATGTCGAGAGAGATATCCATATAAATCGAGATGTAAGTTCTTAATGTAGCGAAACACCGGCTCGTTCTTTAGTAAGCTAGAGCGCCTGAAAGGCGCAGCAGATGAGGGGTCTTGAAACTAGCCCTTAAGGCCCTCCTCGTACGCGCTGGCCAGCTCATTGAGCATAAGCTCGATGGTCTGCTTCGATGCATCGTTGGTAACGATCGGGAACGCCGCGTCCTTGAGGTCACAGTCAGAACTCATGATCCCAATAACCGGGATGCCCGCCTGCTTCGCCTCCTTCGATGCGTGCGACTCGTGCTTGGTATCGACGATAACCATTGCGTCAGGACGGCGTGCGAGGTTCGTGAGTCCCGAGAGGCGTAGTGTGAGCTTGTCGATCTCGCGGTCGATGCGTACGCGCTCGAGCTTCGTGTAGAGCTTCGCGAGCTCGCCGGTCTCCTTCTTTGCGGAAAGGTCAGCGAGACGATCGATGCGCTTCTTGATCTCGGTGAAGTTCGAGATGGTGCCTCCGAGCCAGCGGCCGGCGACATACGGAACGCCGAGGCGCTTGCCGATAAGGCGTACTGCGTCGGAAGCCTCGCGCTTCCCTCCTACGATAAGGACGACCTTGCCGTCGCGGGCGAGCGCCGCCATGACATCCTTCGCCTTTGCAAGCTGGGTATCGGTCTTAACGAGATCGAAGATCTCGAGGTTGCTCTTTGCGCCGAGTACGAACGAGCGCATCGTCGGGTGACGGCGGCTCTTTACCTGTGCGAAATGCGCCCCGACGCCGAATAGGCGCTCAACTCCCGGTCCGGCCTGACCGGCTTTCGTTTCTGGTGCTTCAGTCATGATTTTCCTAGGATATCACAGGGTTCCGTGGCTTTCAATCCTCCTCAGCCGGGCCTACCCCGCCGCTCTCGGCTGCCGCCTGGAGCGCTTCGACAATAGGGTCTATGCCACCCTGCATGATCTTAGGCAGATTGTGCCAGGATTCCTTGAGCCTATGGTCGGTAACGCGGTCCTGAAGGAAGTTATAGGTCCGGATCTTCTCCGATCTATCGGCAGTACCAATCTGCCCTGAACGCAGATCCGCGTGCTGCTTCGCCTCTTCCTCTTCCTGGAGCGCCTCGAGCTTAGCCGAGAGGATCTCCATGGCCTTGAGGCGGTTATTGAGCTGGCTTCGCTCGCTCGTCGAACGGACGTCGATGCCGGTCGGGATATGGATAAGACGAACGGCGCTCTCGACCTTGTTCACGTTCTGGCCTCCGGCGCCTCCCGAACGAGAGAACTCCATCTCGATGTCCGAGGGCTTGATTATGAACTTCGATTTCTCCCGGATCGGCAGCGCCGCTACCGACGCCGTCGAGGTATGGATACGTCCCGACTTCTCGGTTATGGGAACCCGCTGCACGCGGTGCACGCCGGTCTCATACCTGAGCGCTTCGTATGCCTTAGCACCCAGTATCTCGAGCGTAAGCTCATCGATGATCTGTACGCGCCAGTTCTTCCCTTCCGCGTACTTGAGATACATATCCTTGAGCTCACGCGCGAAGAGCGTCGCCTCATCGCCTCCGGCTCCGGCACGGAACTCAAGCACGATAGCCTTCGCTTTCGCTTGCTCCTCCTTATCCTTATCAAGAATCCGCTCTATCTCGCCAAGGATTTCTTTCTGCCTCGCCTCGATGCGATCAGCATCCTCTGCGGCCATCTCCCGTAGCACTGCATCATCCCCTGCTGCCTCGACGGACGAATGCTTCTCGGCCTCCAAGCGCTCATACTCCTCCGCGAGGTACGCGGTCTGATGATTAGCTTTGAATTCAGGATTGTAGTCCATTGGAGTAGATGATAACGCACGAGCGCCCCGCCATGACGGCGGGGCGCTCGAATCGGGCAGTTACTTCTTAGCAGCTGCAGCGCGCTGCTTGAAGCGCTCGACGCGTCCAGTCTTGTCGAGACTGCGGTCCTCACCCGTGTAGAACGGATGCGACTGGCTGGAGATCTCGATGGTTACCTTCGGGTACTCGGTTCCCTTATAGGTTCCGGTCTCGGAGGTGCGGATCGTCGAACCAACGAGAAACTGTGCGCCAGAAGCGATGTCCTCAAAGAGGACCTGTCGGTAGTCTGCCGGGTGGATATCTTTCTTCATGTGAGCCGACTATACCAGGAACGGCCTCCCCGTTCAAGGGAGGCCGTTCCTCATGCTTGTCCTGTCCCCTAAAACTCAATAATCTTCGGGATGATGTTAACGATAGCTTTCAGTATGAGTCCGCCGCAGGCAAGGGTGTAGGTAGACTGCTGCTCAAGATTGCCG
>LFCN01000004.1 GCA_001189075.1 Parcubacteria bacterium C7867-004
AACTCAAAGGAATAGACGGGGACTCGCACAAGCGGTGGATCATGTGGCTTAATTCGTCGATAAGCGAAGAACCTTACCAGGGCTAGAAACCAAGCTGCATCCCACCCGAAAGGGAGGGAGCCTTCGAGGGTGCTTGGCAGGTGATGCATGGTCGTCGTCAGTTCGTGGCTTGAGCTGTTCCCTTCAGTGGGGTAACGAACGCAACCCCCGTTGTCTGTTATATATTTCAGGCGAGACTGCCCCCTCACGGGGGAGGAAGGTGGGGATGACGCCAGATCAGCATGTCCCTTGATGCCCTGGGCTGCACACGTGATACAATGGCCGGTACAGAAGGACGCAATACGGTAACGTGGAGCAAATCCCAAAAACCGGCCCCAGTACGGATCGAGGTCTGCAATCGACCTCGTGAAGCCGGAATCGCTAGTAATCGTGGGTCAGCAATACCACGGTGAATACGTTCTCGAGTCTTGTACTCACCGCCCGTCAACTCAAGGAAGCTGGGGGTACCCGAAATCTTGCAGTTTGCAGGACTACGGTAAATTCAGTGACAGGGAGTAAGTCGTAACAAGGCACGGCTAGCGGAAGCTGGTCGTGGAACATATCCAATCGGAACGAAGTTAGCCCGAAAGGCGCTTCTCCGGTCGATCTTGGGGAGCTGCATGTTGGTCGTTAGTATCGAATAGGATTTATTCTATTCATCGCTAGCGTCCAACATGCAGCTCCTCATAGGGGACATGGCATTTATCCCTAAATAATGCACGGACGCCGGAAAAACGTACCGGTGGAGACTTGGAAGCCACATATGAGCTTCTAAGGCTTCGAATAGGCGGAACACAAGAGTGCGCATGTTAGAAACCGTTTTCATTTTTGAACTAGATGCCGCAAGAGCGCAGTATGGAAGGATCCTCCTCGGAGAATCCTTCCATACTGCGCTTTTTGCGTAGTGGCTGGAAGGAATATACGAATTCTGGTACTATCCGTTGGTCCACCACAGGCAAGCGTAGCTCAGTTGGTAGAGCACCCGACTGATACTCGGGCGGTCGAAAGTTCGAATCTTTCCGCTTGCACCAGAGAAGAACCGGCTTCGGCCGGTTTTTCTATACCCAACATCGGTGCCGTGATTCGACGTGTGCATATATACTGTAGGGATGAGAGACATACTCGTCGTGCTCGGTGTCTGCCTTGCCGCAATAATCGTCGGTGCCTGCCTTTTCTTCTACGGACCGTCCCTGTTCCGGGAAAAGGTTACAAGCGAGGAGGCGGGATCACAAACGGAACCGGTAGATATCGCCATCAGGGTTCTCGATACCGGTACGAATGCGCTCGAAGCTCCTAAGCGGAAGAACTTCGCCGTGTATGACGCGGATGAGTTCAAGAAGCTATGGGAGAACGCGCATGACAGCGATGGTACGCCGCTCCCGAAAATCGATTTCGATACCGAGTACGTCATCGGCGTGTTCGCAGGAACGAAGTCTTCCGGAGGCCATGCCATAACCATAGAGAAGATAACGGAGTCGGAAGGCGTACGAACGGTATACATCACAATGACGAAGCCTGCAGCCGGATGCGTCACCTCCCAGGCGCTTACGAGCCCGTACGAGATAGTCGCGGTACCTTTCAGTGGCGCATCACTCATGCCGAACGAGACGACGATTGAGACCCCCTGCTAACTCGCCTCAAGGCAGGGGATACGCTACCATGGCGTAGATGGATGCACGCTCCCACTTCGAGGGTAAACGAATAACGATCATGGGACTCGGCCTGCTTGGCCGAGGGGTCGGCGACGCCGTGTACCTGGCGGAACAAGGAGCAGTGCTTACGATTACTGACCTCAAGTCCGCCGAGCAGCTCGCGCCTTCGCTTGCCCGTCTCAAGGAGTATCCGAACATCGAGTATGTCCTCGGCGAGCATCGACTCGAGGATTTCCGCGATCGCGATTTCATACTGAAGGCGGCGGGAGTCCCGGCAGATTCTCTCTACATAGAGGAAGCGAAAAAGAACGGCATATCGGTGAAGATGAGCGCGTCGTGGTTCATGGAGCTGGCAGGCATTCCGGTTATCGGCATTACGGGCACAAGGGGGAAGTCGACCGTAACGCACATGCTCCATGGGATACTCGACAAGGCTGGTGCTCGGATCCTGCTCGGCGGCAACGTGCGAGGCATTTCGACGCTCGCGCTACTTGATGACGTTACTGCAGAACACACGGCGCTCTTCGAGCTCGACTCATGGCAGCTGCAGGGATTCGGGGATGCGCATCTCTCGCCACAGCTTTCGATATTCACGACTTTCTATCCCGACCACCTCGCGTACTACGGAGGCGATATAGATGCGTATCTCGCCGACAAGGCGAACATATTCCTGTACCAGAAACCGGAGGACACCCTCATACTCGGCGACCAGATGGCGCTCACCGTCATTGACAAGTACGAAGACGTCATCGCTTCGAAGATCCTGGTTGCAGGCGAGAAGATACTTCCTGAGGACCTCGATCTGCTCGTGCCGGGCGCGCATAACCGGTATGATGCGGCGCTCGCCTTAGCAGCCGCGCGGGTACTCGGTGTTCCTGACGAGGTATCGCGCGCGAGTCTCGAATCATTTATCGGGATACCGGGCAGGCTTGAGCTCGTCGCTCTTAAGGATGGCATCTCGTTCTACAACGATACGAACTCGACGACACCGGAAGCGACCGTAGTTGCGCTGCATGCACTCGCGAGCGAAGCGGGGAGGGGCATCGTCCTTATCATGGGCGGCTTCGATAAGGGGCTCGATATGAAGAATCTTGTCGAACTTATCGGCGAGACAACGAAGCACGTGACGCTGCTTGCCGGCACCGGCACCGACCGCATTAAGGATTCACTTCCTGATGCGAGCATATTCGACTCGCTTGAGAGTGCGCTCACGGACGCACGCACTGCAGCAGCTCCGGGAGATATCATTCTCTTCAGTCCTGCGTTCGCGTCGTTCGGTATGTTCACGAACGAGTACGACCGGGGCGACCAGTTCAATGCACTCGTAAAAGACCTATGAGTAACCTATTCCAATACGTAGGTGGGAATCCATTCCATATTTCTGTGGGCGCCGTATTGGTAAACAACGAGAGTAAGATCTGTGTGCATAAAATGTCGAAGGAGACTCTGGCTCCGGAAGTGCAGGCAATGATCGGGAATCTGGATGAGATATATATCCTGATGCGGGAGTCACTGGAAGAAGGCGAGACACTCGACCAAGCCGTGTTGAGAGGAATCAAGGAAGAGTTCGGTGCCGAAGGGATTGTGACTAAATATCTGGGATGCATTGAAGGTCCAGCGTTCAATCGAGGAGGTAACAAGCGTTTTGAGAAGGCAACGCTTTATTTCGAAGTGAAGCTGACTAATCTGGGTGACCGGCCAGCGGATGATCCAGAATCAAACAGCACGATGCTGTGGCTGGATCCAGAAGATATCATCGAGAAAATGAGCCTGCAGAAGAATATATCCGTTCGTACCGACTTGAATGAATCCAAGATTCTCGAAGCTTATGTCAAATATCGCTAATCTTAAGAAAGTTCATATGATCGGCATCGGCGGCATCGGTATGTCGGCGCTTGCGCAATACTTGCTTGATCAGGGTGCTCAGGTCACCGGCTCTGATCGCGAACCGAGTCCGGTTACGGAACTTCTGGAACAGAAAGGAATTCGCGTGTTGCTTGAACAGAAAGCCGAGAATGTGCCTGACGATACCGAGCTCGTTATCTATAGCGAGGCGGTCTGGGAAGATAATCCGGAACGTATGCGGGCGAAGGAGCTCGGCATCCGCGAGCAGTCCTACTTCGAGGCGCTTGGAGACATATCGGCGGGGAAGCGCACGGTTGCGGTAGCGGGTACGCACGGGAAGACCACAACGACCGGCATGCTTGCTCGTATTCTTCGGGATGCAGGAGCATCTCCGACGGCTATAGTCGGGAGCTTGGTCCGTGACTTCGGTTCTAACTATCTCGCCGGCGAGTCCGATTGGTTCGTGGTTGAAGCCTGCGAATATAAGGAAGATTTCCTTACACTCTCTCCCGAGGTACTCGTTATAACGAATCTCGAGTTCGATCACACCGACTACTATCGCGATCTTGAGCACGTGCAGAGCGCGTTCAGAGCTCTAGCTGAAAAGGTTCCGGCAACGGGGACCATCGTTACGAATCCGGATGATCCGAACATCGCACCAGTTCTTGCAGGACTTCCGGCAACTATAATTGATTACACCAAGGAAGCAGGGTACCCAACTAAATTCCCGGGCGAATTCAATCTGATGAATGCACGCGCAGCTACTGCAGCATCTCGAATCGTTGTACCCGGTATTTCCGAGGACGTACTTCGAGATTCCCTTACGGCATTCGAGGGTACTTGGCGCCGCTTTGAATACAAAGGAAAGACCGCCAAGGGAGCCGACGTCTATGACGATTACGCCCACCATCCGACCGCGATACGAAAGACGCTCACGGAGCTTCGCAAGAAGACGAGCGGGAAAGTGTTCGTGGCGTTCCATCCGCACCTGTATAGCCGAACGCGAGACTTGCTCCCAGAATTTGCAACCGCATTTACCGGAGTGGATGAGGTTATAATCGCGCCTATCTATGCAGCGCGCGAGATAGACGACGGCACCGTATCGAATGCGAGCCTTGCTGAACGGATTGGAAAAAGCGGCGTGCATGCACGCTTCGGGACGTTTGTTGAGATAGAAACTATCCTCAGAAGTGAGCCGGGGGAAGGCGATATCGTCATGACTATGGGAGCGGGCGACATTTACAAGGTAGCGGACCAGCTCGTCGCGTAGTATTTGCGAAAACTATTTTTATATTGTATAAAGTTCACACCCTCACCTACAACATAGAAAGGAGGTGTTCTTTTGACCGAGGCACTTCAAGACGCCTCATGGGGCGGAGACGCCTTTATTGCAGTCAGTGAGGCTCGCTTAAAGGCCATAGACGAGCGAGCGACCGGAAACCTGCTCTCATCGCATACGGTCATCCTGTCCGGCTATATCACCGGCATGAACCAGATCAGAGCCGGCTACGGGCGCCTGTCTCGCTCCGAAAAGCTCAAGCAGCTTTTGATGTGGGGCGCTGCTGCGGAGTGGCACTCGTGGCACCTCAGGGCCAATCGCGAGCAGCTCGACCATAACCAGCTGAACGTGCTCGCAACCTGGTTGCTCGCGACTGCGAGCTTGCCTCGGTGCCGTTGGCGTGCGCCGCTTGCGCTCAGGTACGCTCGGCTGGGGCAAGCTGCAGCTAAAGGAGTGGATGTTCTTCCGCACCAACGGGCTCTCGCGTACCTCTTATCTGCGCGGGCAGTCATGCGCAGCAAGTACGGGGATAAGAGCGCTGTCCGGAGGCTGATGGGGAAAGCTCACAGTCTCGAGGCGGAGATCCGTGCGGAAGCGAATCAACCGTACGGGCTCCGCCAACTGGTCCGCATCTTCAAAGGAGAGGGCGAGCTCCATTTTGAGCTGGGCGACGTTGACCGGGCCTACTACCTCTTCAAGCTCGCGCTCGCTGTGGCAGAAGGGGAAGCGGATACCAAGAGCCAAGCACGCCAGATCGAGCTTCTCCTGTTGTCGGACGCGTTCGTTGAGCATCGGAGAAAAGACGAGCGGTGAGCTACTGGGGCGGGAACTCGCAAGAGCTCCCGTCTTTTCTTTTATACCCAGAACGAGTAGGGTACCTGTATGGAAGGAACACTCTCCGTCGTCGCAACCCCTATCGGGAATCTCGGCGATATAACGCTCCGCGCTATCGAGACGCTGCGGCAGGCTGATGTCATCGCCTGCGAAGATACGCGCGTAACCGCGAAGCTGCTTCAGCGATTCGATATCGAGAAGCCGCTCCTTATATTTCATGCGCGCTCGGGCCGCCTCGCCACGTCCCGCATCCTCGCACTGCTCGCCGAAGGGAAACGCGTCGCGCTCGTAACGGATGCCGGAACGCCGGGCATCTCCGATCCGGGAAGCGCACTGGTGCGTGAGGTCCGTAATACGCTCGGGGCGGACGCTCGCATAGAAGCTATCGCCGGGCCGTCCGCGGTTACGGCTGCACTCTCCATCGCGGGAGTCCAGACGGACGAGTTCGTGTTCCTCGGATTCCTCCCGCATAAGAAAGGTCGTCAGACGCTCTTCAAAGAGATCGCGGAGAGCGAGCGCACCATGGTGTTCTACGAGTCCCCGCATCGCATCGAGAAGGCGCTCGCCGTGCTCGCCGAGTCCCTGGGAGACGACCGGAAGGTAATAGTCTGCCGCGAACTCACCAAACTCCACGAGTCGGTTATCGAGGGGACGGCACAGGAGGTAATGGAGCACTACCAGGCGCGTCAGGATCAGGTGCGCGGGGAATTCGTGGTTATCGTCGCTCCCGCCTAGTTTTTGAGACCGGACCTCTCGAGAGTATACTGGTCCCTATGTCGCGCGTACGTCTGCTCATTATAATCGGCTCTCTGGTCGTTCTTTCTCCATTTATGGGCCTCCCGATGTCGCTGCTCTCGTTCCTGCTACCCGTCCTCGGTCTCGGCGTGATAGCGATAGGTATCTCGCAGAGGCCTCCGGCAGCACGTCCGACCGCTCCGACCTATGACCCATCTGAAACACTCGCTTCGTAACCCGTTCGTCCTCATCTCGTTGGTCATACTGGGGCTTACGCTGCTTGGCACGGTCGTGATCCCGTACGCGCTCGCGACGACCTACGACCGCACTCCTTCGAACGCGACCTCCACCGCGCTCTTCCAGAAGAAGAAGGAAGCACCGAAGTTTGATGCTGCGAAGTACGATGCGCGCATGATCTCGATAGCGAACTACGCCTCGACTACCGCAACTACCACACCTCGTCTCTGGCCCGCGAAGACCGTCTATCCTAACTCGGGAGCCATTCTTCCCGACAAGCGCATCATCGCCTATTACGGCAATTTCTATTCCACGAAGATGGGCATCCTCGGCGAGTATGAGAAGCCGGTAGTGCTCCAAAAGATGAAGCAGGAGATCGCCCGCTGGGAGACGGCCGACCCGGGTGTGAAAGTCATGCCTGCTATCGAATACATTGCGGTGGTCGCGCAGGATAATCCGGGTAAGAGCGGCATGTATCGTGCGCGCATGCCGGACGACCAGACCGACATGGCGGTAGCAATGGCGAAAGAGATCGACGGGATCGTGATCCTCGATATCCAAGTCGGTCTCTCGACGGTGCAGTCGGAGATTCCTGCGCTCGACGCGTATCTCTCGATGCCGCAGGTGCACCTCGCGCTTGATCCGGAATTCTCCATGAAGGGTGGAGAGAAGCCGGGTACGGTCATCGGCTCGCTCAACTCGAGTGATATCAATTACGCTATCCAGTATCTTTCCGATCTCGTGCGCGAGCATAATCTCCCGCCGAAGGTCCTCATCGTGCATCGCTTCACGCAGGCGATGGTGAAGAACGCCGAGCTCATCAAGCCGACGCCTGAGGTGCAGGTGGTCATGGTCATGGACGGATGGGGAAGCCCGGCCCGAAAGATCGGCACGTATAAGAGCTTCATCTATCCGGAGCCGGTGCAGTTCACCGGATTCAAGCTGTTCTATAAGAACGATCTCAAGCCACCGTCCGAGCGCTTGCTCACTCCCGCCGAGCTTTTGAAGCTGACACCGCAGCCGATGTTCGTGCAATATCAGTGAGGCGGCTTGCGATAGACAATTGAAGTCAGGAGAGTACGATATCGCACACAGGTGTAACCCTGGTGTTCATTAGGGAGTTGATCATGCTGCAACCGATGAAGCCTGTGCCGCCGATCTTGCGGGATGACCACGAGTCGGGCTACCGCTCGAAAGTCCAGCCGCCGCCCCCTCCAGACCCACGCGGCGAGTCCCCGCTCGCGATCCCTGACAAGGATGGTCAGGACCCGGATTCTGGCGAGAGACCCTGACCGACGCGTCCGCATCAGTTGCGGACGTTTTCATATCCCTTCCTATAGGTGCGCGGTATAATCCTTTCTATGTACAACCCCGAGCGCGTAACCTATTTCGCTGCAACTGATGCGCGAGGGAAGCGCGTGCCCTTCGGCATCAAGGCGAAGGATCGCAGTCGCCACATGTACGTCATCGGGAAGACGGGTATGGGTAAGTCGACCATGCTCGAGAACATGGCGATCCAGGATATCCGGAACGGAGAAGGTATGGCCTTCATCGATCCGCACGGAAGCGCCGTTGAGAAGCTGCTCGATTTCATACCGCCCGAGCGCATAAAGGACGTCGTATATTTCGCGCCGTTCGATCTCGCACAGCCAATCGCGTTCAACGTGATGGAGGACGTCGGGTACGACAAGCGGCATCTCGTGGTGTCGGGACTCATGGCCACCTTCAAGAAGATCTGGGTGGATGCGTGGTCCGCCCGCATGGAATACATCCTCTCGAACACGCTGCTCGCGCTCCTTGAGTATCCTGACTCGACCCTGCTCGGGGTGAACCGCATGTACACCGACAAGAACTACCGGAAGAAGGTGGTTGAGAACGTGAAGGATCCGGTGGTGAAGGATTTCTGGACGAAGGAGTTCGCGAATTACGGCGATCGGTATACGCAGGAAGCGACTCCGGCGATTCAGAACAAGATCGGGCAGTTCACGAGCAACCCGCTCATACGCAACATCATCGGCCAGCCGCACTCTACCTTCGACATCCGAGATCTGATGGATTCGCGCAAGATCCTGCTTGTGAACCTCTCGAAGGGGCTGGTGGGCGATACCAATATGCAGCTCCTGGGGTCCATGATAACGACGCGCATCTTCCTCGGCGCGATGAGCCGCGCAAATCTTCCGGCACACGAGCTCGCAAAAGCACCGAGCTTCTATTTCTATGTCGACGAGTTCCAGAACTTCGCGAACGAGAGCTTCTCGGAAATTCTCTCCGAAGCCCGAAAGTATCAGCTGAACCTGATCATCGCGCACCAGTACGTTGCCCAAATGGAAGAGGAAGTACAGGCTGCCGTTTTTGGTAACGTCGGTACGACGGTCTCGTTCCGAGTCGGTCCGCTCGATGCCGAGCTTCTTGAGAAAGTCTTCATGCCGAAGTTCCTGCAGGAGGATCTCGTGAACCTGGGGTACACACAGATTTACCTTTCACTCATGATCGATGGAGTCGGTTCTCAGCCGTTCTCAGCGCTCACCATTCCGCCTATCGAGCAGCCCGCTCGTTCCTATCGCCAGGAGGTGATCGAGATGTCGCGCCTGCAGTTCGCGCCGGCCGGACGCGAAGGTATCGAGGAATCGATCCTTACGGAACTCTCGCTCTCCGATGTCGAAGAGCAGGCTGCACGTGCACGGCAGTCAGAAGAGGATAAGAACAAGGCAGCACGTCCGATGACTTCCACACAGGCTCGGCCCGCTCCTCGTCGCGATGATCGTCCGGCTCCGCGAGAAGAGCGACCAGCTCCAAGAGAGGATAGGGGACCGGTTCGTCATGCTGAGCGTCCATCGTCTCGCCCTGCGCCGGCTCGGGAAGAACGCGCTCAACCGCAAGCAGCCACGAAGACCGCGGACGACCTTAAGGCAATTCTGCGTGCGACGATCGCAGGAGCTGCGAAGGAAACGCAGAAGAAGGAGCAGGGAAAGGAACAGAACCTCAGGCATGCGCTCTCAGATGTGATCCGCAATACCGAGCCGGAACCTCGTCCAAGGATCCCGAAGCCGCAGGAGCCCCAGTCTCGAATGGAAGAGCGTCCGCACCCGCCCGCACCGCGCGAAGAGCCACGCCCCATATTTGAAGTGCCTGAGGAGACGCTGCGATCTTTGTTCAAGGACGTGTAACGTCCGGTCTGCGGTACGCGTTATATACGATGAACGACATTATCAGAACCGATACGGCATACCGGCATGATCCAAGCTTGATTGCCCAGCTCCAGTGCATAGAAACTGCACTGGAGCTGGGCGCATTGCGTCCCTTAGTCCTACCGCGTATCGTTCCCGTACTACATGTCTAAGACCATCCTTGTCACCGGCGGAGCCGGATTCATCGGCAGCAATCTCTGTAAGCGCCTTGTAAATGATGGGCATCGGGTAATCAGCCTCGACAATTATTTCGCGGGAAGCCAGAAGAATCACGTCCCGGGCGTCGAATACCGCGAAGGCCATACCAAGGACATCGAGCAGCATGTCAGCGAGACTCCCGACGTGGTGTATCATCTGGGCGAATATTCCCGAGTCGAGCAGAGCGTTCTCGAGCCTGATGTCGTCTTTGACCTGAATACCGAAGGCACGAAGGGTGTCATCGCGTTCTGGAAGAAGCGACGGTGCAAGCTCGTGTATGCCGGCTCGTCCACGAAATTCGCGGACGAGGGGTTGGACAAGGAGACGGTCCCGTATGTCGCGACGAAAGCCGCGAACACCGAACTCGTCAAAGCCGTTGGTGACTCGGAAGGACTTTCGTACGCCATCACGTATTTCTATAACGTATACGGGCCGGGCGAGCGGGCCGGCGTCTACGGTACCGTCATAGAAGCGTTCAAGCAGATGTACCAGGAAGGCGTACCGTTCACCATCACGAGTCCCGGTACGCAAGCGCGGAACTTCACGCATGTCGATGATATTGTCGATGGTCTCGTACTCGTCGGCGAGCATGGGCAAGGAGACGAATACGGCCTCGGGAACGAACGGATCTTCACCATCCTCGAGGTAGCGAATCTGTTCGGGGGAGATGTTGTGATGCTGCCTGCACGCAGCGCTAACCGCACGCTATCTAAACTTGATACGTCGAAGTCACGCTCACTTGGCTGGAACCCGACACGCGAGCTCGATGCATACATCAGCGACTTTCGCGCTTCCTGTCCTCGTGGAGTCGCTCGCGAGAAGCGCGTCCTCGTATTCTCGACGACCTTCTATCCGATAATGGGACCGGCAGAGCAGGCGCTCGTCGAGCTCATGCGGCAAATGCCTGACGTATCATTCGATATTGTGACTGCGGCATTCGCTCACGATGCGCACGCATCGGGGTCACCCGTTGCCAATGCGCAGGTGCATCGTGTTGGCTTTGGTCATCCCGTCGATAAGTACCTACTGCCAATTCTGGGTTCCCTGAAAGGCATGGCGCTCCAGCGTACACATCGCTATCTTTTCGCCTGGGCACTTATGGCGAGCTACGGCGCGCTCGCTGGTATTCTCGTGCGACGGCTGAAGCGACTTCCACTGCTTACCACCCTCGCCGATCAGCGTCTGGAAAACATTTCCCCGATCGTACGATTGCTGCTGCGTCTCATCCTCTCGGAAACGGATCAGGTCTATGGCATCGACGCGACGCAGGAGGCACAGGTTCAGGGAGTCGCGCGTCGTGCTCTTGCTCGCACCTCGATAGGGGAAGGGGACGCATTCGCTAATCAGCTGCGTTATGCGTATGCGCAGACGCTCATCGCTCTGAAGTCATAATCATTACCATCATGAAGCGCATCCTCATATTCTCCCTCAACTACTATCCCCGTTTCATCGGCGGTGCTGAGGTGGCTATTAAGGAGATAACCGATCGCGTTTCTCCCGAGGAGATCGAGTTCCACATGGTTACGCTCCGGTTCGATTCCAATCTTCCGAAGAAGGAGCGCGTCGGGAACGTGATAGTGCACCGCATCGGTCCGACGGTGAAGGATCCGTCGATAGCGGACCTTAAGAAGTTCCCTCTGCATCTGAACAAGCATCTGTATCAGATACTCGCGGCAGACAAGGCGCTTTGGCTGCACCTCCAATATCGCTTCGACGGCATCTGGGCCATGATGGCACACTCGTGTGGCATCCCCGCAGCCATCTTTAAGATTTTCATGCCGAAAGTACCGTACCTGCTTACGCTCCAGGAAGGGGATCCGCCTGAGCATATCGAGCGCCTCGCGCGTCCCGTATGGCCGCTCTTCAAGCGCGGATTCACGAGCGCGGATTATATCCAGCCGATCTCGAACTTCCTATTCGCGTGGGGCATACGCATGGGCTTCAAAGGATACGGCGAGGTTATACCGAACGCGGTTGACGTCCCGAAGTTCGCGAAGGTGCAGCAGACGGCTGACATCGAACGCATGAAGGAGAAGCTCGGGAAGAAAGATGATGACGTGTTCATGGTCACAACCTCACGTCTCGTCCATAAGAATGCCGTCGACGATTGTATCCGCGCGCTCCCGCTTCTTCCAGAACACGTCTCGTTCCTTATCTACGGCATCGGTCCGGATGAGGAGAAATTACGTGCTCTCGCTGAGGAGCTCGGTGTAGCTGATCGCTCACGCTTCATGGGGCAGATCAGCCATGACGAGATGCCGCTCATGCTCCGCGCGTGCGATATATTCATTCGTCCGTCGCGATCGGAAGGTATGGGTAATTCCTTCGTTGAGGCCATGGCCGCCGGGCTTCCGGTTATTGCGACACAGGAGGGCGGTATTGCCGATTTCCTATTCGATGAGAAAAAGAATCCCGACAAAGGGACTACGGGGTGGGCGGTAGCGAGTGATTCGCCAGAGGAGATCAGAGATGCGGTGAAGGATATACTCGCGCGCCCAGAGAAGGTTGCGAGTGTTACGAACACCGCGCGCGCTATGGTCGAAAAGACCTATGACTGGGATATCGTCGCGTCCTCAATGCGAAGCCTCTTCACACGCATGACGACGCGGTAGAATTGAATTCCTATGCGGCTTCTTATTGCGACACCGCTGTATCCTCCTGAGCTCGGAGGGCCCGCGACCTACTCGAAGATCCTCGAGGAAGAATTACCGAAGCATGGCATCACGGTTGCGTTAGTTAAATTTACGGACGTGAAGCGGTATCCGAAAGGCATCCGCTCGCTGCTCTATTTCTTCACGCTCCTTCGAGCGGGAAAGGATGCCGACCTCATATTCGCGCTTGATCCAGTATCGACCGGACTCCCGTCGCTCATGGCGGCGAAACTCCTCCGTAAACCATTAGTGCTCAAGATTGTCGGAGATTACGCATGGGAGCAGGGAAAACAGCGGTTCGGTATCTCCTCCTCGCTTGATATGTTCGTGCGTGAGCGCCAGCATTCTCCTCTGGTGCGCTTGTTCCAGCAAGTGCAGACCTACGTGGCAAAGGAGGCGAAGACGGTTATCGTGCCGAGCGAATATCTGAAAGGCATCATTGAGCACTGGGGAGTAGCGAATGATCGCATCACGGTGATCCACAATGCGGTTACGAAAGAGAATGCTGGTACGCTTCCGAAAGATCTTCCGCAGAAGCGTCCTCGCATCATCTCAGTCGGCAGGCTCGTGCCCTGGAAGGGAATGGGCGGGCTCATTGATGCGGTCGCAGATGCGCGCCAGAAGATTCCGGACGCAACGCTCATCATCGCGGGGGAAGGTCCTGATCGCAATGACCTCGAGGCGTATGCGAAGGCACGCCTTAGGGACGGCTACCAATTCACGGGGAGTCTTGATAACGGTGAAGTGCATGCGCTGCTCGCGAGTGCGGATATGCTCGTACTCAACTCCTCATACGAAGGCCTCTCGCATCTCCTTATCGAGGCGATGATCGAAGGTACGCCCACCATCGCTACCGCAGTTGGTGGCAACGGTGAGGTTATCACCGACGGCGTAGACGGCATGCTCGTGCCCCATGGAGACCGTACGGCGCTTGCAGACGCAATCGTTGCACTCGCTACCGAGGAGGGTCTTGCTGAGCGTCTTCACTTCGCAGCGAAGGAATCGAGCAAGCGCTTCAGCGTCAAGACCATGATCGAGCAGACCTCGAAGATTCTCACCGAGAACGTATGACCAAGGTACTGTTCGTTTCGAACGATCCTGCGCTCTTTATAGAAGGAAGCGCGGTACGAACGCGCATGCAGCGCTACGCGCACGAGATCGGCGAACTCTTTATTGTCTCCCGTGCACCCGAGTCATGTGTGATCGAAGAGGGTCCGCTCATGATCAAGGGGGTCAAGACTACGAAGCTCGGCGTCGTGAGTGCGCTCGCCCGTGCCGCCCGTTCAATCATTCTCGAGCGGGGTATCGAGATAGTGTCAGCTCAGGACCCCTTCGAGTACGGCTTGGCGGCGCTGAACGCAACAAAAGGAACAGCAGCGAAACTCCACATACAAGTGCATACCGATCTCTGGTCACCATGGTTCATACACGGCGGGAATGCGCTCTCCGCGCAGGTGCGTATGCCGCTCCTGAATCGTGTGCGCAGGATCATCGCGGACCGGGTGCTGCCTCACGCCGATGGAATCCGCACTGTATCGAACCGCGTGCGTGAATCCCTCATCGTGCGCTACGACAGCCGTATCCCGTCGCCGTCCGTTATTCCCATAGAGGTTGATAGCAAGCTACCTGATGCAGTCCCGCTTCCTCCACACGATTTCACGTTCGCGCTCATCACGGTAAGCCGTCTTGAGCCGGAGAAGCGGATCGAAGACCTCATTTTCGCGATCGCACGCGTGAGTATGCGCTACCCGTCCGTCGGGCTCTTCATCGTCGGTGAAGGAAGTATGCGCACTCGTCTCGAACGCATGGTACACAGACTCAATCTTGGAAACCGCGTGGTATTCCTCGGCGCGCGAACTGATGCCCGCGGCCTGATGCGAAGCTGCCAGGCGTACATTCAGGCGAGCGGGTATGAGGGCTACGGACTCACGCTCGTCGAGGCAGCCCTCTCCCGTATCCCGATCATAACCACCGACGTCGGCATTGTTGGAGAGGTCTTTAAAGGCTTTGAAGAGGTGCTCGTAGCGCCTCCTGGAGACCCCGCAGCGCTCGCTACTCATATCATGGGACTGGTCGAGGATATGGACTGCAGGAGCCAGCTCATCATGTCCGCCGAACACGCAGCTAAGGAGCATTTGGCCCAGAACATGGACCAACCGAAGGCCATAGCCCTCGACCTTGCCCGGTTACTCGAAAAAAAGGGCTAACCTGGGTACACTATCGGGAGTTATCACTCTGGCATGAAGAACATAGTAACCATCGGCGGGGGGACCGGGACCTTCGTGGTCCTTTCCGGTCTGAGGCGCATTCCTGGCGTCGCTCTTTCGGCTATCGTCACCTCGGCTGACGATGGAGGCTCTACGGGGCACCTGCGGGACGCCTACGGGTTCCTGCCGGCCGGAGACGCCCGTCAGGCGCTTGTAGCGCTCGCTGAGGACGGGAATGTACTGCGTGATCTCTTTGCCTACCGCTTCGAGAAGAGCGACGTCAAAGGGCATAACCTCGGGAATCTCTTCCTAACCGCCCTTACCGATCTGCTCGGATCGGATGCAGCTGCGCTCGAAGAGGCGTCTCGGATCCTTCGGGTGTGCGGCACGGTTATCCCGGCGACCGAGGAGGCGACCACGCTCGTCGCGAAGCTTGCCGACGGCTCCGTACTCAAGAACGAACGGCTCATCGATGATCATGCGCAAGGACGCGCACGCATCGAAGAGCTGGCGCTCGAGAAGAACGCGGCGCTCTCTCCGGCAGCAAAAGACGCAATTGAGGAAGCCGACCTCATCGTACTTGGACCGGGTGACCTCTACACCTCGAGCATCGCCGCCTTGCTTCCGGACGGCATGAAAGAAGCGGTGCAAGCATCGAGGGCGAGGCTCGTCTATGTCGGCAACCTGTTCACGAAAGCCGGACAGACCGAAGGATATACCGCGCGCGATCATGTGCGCGAGATAGCGCGCTATGCGGGACGCGAGCCGGATGTCATCATCCTGAACGACAACGGGCTCTCGAAGGAAGTGCTCGAGAAGTATGCCGCCGAAGGGGAGTATCCACCGGTTGATGACTTCCTTCCAACGGACGCCCGGGTGCGCAGGCTCCCGCTCGTGTCCGTGTATGTCGTTCCTGCAGTCGAGAACGATCCGCTTCCGCGCTCGCTCATCCGTCATGACCCGGCGAAGCTCGCCGCAGCGCTCAGCAAACTTCTCTAATGGACTCTCTCCGCATCGGCTTCATCGGGCAGGGATGGATCGGCAAGAACTATGCCGACGATTTCGAGGCGCGCGGATACGACATCGTGCGCTACGGACTCGAGCCTGAGTACGCGGGCAATCGAGAGGCGATAGCCGAGTGCGATATCGTCTTCATTGCGGTACCGACGCCGACGACAGCCGCGGGATTCGACTCGTCCATCGTGCGCTCAACGCTCTCGCTCGTTGGGAAGGGGAAAATTGCGGTGCTTAAGTCGACCCTGCTCCCGGGAACAACCGAAGAGCTGCATGCCGCGTTCCCCGATATCATTCTCATGAACTCTCCGGAGTTCCTCAGGGAATCGAATGCGGCGCATGACGCTGCGCACCCGGAACGGAATCTCATCGGCATTCCCGAGGATACGGATAGCTACAAGAACGCTGCCGAGACTGTGCTATCCGTACTGCCGAAGGCGCCCTATGCGCGAATCATGAGAGCGCGCGCTGCCGAACTCACGAAGTACGCTGGAAACGTATTCCTTACGCTCAAGGTCGTGTACGCCAACATGCTGTATGACCTCGCCGCTTCCATGGATATCCCGTACGAGGAAGTGAAGGACGCGCTTGCTGCCGATCCCCGCATAGGTCCGTCGCACCTGTCTCCGGTCTCGGCCTCCGGGCATACGGACAAAGCGGGCAGGGGAGCAGGCGGTCACTGCTTCATCAAAGACCTCGAGGCGTTCCGCAGACTCTATGCGGAGAAGGTTGGCGACGAAGAAGGAAAAGAGGTCCTTAGAGCTAACGTCCTGAAGAACAACGCGCTGCTCACGGCATCAGAAAAGGATCTCGATCTGCTTGAGGGCGTCTACGGTAAAGACGAAGATATCGCATGACCTATTACCTTGATTTCGATCGTACTATGTTCGACACCGAGGCCTTCAAGGAGTGGCTGTGGAAACGCGAAGGCACTGAGGATCTTTCTCCGGAGGAACGGGTTCTCGATGCCTATCGAAAGGCTGACGACGGTACGCTCTCGTTCGCACCGGGAGAATTGTCCCGATTCCTCTACCAGGACGCCGCCGCGTTCCTCAGGGAGAAAGAGAATTCGGTTACGGTTATAACGTACGGCAACAAGGCGCTTCAGGAAGCGAAGACCAAGAGCGCATTTCACGGGATACCGCGCGTCTCGGTCATGCTTACGGGTGACGTGCGTAAGGGCGTGTTCTTGGCGCCCCATGCGCACCTGCATGCGGGCGCCGTGCTTGCCGACGACACGCCGCTCGAGCTTGAGATCATAAGCCGGGAATGTCCGGGCCTTGCGCTGTACGAGGTGCGGCGCGATGGGAAAGAAGAGGACGGACGCTGGCCGGTCGTTCGATCGCTCTCGGAGCTTCCATGAGACTCCTCGTCGTAACGCAGGTAGTGGATTCTAAGGACTCCGTTCTTGGCGCCTACCATGCGTGGCTCCGCGAGCTTGCGAAGCATTTCGAACACATTGAGGTAGTGTGTCTGTTCGAAGGGGAGCATGCGCTTCCCGAGAACGTGCAGGTACACTCGCTTGGCAAAGAGAAGGCGGTATCTCCTTCATACGTATACGCGTTTCGCTTCATGCGCTTCGCGTGGTCGCTCCGGAATCAGTATGACTCGGTGCTCGTACATATGAATCAGGAATACATCCTCCTTGCGGGGGTGCTCTGGAAGTTTCTCGGGAAGCCGATATATCTCTGGCGCAATCACTTTGCGGGATCCTGGCTCACCGATGTTGCTGCCGCTTTCTGTACGAAGGTCTACTGCACTTCGAAGCATTCCTATACCGCCAAGTACCGGAAGACCGAACTCATGCCGGTAGGCGTTAATCTTGAGCGGTTTACGCAGACAGCATCGGTACGGAGAGAGCCAAAGTCCATTCTCTTTCTTGCGCGCATTGCGCCGTCGAAGCGCCCCGACGTATTGATCGAGGCACTCGGCATCCTTCTCGCAAAAGGGGTGAGCTTCGTCGCCTCGGTATACGGGTCCGCGCTCCCTGCCGATGCTGCGTACCTCGAGAACCTCAAGTCCAGAGTCGAGATTCTCGGTCTCCATGACCGCGTGAGGTTCTATCCGAGCGTACCGAACGAAAAGACGCCCGAGGTATTCCAGGCGCACGAGCTATTCGTGAACTGCTCGCCGAGCGGCATGTTCGATAAGACGCTGTTCGAAGCGGCGGCTTCTGGGTGCCTCGTGCTTGCCGCAAGTGAGGACTGGCGTGATCACGCAGGGGAGGCGGCCTGGTTCGATGGAACGAGCGAAGGGCTTGCCGACCGGCTTTCAGAGGTCCTTACGACAAGCGAGGCGTTTGAAGCGGCTGAGGCTGAGTCGCACAGCCTCGCGTCTCTGGGCTCGGCACTCGCCGCATCGATTGGGGCCTCGGGGCAGTTATAGAGCCTATGGTACCCTCATCCGACATGACCTCACCAAAAATCGTCATAACCGGCGGGCTCGGTTTTATCTTCTCCTATGTCACCGAACACTTCGTAAAAAAGGGGTGGCAGGTGGTCGTCATCGACAATCTATCGGCCGGTTCAAATCCCGAGATAATCGACGGCTCCTTTGTGCATCACAACGTCCACACCAGCAATCCGGACATGGTCGATCTTATCGTGAAGGAGAATCCCGACTATCTCATCCATGCGGCCGCCATAACCGACGTCGACTACTCGACACTCGAGCCGTACCGCACGATGACGAAGAATACGATCGGCATGCTCAATGCGTTCGAAGCGGCGCGCCGTCTCCCGAACCTGCAGAAGTTCATGTATGTCGCAACCGACGAGGTGTACGGGGAGTGCGAGCATCCGATGACGGAAGAGGACCTCATCCAGCCGAAGAACCCGTACTCTGCCTCCAAAGCGGTCGGCTCGCTGGTACGCATTGCGTACGAGAACACGTTCCCAGAACTCAAAGGAAAGACGGTAGAGACCCGCATGTGCAATATCTTCGGTGGGCGTCAGGACACACGCAAGATCATGCCGCAGATAAAGAAGAGCCTTGAAGAAGGGTATTCGATCCCGCTGCATCATGACGGGGTGGGATATCGCGAGTATATGTACGTGAAGAATATTCCGTCGGCAGTAGAGCTCGCGCTGCGAGAGGGCACCGGCGTCTACAACATCTCGCTCGGAGATGGGCTTACGGTGCGTGAGCTCATCAAGCGGGCAGAACAGCTTACGGGGAAGAAGGTAACGACGCATGAGGCAGATCGTCCGGGTATGGACCGCAAGTACCAGGCGGATTCGACTCGCTTCAAGGAACTCGGCTGGAAGCCGCTCTATACTTTTGATGAGGGACTCAAGGAATACCTAACCGAGAACGAGCATGCCCACGAGAAGCGCTCTATCGTCATTGGGACCAACGACATGCTGATGGGCGGCGTGCAACGCCTCGTTATCGATCAGCTAAATGCGATCAATCAGAGCGTATTTGATGTGCACCTCATCGTGCTCATGGAGTTCTCCGGGAAGGCGACCTTTGATGACCTTATCCCCGACGGCGTGCACGTGCACCGCATGCGCTTCAACGGGTTCAAGGATATTTCCGCATGGCAGAAACTCTTCCGCACTCTGAAGCGCATTAATCCGAGCGTCGTTAAAACGGCAACCTTTTTCAGCAATACCGTATTCCTCGCACTCAAGCCCTTCTTCAAGTACGAGGTTATCGCAGCCGAGCATAATACGGTGCGCATGAAGCCGTACAGCCAGCGTCTCGTTGATCAGCTCCTTCTTCCGCGCGCGTTCACAATAGCGGCAGACTCCAAGGCGGTGGCAGATTTCGTCGAAGAGACGGAACATATCGATCGAAAGCATTTCACGGTGCTCTATAACGGTGTTGATCTCGACGCAATTGCGAGCGCCGAGCAGGAGTATGCCCCGAGGCGCACTTCGTTGCGAGCAGAGTACGGCATACCCGAAGACGCGTTCGTTATCCTGAGCGTTGGGAGGCTCGTGCATCAGAAGAACCCGCAATTGATGCTCGAGGGATTCGCGAAGTTCAGCGAACTTGAAGCAAACGCCTACCTAGTTGTAGCGGGGGATGGGAAGGAGCGGAAGGATCTCGAACGAATAGCAACCGAGAAGGGGATCCTCGATCGTGTCCGGTTCCTGGGCGAACACCGGGGCGTACATGCGCTCTATGCGATGTCGGATGTATTCCTCCTCACGTCGAGGCACGAGGGCTTCTGTATTGCCGCCATGGAAGGGCTCGCATTCGGTCTGCCGCTCATATCGACGCGGGTGGCCGGTGTCACCGAATACCTCGAAGAAGGAGTGAACGGTCTGTTCATTGAAGCTAGTCCAGATGACGTTGCTCGAGCACTCGAACAGATCCGGAAGCTTCCCGCATCCGAGCGCGAACGTTATGCGCTCGCAGGAAAGGAGACTGCGAGCGGGTACAGCATCAAGCGGTACTCTGAAGAGTTCATGGTGCTTGTGAAGCGTATCGTCGGCGGTATGGATTATGAGAACGAATAGCCGTCCAGTGCAGGATTTCGTCTGGTCCGTGCTTCATACGCTGGCGCGTATCGTTCCTCATCAACCGAGAATGACGGTACTCATGTATCACGCCATAACGGAGGCGGACGGATTCTTCGCAGTGTCTCCGAACGACTTTGATGCACAGATGAAGTATGTCCGTGCACATGCCGAGCCGGTTACGCTCGCGCAAGCCTTCGAGCATGCGCAGGGGAACCGGGTGAAGCGGGACAGCGTCGCGGTTACCTTTGACGACGGATATCTTGATTTCAGTACGCACGCACTCGAGGTGCTCAAACGAGAAGGCATACCCGCTACCGTGTTCGTGCTCGGCGATGCTCCCGATCGGAAGGAGCTCGGCAATGACCTGGTGCTCATGAACGCTGATCAGGTACGATCGCTTTCTAAAGAACCGCTCGTCGCTATCGAGAGTCACGCGCTCTCGCATCGGAAACTGAAGCATCTTACTCCCGCAGAGCTCATGCATGAGCTTACGGAGTCTCGTCGACTCATTGAAGAGCGGACCGGTACGAAGCCAGTCTACATCGCGTACCCGAAGGGAAGTTATAACGGACCAGTTATCGAGGCCGTGAAGAAGGCGGGATACGAAGGCGCCTGTTCGGTTATCGAACGTGGGGTGCGGCCTGGTGATGAGGTGTTTGCGCTCCCACGTGTGCAAGTGGATCGTTCAACGACGCTTGCGCTATTCGCGGCGAAGCTGTCGCTTGCGGCTGATTGGTACTATGCGCTTTGGTTGTTCGCGAAGCGTCTACGAGGGAAATAAGCTACTATAGCCGTATGTTTTTCACGCTTTGGAAGCTTGTTGCGCAGGGGAAGACGCCGCTCCGGGCGCTTATGAACCTTGCCCTCAGGGACCATACCCTTTCCCCGGGTATCACGGTTGATCTGGGAGGCGGGAATAATCCGAGCTATCTCGGGTACCTGAAGGGCGTCGAAGCTACGACATTCGTGAACCTCGATACGCAGTTTGGTGAGGGAGCAAACGCCGCCATCGATTTCGAGAAGGACGCGCTTCCGTATGAGGACGGGTCGGTCGATCAGGTGCTCATGCTCAACATCCTCGAGCATATCTACAATCACCGGTTCTTCGTCGGGGAATCCTTCCGCATCCTCAAGCCAGGGAAGACCGTTATCGGATTCGTCCCGTTCCTCATCAACTATCATGCGGATCCGCATGATTACTTCCGCTATACGCATGAGGCTCTGGAGCGCATCTTCACCGATGCCGGCTTCAAGAGTGTCGACATCCGCACGCTTGGTGGCGGCCCGTTTCTCCTTAATTTCAATACCATAGCCTGCTTCGTGCCTCGACAGATCACAATGCTCTTGTGGCCCTTCTATTACGCCCTCGATGTTCTCGTACTACGCTTACGACCGGCGCTCCGCAAGCGGTTCCCGCTCGGGTACATATTCGTGCTCACCAAATAGTCTATGGAGAAGATCCCGTGTTCGGTAGCGATGCTCACGTTCAATTCAGAGAAGACGCTCAGGCGCGCGCTCGAGAGCGTAAAGGACTTTGATGACATCGTACTGTGCGATGGCGGCTCGACCGACGGGACGCACGCGATCGCACAAGAGTACGGTGCGCGCATCGTTCCGCAGGATGCGAAGTACTTGTATCCGGAGGGTGGACTCGCCGATGGGGGAGGGGCACGCAATCAGATGATGCAGGCGACGAAGTACGATTGGTACCTTTGGATTGATTCCGATGAGAGTGTGTCGCCGGAACTACGTGCTGATGTTGCGCGCATAGCGAGTACTCCCCTCAAGGAGGGTGACCCGCTCGCGTACCGCATCCCGATACGTATCCTCATCGACGATCGTCTCATCAAGTACTCGTCGAACTATCCGGGCTACCAGTTCCGTTTCTTCAACAAGACAAGCGGAGGGCATCTTGCGCGCCGGGCGCATAATCGCATCGAGTTCAATCCCGGCACGGTTATCGGTACGCTCGCCACTTCCTGGTACGTGTACGTGGACAGTCGCGACATCCATATCCTCGGCGGTCCCTGGAAACACTACCGCAGGGTTGAGATCGAGGAAGCCTGTAAGCGCACGTTCCCTGACTTCATGCGCTACATTGTCTGGTTCCATTTCCGTGCGTCCGCCGGCATGTTCCTACGGGCCCTGCGGAACTACCTGCTCCACGGATTCCGAGACACGATGCCCATTGAGGCTGAGCTTGCCCGTATCCTTTCGCCCCTCGTACTCATCGTTAACTCGAGCATATGCAAGGTGGGAAGGATATTTAGTCCGAAACGCGCCTTGTAACCTCATACCCAGCTTGCTACGTTATCTACATATATGGACCAACTCGACCCCCACGCTCGCTACGCTTCTGAGATAGAAGGAAAGACCATACTCATAACTGGTGGTACGGGCTCGTTCGGTACGGCCGTAACCGAGGCGCTCCTCAAGTACCAGCCCAAAAAGGTCATCGTGTTCAGTCGGGATGAGCAGAAGCAGTTCGATATGGGGAACCGCTTCGATGATCCCCGTCTCGCATTCGTGATCGGCGACGTACGCGACCGCCAGACGGTCGACTACGCTATGGAAGGCGTCGATTACGTATTCCATGCAGCCGCTCTAAAGCAGGTGGTGACCGGAGAATTCTTCCCGCACGAGCTCGTGAAGACGAATGTGCTCGGGAGCCATAACGTGATTCACAGCGCTATTGATCACAATGTTGCGCGCGTCGTCGTACTCTCAAGCGACAAAGCGAGCAATCCAATTTGCGTGATGGGTATGACTAAGGCACTCATGGAGCGCACGATGATCGCTGCCGCCGCGAGTCGCGGAAAAGGAAAGACGGTGGTCTGCGCGACGCGCTACGGGAATGTCCTCTATACACGGGGCTCCGTCGTTCCGCACCTCATTGGTCGAATCAAGCAAGGAAAATCACTCACCGTGACGGATCCAGCGATGACCCGTTTCTTCATGACCCTTACCGAGTCGCTCGATCTCGTACTGTTCGCACTTACGAGCGGCAAGCCGGGAGAGATCTATGTACGCAAAGCACCGGTTACCACTATTGAGAACCTGGTTGCGGCAATTAGCGAGATATTCGAATATGACCAACCGATCGAGGAGATTGGTGTACGGCCCGGTGAAAAGGTGGAAGAGTATCTTATCTCGCGCGAAGAGCGTCTGCGCGCCATCGATCACGGTGACTACTACAGCATCACCCCCGAGATACTCGGAGAAGAGTTCCCGGCATACTACTTCAAGGGAGAGGTCGAGACCCAGATCCCGCCGGAAGGATACAATTCGGCAAACGCAAAGCAGCTCACCAAGGATGAGGTGAAGGAGATGTTGCTCGCCCTGCCGGAATTCGCAATCGAGCTCGCTGCCTATCGGAAGCAATGAATCTCTGGTACATAGCCAACGTTCGTCTCCCGACGACACGTGCTCACGGCATACAGATACTGAAGACCTGTGAGGCGTTCGCGCGCGCAGGAGTTGAGGTCACGCTCGTCGTTCCAGATAAGCGCAATCACACGGGAGAGACCAGTGATCCTTTCGCGTATTATGGCGTTCAGCCGGATTTCCGTATCATCCGCGTGCCGTCGCTCGACCTGCTCGGAACGAGCACCTCGTTCGGCGGTCTGTTCTTTATCCTTGATTTCGTTTCATTTCTTATCTCGCTTACATTACGATGCCGGGTACCCGCTGACGCGATCATATATACTCGTGATCCCGTGCTGTTCCTGCCGTTCCTGGGTGCCAAGCGACGTGCGGCGGAGATCCATGGTATCGCGAACAATGCGCTCTTCTTCCCGCTCCTGAAGACGGCAACCGATGTCTTCGCACTGACGAGTCTTCTCAAAGAGGATCTCGCAGTGAACGGCATCCAGATAGAACGTATCTCCGTCGCGCCCGACGGTATCGACCTCGAGGAGTTTGCACACCCTGCGCCCGCAGAGAATGTACGAACGCGTCTCGGTATCGATGAAGACGCGAAGGTCGCGCTCTACATCGGACGTCTTGACGGTTGGAAGGGAGTCGATACGCTCCTCGCCGCCGCCCGGCTTTTGCCGGACTCGATACGGGTAGTGATAATCGGAGGACAGGAAGAAGAGGTCGCGCGGCTACAAAGTGAGAATCCGCGCGTTCTGTTTCTCGGCGGAAGGCCGTATCGTGAACTCGCTGATAATCAGCAAGCAGCGGATGTGCTCATCCTCCCGAACACCGCCAAGGAATCGGTCTCAGCGAGGCACACTTCTCCACTCAAACTCTTCTCGTACATGACGTCAGGAAAACCAATCGTTGCGTCAGATCTTCCGTCACTGCGGGAAGTACTGTCGGACGTGGATGCGTACTTCGTCGCTCCCGACAATGCGCAGGCGCTGGCAAGCGGCATCGAAGAGGCGCTCAGCAATCCTGAAGAAGCGGGTGAACGTGCGGCATCCGCGCAGGCGAAGGTGCGAGCGTACGCCTGGAGTCATCGAGCGAATACGATACTGGAGCGGCTCCGGTCCTAGTGGTATCCTTTGGCGCATGAAGAACCTGTTTTATGTGGCGCTCGCGTCGACAAAGACCATCGCGAAACTTGTGCTTAATCGCGGCGTCCTGCGTTCCTATGGCCACCAGGGAGAGGACGCGGTCCTCCAGGGAATGCTCAAGTGGGTGAAGAAGGGAACGTATGTAGATGTCGGTGCATATCATCCGGTGCTCTACTCCAACACCTATGCGTTCTATCAGAAAGGATGGCGTGGCATCGTCATCGACCCGAACATCGACATGAGGCCGCTCTATACCCTGATGCGACCTGCTGATCGATTCATTCATGCAGCGGTAGGGGAACGGGCAGAGGAACGTCCGTACTACATGTTCGATGACGGCGCCTATAACAGCTTCGACGAAGGACGTGCGCGCAGTTGGAAGGCGACTCGGGGTCTTGAGATACGCGAGACGCGCATGGTGGCATTCAAGCCACTCTCTCAGATACTTTCCGAGCAGGGTATCAAGAGCATCGATTTCCTTAACATCGACGTTGAAGGATTCGACTTCGAAGTGCTGAAGACGCATGACTGGTCCATTCCTACTCGCGTCATCGCCATCGAAGACGAGACCTTCAATCCTGACCAGCCTCGGGAGAATGCGATCTACGCGTATCTCCATGAGAAGGGATACATTCTTGCCGGCCTCGCAGGTCTCACGCTTCTGTTCGAGAAGCCGAAAACAACCGCATGAGATCGAGAGACGAGATGATGGTGGCAGAGGTAGCGAAGCGTCCGCACGCGCGCATTCTCGATATCGGGTACGCGCAGTATCCGATTCCGGAGCTTATGGACCTGGGTGGGGAAGTATATGGCGTGGACCTGGTCGAATGGCCGAGCCCGTACACCAAGACGTTCATCTGTGACCTTAATACCGATACACTCCCGTTCGAAGACGGAAGCATCGATGCGGTGACCATGGGCTGCACGCTCGCGCACCTCGCAAAGCCCCTCAAGCTCCTCGCGGACATACACCGCGTGCTCGCTCCCGGTGGTGTCCTGGTTCTTACGTCGCCGAATCCCCATTACTACTGGGAGAACGTGTTGAATATTTTTTACAATCGTTTCAAGAAGCGCGTCTCGAAATCGAAGCACATAGAGCATTTCTTTGAGTTCACGCGCTATACGATGCGCACGAGCCTCGAGCGGACCGGGTTCACGCTCGTGAAGGAGCTTGGTTCGACGTTCCACCTGGTTAAGTTCGGTTGGAAGTTCGATGTCGAGAAGTATCCTGCGCTCGCGTTCGAGATTATCTATGTTGCCGAGAAAACAGGAGAACCTGACCCGTATACCATCATTGAGGACGCGAATGGCGATGCCATCAAGCTCACGACCGATCTATTCAGCTGATGCCAGCATGCGGCTTTCTCTCCACCCGTAGGTGGTTACGAGTATCCCTGCGAGCACGAAGCTCCATGCGCGCCCCGTAATGCGGGCGATGACCGTACCGAGAAGGCCGAAGAGGCTCGTAAGGACAATGAGTGCGAGTATCTGGAATACCGGTGACAGGACGTTGAATATATAGAGCTCACGCTTGGCCTTATGTGCTTGCAACAGAGTAACGGCGAGCGTATTGCCGGTTGGTATGAGTGCGAGTGCGAATATCTGGGAATAGAGAACTGCCTCCTGGTATTGCGGGAACAGGATAGAGAACGCGAACGGAGCGATAATCGCGTAGGCAATCGCGACAATCGTAAGAAGCCCCGTGAATCCCCAGAAGCGGTACCAGAAGGTCTTTTGGATCTCTCGGAACGGACGCTCGACGAACTTCGGGAAGGCGAGCGTCGAGACGCTGCCGAATACGTTTTTCACCTGCTCGGGAAGCGCAGTCGCGAGTGCGTAGACGGCGAGCTGCACGGCGCCGAGATAATGGAAGACAACGATCTTGTCGACCTGCTGGGCGATGGTCGACAGCAGGTTCATTGCGCTGAAGTGCCAACCAAGATTCTTGTACTCAGGATCGGGCTCTCGGTTAGGTCGTTCTCGAACGAGTATAAATACCGAGATGAGGAGTCCGGTGAGTACGGTCGAGGCGAGATAACTGAAGAGGAGCGTCAGCGGTTCCTTGCTTACAAACATTGTCGCAAGCAGTGCGAGCGCGGGAACGATCGAGAAGACTATCCCGCAGAATGCGACCGACCTGAATTTCTTCTTTCCGTTGAAGTACGCGCTCCATAGGTACGCCGCCTGCATCAGGGGACCAAGCATCGCGATGATGAGTAATCCGTAGCCGAGCTCAACGTTGCCCTGGATGAAGTAATAGCCGCTCGTACCGAGCGCGAGAACGGAAAGGGGAAGCGCGAAACGGATGCTGTACCCGAACGAGGAGCGGAACGCTCCTTCTTTCCCACGCGCAACCGCGCGCGAAATCGCAGAAGGGAGGCCCGTCATCGTGAACGCGGTCAGTACCCAGAACAGGGCGAGGAGGAAGCGGTAGGTGCCGTAGACCTCTTTCGGAAGGAACTGCGCGAACGCTATCGAAAGGAGGAGGGCAGCGATAGCACCCACCGCTTCATCAAGGGTGAGCCAGAAGCCTCCTCGGGTCAGGTAGCTCATATCGGTCTTGGTATAGCGCTCAAGGGGGCGCAATAGGTCCTGGAGGCGCTCTCGGAAGGGTTGGCGCTTGGGAGGCATAGGTAGGCGTATGGTACCATTCCGGCACGATGGCTTATACCGAGGCAACTTCAAGGGCGTACGTGGAGGAGCGCTTTCCACGTGCCTCAAAGGGGGAACGCGAAAAGATAATTCAGGATTGGCTTACGAAACCGAAGCAGTCCATTGGTATCGCGAATGACTTTGAGTCCCGCATCAAGCCGGTTGCGGGACTTCGGATACTCGACGCAGGCTCAGGTAATGGCGGCATTGGCATTGCGTTCGCCGCGAAGGGCGCAATAGTCGAGGGTGTCGACATAGAGGAGGAGCTCGTGCAGATTGCCAAAGACGAAGCCGCCGCGATTGGATCATCTGCGTCTTTCCGGTACTACGAAGGAACGACGCTTCCGTTTCCCGACGAATCCTTCGACGCAGCACTTTCCGTAAGCGTGATCGAGCATGTCACCGATCCGGTGCGCTATTTCTCCGAGATACTGCGTGTCACAAAGACGGGAGGCGTCCTCTACCTCGCGTTCCCGAATCGTCTTTCGCTACAAGAGACGCATACCGGACTCTGGGGATTGACGTATCTTCCACTTCCGCTCGCGCGTATCTATGCGCGTGTCGCACGCCATAACCCTATCGAGGATAACAATCTTCATTTCTATACGTACTGGAATATGCGTCGACTGCTTGGTGCCGCTCGCGCAGGGAATCGTACCTGGAGCATCCGGGAAGAGAAAGGAAGGAGCACTAATCCGCTCATGAAAGGAGCCAAGAAGGCGCTCGCAATGTTTGGTATTCCGCATCAGGCGCTCCTGCCGCACGTGATGCTCGTGGTTGAAGCGGATTAAGAGCCGGTCGCCAACAGCTTCCTCCCGTTCTTCTTGTTTTCCCAGAACAGATTGAGCGTTGCCGCAGCGCCGATGAGGATCAGCGGCTCGATCGGCATTCTATAGCGGGCATGCGCTATGGGGCCGGTAACGAGCGCAAAGTAGAGCATGATGGAGAAGAACATCCAGGCGAGACGGCGATTCTTTGAGTACCAGAGACCAAGAAGTACGAGCAGCGTAGTGAACGCCCAGAATGCGTTTTCGACCAGTGTCCATCCGTGGTTCTTAAGCACAATCAGAAGCGTGGGGAAGGAGAACGGATGAAGCGCTTTGAGCAATGAGGGTTCCGGTGCCGGGTCGAACTCCGGAAGCATGAGATAGACGAAACGATCGTAGTTGCCTGCGCCGCTCGCGGTGAAGAACGGAATGAACGTACTCAGATGAAAGAGCGTGTAGCTGAATGGGTGCTCGAGGATAACCTCCACCGCGACTTTTTTGAGGACTTCCGAGTACTTGGGATCGAGCGGTACCGGGCCGTGCGGGATGCCCGCCCTATCTTGAAGTGCATAGCGCGCCTCGATATTCGGGATACCGTTATACGCTTCATAGAATTGCGTCGCGTTATGACGGAAGAGCTGGAACGCGCTCGTTGATGCAAACTGCAAGGAGCCGAGCACGTGGTTGTTACGTAGGCACCAGGGAGCGAGTACTGCGGCGAACGTAAGCACCATAAGCACCGCAGCAATAGCGTATTTCCGTGAGAACTCTTTCCACGGAAGAAATACCAGGAAGTAGGCCGGGATGAAGAAAGGAAGGATGTAGAGAGCAGCAGGCTTGATATAGGCGGCGGCTCCGAGGATGGCCCCGGTGAGTACCCATCGAGCGTAGATATTCTTCATCGACGAGAAGAAAAATACGTACAGTGCGCTGACGAACACAAACATGAACAGCGTTTCGTTCATGATCGTCGCTACCGAAAGGAGTGTGGTGGGAAGCACTATATAGAGAACAGTCGTTGCGAGCGCCCAGGATTCAGGAATGACGCGCTTTGCCATCCGGAAGATGAGGACCGCCGTGAGGAAGAGCAGCAGAAGCTGTGCGATGAGTACGGGGTAGAAATCCCCGAATAGTGCATAGAATGGAGCGAGGAATGCCGGATACCCGGGCGTGCGCCACATATCGGGCGTGAGCGTTGAGGTGGTGCTCATCGAGAATACCTGGTGATCGATCAGGTTCACCGTAAGTGTGGCGAACTCGCCCGACATCGTGCCGCTCTGTGTAGGGTACTCACGGGCCATTCTCGTGTCCGAAGTCTCCGCTACGTGCGTGAGGTACGCGATGCTTGCGCCTCCGGCGATGACGGTGATGATGAAGAGAATCGCGTACGGACGGTATCGGCGCTGCATAGGCATTAATCGGTGAAGCGATACTTTATAACGGTCCACAGTATCTTGAACCCATCCCGCCAGTTTATCTTCTTCCCGGCTGCGTAGTCGCGCGGATAGTAGCGTATGGGGATATGCGTCACGCGGTATCCGTTCTTAAGGAGCTTGCAGACCAGCTCGTGCTCATACGCGAAGTCATGGGTACGTACTGGGGTAGCCGCGACTGCCTCCTTTGTGAACACTTTATAGCCGCCGGTATATTCTGGAGCTTTGCCGCCGTGAAGCACGTTCGTCGCGATAGTTATGGCGGCGTTTCCAAGAAGATAGGGAATGCTCCAGAGGTATTTCCCGTTCCCGGTGGGTCGACGCACGCCGACGAGCGCATCTGCCGTACCCTCGATGAACGGCTGGAGAAGAAGGGGATAGTCTTTTGGGTCGTACTCGAGATCCGCGTCCTGGATCAAGAGGATATCGCCTGTAGCCTCTCTGAATCCCGTACGCACCGCGGCACCCTTACCGGGTCGGGATTCTTGCAGTACCCGTACGCCGTCTATGCTGTTCGCAATGGAAAACGTCGCATCGGTCGAATTGTTATCGACCACGATGATCTCTACCTCTTGCGGCGAGAGGTCGACTGCCTGCACCTTTCGGACTATCTCGGCGAGCGTGGACTCCTCGTTGTAGGCGGGGATGACGATGGATACTTTCTTCATGGAATGTCAGCGAAAATTGACTTTGTGTAGGATATATTCTTTAATGAATGCCGCTGTTCCCATTCAACATAGGTATGAGAAAGGAAGGACTCCTTGAAAGGTAGCATCATATTTGCGCTGCACAAAAGCCCGTATCCGAAAAGGAAGGGGCCCTCGCACTGGGCTGACTGGTATCGAGGGTGCTTGAAGGCCGTCGATATCCAGCGCGTGCTCGACGCGAGCGGCGTTACGTCGGAAATGCTCGTTCTCACCGACGCGCAGTACAAGGGCGGTCTCCACGAGGTCGACTATTATACTGCCGCATTCGATGAGCTCGGTGCGCACAACGTTCGTGTCATCCGCAAGTGCTACGAGACGGTGCGGCAGATCGAGATGGCCTTGCAGATCTCGCAGAACGAAGACAAGGACCTTATCGTCATTTCGACGTGGGTCCACTATCTCCGCGTGTGCTGGCTGCTTCGTGGATCAGGTGCCACGCACCGCATCGCCTTCGGCATCCCGAATCTCCAGTACGCTATTGCCGACGTCATCCTGACGTTTGCGTTCCCGGTGATCGACCTGGTCCCCGGTGGCCGCGAACGGTTCGTGGCGTATGCCGAGGACAAGAGGTTCAAAGGCGAGTACCAGTAAACAAGGGACCTGGCGCCTTCGAGCGGCACCGGGTCTTTCTTTTTGTACATGAATTTTGCGTTATACTTGCCCCTAATGCAGTCCATCTTCAAGCAAGCAATCGATGCCGAGACCATTCGATCGATAAATGAGGCCGTGGATGCGGCGAGCGACGGCGAGAGCTTCGAGATGCTCATTCCGCCTAAGACGACAGCGTTTCTCGCTCCGTTCAAGACCACCCTGAACCAGCAGTGCAACGCTATCAATTGGGATGCGGATTCCTTTGTGGTCACACGCACCACAACCGAGAAGGGGAACCGCGCGGCCCAGTGCTTCCATTTTGATAATTTCCGTAAGACGACCCTCATCGTGCTGAAGTCAGGCGACGCTGCGCTGAATGGCGATATCCTGATACGGAACGGTCTGCGGAAGTCACCGAAGTCGCTCTGGCCGACCATGGTCACTAAAATCTTCTGGACAAACCCGGTAACCTGGGCGTTTCTGCGCATACCGTTCATACGGGATCGATTCTTTACGCGCGTCCCGCTCGTTGCGGGCGACGTCATGGTGTTCGACGGCAGCACGACGTATCACGGCAATCTACCGCTCTCTGCCGGCGTGCGCCGCAGCATCCTGATTCACGAGGATCCGCTTTTCAAGGATGCCTTTATCACGAAGCTGTTCCATCGTCTCTGTACGATGATCTTCTATAAGACGTAGGATGCGTTTCCTGTCATGATTGATTTCACCTACGAAGGCCGTGACCTCGAAGCGATGTCGTTCGCCCAGAAGTATCACGAGTGGATACTTAGCCTGTTCCGTCCCTTTCTTGGAAAACGAATAGCGGAAGTGGGAGCCGGTTCGGGAAGTTTTACTGAGCTTCTTCTGAACGAAGGCGTCGAGGAACTGGTGGCTGTCGAGCCATCGAAGGAGATGTACCCGCTTCTCGTAAGACGCATGCAGGGGGATGCTCGCGTCATGTGCCGAAATGGATTCTTTGGAGACGAGAGTGTCGCATATCCCGAGCACTTCGACTCGATCGTGTACGTCAACGTTCTTGAACACGTCGAAGACGATGCGGGAGAGCTCCGTCATGTGTATGCGGCGCTCGCTCCCGGAGGAACGGTGTGCATCTTCGTTCCGGCTCTCTCCTGGCTCTATAGCGAATACGATGCATCGATCGGTCATCATCGCCGATATGGAAAGAAGCAGTTATCAAAGCTCGTGCGGGATGCCGGATTCGAGGTCGCAACTCTCGGGTACTTCGATATGGTCGGCGTGCTCGCGTGGCTACTTATCGTGAAGCTCCTGAAGAAAAGCCCGAGCGCAGGTAGCGTGGGTATCTATGACAACGTAATCGTTCCGGTCGAACGCATCATCGAATCAATGGTGCGAGCGCCACTTGGAAAGAATCTTTTTATAGTTGGACGGAAGCCTGCTTGAAGACCACGCCGTGGTACGCGACATAGCCGGTGACAGCGATCACGACTCCGCCCGCGATTTGCGCGAATAGATACCAGAGGCCGAGTATGTCCACCAAGACATATACGACCACGGTGTTGACGCACAGGTTGATGAGGCCGACTAGTGCGTAGCCTGCGAATTGCACGTGCACGCCTGAAGCGACCGTATGGTCCCTGAAGGTCCAGTATTTCTGAAGCGTAAAGCCGAGAGTCATCGAGCCGAGAACTGCGAGGATCGAGGCGAGGAGGTAGTGGAAGCCGAAGAAGTGAACGAGCACGAATAGGATGAGCAGGTTACCGAGTGCAGCGGTGGTCCCGGAGAAGAGATAGCGCAGGAGTTTACGTATCTTGGGCGTGAGCATGCTCATCAGTCTAGCGCAGAGGCACGCTTGAAGCGATGCTGGCGGACCTGGAAGGCTGTACTATACTACTCGCATTATGATACAGACCATTGCGCGGTGGGGGGTTATTTCGACGTTATTCCTCATAACCCTTATCCCGATGTATATGTCGGGACAGCTGTTCTTTCCTTTCATAACGGGGAAGGCGTTCGCATTCCGTATCCTTGTCGAGATAGCGCTCGCGTCCTACCTGCTCCTCGTTTTGGTAGATCGGAAGTACCGGCCCCGCTTCTCCTGGACGCTCGTGATCTTCGGAGTGTTCACCGCCTGGGTGGCGGTCGCTGACGCATTCGGCGTCTTGCCGGTAAAAGCATTCTGGAGCAACTTTGAGCGCATGGACGGCTGGGTGACGCTCATCCACGTCTTCGCGCTCTTCCTCATCACCGGAGCGGTCTTCTCGGTTGAGAAGCTGTGGCGGAAATGGTGGCTCGCGGTTATCGCGGTATCGGTCATCGTCTGTCTTCATGGTGTGATGCAGATCCTACATGTGCCGGGTTTCGCCATACACCAGGGCGGTGTGCGTGCTGATGCGAATTTTGGCAACGCTATCTACCTCGCCGTCTATCTCATGTTCACGCTCTTCGTGACCGCCTGGCAGGCGATTGTGTCTCGCGGCTGGCTGCGTAATCTGCTCCTATGTCTCATACCGATCCAACTCCTCGTGCTCGTGGCGGCTTCTTCGCGCGGCGCGCTGATCGGCCTTGTCGCAGGCGTCGTACTCTCCGCGGCGCTCTTCCTGTTCGAATCGAGGAAGCAGTGGAAAGATTCTCTGGCAGCGAAGATCGCACTCGGCGTCCTTATCGCGCTCACACTCAGTGCAGGCGCCTTCTTCCTTGCGCGTGACACGGCGTTCGTGAAGAGCGACCCGTCGCTCTCGCGCATGGCGACGGTCTTCTCGCTCGGACAGGAGCTTTCCGTTCGCTCGACCCTGTGGAGTATCGCGCTCGAGGGCGCCAAGGATCGTCCCATCGTTGGTTGGGGTCAGGAGGGATTCAGTCAGGTCTTCAATACCTACTATCACCCTTCGCTCTATGAGCAGGAATCGTGGTTCGATCGGGCGCATAACACGTATCTCGATTGGCTCGTCGCCGGCGGCGTGCCCGCGCTCGTCCTCTTCATCCTTCTGCTCGGCTTCGCGTTCGTAGCGCTCTTTCGTGCGAAGGGTATGGAGCCAGCAGAACGCATCCTCCTGATCGGCGCGCTCGGCGCGTATGCCGTGCAGGCGATCGCCATATTCGATAACCTGTGGAGCTATATCCCGCTGGCGGTGATACTCGCGATGGCGCACGCGTCCTCATCTCGGGAAATCCCTGCGCTCGCGAAGCTTCCGGAAGCCCGCTCTACAAATGCGACCGGCGCCGCTGTAGCCGCCATTGCGGTGATCGCAGTAGCGCTCATGTGGAGCGTGAACGTCCCGAACATCCGCGCGGCGAGCCATCTCGTATACGCGATCTCTCCGATCGCGACCGATCTCAAGGTTAATTATGGTCTCTTCGAGAAGGCACTTGCTGACCATTCGTTTGGCGATCAGGAAATCAGGGAGCAGCTCGTTCAGTACACGACCCGTGTGCTCCAGAGCAAGAAGGTTCCCGATGAGCTCAAGCTTTCGTTCGTAGCGCTCGCGAATAAGGAGATGGAAGCGCAGATTGCGCAGTCTCCGAATGATGCGCGCCTGCGCGTTCTTGCCGCCACAATGTTCGACGCGACCGGTGAATTCGACCGTGCGCTCGAGCAGATAGATGCCGCAATACTGCTCTCCCCGAAGAAGCAGACGCTTCACCTCAAGCGCGCGTACGAGCTCTGGAGCCTTAATCGCGACGACGAGGCTCTCGAAGCCGCGAAATACGCACGCGATCTCGATCCGTCATTCCCGTCGATAGCGGTGTCCGCGGCCTACGGTATGATCCTCAATGGCGATCTCGCAGAAGGGAAGGCGCTCCTCACCGAAGCGGTTGGAACGACGACGCTCGACGATGATCAGCTCTTCTACGCGTACTACCAGGCAAAGGCGTACCCTGATCTGATACTCGTCGCTGCAGAGCGCGTCACGGTTACCAAGGGAGATCCGGAAGCGCGCTATCGCCTCGCGCAAGCATATGCAGCTGCAGGTCAGTTCGAGAACGCCAGGCGCGAGATCGTCTTCACAATCGCGGAGCACCCCGAGGCGAAAGCCGCCGGCGAAGCGCTCATGAAGGAGATCTTCGTCCCTGCCCGATGATCCACGGGGAGAACATCCCGCTCGCGCGCTTGACGACGCTCAAGGTGGGCGGACCCGCGCTGCACGTCATCGAGTGCGCTTCGGTAGACGATGTGCGGGAAGCGGTGGCGTTCGCGCGGGAGCAGCACCTCCCCCTCCTGCCGCTCGGGGAAGGGAGTAACGTGCTCGCGAGCGACGAGGGGTTTCCGGGCGTCGTGCTTCGTATGACTATACCGGGCATTGTGGCTGAGGAATCGGATGATTCCGTCACGCTCGTCTGCGGAGCGGGCGTTCCGTGGGATAGCGTCGTGCGTGAAGCGGCTAACCGCGCACTCTGGGGTATCGAGAATCTTGCGGGAATCCCCGGTACGACAGGAGCGGCACCAGTGCAGAACATTGGCGCGTACGGTATGGAGCTCAAGCAGACGCTCGCCTGGGTTGATGCGTTCGATACACATACGGGAGAGATCACTCGTATCGAGAATTCCGAATGTGATTTCGGTTACCGCGACAGTCGCTTTAAGCATGAGACGAATCTCATCATCATATCGGTGGCGTTAACGCTTTCGCGTCATGGTAGTCCGCAGACCGGATACTCTGACCTGGCGCGCCTCGCATCGGAGGGGAATGATCTCTCGACCCCGGCCCTGATAGGAGAAGCGGTCCGTGCGGTCCGTGCGCTCAAGTTTCCCGATCTCACCGTTGTCGGTACTGCAGGCTCGTTTTTCAAGAATCCGATACTGACAGGAGATCAGCATCTTCATCTTGCGGCGAAGTACGGCGCGGTGCCGAGCTTCCCGGTCGAAGGCGGCGTAAAGATTCCGCTCGCGTTCGTGCTTGATCGCGTGCTTAATCTCAAGGGACACGAGCAGGGCAACGTATCGCTGTTCGGCAATCAGCCGCTGGTGCTCGTTGCGCAAAGCGGAGCGACGGCGTCGGAGGTAGATGCGTTCGCAGATATGATCGCAGTGCGCGTTAAGGAAGCGACGGGCATCAGCATCAATCGTGAAGTGCGGCACTTTCCTGAGCGCTAGCAAAACTTTTTTGTACGAAGAAAATAATTTCGGCACAATGGTTGCCGAAATTATTTTTAAAACTTATCCACACATTTTATTTTTTCATCTACAAATTGTTTGTACATGCGCAATACTTATCTGTAGCGCACATCAACAAAGATTTTTTTATAAAAACTTTTGTTGGGTGGGTCGACAATATCAGTCATAGAAATTCAACTTGAGACCTATGGCAGCAAAAAAAAGGAAGGTAGCTAAGAAGGCAGTCAAGAAGGCAGCTCCGAAGAGGAAGCCTGCAAAGAAGGCCGCTAAGAAAGCTGCTCCAAAGAAGAAGACCGTTAAGAAGGCAGCGAAGAAGACGACCAAGCGCAAGGCAGCAAAGCGCAAGTAGTTTTCGGAACTGTTCTCTAAGAAAGCCTCCCTTTAGTGGGAGGTTTTCTGTATGTGCCCGGTATGTTCGTCAATCGCACGAAGACATATCCGAGACTGCGTCGACGTTCAGATAAAACCGTGCGAATAGGCCGATTTTCAGGTATAGTGGCCGTACTTCTTCCTATATAAGGTATATATGGCCAATATCCTCAGTAAACTCTTTGCCCAGAACCAATCGGGCTCTTTCATAAAGACAGCACAGCCTATTGTCACGCTTGCGGCGGGATTGTCAGACGAGCTCGAGAAACTCTCGGATGAGGCTCTCAAGGGTCGAGTGGAAAGCGTGCGGACGAGGGCGGGGGGGACTCCGACCGTAGATGCGGACATTGCTGAAGTGTTCGCGCTCGTGCGCGAGGCCTCGAGACGCACGCTCAAGGAGCGACACTACGATGTGCAGATAATCGGTGGTCTCGCGCTCGCGCGCGGCAAGATCGCTGAGATGCGCACCGGAGAAGGAAAGACGCTCGTCGCCACACTTCCGGTAACGCTACATGCGCTTTCCGGTAACGGTGTTCATGTCGTTACGGTCAATGATTACCTCGCACGTCGCGACGGCGCATGGATGGGTCAGATATACGGAGCGCTCGGACTCAGCGTCGGCATCGTCACCTCGTCTGGCTCGTATCTGTACGATCCCGCGCATACCACGCCTGAAGAAGATGCTGCACGCGACACCGAGGGCTCGTACAAGGTCTTCTATAATTACCTGCGACCGGCGTCGAAGAAAGAAGCATATGCGGCAGATATAACCTACGCGACGAATAACGAGCTCGGATTCGATTACCTGCGCGACAATACCGCGTACGACGCATCCCAGCTCGTTCAGCGCGGTCACCACTTCGCGGTTGTCGACGAGATCGACTCGATCCTTATCGATGAGGCGCGTACGCCGCTCATTATCTCGGGCCCTGCCGGAGACGCAGAAGGGCTCTACGAGCGCTTTGCAGGAATCGTCCGTACCTTCAAACAGGAAGAGGATTACACGGTAGACGAGAAGCAGCGCGCCATACAGATAACAGATGAGGGCATGCGGAAGGCGGAAAGCGCTCTCAATATCGAGAACCTCTACGCAGAGGGCGGCATGAAGTATGCTCATCATCTCGATACCGCCGTACGAGCCAAAGCGCTCTTCCATGCTGATAAGGAATACGTCGTGCGTGAGGGCGAGATCGTCATCGTTGACGAGTTCACGGGAAGACTCCAGCCAGGTCGCCGCTGGAGCGAGGGCCTGCACCAGGCAATTGAAGCAAAAGAAGGGATGCCGATACAGAAAGAGACCCGCACCTACGCGAGTGTCACGTTCCAGAACTTCTTCCGCATGTATACGGGGGTCTGCGGCATGACTGGTACCGGTATCTCTTCCGAAGAGGAGTTCTATACCGTATACGGCCTCGAGGTTGTCCGGATACCGACCCATCGGCCGATACAGCGTCATGACTATGACGATCTCATCTTCCAGTCTACTGCCGGGAAATATCGTGCGCTTGCCCAGCACATCAAAGGTATTCACGAGAAGGGACAGCCAGTACTCGTAGGAACGGTATCCATCGAGGATAACGAAGTGGTGAGCGCGCATCTTGCCGAAGCCGGCGTTCCGCACGAAGTCCTGAACGCGAAGAATCATGAGCGCGAGGGAGAGATCATCGCCCAGGCAGGACGTCTCGGAGGCGTTACGGTCGCTACGAACCTCGCTGGCCGCGGCGTCGACATCAAGCTTGGTGGGGCGGTCGCCTCTGAAGAAGAGCGTGAGGTTGTGCGGGGACTCGGCGGGCTCGCGGTAATCGGTACCGAGCGACATGAAGCGAGGCGCATCGATGACCAGCTCCGCGGTAGAAGCGGTCGCCAGGGAGATCCCGGCGAGACCCGTTTCTATGTCTCACTTGAGGACAAGCTCATGCGCGTATTCGCGTCCGACATGGTCAAGAACGTCATGGGAACCTTCAAGATTCCCGAGGATGAGCCTATACAGAGCTCGCTTATCACGCGCGCGCTCGAGACCGCGCAGAAGCGCATCGAGGGATTCAACTTCGATTCCCGGAAACAGGTCCTCTCCTACGACGATGTCCTGAACACGCAGCGCCTTTCCATATATCGAGAGCGCATGACGGCTCTCACTGGTTCGGATGAGGAGATCGAATTACTCGTACGAGAGCTCATCAGTGGCGATCAGAACGCGGTAGCGGCGTTCGAAGCTAAACGGGAGGAGTTCACTGCGCCCGTTCTGCTCGCGCTCATGCGTCGGTTGGTGCTTCAGATTACCGATAGCTTCTGGCTCGAGCACCTCGAGAGCATGGATTACCTTCGACGTTCCGTGTCGCTCCGAGCATACGGTCAGCGCGATCCGCTTATCGAGTACCGTCGCGAAGGACTTACACAGTTCAAGTCTCTGCAGGGGAATATCGCTCGCTCCATCGCTGAGGCTATCCCGCGCATCGTGCCTGCTGACGATTCCCGCATCCGTGCAGAGGAAGAGAAGATGCGCGCGAAGCTCGTTGCCGCATCAGAGGGCGGGGAAGCTCCTACGGAAGGCACGACTCCTATCGTTAAGGGTGACGAGCCAGGACGCAACGACCTCGTTACTATCCGCAGTGGATCGGAGACCCGACAGATGAAGTACAAGAAAGCCGAGCCATTCATTAAGGAAGGCTGGGAACTCATCACCTAATATATGGCATTCGTTGATGAGATAACCGTACGCGCAGCTTCCGGACATGGTGGTCCGGGTGTTGTCCGTTGGCTGCATATCAAAGGAAACGAGAAAGCGGGACCGGGAGGAGGCGACGGCGGTCGTGGCGGCGACGTCATACTCGAGGGCGTCCGAGACCTCGCGGCACTCGCGAATTACCGCTACACAAAAGTTGCGCGGGGTGCTGATGGGGAAGCCGGAGGAAGCAACGAGATGCACGGGGCTGATGGCGAACCGTACATTCTAAAAGTACCGGTCGGTACGGTTGCCCGCATGGAGTCTACGGGCGAGACCTTCGAGATACTTTCAGAGGGCCAGCAGATACTCCTCCTTCGGGGTGGAAACGGAGGGCTCGGGAACCCGCATTTTAAGGGGCCGTCGAACCAGAATCCGAAGACCGCAACTCCCGGGAAGCCGGGCAAAGAGAGCGTAATCCACATCAGTCTCAAGCTCATCGCTGACGCGGGACTGATCGGCTTTCCGAATGCCGGAAAGTCGTCACTGCTGAACGAGCTCACCCGGGCTCGCTCCAAGGTCGGCGCCTACCCGTTCACTACGCTCGATCCGCATCTTGGCGACTTCTACGGCTTCATACTCGCCGATATACCGGGTCTTATCGAGGGCGCCTCGGAGGGACGAGGTCTCGGTTCCCGCTTCCTCAAGCACATAGAACGCACTAGATTCCTTGTGCATCTCGTCTCGTCTGAACAAGAAGACGTCGTCGCGGCTTATAGGTCCATACGGGACGAGCTTGCCGCGTTCGGACACGGTCTCGACGAGAAACCAGAGCTCGTAGTCCTCTCAAAGGCCGACATGCTGTCTGTTGAAGAGCGGAAAGAGCGCGTTCAGGCACTCGAGGCGGTAGCGGGGAAGGGGGTGCTCGAGCTTTCCATACTCGACGACGATCTCATGAAGTCGTTCTCAGACAACCTCACGCGTCGGCTCGGAACCCGCTAGAGAAGGCGTCCCGGAGTTGTCTCCGGGCCCGGTTCCCAGTAAGCTCTCTATATCCATGTCCTACCGAACCACCATCGGACTCGAAGTGCACGCAGAGCTCTCGACGCGCACGAAGATGTTCTGCACCTCGAAGAATGAGCCGCTCGCGGCGGAGCCGAACACGAACATCTGTCCGGTCTGTCTTGCACATCCCGGTACGCTGCCGACCATCAACAAGGAAGCGGTACGCCACGTGCTTCGTGTCGGTACCGCGATCGGCGGCACGCTCGCCGACTTCGCCGAGTTCGATCGCAAGAGCTATTTCTATCCGGACATCCCGAAGGGGTATCAAATCAGTCAGTACGAGTATCCGCTCGTGTCAGGAGGCGAGCTCGCAGGCGTCGCGATAACGCGCGTACACCTCGAAGAGGATACGGCGCGTTCTTCGCACGGAGCGGGCGTATCGCTCGTCGACTACAATCGCGCAGGAGTTCCGCTCATGGAGCTGGTTACCGAACCGGTCATTCACGACGCAGAGACCGCAGGAAGATTCGCGCGCGAGTTGCAGCTCCTGCTGCGCACCATTGGCGCATCACATGCGAATCTCGAGAAAGGTGAGATGCGCGTCGAGGCGAATATTTCGATATCCAAGACTGATGCGTTTGGCACGAAAGTCGAGGTTAAGAATCTCAACTCGTTCCGTTCGGTAGAGCGTGCCATCGCGTACGAAGTCGCGCGTCAGGCAGCAGTACTCGATGAAGGAGGAACCGTCGTCCAAGAGACGCGAGGCTGGGATGAGAACTCGCAGAAGACCTTCTCTCAGCGCGCGAAGGAGGGAAGTGCCGACTATCGCTATTTCCCGGAGCCTGACCTACCGAAGCTACTTCTCTCGGAAGTTCCTGAGTTCTCTTCAGAAGCCCTCACCGCATCGCTCCCCGAGCTACCGTGGGATAAGCGAGCGCGTTATGCCGCGCTCGGATTGAAAGAAGAAGACGCTGCGTTTCTCGGGAGCGACATCATGCGTGCGGCATTTTTTGATCGTGTGCTCGCTGCGTGTGCGAATGACGCGAAGCTCGTATCGCTTGCTGCTAACTATGTCGTCTCTGACATCGCTGGTTGGTACGCAAAGCAGGAGAGTGCGGATGAAGAATATGGTGGTATCGATGCGGAAGAATTTGCTGAATTAATTCGCATGATCGCATCGGGAGAGCTCTCTTCGCGCGGAGCCAAGGACATACTGCTGCGCATGCTTGAGGAGGGAGGCTCGCCTCGAGCGCTCGCTGAGGCGCACGGCCTGCTTCAGGTCAGTGACACTAATGCTCTCCGCGAAGCGGTAAAGGCCGTCCTGCTCGAACACTCGGCAGCAGCGGATGAGTATCGCGCAGGCAAAGAAGCCTCGCTCCAGTTCCTGGTCGGCCAAGGCATGAAAGCTACTCGTGGTGCCGGCAACCCGGCTGTACTCAAAGAACTTCTCATCGAGGAATTGAGTCGATAGGCTGGTGGCCGAAACCAAGAGAAAAGATCGCGTACCCTGCGGTACGCGATCTTTTCTCTATGTTCGAGTGGGTTTACGTTGGGTGTTCATAACATAGTGTAAGCGAGACGAGAAAGCCTTATAATCTAAGGATGGATGAGATAACTATTGGAGACAAGACGTACATATCGTCAAAGCAAGCTGCAAAGATTACTGGATACGCAAAGGACTATATCGGTCAGTTGTGCAGGGAAGGGCGAGTTGAGGCAAGGTTGGTTGGTAGAAATTGGTATGTGCTCGATTCCAGCATCCGAGAGCATCGTTTCGGGGTAGAAAACGAGGAAAAGACCCCTGCAAAGGCTCAGCCGGTATCTTCGGTCGAGGCATCATCGAGAGTCACATCAGAATGGGAGCGTCCGCAGTACAAGGCTGAAGTACCATCTATGGTCCCCACGTTCGTGCCTAAACCTGCTCCGACGGTCGCTCCTGCTGAAATGCAGTCCGCATGGCGCCAATGGTTCGAGAATAAGCCTCAAGATACCCTTCCTGATGGAAGCGACGACTTCACCGAGGAGTATCTTCCGGCTGTGGTGCCTGAAGAGAAGCCTGTAGAACCTGTCGAAGAAACATATAGCGTCCCAGTGGTGCGCGTTACAGAACCAGAACAGCCGGTATACCGTGAAGAAATCCTTCAAGACGAGCGTGTAGAGCTTCACAAGTCCTATGCAAGCCGTGAGACGGGGGAAGTCGTACCAGAAGCAAGCAGCATGGTCGTTGATCTCACGCACACTGAGCCTAACCAAAAAGCGCGTGTTCGTAAGGCAAAGAGCCCAAAGCCTCCTCGAAATCAATCGAATCTTGTCGCAAACGCGATCCTGTTGGTAGTTACCCTAGTTGCAGTACTTACGGCAATAGTTGGAACAGGTTACGCCGAGAAGCTACTTTCAGGGACAAGTGTGGATTTCGGAGCACAAAAAGGAATCATTGATTTTCTGGGTGGAGAGAGCACGTATAAAAAAGCTAATTAATATAAAGGTATCTCGTCTCGGATAGACAAGTTATCAATAGAATCTATCTCAAATGGAAAAAGGACTCGCCGTTGCAACGGCGAGTCCTTTTTAATATGACCACCTTTGTATTTTAGGCCTTGTAATAGATGCATATGTATTTACTGCGCTCATATACCTATATATAGGTATATGAGCTACACAGCAGTGTTCAATCTTAATAGGTAAGGTTGGATCTCAAGAGGTAGCAAAAACTCGTGCCAATACTTAACTGGTAAAAAATAGTAATAGAACTGTTTAGTGATTCACGTAAAAGGCAAATGAGTGCATCTTCCGTACGCTTTCTCCTTTGTTTTAGCCGATATTACTCATATATAATAGGTTTTTCGCGTTACCGACATGCTCGAAACGTATATATAGGTATTAAAAAGTTTTATTATCGATTACCGATCATTTTGAAGTGAATCGTAAGTTTCTTTGAATTTTTGGACGCGTTAGGAGGTATTTCGTTCGAAGTCCTGATCGTTATTTGAGAATTTTGATGTCTTTCGTCCATAATCGGAGAAGGTAAAAATAATTTTTGTAAGTATAGTTCCGTATGAATTTTTTTCATGAATCATTACTGAAGATTATCCCCATGCTTGAATGCAATGAATGCCGAAAAGCCAGTTAAACTATAACTAATTCGGATATCCGACTTCTGTACCTTGAATCCACTCCTCGCAAATAATCTCATCTCTACAAAAGAGGCTTCGGAGTCTTCTGGGTACCATGCAGATTATCTCGCGCGCCTCTGCCGCGAGAAAAAAATTGAAGGAACTCAGATCGGGCGCGCATGGTTCGTGTCTCGCGATTCGCTTGAGGCATTCGTCGTAGCGCAAGCTGCACGAAAGCGAGAGCTATCCGAAGCCCTCTCTCGCGAACGAGAGCTTGAATATCATTCTGTTCGGTCGACTTCGTCCGGTATGCGCGCAAATGTTGCGCAGGTCATAAGCGGGAATACTGAACGTGTTCGAGCAGTAGGTGCTCTGCTCAGGAGTGTGCAACGGAATTCCGGCATTAATAGGTACGCGAGTCAGCTGAGCGCAAGCGCGCTTACGCTCCTGCTCGTCGCTACCGGCGCGTATGTCGCATTCAGCGGGATGGGAGCGCGCCTTGCTGAAGGAGCTCTGACGAATGCGTACGGACTGCGAGAGCAGGTGATTGGATCACTCGCTCTCGTCGATGAGTTCTCTGCAGGCGAACGTGCACGCATTGCATCAGGTCTTGAGAATTCGCGCGACATGCGAATCGCGAGTGCAGGACGCAGCATTGATGAGAATCTGTCGCGAAGCATCGCGCGTGTACCATCGCTCATAGAAGATGCACACACGCCAATCGCATTCGTGCCTCCGTCCGCGCCTGCAACTGTCCGCGAGGACGCGCTCGCACGAATCGAATCAATGCACTTGTTCGTGCAATCGCTTGCACACCCAGAGACGATTCTCTCCGGAATCGCGCGCGGGTATGTAGCATTCGGAGATTTTGTATATGCCACAACCGATCACATGCTCCACGCATACATCGCGAGCATAAAGGACACTGGCAATGCTCTGCTTTCATTCGGCACATTCTCCCGCGATATCGCGACCGATGTGCCTTACCAGATCGTCATCACGGAGATCGCGCTCGGAAATGCGATAAACGAGGCATCGGTACTCTCGTTCGCAGAACTCGATGCCCTTGGCTCTCTAATCGCTAACAGTACGGCGCTTGCAATACAGTCTGCACCGTCCCTGTATGACCAGGGCATTCTTGCATTCGTTGAGACTGCACCGCATGTCGCGTCAGGCATCGTTGATGGCGAAATCGCGGTCGGTACCGTCGCACAAGAAAGCGTTACTGGCATGCTTTCAGTACAGGACTCTCTTGTTCGCGGCTCCGTGAATGGAACGCGCATGGCGGCAGGAATGATGGCTGATGGTTCCATTGCCCTGGCATCGGCAGTGTCTGCTTCGCCGGCTGCAGTAGTCGATCTTGCGCTCGGGGTGGCAGGGCAATCGGCACGTATGCTTGAGCAGGGTTCTCTGCCTGAAGCCAAGCTTACGGCAAATACGGATCAGGCGAGCGATCTGGTTGCGAATCCGCTCATGTCGCTCGATATCGACCTACTTCCCGCGTCGCTTCGCGCGGAGTTTGCCCGTATCGCGCGCGCGACCGCAAGCATGATCGACGGCATGTTCGCGCCGCTCGCGCGCTTCGCTGGCTCTCCCGGGACGACATTGCTCACCGTCATAACCGAGGGTGATGTTACGAACGTGCGACCGGGCTTGGAATATCCGGCTGACACCGATGCTGGTACGGCGAACGGAAACACGTACGTCACGAATCTGTATCCGCAAGCGGGAGCGAACGAGAGCTACATCGATGCACGTATCGAGGAACTACGCTCGCTCTTCTACCGGAATATCTCAGCGGTGGAGAAGCGACGCAGTCGATCGAGTAGCGGCGGCTCGACGACCGTCGTAAATAATTACGGCGCCGCGACCGAGTCCCCATCGTTCTCTGCATTCGACTTCCTTGCGGTCGGCCGTAACTCGACGACGACAATCGTCGGCGATAACGGAACCTCGACCTTCTCCGGCGGTATCCTTGCCACTGACATCGAAGCGACCGGATCGATCGCAGGGCCGTACGTGCTCGCGACGTCGCCGACCGCGACGTCCGTATTCTCCGGAAGCGTTACGGTCGGGAACGACGTGACGCTCGGTAGCAACGCGAGCGATACGCTCACGGTGAATAGCCGCATCTCTTCAGACCTCATCCCGTCGGCAACCAACACCTACGATCTCGGTTCGACCACGAGCGCATGGCGCGCCGGGTACTTCACGGGTGCCGTGAATGCCGGAAGCTTCGTGTCTGCCGCGGCAAGTGACGGCTGCGCCTCATGGGCGAGCGGCGTATTAACGAGTATCGGCGTCCCGTGTGGTTCGGGTTCCGGCGGCCTCACGTCGCTCAACGGCCAGACCGGGGCAGTACAGACCTTCGCCACTTCTTCCGCAAACGGCGGCTGGGGCTTCGCATCTGCAGGTGACGTGCATACGCTCAACATCCCGGTTGCGAGCGCGAGCAACGCACTCGGCTTGCTCTCGAATACCGATTGGTCGACATTCAACGCGAAGCAGGCGGCGCTCTCGTTCGTGTATCCACTTGTTAATACCGCGAACAGCATTTCACTCGCGTTTGGTACGACGACCAACAACATCTGGGCAGGAACCCAGACGTTCGCTGATCTGCTTGCGACGAATGCAACTACTACGTCGTTCGGCATCAATAGCGAGACGTTCCTCGATCTCACCGGGTCGGGTCTCACGAACGTAGGTGGCGTTCTCACGCTCGACCGCACGGGCGACTGGACGGGAACGTTCGACGGTCAGGAAGGAACGTACTATCTCAATCGCGCTAATCACACGGGTACCCAGCTCGCGTCCACCATCAGTGACTTTGATACGGCAGTGAATACGTTCGTCGCTGCATCGACTACAATCGCAAAGACCTATCAGCCGAACACCTGGACGGGTCTCCAGACGTTCGGGAACGGCATCGCTGTTACGGGTGAAGTAGCAGCTGATTATTTCACTGCGGCATCGGTTACCGCTACCTCTACCTTCCCGCTCGCGAACATCACCAGCGCACTCCGGTTCGGATCCGATTACCTGACGGATCTCACCGGCTCCGGTCTGTCGATCGTCGGCAATGCGCTTACAATAGGCACGGTCGGACAAGCCAACGGCGGTACCGGATTCACGACCTACGCAGCGGGGGATCTCTTGTACGCTGATCTGACCGGAACGCTCGCGAAGCTTCCAGTAGGTACCGCAGGCCAGGTGCTGAAAGTTGCCGGTGGTGTCCCGAGTTGGGGTGCTGATCTTACGACCGGAGGTGGGGGAGGTGCGGGAGCATGGGCAACCACTACCGACAGTCTCGCGATCTACCCAGCCGATACGTCAGATGTCGTTATCATCGGAAGCAGCGCGACGACAACTGCCAACAGCATCTTCGAAGTATTTGGCACGTCGTACTTCTCGAATACGCTCGGCATCGCAACTACCGCGCCGGGGTCACTACTCTCGATCGGAGGTGTCGCAAATTTCACTACCGCCACTTCGACGTTTTACGGAACCGGCGGTATCAATCTCGCAAGTGGCTGCTTCGCAGTCGGCGGCAACTGCCTCTCGCTCTCTTCGCTGACCGGTACGCTCAGCGTCGCGCGAGGCGGAACCGGTTCGACCACGCTCACCGGTATCCTTAAAGGTAATGGCACTGGCTCGATATTGACCGCGGTCGCCGGCACCGACTATCAGGCGCCGCTTTCGTTCCTGTATCCGCTCGTAAACACCGCCAACAGCATTTCGCTGGCGTTCGGCACCACTACCGCGAACGCCTGGAGTGCCCTCCAGACATTCAACGGCGGCGTAACCATAGGCACGTTGAATGGCCCGCTTCAAGCGAATAACGGTGTCGTCTCAGCAACGACAAGCATCGGGGCGCTCTACGGTGGTACCGGCTCGACCACACTCTCGGGCATTCTGGTAGGTAATGGTACTTCTGCCGTAAACTCCCTGGTGCTCCCATCGTTCCTTACACTCTCAGGCAATACGCTCTCGCTCGGTACGCTCGGCATTGCTAACGGCGGCACCGCCACCACCACCTTCTACAACGGCGGCGTAGTCTTCAGCGACGGCACTAAACTCACGCAGTCTTCCGCTCCAGCTAACTTCTTTTGGAATGAGACGAACAAATTCCTCGGACTTGGCACTTCGTCTCCGTGGGCGCAGCTATCCATCAATCCGGACAACATTGCAGGCCCTGCGCTCGCTATAGGCTCGTCAACGGGTACGAGCTTTATGGTTACGAACGGTGGAAATGTAGGTATCGGCACCTCGACAGTCGGATCCAAACTCACGCTTGCTGGCGGAAACTTTACGCAGCTTGCGAGTGGTAATCCGACTCAAAAGGGTGTTTACAACACGACGGGTAACGCAGGGACATCAGTCATCGTCGGCAAATACGCGTACGTCGCGGATGATACTGCCGGTCTTCAGATTATCGATGTCTCGAACCCGGCATTGCCGACGCTCGTCAGTACGCTCGACACGTCAGGCTTCGCGACCGATATCGCGGTTGCCGGAAAGTATGCCTACATCTCCGATTATGCTGGCGGCCTCAAGGTGATCGATATATCGAATCCTATATCGCCGATCCTTGTTGGCACCTACTCGACCGGCGCCTTCGCCTACTTCAGCCTCGCGGTCTCCGGAAAGTACGCGTACGTCGTCGATATCACAGGAGCAACGATGATCGTCATCGATATCTCGAACCCGGCGGCACCGGTCGGCGTCGCATCGCTTTCCGGTCTCTCATCGCCTCAGGACATTCAGGTTGTGGGTAAGTACGCGTACATTGCCGACAACTTCAGCGGTCTGCGTATCGTCGATATCTCAAACCCTCTGGCGCCGAGACTCATCAGCACGACCGATACTCCGTGGCTCGCCTATGGCGTATATGTCTCGGGCAAGTACGCGTACATCGGTGACGGCGACACACCCGCTGGCGGAATTAAGATCATCGATATCTCGAACGCAGCATCGCCGTCCGTCGTCGGAGCTCTCGACACGACGGGCAACGCGAAGGGAATCTACGTATCCGGCCGCTACGCATATGTCGCGGACGGCTCCTCCGGTATCCAGGTCATCGACGTGGCAAGCTCCACCGCGCCTTCGCTTGTGGGGACCTATAATACTTCGGGCTCAGCCTATGGCGTGACTGTGGTCGGCAAGTACGCCTACGTCGCTGACCTCAGTGCTGGTCTTCAGATCATTGATATCAACGGCACCGAAGTTCCGGCACTCTATGCAGGCAATATTGCGACGAATATTCTCAACGCATCAGAAGGCATTACTTCTGGGGGCGACATTTCTGCTTGGGGAAGCCTGTTTGCGGGTAACGGCCTGAACGTAAATGGATTCTCGAACTTCAGCGCATCGACAACGAAGTCCCAGAACGTCTCGATACTCTCGGTCTCCAATGCGACGAGCACGCAGCCTTTGTTCACTGCGCTCTATAACGGGAACATCGGTATCGGCACCTCCTCGCCGTTCGCGAAGCTTTCGCTTCATGCGTTCGATGGGGAGACCAACAGGACGCTGTTCACGATCGGCTCGTCGACCGCCGCTGCGACCTCCACACTCTTCTCGATCGGCAATGACGGCGTCATAACCTCAGCAGCAGCAGCAACCTCGACCTTCACGAACGGCTTAGCGGTAACCGGCGGCTGCGTATCGGTAGGCGGTGTCTGCCTTACGTCGAGTACTGGTTCCGTCACCTCGGTTAACGCGTCGGGAGGAACCACCGGTCTCACGTTCTCGGGTGGCCCGGTTACCTCATCCGGCACGCTCACGCTCGCCGGAACGCTTGGGGTCGCCAACGGCGGTACCGGAGCGGTAACGCTCACGGGTCTCTTGAAGGGAAATGGCACGAGCCCGTTCACGGCAGCAGTTGCCGGTACCGACTACCAGGCGCCGCTTTCCTTCGTCTATCCGCTCGTGAACACCGCCAACAGCATCTCGCTCGCGTTCGGCACGACTACTGCCAATCAGTGGAGCGCACTCCAGGAATTCAATGGAGGAGCCTCAACCACGCAGCTCACGGTTACCGGGAATACGTATTTCCCTGGCTCGGGAATCTGGAGCAGTACGGGAAGCGTCGGTATCGGCACGACAACCCCTTTGCGCTTACTGCATATCGTGAGCAATACGGCGACCACCGACAGCACGGACTACCTCACACGCCTTACGCGTAATACGAGCGGCACCGCTGCAGTTGGACTTGGTGTCGGAGAGGAGTTCGAGCTCGAGAATGACGGTGGCGCGCTCGCAACCGCGGGCACCGTCGAGTTCATCTGGTCGAACGCCGCAGCCGGAACAGAGACTTCGGACTTCATCGTCTCCTCGCGCCGCGCGGGCGTCGCAACCACTTCGTTCCGTGCGGTGAACGGTGCGATCCGCTCGAACGCGGTACAGAACGATGCATCAGTACCTGCATTCTCCTTCGAGAATGACACGAACTCGGGTCTCACGAGCATCAGCAATGACGTGATCGGACTCGGTGTCGGTGGCAACACTATCGCGCGCATTTCTGCGAACGGTCTCTATACGGGAGGAAGCACGGCCCTTAATGCTCGCAACAGCCTCTCCTCTTCCGGTATCGTCGCATCGAACGCGGCGGTGGGACTCTTCGGCGGTACCACCAACACGATGATCGCCGCGCTCGGCAACGCGCAGGCGCTTACGATCTCCGCGAGCGATGTCTACACCGGCGTCCTCATCCCGGCAGGCACCATCAGCGGCTCGGGCACCACTAACTACCAGCTCCTCGCGCAGATGGCGATAAAGCCGTTCGTGTTCACGCCGGGAAGCGCCACTGTGGTGAACTCAGCCAGCCTCTACATCGAGGACGCAGCTGCGGCAGGCTCAACCGCAGGGGACTATGCGCTGTGGGTTGATAACGGTACGAGCCGTTTCGATGGTTCGGTCGGTATCGGCACTTCGACCCCAGGCTCACTCCTCTCCATCGGAGGCGTCGCCAACTTCGGTACCGCAACCTCCACCTTCTACTCCAGCGGGGGACTCAACCTCACCGGTGGCGGTTGCTACGCCGTGAACGGTACGTGTGTTACGAACTTCAGCAACACCCTCGCCAACGGCGGCACCGCCACCACCACCTTCTACAACGGCGGCGTAGTTTTCTCTGATGGTACGAAGCTCACACAGTCTTCAAGCCCAAGCAATTTCTTCTGGAGCGAATCGAACGCGCGTCTTGGACTCGGTTCTTCGACGCCGTGGGCGCAGCTGTCCATCGCATTGCTCCACTCATTGGGTATCACAGAACAGCTTCGCCTTGGATATAACACGAGCAACTATACCTCATTCACTACTGCATCTAATGGCGCCTTCACGATTGCGCCAGTAGGAGCGGCCGGAGGCGTCTCATTATATGCAGGAAATGGCATTGCAAGTAACGGTTGGGCAATTGGCGGAACAGATATACGAGGCCTCCTCACGCTTCAAAAGTCGGATACTTCTACATACTCCGTAAATGCTGATATGGGTGACGCGGGTCGAACATTCGTGATGGAAAACACTAATACGGGAAATAATGCTAATCAATTTGCGAATATTACACTTCAAATAAACCCTAACGGAAATATTGGCAGTGGGCGAGTCCTCGGTGATTTCCGTTTAATACGTGAGACTGCAAACTCTACAAATTCATTCTTCCTATTCTCGGCATTTCGTCAGGATGGGACATATAAGGATTTTGCTCGTATTGGATTCGACACCAGTTATTTCGTAGGGAACCTCGGTATCGGTAGCACCACGCCATGGGCGCAGCTCTCAGTAAATCCAGACGGCATCACGGGCCCTGCGTTTGCTATCGGATCAACGACTTCCACGAGCTTTGTGGTTACGAACGGCGGAAATGTTGGTGTCGGCACCACGACGCCCGGCGCAACGCTTTCGGTACAGGCAGGATCCACGATCAAGCCGCTCCTAGTTTCCAGTAGCGCAGGCTCAACGCTTCTGAGCATTGATGGCTCCGGCAATGCTGCGATTGGGGGAGCATATACTGGTACGGGAATTAGTACGTTCAGTACGTCTGCAACAGCCGCAGTCGTTCAGTTTCAGCATACCGCAAACTCCGGAAGCGATATTTATGGCGCAAACGTCCTATCGACAAATACGGCAGCCACGGGTGGTTCAATAGGTCTACGTTCAGTTTCTATACGCCAAGGTGCTGGAACAGCTACAAGTCATTATGGCGTATACGGACTGGCACAATATGCTGGTGCGAGTACTCAGGCCACTACCTCAGGCATCTACGGACTCGCACAAAATACTGGGGCAGGAAGCATCACTGATGCATTCAGTATCTATGGCGATCTCCCGACCGCTTCGGCAGGTTCCATAACGCGCGCCTGGGCCGGAGGTTTCAATGGAAATGTCTGGATAGGTGGAAGCGTTGGTATCGCAACCACCTCCCCAGGCTCACTCCTCTCCATCGGAGGCGTCGCCAACTTCGGTACCGCAACCTCCACCTTCTACTCCAGCGGGGGACTCAATCTTACGGGCGGCGGTTGCTACGCCGTGAACGGTACGTGTGTTACGAACTTCAGCAACACGCTTGCAAACGGCGGCACCGCCACCACCACCTTCTACAACGGCGGCGTAGTCTTCAGCGACGGCACTAAGCTCACACAGTCTTCAAGCCCAAGCAATTTCTTCTGGAGCGAATCGAACGCGCGTCTTGGACTCGGTTCTTCGACGCCGTGGGCGCAGCTGTCCATCTTCCACGAGCTTTGTGGTTACGAACGCGGGGCGCGTGGGTATCGGTACCTCAACTCCTGGTTCAACACTTGCAGTGGGAGGTAGCGCATATGTTTCAGGTCTTATAAGTACTCTAGGTATCAGTGTCAAAAATACCTCGGGTACTCTTTCCTTCCTACCGTCTACAACCGCACTGCTTGTGAACGCTGATCCTGCGCAAGTAAATCGAGCTGCGCGTTTCACCAGCTCTCCTTATACTATCGATATTGCTGATGTTAGCAGCGGTTTTGGGCTTAGTTCTTCAGATGGAACTAACATTGCATTTCTCAGTGATACTCCTACCGGAGCGGGCATAAACGTGACCGGAGGTACGTATGGTGTATATGCACCTTCAGCAACAAATAAGAATTACTTTGGAGGTTCGGTCGGTATCGGCACCACCACACCTGGTTCGCTTCTCTCTATCCAGGGCGTCGCTAACTTCGGTACCGCAACCTCCACCTTCTACTCCAGCGGAGGACTCAATCTTACGGGCGGCGGTTGCTACGCCATAAACGGAACCTGCATCGGCGGTTTCACTAACACCCTCGCCAACGGCGGCACCGCCACCACCACCTTCTATAACGGCGGCGTAGTTTTCTCTGATGGTACGAAGCTTACGCAGTCTTCGAGTCTCGCCAACTTCTTCTGGAGCGAATCGAACGCGCGTCTCGGACTCGGTTCTTCGACGCCGTGGGCGCAGCTGTCCGTCAATCCGAACGGAATTACGGGTCCTGCATTCGCAATTGGGTCTTCGACCGCGACGAGCTTCATGGTTACGAACGGGGGACGGGTAGGTATCGGCACTTCTTCCCCATACGCTGTCCTCTCGCTAACTGGCCCCGCGACTGCTGATGGTCAGGCTGCAACTCCGTTCCTTGGCCTCTTTGGATCTGCGGGAGGCATAACGGCCGGTGGCAATGGAGGTGCAGGGGCACGGGGCATTATTAAAGCTGGAGAGGGAGGATCTACCGATACTGATTTCACCGATGGCGGTGCTGGTGGACTACTAACCTTCTCTGCTGGAAAGGGAGGATATTCTGGCGGATTCTTGGGTAACGGCGGTACTGGTGGCGCACTAAATCTCTTTGGAGGAAATGGGGGAGATGCAGTGGATGGTTTCAGCTCGTATGGAGGAGGTGGCGCTGTGAATATAACCGCCGGTGCGGCCGGAACGACCGGAATCGTCGGCGGCCCTGGAGGAAATGTAGTGATAAATGGAGGCGATGCTCCAACCAATACGCTCGATGGCAACGTCCTTCTCGCGAATCTGCGCGGAAAGGTGGCCGTCGGTTCGACCTCGCCATACGCCAAGCTCTCAATCCATGCCGCTGACGGCGCGACCGATGGTGCACTCTTTGCTATCGGCTCCTCGACTGCTGCCGCAACCACGACACTCTTTACTATCGGCAACACCGGTATACTCACTTCGACCGCTTCAGCAACCTCGACCTTCTCGAGCGGCCTTTCGGTAGCGGCGCTCAGCATCACCGGCTCCGCTACCTCGACTGCAGCTAACGGATTCAACATCACCGGAGGCTGCTACGCCATCAACGGCACGTGCGTCGGCGCCGGCTCCTTCTCAAATACCCTCGGCGCAGGAGGTACCGGCACCACCACCTTCTACAACGGC
>LFCN01000003.1 GCA_001189075.1 Parcubacteria bacterium C7867-004
CACCTCGATGTCGGCTCACCTTAGCGCGGGGCTGGAGAAGGTCCCAAGCGTTTGGCTGTTCGCCAATTAAAAAGGTACGCGAGCTGGGTTCAAACCGTGTGGGAATTAATCTTCGGATTGATTTCCACACCGTTTGAATCCCTTTGAGTTTCTGTTATCAGAACCCAATAAAAAGAATGTCTTTTCGTCTTGAAACTAAGATAGAACCAACCATGACACGGCGGTTGCATGCAGGGATGCATGCAAACAAACTGACTCATATCGGTGGAACCCTACTCGAAAGAGGGGCGATACCGAGGGAAGCGCAAGCGCCCGTAGAGACTGAATGTCAGTCACGAAGAACTCGTGATGTTACAGTCCGATCCTTCCAGTAATGGGAGTTAACGAAATGCGTGAGACAGGTTGGTCTCCTATCTACTACAGGCGTTGATTCTTGAGGAGACTTGCCCCTAGTACGAGAGGACCGGGGTGAACTGACCTCTGGTCTACGAGCTGTCACGCCAGTGGCATCGCTCGGTAGCTATGTCGGGAATTGATAACTGCTGAAAGCATATAAGCGGGAAGCAAACTCCAAGATTAGGAATCGTTATGAGGCTCCTAGAAGATGACTAGGTTGATAGGCTTTAGATGGAAGCGCAGTGATGCGTTGAGTCGAGAAGTACTAATATGCCCAGTTTTCTGTGCGGAACCTTGTGCGTCACGTCTAACGATGTGATCTGCGCCCTATTTGCATATTCGTTTGTCCCCGAGTGGGACGAAAGATTCGTATAATGCTGGTGATTCATCGGAGGGGCCATACCCGTTCTCATTCCGAACACGGCAGTCAAGCCCTCTTGAGCCAATGGTACTCGCAAGGGGAGAGTAGGTTGTCGCCAGCATTATGCGCGTGTTTCGTTCCCTGAAAGCCGCCCGAAAGGGCGGCTTTTGTTATAGTGAGCCGATGATAACGTTCATAACTGGGAACGCAGGGAAGTACAACGAGGCGGTCGCGGTGCTCGGCAGCATCGAGCTCAGCCAGCAGAAACTGCACCTTCCGGAAGTGCAGGGACTAGATCCCCGCGAAGTGCTGCGCGCGAAGCTCCTGGCGGCGAAAGCTGAGGGCGTCGCTCCCTGCATCGTGGAAGACAGTTCGCTCACTCTCTCGTGCCTCAACGATCAGCTGCCCGGCCCTTTCATAAAATGGTTCGAGGATGCGCTCGGCATCCAAGGACTCTATGAGCTCACGAAGAAGTACGAGGACGATCGAGCTATCGTGCACACGCATATCGGCTATCTCGACGAAGCGGGGGAGATGCACCTATTCGATGCGAAGATATCCGGACGCATCGTCCTTCCGCGCGGAGACAAGGACTTCGGGTACGGCCCGATATTCCTTCCTGATGGTTCGGATAAGACTTTCGGCGAAATGGAGCGAGCGGAGAAACAGGAGATTAGCAGTCGCGCTATGGCGTTCCGCGCGCTTCGCGACTTCCTGCTCGCAGGTTCGTAGAGATTCTTGGAATCTTATATACTACATATATGAATCTGAACTGGGCTGATCGCCGTCGCTTCTGGCTCCTGGGGACTGCTGCGGTTGTATTCCTCCTACTTGTTGTGGGTGTCGGTATCGCCGTCATGTACGAGACGCCATCTTGCATGGACAAGAAACTGAATCAGGATGAGACGGGCGTCGACTGTGGCGGATCCTGCGCATACCTTTGCTCGGCAGACGCCGAAGCGCCGCGGGTAAACTTCGTGCGTGGGATCCAGAACAAGCAGGGGCGTGTCGACGTCATCGCGTTCATCGAGAACCGTAACGAGAGCGCGGAAGCGGTCCGGGCAGGGTACACGATTGAAGTACGCGGAGAGGATAATCTCGTGCTCGCAGAACGTACCGGCACCATTGATCTTCCAGCGCGCACTATCAGCCCGGTATTCATCCCGAGCATCTATCAGGGAACCGGCGTCGCCACCCGTACGTTCCTTACGTTCATGGAGCCTGTTAAGTTCTCACGCGCAAAGGAACGAGTGGCGCCGTCCGTTCAGAACATAACGCTCGTTCCCGGAGATCGCCCGAGACTTACGGCAACGCTTAAGAACTCGTCGGCGGAGACCATCTACAACCAGAAGGTCGTCGCTACGATTTTCAGCACTTCGGACAATACCGCCGTTGGCGCATCTCAGACGGTGGTCCGAGAGATTCCCGCGCAAGGCACGAGTGAGGTGGTGTTTACCTGGAATGAGCCGTTCGGGGTCGAGGTGATGGCGCGAGTCCTGCCGGTTCTCGAGTTGCGCTAACTTCATGAGTGAACGCATCCGTAATCGGACGCTCCGCTCGCTCCTTTCTGAGTGGCCGCTCTTTCTCATACCGATAGCCATCTCCTTGCTCGGGGTGCTTACGATGCATCCGTTCGGGAGCGGGGACTCACTCGCGCCCCGGCAGCTCATATGGATAAGCGCTGGCGCGCTGGTGTACCTCATCTGCGCGAGTATCGACATGCGGTTCATACGGCGTACGCCGGTAATCATCGTCGGCTATCTCGTATCCATCGGACTCCTCGCGTTGCTCCTGGTTGCGACTCACGCTGTGCAGGGCGCCAAATCATGGTTCGATCTGGGCGCGTTCTCGCTCCAACCGGCCGACCCTGCGAAGATAGTCTTCATCGCGCTCATGGCGAAGTATTTCTCCCGCCGGCATATGGAGATAGGGGACTTCCGCCATATCATCGTCTCGGGCGCGTATGCGGCGGGCCTCATTCTGCTCATCCTCGTTGAGCCTGACCTCGGTACTGCCGTTATCTTCAGCATCATCTGGTTCGGTATGATACTCGTCTCCGGTATCTCGAAGAAGCATCTGGCGGTTATCGTGTCGGTCGGTCTCATAACAGCTGCAGGTCTTTGGTTCTTCGTGCTCCATGACTATCAGCGCACGCGCATCATCACCTTCGTGAACCCGGCCGGCGATATCCATGGCGCCGGCTACAATGCCTACCAAGCCACTATCGCAGTTGGGTCTGGCGAGGTGCTCGGGAAAGGCATAGGATACGGGACGCAATCGAAGCTCCGGTTCTTACCGGAGTATGAGACCGACTTTATATTCGCGTCATTCGCCGAGGAGTGGGGCTTCGTGGGAGTCTCGATAGTGTTGCTGTTGTACGGACTCTTGCTTGCGCGACTCTTATATATTGCACGAAGAAGCGCTACCAATTTTGATGCATTGTTCACCATCGGCGTAGCGCTTCTCTTTACCGCGCACATATTCATTCATGCCGGCATCAATCTCGGCCTGCTTCCGGTAACGGGTACGACGATACCGTTCATGAGCTACGGAGGCTCGCATATCCTCGTGGAGTTCGCAGCACTCGGCATCGTCACGGCTCTCGCGCGTGAAGCCAGGAGCGTGCCAAGAGAAGAGGCGGGACAGGAGTACCTGGGCGGCTAGCGCTCCCGATAGAGGGCAAGAGTCTCGCGCACCATCTTCGCTTTCGGGAATACGCGTATCACTCGCTCATAGAGCGCGTGGCCGAGCTCGGTGCGTAATCGCTCATTCGATACGAGGAGCTCGAGGGCATCTGTAAGAGCCGTACTATCTCCCGAGGGAACGAGTATGCCGCTCTCCTTATCCCGTATGATCTCCGGTATCCCGCCTACGTTACTTGCGACCGCCGGAAGCTTTGCAAGGCCGGCTTCGAGCAGCACGTACCCGAGACCCTCGCTTCGAGAGGGGAGTGCGAATATATCGAGCGCACTTAGGTGTACTGATGCGTTCGGTACGTGGCCGCAGAGAACAACCGAACTCGTGAGGCCTCGTTCTTCGATCTGAGTGGTAAGCAGTTCTCGCTCATCGCCTTCGCCCATAATCACGAGCCCCACCTCGTTCTGCCGTTCCTGTAAACGTGCAAACGCATTGATGAGTACGTGCAGCTGCTTGGTCGGATGAAGTTCGGCGATAGTGCCGATCCAGAGTGCTTTCTCGAATCCGGGCGCGAGTCTCGTTCTCGCTTCCTCTCTCGGCAGGAGCGGTTCTTCGTCTATGCCGTTCTGGACGACGCGTATGCGACTGCTCGCAAACGGCATCCATTCGGTGTCACGCGCGAGTGCTTCGGACACGCATATTGTCCGGTGACAGAGGAGTACGGTGAGATAATGGAACGCTGCGATCACCGCCTTCTGTATCGCCGGCCGATCCTCGTTGAATGCCCAGCCGTGTGCGGTGAACATGACGCGCTCGATCCCTGCAAGTCGTCCGGCGATTGCCGCAAGACCGCCCGCTTTCGAGCTGTTCCCGTGAATAATATCGGGCCTGAACTGGCGGACGATGCGGAAGAGTTCGCGGAAGGCATCGATCTCGCTTCCAATATGTATGTCCCGAGTCATCGTCCCGATGAACGCGACGGGAATGCCGGCCTCCTTGAGGCGCTTCGTGAGCTCGCCTCCAGCGCCGGAGACAACGAGCACCTCATGCCCGGCCTCGTTCGCGCCGATCGCCATATCGAATACGTAGCGCTGGGCACCGCCCCAATTCGCTTTGGTTATGACATAGAGAATGCGCAATCTGCGGTCACGCGCCGCTACTTCCGTGTAGGAACCCATGTTCTATAGTATAACTGCACTCATGATATACGGTGGCAAGCGCGCGCCGGCGCTATTATTCCTCGGCGATATCGCCGTATTCTGCTTGGCCCTCTGGCTCACGCTTCTGCTGCGTACCGGCTCGGTGCCGAGCATGAGCCTGCTTGAGGATCATGCCGGACCTTTCGCGCTCTTGTTCATCCTCTGGTCATTGGTCTTCTATATGTCCGGTCTCTACGGAAAGGGGATCATACTCTTCAAGAGCCATCAGCCGCAGGCGTTGGTGCGCACGCAGTTCGCGAATATCGTGCTCGCCGCGCTCTTCTTCTTTCTGGTCCCCGGTATCGGCATCGCGCCGAAGACGAACCTCGCGATCTATCTCGTGGTATCGCTCCTTCTGATATTCCTCTGGCGGCTTGCGGTGTACCCTAGGCTTTCGATAAAGCGTTCCCGTACCAAAGCGCTCCTCATCGCCGACGGACCTGATGCTGAGGCATTGGTGGAAGAGGTTAACGGCAATCCGCGATACCATCTTGCGTTCATACACCACCTCACGCCCCTCGCATTCCTCGCGCTTTCTCCCTATGCGCAGAAAGACCTGATGACCAAGGGGGTCCGCGCGATCGTCGCTGACATGGCGGCGTGCAATAGTCACGGGCTCCTTCCGGTGCTCTATGATCTTCCAGTAGAGCCCCGGGATTGCGATCTCCTCGACTTCACTGATGTGTACGAGGAGGTCTTCGATCGGATACCGCTCTCGCTTCTCGATCAGGGATGGTTCATAGAGAACGTCGCGAAGGAGGACCCGTTCTGGTACTCAGTCCCGAAGCGCATTCTCGATATACTCGGTGGCGTCGCCATGGGACTGATTACCCTCATCGCCATACCGTTCGTATGGGCAGCGCATCGTCTCGAAGGCCCTGGTACGCTCTTCATCAAGCAGAGCAGGCTGGGTGAACGAGGTACGCTTATCAACGCCTATAAGTTCCGGAGCATGCACATGAACGAGCATGCGTCGGATGCGTGGGTAGGGGAGAGCGATAACCGCATCACGAAGGTAGGAAGCGTGCTGCGCAAGACCTCGCTCGACGAGTTTCCGCAGTTCGTGAATCTTCTGCGCGGAGATCTCTCGCTCATAGGCCCCCGCAACGATATCGAGGGACTCGCCAAGCGCCTCGGGGACGCGCTTCCGTACTACAACTTCCGCTATCTGGTTAAGCCGGGGATTACGGGCTGGGCTCAGATAAATCAACAGTACGAACAGGGACACCTGAGCCCACAATCGATCAAAGAGACGACCGTCAGGCTCGCGTACGACTTCTATTACCTGAAGCACCGGTCGCTCGGTCTCGATCTGGTCATCGCGCTCAAGACCATCAAGCGCATGCTCTTCCGGCTTTCGGATTGGTAGCCCATTATTTCTTTCCCGCTTATTCAGTAGTAGAGTCCCTTTATGAAGCACACTATTCTCATCACCGGAGCCGCAGGCTATGTCGGCACCATGCTGGTCCGACGCTTTGCCGCGCGCGAGGACGTCGAGTGCGTCATCGGCCTCGACAAGGAACCGATACCGGATCTCATCAAAGATGAACCGAAGCTCGTCTATATCGAGACGAATACCTCCGACGAAGGATGGGAGGCTGAAGCGGGGAAGTACTCGCCGAACGTCGTCATTCATACGGCGTGGCAGATCCGCGAGATATACGGGAACCGACCGCTCACGTGGAAGTGGAATATCGACGGCTCCGACCGCGTGTTCGATTTCGCGTACGGGACCCCGAGCGTAACGAGGCTCGTGCATTTCTCAACCGTCGCGTCCTATGGCGCCTATCCCGATAACACGCTCGAGCACCGCTTCACGGAGGATGAGCCGTTCCGTAAAACCGACTACCTGTATGCGGAAGAGAAGCGCATAACGGAGGAGCATCTTGAGGAGCGCTTCCGCAAGGCGCCTCGCAAGGTTCCGACCGCCATCGTGCGGCCGGCAGCTATAACGGGCCCTCGAGGCCGCTTTACGCGCATCAGGTTCGGCCTCCAGGCGGCGCTCGCCGGCCAGCTCAAGGACTCCTTCGTATACCGGCTCGTGTCCCTGATGACACGGTTCGTGCCGGTTACGCCGAAATGGCTGCGCCAGTTCATCCATGAAGATGATGTGGTGAACCTGGTCGAGCTTCTTGCGCTCACCCCTCCTAAGGGCGAGTACGAGGTATTCAATATCTGCCCGCCGGGCGACGTGGTACTCGGGGCTGATATGGCGGCGGCAGTAGGGAAGAAGACGCTCCTCATACAGCCGTGGATGGCCCGGCTTCCGTTCGCATTCCTCTGGCACGCGACTCGTGGAAAGATACCGACCGCGAAAGGGAGCTGGAAGGGGTACTCGTATCCGATAGCGGTAGACGGCTCGAAGCTGACGCGTGAGTACGGGTACGTCTACCAGTATCCGAGCCTCGACGCATTCCGCTATACCGACGGTGAATACGAGCAGTTCGTTCCCGAAGCGCTCCGTTCGCATAAAGCCTGATATGAAGAAGATAGTTGTAACCGGAGGCGCGGGATTCATCGGATCGAACCTTGCCCGCACGCTCCTTGCCGAAGGGTACGAGGTGCACGTCGTTGATAACCTCGCGAACGGGAAGCGGGAGGACGTGCCGAACGGCGCGGTATTCCATGAGCTCGACATCCTTGATACGGATGCGCTGCGACCGATCGTCGATGGGGCGTATGCGGTATTCCATCTCGCGGCGCTCCCGCGCGTTGGCTATTCCTATGACTATCCGGAGTCCTCTCATCGGGCGAATATCGACGGCACCTTCTCGGTGCTCATGGCGTCCCGTGACGGAAAGGTCGGGCGCGTCGTGTATGCCGCATCAAGCTCGGCGTACGGTAGCCAGGACCATCTTCCGTTCACCGAAGACATGCACCCGCACCCGATTAGCCTGTACGCATTCCAGAAGCTGGCGGGCGAAGAATATGCGCGGCTTTTCTCTGAGCTCTACGGGCTCTCGACCGTAAGCCTCCGATTCTTCACGGTGTACGGATCGAACATGCGGCCGGATGGCGGGTACGCGCTCGCGATACCGAAGTTCCTTGCGGCAAAGCGCGACGGGAAACCGCTTCCTGTTACCGGCGACGGCTCGCAGACGCGCGACTTCACGCATGTAAAAGATGTCGTGCGCGCCTGCCTGCTCGCTATGGAGTCGCCCTCGGTTGGGAAAGGAGAGGTACTCAATATCGCAGCTGGACGGAATGTATCAGTTAATGCGCTGGTCGAGCTCATCGGCGGAGAGGCTGAATACGTACCGGTCCGTCCGGGTGATGCTCCTGATACGTTCGGCGATAACCGGCGCGCGCGCGAACTGCTTGGCTGGGAGCCCCAGATCACGCTTGAGGACGGCATCAGCGAGCTGAAGAAAGAATACGGAATCCTATGATAGTCGACGGACGAGCGATAACTTCGGAGATTCTCGCGCGCGTGCGCGGGAAAAAGACGCTCACGGTCCGGGCGGTCTCGGTCTCGCCGTCTCCGGCTACCGAGTCGTATCTCGCGATCAAGGCTTCCCGTGCTGAGGATGCCGGGATGGAGCTTGAGGTGCTGCAGCTTCTGGATTCAGCCACTACCGAAGAAGTGATCGCAGCGGTCAGGGAGCCGGGCGCAGACGCGATCATCGTGCAGCTCCCGCTCCCGGACGGCATTGATACGCAGGCGGTACTCGACTCGATACCGCTCGAGAAAGATGCGGACGTTCTCTCGAGAGCAGCGTACGCGCGTTTCGAGAACGGCGAGGATGGGGCGCTCCTGCCGCCGGTAGTCGGCGCGGTACGGGAGATACTTGAGCGGGGAGGTATCGAGGTCCCAGGGAAGCGTGCTGTCGTAATCGGGCAGGGGCGTTTGGTGGGTGCTCCGGTAGCGTTATGGCTTAAGCAGCAAGGGGCCTCAGTTTCAGTACTTACACGTGAGTCAGGCGATCTTGCCGAGCTTAAGGATGCGGACATCATCGTTTCTGGTGCCGGCGTTGCGGGGCTCATACAGCCGAACCATGTACGTCAGGGAGTAGCCCTCATCGACGCAGGAACCTCGGAGTCGAGCGGTGCTATCGTCGGGGATGCGGATCCCGCGTGTGCGGAGGTCGCGGCACTCTTCACGCCGGTCCCGGGCGGCGTCGGTCCGGTCGCCGTTGCCTGCCTTTTCGCGAATGCGGCGCGCCTAAATCACAATCCTTCGGAGGCTCTGTAAAGGGCATTGCGAGAGCGGATAAAAGCAGTAGACTCTATCTATTATGCGTTTCATTCCCGCCCTCGGCGTCCTTATTGTTGCCGGGCTCCTCGCCTGGTTCTCGTTCTCAACGACCACTACGTATCCTATAAAGCTCGGGCTTGATCTCGCGGGAGGTACTGAGCTTATCTATCGCGCAGACACGAGCGGAGTAACAGGGGATGCGCAGGGGGCGCTTAACTCGCTTCGTGAGGTTATCGATAAGCGCGTTAACCTCTTCGGGGTAGCTGAGCCGCTCGTGCAGCTCGAGCGCTCGAGCGCTGTCGCAGGGGCGGTTGAAGATCGGCTCCTCGTCGAGCTTCCCGGCGTAACCGACGTGAAGGCAGCTGTTGACGCTATCGGCAAGACGCCGACGCTTGAGTTCAAGCTCGAGTCGAAGAACGCGACGGCCGTCATCGAGAACGGAAAGACCACGCTCAAGATGCAGTACGATGATACCGGCCTTACCGGCCGATACCTTAAGAAGGCGGACCTTCAGTTCAGTGGCGGTACGGCGGGGAGCGTGGCGAACGAGCCGATCGTTGTGCTCACGTTCAATGATGAGGGCGCGAAGATGTTCGAACAGATAACCCGCGATAATGTCGGCGGTACGCTCGGCATCTTCCTCGATGGAGAGGCAATCTCGACTCCGGTTATTCGCGAAGCTATCGCCGGAGGTACTGCGACCGTGTCCGGCGGCTTCACGCCCGAGGAGGCGCGCGAGCTCGTGCGGAATCTTAACTTCGGCGCGCTCCCGGTCCCTATCGAGCTGGTTGGCAGCGGCACCGTCGGGGCGACGCTCGGAGCCGATGCGTTTGAGGCCGGGCTCATGGCGTCGATCATCGGCTTCCTGCTCGTCACCGCGTTCATGATCCTTTGGTACCGCCTCCCGGGACTCATCGCTTCGGTAGCGCTCGTCATTTATGTGCTGATTACTATCGCGGTGATGAAGTTCGTGCCGATAACGCTCACGACGTCGGGTATCGCCGGCTTCATCCTGTCGATCGGCATGGCGGTGGATGCGAACGTCCTTATCTTCGAGCGCATGAAAGAGGAGCTTCGGAGCGGGAAGGGAGCACAGGAATCGGTTCGCGCTGGATTCGGTCGCGCCTGGACCGCGATTCGCGACGGCCACTTCACCATGCTCATCTCGAGCGCTATCCTCTTCTGGATCGGAACCTCGCTGGTGCAGGGCTTCGCGCTCGTGTTCGGCTTCGGCGTGATCGCGTCGCTCATCTCGGCGGTCTTCATTACTCGCGTATTCCTGCTCGCCGTTGTGCCTCAGAACGCCGGACCGGTCTGGCACTTCCTTCTGGAAACGGGACTGTACCGACACAAGAAGAGCGATAACAAAAAATAAGTATGTTCATCGTCCGACACCGCGCTTTCTTTTTCATCCTTACGGGGCTTCTTCTTGTCGCCTCGATCCTCGCTGCGATCATCATTCCGCCGAAGCTTTCCATCGAGTTCACGGGCGGCTCGCTGCTTGAGGTCGCCTACGAGGGCGAGCGTCCCTCGCTTGAGACCGTGCGCACCCGTATCGAACCTCTCGGGTTAGGTGAGCCAAGTGTCCGCGAGAGCGGCGAGAAGGGTATTACGCTTCGTGCCCGTACGCTATCGCCTGAGGAGCGCATAACGCTCATGTCGGCACTCACGAATAACGGAGCAGAAGCGGCAACCGAACTCCGCTTCAATTCCATCGGCCCGTCACTCGGCAACGAGCTTGCGATAAAGGCGCTCTATGCTATCGCGGCGGTCACGTTCGCCATCGTCCTCTACATCGCGTGGGCGTTCCGGGGCGTGTCCCGTCCCGTTCCGTCTTGGGGATACGGCTTGATCGCGGTCCTCATGCTCGCGATTGATATCATCGTGCCATCCGGGTTCTACGCGGCGTATGCCTATTTCACGGGCGCCCAGATAGATTCCTTGTTCGTCATCGCGCTGCTGGCACTCCTCGGGTACTGCGTGAACGACGTGATCGTCATCTTCGATCGCGTGCGTGAGCATCTGAAGAACAATCAGGAGGCTAAGGTGAAGGAATCCTTCGACGTTACGGTAGGCAAGTCGATTGATGAGACCATGGGCCGCTCGATCAATACCGGCCTTACGGTGGTGCTCGCACTGCTCGCGCTCGTTATCTTCGGCAGCGAAGCGACCCGTGACTTCGCGCTCGTGATGATGGTCGGCGTGCTCGCCGGAACGTTCTCATCCATTACGCGATCTGCGCCGCTGCTCATCCCGATCGCGAACTGGCTCGAGAAGAAGCGTCGCGCAGCTGGTACTATCTAACCTATGATCATCGGCATCACCGGAACGAATGGTTCAGGGAAGGGTGCGGTAGGCGAGTATCTGGTAGCGCGACACGGCTTTTCCCGGTATACCGCGCGGACGGTAATCCTTGATGAATTGCGCGCCAGGCATCTGCCATTGAATCGGGAGAACATGCGCGAGGTCGCGAACTCGCTGCGTAAGGAGCATGGCGCTGCCTATGTAATCGAGCGCCTGTATGACATGGCGAAAGGGGAGACCAATGTGGTTATGGAATCGGTCCGTACCATCGGGGAAGCGGAATTCCTCAAGAGCAAGGGCGCCGTTATCATCGCGGTCGATGCCGAGTGCAAGATTCGGTATGAGCGCGTTGCGAACAAAGAGACCGATGAGAAGACCGTCACCTACGAGGATTTTTGCCTCGTCGAGGACCGGGAGATGGCATCGTCGGACCCGTGGGACATGAACGTGTATGGCGTGATGCAGCTCGCTGACGAACGCATAAACAATAACGGGACTCTTTCAGATCTCATGATGGAGGTCGATCAGGCGCTCATGACGCTTAAGAGCAAGAAACCGGCATGATCATTGGTCTCACTGGCACCATCGGTTCAGGGAAAGGGACGGTAACGGAGTACTTGAAGTCGAAAGGATTTGCACATTATTCGAGCTCGGCTCTTCTGGGAGAATTAGTTGATGCGGAAGGTAATCCGAAGACTCGAGAGTTCCTTTCGAAAATGGCAACCCGGCTCCAAGAGGAATACCCGGGAGGTGTCGTCGAGAAGAATTACCGAGAGAAGTTTTTGGTACAGAAACCCGAGCACGCTGTCTTCGAAGCGATCCATCGCAAGACCGAAGCGAATTTCCTACAGAGCATCGGAGGCATTATCATCGGCGTCGACGCGGGTCTGGAAGAACGCTATACCCGCACCGTTCTACGTAATGAGGGAGAGAAAGATCGAAAAAGCTTCGAGGACTTTAAGGAGCAGGCACGGGTCGAGGATGAGGGAGGGGGAGATAGCAGTCGAGACAATAATATCCGCGCAGTGCTCGAACACGCCGATGCGGTGATTATGAACAACACCACACTCGAGGATCTCCACCGGCAGATAGAAGAAGTGCTCGCAAAGCTCTCGTAACATGCCGCACATCCATGAGAAGATCGATTACGCGGCTGACATTTATATTGTGAATGATAATGCAGTGCTTCTTCGCATGCATGAGAAATATGGGACTTGGTTCCCACCCGGAGGTCATGTCGAGCTCGATGAGGACTTCGTCGAAGCTGCCCTCAGGGAAGCAAAGGAGGAGACCGGTCTCGATGTGAAGATCATCGGAATGACGACGGATCCTCTTGCTGAGAATGAAACGAACTTCAAGGTGCATGACGAGCGAGAAGTCCTCGTTCCTCGCTTCATTAATCGGCACCGCATAAATGATTCGCACGAGCACATCTCACTTGAGTACTTCGGAAGATGCGAGACCCGGGATATAAATCCAGCACCTGGCGAAAAGACTGATGGCTTCAAGTGGTTCTCAGATACAGAACTCGAAGACTCTCAGTTCGAAGTAACCGACCGTGTTCAGTTGTATGCAAAGGCGGCTCTAAAGGCCGCGCGGGAGGAGTCATGACTCCGCGTTCGATAGGCATAATCGGATACGGTGATTTCGGCCGTTTCCTTGAGGCGCTCGCGAAGCGATACGCTCCTGAGATTGTTGTTCGAGTATTCTCTCGAAGTAAGGAACCGGACAATGAACGATTCTTCTCCCTCGAAGATACTGCTGCGTGCGACATAGTTATCATCGCGGTCTCGATACGGGCGTTCGAGGAGACCTTGAAAAAGGTGCTTCCACTTCTTTCGCCTGAATCGATTCTTGTAGAAGTGAACACAGTTAAGGTCATGCCAGTACGACTGCTCCGAGAGCTAGCGAAGGGGCAACGGTATATCGCGACGCATCCGATGTTCGGACCCTATAGCTTCGAGAAGCAGGGAGGAAGTCTCGAGGGCCTGCGGTTGGTTATTGCGGACCATACGCTGCCTGACGAAGCCTTCTCAAAAGCTACCGATTGGCTCTCGACTCTCGGACTCTCGCTTGTCACGATGACCGCGGACGAGCATGACCGCATGTTAGCTGAGACTCTGTTTCTTACGCACTACATCGCTCAGTCCGTGAGTCGCGCGGGTTTCGTGCGCACTGATATCGATACGCTTTCCTTTGGATACCTCATGGATGCGGTAGAGAGTGTGAAAGAGGATACGGAACTGTTCCGTGACGTGTACGAATTCAATCCGTACTGCAAAGAGATACTGAGTCGCTTGAAAGAGGCAGAAGGTGAGACGCTTGCGGTACTCGCTCGCGACCGCTAGGAGATTACGGTTCCTATGAACGGCCTTCCTTCGAGATAGTTCTCGAATTCTTCGAGCTTGGCGCCGTTCATGATGACAACCTCGAGACCGAGCGCTTCCGCCTCTTTTGCGGCTACCGGATCGAACGGGGAAGAGAGGCCCGGATCCCATTCCTCAGGAATAAGCTTTCGGAATTCTGCCCAACCGATCTTTTCAATCTTCGTCGCGGTCGGATCTTTGCGAGGATCGGCAGTGTAGACGTAATCAATATTTGAAAGATTCACGAGCTTCTTTGCTCCGAGATGCTTCGCGGCTATCACGGCGTCATAGTCAGTCGACCAGCCTGGTTTCCATCCTGCACCGATGATGACTGAAGCGCGCGGCGATATCTTCCGGTCGTAATTCTTCACGATCTTCGACTGCGCGTCTTCCTTGAATAGGGTTCGCAATAGATGCGCATTCAGTCGAGTCGAGTGGATGCCGAGCCAATCAGCGTCTTCGCGCTCAAGTCCTTCTTCGGCACGCACTTCTTTCGCAGCCTCCTGGTAGTTGCGCGCGAGCTTTCCGCCGCCGGCGATGATGAAAAAAGAAGATCCCGATTGGATCTTCTTTTTCAGTAACGCACGGAACCGGTGGAGGAAGGGAAGGTCAATATCCTTGGGAACGATAAGCGAGCCTCCGACGGAGACAACGATATAGTCACGCTTCTTTCTGGTTAAGCGCATGCAAGGTTTGACGGCTCCCTCCATTGTACGCTCCGGGCCCCTGGGCGCAATAGGGAAAGGGCTGAAAACCCCAGTAAACAGGGGCTATAAAGTGCTTGACGCTCATTGGGGGGTCAGGTAGTATAGTCCTACTGCCTCCCTGTGAGGGGAGCGGGCATTTGTTTGCTTCTTTGTCAGCGACATAGTTCGAAAATGAAAATTGGTAAGAACATGAGTTTTCTTGTGTTCCGCCTATTCTTAATGAGAGTTTGATCCTAGCTCAGGATGAATGCTGGCTGTATGGATAAGGCATGCAAGTCGAACGGACCGCAAGGTCAGTGGCAGACGAGGTAGTAACACGTAGGTACGTACTCCAAAGTCTGGTATAGCTCGTCGAAAGACGGGGTAATCCCGGATGGTCCCGAAAGGGTAAAGATTTATCGCTTTGGAAGCGGCCTGCGTAGTATCAGCTAGTTGGTAAGGTAACGGCTTACCAAGGCTACGACGCTTAGGGGAGCTGAGAGGCTGACCCCCACCGATGGGACTGAGACACGGCCCATACTCCTACGGGAGGCCGCAGTCGAGAATCTTCCGCAATGGACGAAAG
>LFCN01000001.1 GCA_001189075.1 Parcubacteria bacterium C7867-004
GAGCGTGAGGGTCGGGAAGGTTCCTCCTGAAGGAGGACCAGCTGCTGGGGAGATGGTGAGGGATGCCCAGGAGGAACAGTTGTTGGATTCATTGGATTCCACAACCGCTCCGTAGCCGTCGGCGCACAGACGCACCTGATACGGGGAGCCGGCGGCAGTGAACGTGCGGGATGCCGTGATGGTCGCGCTCGCGCTCGCAGCAAGCGTGATAGGAGCACTAGGCCCGCTTAGGGTGCCACTTCCCTGCACCTCGAAGTACGAGGCGAAGGGACCGGTTGCGCTGGTTCCCTGGTTCGTGGCCTGACCAGTGAGAGTTATGCTGCCTTCGGTTCCGCTAGACGGAGAGGTGTAACTAGCGACGAGGTCGGGAGCTGCGCCCGCAGTGACAGTGAGCGGAGACCAGGCGGAGCAGTTGTTAGCTTCGTTCGATTCAGTAATCGTACCGGCCCCGTCGGCACAGAGGCGCACCTGGTACGAACCGGCCCCAAGCCCGCGACTAGCGGTGACGACCTGGTTCGCACTCGCAGCAAGCGTGATCGCCGGACTGGTCCAGGAGAGTGTACTGCTCGCCTGCACCTCGAAGTACGAGGTGAAGGAGCCGGTTCCGGTATCTCCTTGGTTCGTCACACGGCCCGTGAGCGTTATGCCGCCAGCGCTTCCGCTTGCGGGCGAAGTGTATGAGGCGATGAGATCGGGACCGGTGTAGTAGCTGTCTTCGTATGCCCCTTCGTATCCGCCCTCGTAGTAGCCTTGGTAGTAGGACTGGTAGTAGCCCTCGTAATAGCCCTCGTAGTAGCCTTGGTAGTAGGACTGGTAGTAGCCCTCGTAATAGCCCTCGTAATAGCCTTGATAGTAGGACTGGTAGTAGCCCTCGTAATAGCCTTGGTAGTACCCTTGGTAGTAGGACTGGTAGTAGCCCTCGTAATAGCCTTGGTAGTAGTTCTGGTAGTAGGCTTGGGAGTATACCGGTTCAGGTTCTCCACAACCGCCAGGAATCTCATTGCAATCTACACAGGATGAATTATCGAAACATCCGCTTCCGTCCGGCCATCCAAAGTCGCACGTACGCATACAGAAAGGGAAATAACCTGGGGGGCACGTCGGTTCCGCGCATCCCGTCTGAGCATATACATCCTGACTTCTCTGAGGGAGAAAGACAGCAATTGCGATTACAAGTACGCTGAATGCGTAGATGAAATAGGATGCATTTTTATTTGTGCGAAGATACGAAATGATCATAGGAAAAAGACGGTACCGAGGTACGATGGGAATGTCTGGATATGGCGTGCTCCCCCGCCAGTAAGATCATAGCCCCACAGCTCAGTACCGCCAGGCAGAGGCCGCAACTCATAGAGTCCCTCATTACCCATGAGCGTGCTTCCCTTGAGCAAGGAAGTGCCGAGCGACTCATAGGAATCGATACCAATACGTGCAACGGTCGTTTCTCTGGTAACATCGTTCACCCACAGAACAAGCGAACGATCCCGCGAATAGCGCACTCGCGTCTCGACTCTCGCACCTTTGGGCAACGTATAAATGGTGGCGCGCTTCCCCGAGACAATATCCGTCACAACGATACCGGTAGCGGTGAAATACACGATGTGAGAATTGTCCAAGAACGCAGGCTCAAATCCCATGCCGAAGGACTGCGACCCTCCTTCCCGTGATCTTACAAGTACTGGTCGGTTTGAGGCACTTATCTTTTCCGACGTACTCGCAATCTCACTTGCGACAAGATGCTGCATGTCGGGAGACATGGTTGCTGGAGGAAGGTATCCAGGGAAATCCTCTCCAGAGAATTCCAGACCATCGACGTGCATCGGATACGGTATGCCCTGATTGAAGAAGAGGAATGTCTCTTTCTTGAGTTCTTCTGGTATGCCGGCGATCGCGATCGCCTCACCTACCGTTTCCTTGGCAGGTTGATACAAGAGAAAGGTAGTGCAGAGGCCCACGATAATAAGCAAGACGGCGATAAGAATACTTATCACAATCAGTCGCTTCTTTGACAGAGACTTTTCAGGCGTTGCTGGAACCAGTGCTGGCGCGTCCATAACAGTTCAAGTATTGCATACCGATTTCTATTTCAAGTTTATATCCCCGTACTGTCAGCCCTATAACCAGTAAAAATTCCTTACGGGTATTCTAGATATCAAATCAGGAACCCCCGAGCGTATTGATATCACTCTCGAACTGGGCGGCGAATCCCATCACGCCGTCCCCATAGAACGCATAGGCCGGATTCGAGGCATTCCCCCATCCGGCGAAGTACCGGAGCGCGGCCGTGCGCTCCGCAGCCGGCGTCTTTGCGGTCGCACCGTTATCCGCCATGAGTAGCGCTGTTGCGGTAAAGGCATCCAGGTTATTCCACGGATTCGCAGGAGTGCCCGGATGTCCCGCAAGGCTCGCGATGCGATCCTTATACAGCACCCAGGTAGAAGGAATGAACTGAGCAGGACCCATAGCACCGCCATACCCATACGAAGGAGGGCACGAGACTACCTGAGCATACGGATCGATGCCAAGCGAGGCGGTTATCGCCATGAACGGATCGACATCGCGCGTCGGCTTCATCACGCCCGCGAACGGCGTTCCGGTATTCTTGCCCTTGCCATCGCCCTTGGCGGGCGAGTTGGTAAGGAGACACTGGCCGACGTTCTTTCCGAGATTCGTCTCCTGCTTGAGGATGCCGAGGATGAGTGCCGGGTTCACGCCGGTAGCGGCACCCGCTTGCTTAGCAAGTGCGATTGCAACCGGGAGTGTGATTTCGCCATTGCCTCCGGCGAGCGCGAATAGCTCAGCGCGGATCTGGGACGCGGTCTTCTGCTTGCTCTGGATCAGGATCTTGTACGCGCTCTCCTGCCCCTTCGTTACGGTCAGGATCTTCTTCTTCTCATCCTGCTGCGTCTGCACCTTTCCCTTGGCGAGCTCCTGCGCCTGCTTCAGGTCTTCCTGGCTCTTCCGTTCCTCTTCGAGCTGGTCGCGTGCCTTCTCCGCTTCGCTCCTCGTATCACGTATCTCGTTGAAGGAGAAGCCGAGCGCCTGCTTCACGGATGAATAGGTATCGAGATCGCTGAAGAAGGATGAGACGTCTTCCGCTGAGAGCGCGACCTCGACCAGAGAGTAGTCATCGATGCGATCGGTGTTCCGCAGGATCTGCGCGAGCGATTCCTTCTCTGACACGAGCTTGCTGTCGAGCGCACCGATGGTTTTCGTATGCGTGACGATGTTGCCGGATAACTGCTGAATGCCGAGCTGCGTCGCTTGGACCTGGAGCTTCGCTTTATGTATCTGATTATCGAGCAGCTGTACGTCGCGCGAGAGCGTCTGGCCAGCGGCGTTCAGCTTGTCGGCTTCGGCCTGGTTCGCGGCGATGTCCTTCTCGAGCGCATCAAGCTCGGCCTGGAGCTTGGCGCGACGTTCTGCAGTCTCCGGCGCTTCCTGCGCGAGAAGAAGCGTAGGAGCTATAACCGCGCCCAGAAGGAGCGTGACGACTGCGAAGACTGATAAGAAACGTGCTGGGGATCGCATACTGCGGAGCGATTGATAGTATAGCATTCCTCTATGAGACGTATGGAAAAGGCCCCCGCTTACGCGAGGGCCTTTTCGTGTACGAACACTGCTCTTACGCAGCCTCTTCTTCAGACTCGTCCTTACCCTTCTTCTCTACCTCGATCGCATCCATGTCAGGAGCTGCTGCATCTTCCTCCTTCTCCTCTTCGACTGCCTGTGCGATTGCGACTACCTCTTCGGCGTCAGCAAGTATCTCGACGCCCGCTGGGGCCTTGAGGTCGGCGACCGTGATGCGATCGTCGATAGCGGCGAGGGAGCTGATGTCTACCTCGATATCAGCTGGAAGCTTCGACGGGTCGGACTCAACCTCGATCTCATGGAGAACCTTAACGAGGTTCGCGCCGAGACGGACCGCCTCAGACTCGCCGACGAAGGAAAGCGGGATGGTAACGGTGACCTTCGCACCCTTCGCGACCGCATAGAGGTCGACGTGGCGAGGAACGCTCGTGACCGGATCGCGATCGATGTGATGGATGAGGACCTGGAGCGGCTTTCCGAGGCCTGTGAGGTCGATCACGGTCGCTTCACCACCATGACGGAGGAATGCCTCGAGCTCAAGGCGCTCGAGCGATACTGACATCGGCTCCTGCTTCGGACCATAGACGACCGCCGGAAGGCGTCCGTCCTTTGCGAGCTTCGTAGAGCTCTTGCCCACGATGACGCGGGGTTCTGCGGAAAGGCTGTTCATAGTGAACCGAGTATGCCCGAAACAGGGTTTTTAGGCAAGCAGTAGGCGCTCCTAGGCTATTGCCCGAGCGAGGCTTTCGATACTGTTTCGAGGCGGTTGATGAAGGCTTCACGCGCTGAAGGGACATTCTCCGGCTTCCCCATCCATATCTGGAGCGCTTCTTCCTGGAACGCGCGAGCGTAGCTAAACGTAAGGGGCCATGGCGCGTTCTTCTCCTTGGCGAGGCGCGCGATCGCCCGCAGGTTATCGGTAGCCTGGTCGGGCGTCTGTCCGCCTGAAAGGAACACGATACCGGGAACTTCCTTAGGAACCGCGTTTAGGAGCGCGCCGAGCGTATCCTCGGCAACATCCTCGGGTGAATCGATGCGTCCCGTATCTTTGCCGGACAGTGCCATCGAGGTCTTGAGGATCACGGAAGACAGGTCCACCGCCTGATCACGGCAGGCATCGAAGAGCGCGTGAAGCGTCGTCTCGATAACGTCGCGACTGCGAAGGCGGCTATGCTTCCCTTCGAGCAATACCTCAGGCTCGAGCAGCGGCACCATACCTGCTTTCTGCGCTTCAGAGGCATAGCTTGCGAGCCGCTTCGCGTTCTCAACGAGTGCTGCGCTCGTAGGCAGGCGATCGCCGTCGATACGAATCGCTGCACGCCACTTCGTGAACGTGGTGCCATAGGTCGTTCGGTATTCCGTAAGGCGCTCGGAAAGGCCGATGAGTCCTTTCGTGATGGTTTCGTTCGGTGAGTCCGGCATCGGATCGAGGCCGTCGTCCACCTTGATGCCCGGCATGATGCCCCGCTCGGAAAGGAGCTTCGGAAACAGGAGGTGATCGACTTCTTTGCTCGGTATGCCGTCCTTATCATCCATCTGACCGAGCGTCTCCTTATAGAGGATCACGCCAGATAGGTACTCTTCGATGCCGGGAGTAGCTAGGAACAGGTCGCGGAACTCGCGCCGCATCTCCTCGCCCGTCGCGATACCGAATGCCTCAAGACGCTTTTGGTCGGCACTCTCGTTACTTTCGTCGGCAGCGAGCAATCCCTTGCCGGGGGCCATGATTGCGCGAGCGATATCCTGAAGATCTTGCATGGAAAAAGTCTAGCACGCACCCGCCGAGCTGCGTGCTAGACTTTTCCCATATGCTTTTCAAGAAACGTGCACCGAAGCCAACAACCGCCATAGAATTCCTCGCCATCGGCGACACGGTCGTCGATGAATTCATCAAGCTGAAAGACGCGACCGTTAACTGCAATGTCGATACGGATGCCTGCACCATCTCGATGCGCTGGGGCGATAAGATCCCATTTGAATCTGCTACCCTCCTTGCGGGAGTCGGTAATTCGGCGAACGCGGCTGTTGCGGCTTCGAGGCTCGGGCTCGCGAGCGCGCTCATGGCGACCATCGGCAACGATCGCGACGGAGAGCTCATCATCGACGCGTTCTCGAAGGAGAACCTCGACACCCGCTATATCAGCCGGGCGCCCGGAAAGGCCACCAACCACCACTACGTCCTCTGGTACGAGAGCGAACGCACCATTCTCGTTAAGCCGGAGCCCTACGATTATTCGTTCCCGAAGGACCTTGAACCACCTAAAGCAATCTATCTCTCATCCATGGGTGAAGCGGGTGCTACCTATTATGCCGACATGGCGACATACCTCGAGAAGCATCCCGACCTGTTCTTCACTTTCCAGCCCGGGACCTTCCAGATGCAGATGGGAAAGGAAGCGCTCGCAGCTATCTATGCACGCGCCGATCTGCTCGTCGTGAACAAGGAAGAGGCGGCTCGCATCCTCGGCGTAACGGATACCGAGATACCGGAACTCCTGACTATGCTCAAGAGGCTTGGCGCAAAACGCGTCGTTATAACCGACGATCGTGATGGCGCCTACGCGTCCGAAGGATCCACCACCTTCCATGTGCCAATGTATCCGGACATTCGTCCCCCATTCGAGCGCACCGGAGCGGGCGACGCATTCGCCTCTACCCTTACAGCAGCCCTCCTGCTCGGGAAGTCCTTCAAAGAAGCTGCGCTCTGGGGACCGGTTAATTCCATGTCGGTGGTGCAGGATATCGGTGCACAGAAAGGACTCCTGTCCCGAAAAGCGCTCGAAGACTACCTTAAGAAAGCGCCAGCTGAGTACGCCGCTACCGATTCGAACTAGATTCTATTCGCCGGGATACACGACAAGCTCCGGATCAACGAATCCGAGCTCCGGTATGCGTTCGATCGTATCCAGTATGAGCATAGTCGCTGCTCCGCCGATGAGGCTTATGATGAGCGCTGCTGCGTACGCGCTAATGCGGGTGTGCATACTATGCGCCTTTTACGAACTTCCGTGCGGTCTCCGCGATCTTAGGTGCCGTGAGGCCATAGTATTCAAGAAGCTCATCAGGGGTTCCCGACTGACCGAACGTATCCCTCAGACCGAGGCGCATGACCGGTACCGGGTAGCATTCCGAGAGACACTCGGCTACCGCACTACCGAATCCGCCGGCAATCTGATGCTCTTCTATCGTGATGACCCGTCCGCATTTCTTCGCAGCATCCATGAGAGCCTCTTCATCAAGCGGCTTTACGCTCGGCATATGGAGCACGATGGATTCGATACCCTCAGACGCGAGACTGCGCGCCGCAAGCAATGCTTCGTATGAAAGCGAACCGGTAGCAACAAGCGCGACCTTCGGCTGCGTCCCCTCCTGCGCGCTCCACAAGGTGAGCGCTTTCCCTACGACAAACGGCGTCTCGGGGGTCGTGAAGGTCGGCACGTTACTTCGTCCGAAGCGGATGTACACGGGTCCGGTATGCGTCGCTGCCCACACAACCGTCTTCCTGGCTTCTTCCGCGTCTCCGGGATTAAGCACCGTCATGTTCGGGAGCATGCGCATGAGACCCATGTCCTCGAGCATCTGATGGGTGGCGCCGTCGGGACCGACCGAAACGCCCGCGTGCATGCCGCAGACGATCACAGGGCGTTCGTTGAGCGCGATCGTGGTGCGGATCTGCTCGTAGTTACGACCAGGACTGAACGCCGCGTATGAAGCGATATACGGGACCTTCCCCGCTGCCGCGAACCCTGCTCCAAGCGCCGCCATATTCTGCTCCGCGACCCCGACCTCGATGAAACGATCCGGGAACTCTTTCTCGAACCACTCCGCACGCGTCGATTCCTTGAGGTCCGCACACAGCACAACAACGTTTTGATCCTTCTTCCCGGCTTCAACCGTACCGAGACCGAATCCATCCCTGGTCGGTTTCTTCTCTATCTCCGCGCTGAAGAGGTTGCTGCTTAGTTTTGCGTGTGGATTGATCATAGGAATCTGAGTAGCTGGAGCCAGAGGAGCCAGATAACGCCGGGAATGAAGAAATAAAACACCATGATCTCCTTATGCTTTCTATTTGACGTGCACTCAAAGAGATATACGGCGAGCGCCAGGCCGACAAACAAAAGGATGTCCTTCCCGGCTGCATAACTATGCTGCACGACAACCGCGTTAAGGTCGCGACCAGTCGCGACGAGCATCGCACGGACTTCATCCGGTATGCGGAAGGTGAAGTTATATACCGCCGTAAGACTCGCATAGAGATCCAGGAACGGGAGCGTCAGAAATGAAGATGGCAGAGTCCAGAGCCTGGACAGAAGATCGCCCCACGGCACTGCCTCCTTAGAAGGAATAATCTGGACAGCCCACCGGCTTATCAGAAACAGATCGAATACTACGAAGTATCCCCCTATCGCCAACGCAAATTTCTGGAGGACGTCACGGATACGGTTAGCGTAGCTCATGCGTATTCGTTCGGAACCCGACCGGCACCACTTCTAAGCTGCTGCATAAAGCGTTTCGCTTCCTCCGCAGTCGGCGGCTTGCCGTGCCACTTGTAATCGAACTCGATCTCAGGAACTCCCTTACCCGGTATCGTATGCGCGATGATGCACACCGGCTTCTCGAATATCGACTTCGCTTCTTCTACGGCACCGATGAACGCGCGCACATCGTGGCCATTCACTTCGAGCACATGCCAGCCGAACGCCTCGTACTTAGCGCGCAATGATTCGAGGGGCATGATGTCTTCGGTCATGCCGTCTATCTGGATATTGTTACGGTCGATTACGGCCGTGAGCGAGTTTAGCTTCTCCTTCCCCGCCCACATAACCGCTTCCCACACGTTCCCTTCGTCTTGCTCGCCGTCGCCCATGAGGACGTACACGTTGTTCTTCTTCCCATCCATCCGGAATGCGTACGCGATGGCCGCCGCCTGCGAGAGCCCTTCGCCAAGCGGACCCGATGTCGTCTCGAGACCCGGAAGACGCAGGCGTTCAGGATGCCCCTGCAGTCTCGAACCGAATTTCCTCAGCGTGAGGCATTCTTCTACCGGGAAGTACCCTGCATGCGCCATCGCGCTGTAGCGTACCGGTACGATATGGCCGTTCGAGAGTATCAGGATGTCGCGCTCCTCCCAGTCCGGCTTCGTAGGATCGTGCTTCAGTATATGGAAATAGAATGAGGCGAATATGTCGGACATGCCGAGCGGTCCCGCAGTATGACCCGAGCCTGCCGCAACGAGCATGTCGAGTATCGTCTCGCGTATCGCTTCCGCCTTCCCTTCAATGCGGAGTACGTCCTCGTCGGTAAGTGCCATTACGGAAAGTATACAACGAGCCTAGTCGTAGAGTCCGTAGGTCTCGGCGATGGCATTGAATTCGCGAAGCTCCGCTGCAAGATTCGGCGCCTTCCAGAGCGCGGATCCGACAACAAGCCGGGACACCCCTGCCGATAAGAGCTGTCCGGCGTTCGCTTTCGTCACTCCCCCGTCTACCTGGAGCGGTATATCGGGATAGAGGCGCTTGAACGCTTTCACTTTCTGGAGGACGCGGGGATCAAAGGGTTCTCCCTGATGCCCGATGGTCTTGATGCCCATGAACTGCACGTACGCGACATGCGGAAGATACGGCTTGAGCAGCGCAAGGTCGGTATCGATGCCGATCGCCACCCCCACGGAAAGGAGTTCCGGCACGAAATCCCGATCATGACCGTGCACCTGCTTCATGTCATCGATGAATCGCGTGAGATATCGTGTGCTCTCCGCATGCACGGTAAGACGCGTCGCGCAGAGCCCGATGAACGGTCCTGCTACGGCTTCCGGTTCAGCGCTCATGAGATCGATCTCGATGCGGAATTCATCGCAGTGCGGAAACATCTCTCCTTGGGCGAGCATGCGCGAAGGCTCATGGATATCTTCTGCGTACGGCCAGGTAGCGGGACCGGCGAAGTGCCCGTCCGCGATATCGATCTGTACATCGGAACAGAGTCCCGAGAGACGGGCGAGCCGATCCTCGAGATCTTTTCTGGAGACGGGAACGATAGCGGGAATTATTGCACCCATGCAGAAAGTATACGCTCTCTTAGAACTTTCCGATGCGACGGACGTGCCGTTCTTCGGCAGTAAACGGCGTCTCTATGAAAATGCGTACCGCCTCCCGCGCATCCTCGATAGTGATGAAGCGTGCAGCGAGCGAGAGAATGTTCGCATCGTTGTGCTCGCGGGCAAGGCGGACTATGTCGAACCCGTCGAGCGAGGGCGCGCCCTGCGCATCGATTGCGCCGATAGCTTGCGCCTGCCCGTAGAAAATAGCGGCGCGTGCTCCCTTCACTCGGTTCGCGCACATCGCTTCTCCCTGCCCTGAACCGCCGATCACGATACCGAGACTGCCCGGTGTCTGCGTGACCTTGAGCGCGCACGGCGTGACCACGTCCGGATAATCATCGCCTGGATCAAGTTCATGTGCTCCCAGATCCTCGACCTCGTAGCCCAACAGTCCGACGTAAGAAACAAGCTCGCCCTTGAGCGCAAAGCCGGTGTGGTCGGAAGCGATGAATAGTTTCGGCATAGAGTACTACGGGTTCGCCCAGCACCCGGCTTCAGACCATGGGGTTCCCGCACTAACACTTACGGAACCCCCGCTTCCCATGCAGAGCCAGCGTGCAGCTCCAGCCGCACGACTCGCTCCGGGAAGGTATGCAAGGATGCTGTATCGGTTTGGGAAATCAGGGTTCGTGTCCCAGAAGCGAAGGCACTGGTTTCCGCAACTAGATCCCTGTGACTGCGAAGCAGCGAGAAGCGCAGCGCAGGTTTGTTGCGCGCGCACCGCATAGATGCCAACCAGTCCGGTGCAGGTACTTCCCGAACCAGGAGCACCAGGGAGCCAGAGATCGCCAAGACTCGTGTACTGTTTGATGTTCGTGTAGCTACCGGTCTCTGAGTACTCGAACTCAAGAAAGAGCTTTAATTGGCGGGCCTGTGTCCGGACGGCAGCGTCGGCCGCCTTGAGACGCGCCGTATTAAGCGACGCAAGCACGATGGAGGAGAGCATGCCAATGATGGCGATGACAACCAAGAGCTCGATGAGTGTAAAACCTCTTTGCTGCTTCATACGTATAGTATACCTAGCGAGGGCGTGTTGCCCGCATATTACTCAGTTCTCGCTGCTGCTCAAGTGTGGGGCCCGGCGGCTTCCCACTGCCAAGCACGAAGGAACCGATTGCGACGAATATCGAAATGCATAGCAGGATGAGCATTATGACTCCAGCACCCTTCTCATTCTTAGCGAGCCCGATAGTGATAAGCCACGCCGTGAGCGAGAAACCGGGACGCTTCTGAACGACCGCCCGGACAGGCATCGTAAACGTGTCCTCCTTGAATTCGACTCCATTCGTGCTCATAACGATGCTGGCGGCGTGCTCGTCGAGACCGCATCCGTGGTGGTCGCCATTTCCTGAGATGGGGGGACTATTGCCTCCTCAGCTGGAGGGATACCGGCCTCAGAAGCTGATCCGAATGGTCCGGAAATGAGGATCTGCGGAGTGAGGATCGCGATCGTTCCCGCGAGAATGATGATGCTCGCGCCGAAGACGATACTCATGCGCACCAGATCGCGGCGGAGACGGTCGACGGCCTTCTGGTGCTCATCGTGCATATCTGTATCAGGCGTTCCCCGCCTTAATCGCGTGTTCGACAAGCGTGTGCGTATACCCCAGTTCATTATCGTACCAGCAGGCCGATTCTTTGCTTTGTGGACCTTTCATGGTCTTAGTATATCAAAATTTAGGAGGAAAAACCCCCCGCTCGCTCACCTGCTGAAATTCCGAGAAATTCTCAGAAGCTCGGCAGGCGGGCGAGGTGTTTAATTTTTTGCTGTCAAAGGACTTACACAGCAATTTTACTCGAACTCCTGACACATAGCAAGCAACAAAAAGGACCCTGTTAACAAGTTTTTAAAGAAGGATATTTAGCTTTGACAACCCCTGAAGCTCGGGCTTTTTTGTCCCCTTTTTTGGCCTTTTCTCGCATATAAATCTCATGAATCGTTGACCTTGTAAGAGGCTTTCCGGTCCGGTTATTCGTATAGCGATTTGCGAGACTCGCAAAGGAATACAGGACCGGATCAAAGTCATGCAACATGACGATCTCATCGTTTCTTTCTTGATTGGGCTTA
>LFCN01000002.1 GCA_001189075.1 Parcubacteria bacterium C7867-004
GAGCGTGAGGGTCGGGAAGGTTCCTCCTGAAGGAGGACCAGCTGCTGGGGAGATGGTGAGGGATGCCCAGGAGGAACAGTTGTTGGATTCATTGGATTCGGTAACACCTCCTGCACCGTCGACGCAGAGGCGCACTTGGTACGTGCCTGCAGTAAAGCCGCGGGATGCCGTGACCTCTTGGTTTGCGCCTCCTGCGAGGCTGATACTCGAGGTCCAGGAGAGCGAGGCACTTCCCTGCACCTCGAAGTACGACGTGAAGGATCCGCTGGCGGTAGTTCCTTGATTCGTTGCACGGCCACGGAGCGTTATGCTGCCTTCGGTTCCGCTCGAAGGAGATACGTAGGCTGCGGTGAGGTCAGGCGGGGTGGAATAGGATGCTTCGTATGCGCCTTGAGAATATCCTGGTGCGTAATAGCCTTCAGTGTATACGGGAGCGTAGTAGCCTTCCGAGTAATACGTACCCTGGTAATAGCCTTGGGAGTAGTAGGTGCCTTGGTAATAGGACTGGTAATAGCCTTGGGAGTAGGTTGGAGCGTAGTAGCCTTCCGAGTAATACGTACCCTGGTAATAGCCTTGGGAGTAGGTTGGAGCGTAGTAGCCTTCCGAGTAATACGTACCCTGGTAATAGCCTTGGGAGTAGTAGGTGCCTTGGGAGTAGGTTGGAGCGTAGTAGCCTTCCGAGTACGGTGGAGGAGTATACACACACGCATACTCATGCGTGTAGAAAAAAGCGCTGTCGCCGCTGCCACCTGCACATATCATGTTAGAACAGGTACGACCGACGTTACCTGCATTACAGCTGAAACTGCAGTTACCGGTGCTACGGCAAGGGGCAAACGTCTCACCGAAGTTTTCGTCGCTATCCACACCGCTTTCCGGAAATGTCATGATGAGCTCATACGTTCCGCCTGCCTGTGCCTGGACAACCGAAGTGAAGCCTCCGTATATGACCAGAGCGCCAATGAAGGCACCGACCGTAAAGATTCCAATCTGCGTGAATGAAGGTGTGATGCGAGGCATGCGTATTGTTATCATAGGCTGCCGAGTAATATGCGGCTAACTCCCATCTGTGACGGAAGACTTCCGATGCGTTCGGCCTTCTCGCCGAATGGCTGTTTCAAGACATCGACTCCCCAACCGTTTCCTTGCAATAGGTAGAGTGCGTCGTCACCGAGTGACAACGAGCGGATCTTACCCGGGACTTCTGTCTCTGAAAAAAGGGTGGCGCCCCCCGCAGTGACCTTATACGTACGGAGTGTTTTCGAGCCTGCAGCATACCAGGCGAATACCGAATGATCAGGGGATACGAGTGTTACCGCCGATACGCGCCCGCGCTCATCTTGAATTACGATGCGCATCTCCTCAGACTCAAGGTCACGGATTGCGAGACCCTCGAGTGTCATCAATGCGATATGCGTGTCATCTACGAAGAACGGCGAGGCACCGGTCCCAAGCGTGATTGTGCTCTTGGTAGCCGGTTCATAGACTATGACCTCCCAGCTCCTGCGATCTACCGAGGACTGGAATGATTCTGCAGGCGACACGAATGAGCTCGCGTCGATAGCCTTCGCAAATACGATGCGGGTTCCGTCGGGAGACCTATCAATCCCGATACGCGGAGTCTGATCCTCTATCACGACCGTTCCATCGACAACGACTTGGAAGATGCCGTCGCGCTGCATGATACGCGCCGCGCCGTTCTCCCGCTCTACGGTCGATACGATCGAGGATTCGACTACTTCGGTCTCCTTTGCCGTACCGTCGTAACGATACAGAGTTGTCTTCCCAATCTCACGGTCCGAAACAAACGTAATTTTTTGTGACGCTTCCGTACGACCAGCCTCAAATATCTGAAGCCGAATAGGGCCCCCTGCAGGAGTAAATACATAGAGCCCGATGGCCAGTGCGATGATGAGTACTATTCCGAAGGCGACTCCGAGACCTATATAGAGAGGCTTGCGGCTTCGTGGTGCTGATGCAGCGATACCAGTTTCCATACCTGATACTATAGCACCCGGATTAACGATGCTTCCTATTCAGTAACCGTTACGGTTCCTGTGTAGTACGGCGCCAGGTGGTCATGGAAGCGCCACATACCGGCCTTCGTGAAGGTGAAGCTCCATGATGCCTCCGGCTCGACCGGTTTCTTCGGATCGAAATCAGCATACAGCAAATGCGACGGGTGCAGGTCGGACGCCGGCCAGAACAGCTTGCCGGTGGTAGAACGGAACGTGATCGTACCGCCAACCGGTATCGTTATCTCGCTCGGTGAGAATCCGTCGGCGGTAAGCGTGACAACGGTCCCGTCAGTGCTTCCTACAGGCAGTGACTTCGATTTCTCAGGATTGAGGAGGAGAAATGCTCCTGCACCGATAATCGCAACTATGCCAACGAGGATAAATATCTTTTTTTTCATAGAATGGTGATTCGGGAATGCTAATCGGTTACGTATACGTCCCCGTCGCGCGGCGGATGAGACCCGACGTCTCCAGCGAAGCAACGCGCACTCCAGGGTTCCGGCAAGGCTTCGCACAGTTTCGTTAGTCCTTCTGATCCCTTATGGAAATTGAAGGACGAATAGAACAGAAGCTCCGCGTAGCAGCGGTCGCCGACGCCGACGTCTTCTGCTTTCTTGCACAGGCTAACCGCCCGCGGAATGAGACGATAATCAGTCTCGATAGAACGGGACGCCGCGTTGGCGTAACACTGGCTCTTCCAGGGATTCTCGAGCCCGTTGCAGTACGAAACGATGCGCGGTTCGTTGAAATCGAACTGCGGGGTGATGACATAGAACATCGCGTTGTAGCAGCGGTTCTTCGACTCCGCGTCGATTGCGAGGGCGCAGAATGCTGTGAGTCCTTCCGGCTTTTGAATGCTCGCCCGATACAGCGGCCATGATTCCCGATTGCAGGACGTGCGACGATCTCCGGTAAACGTCGCGCAGTAGGTCTCTGCTCCTTCGGTTGAGGTCGGCGCGATATCCTTAACCAAACCGAAATCCTCCGGTTCGAGCGGTTGGAATATCTGCATGTACGAACCCTCGTAGCAGGTCTGCCGATAATCCATGTTGCCGATGAGCGCCACGCGGTCGCACACGCCGGTCGCGGCAACGATATCCGCACCGGTGATATACATCGCGAGATGGCCGAGCGAGTGGTAACAGCTCGCCTGTTCGAGACCGGTATAGGACCGAGTTCCTGATTGGCAGATACCTTGCAGCTCAGGTAAGGTGGACTCGATCTGCTCGGCTGAAAGCACATCGCTCCTGAAGCGCTCCTGTGCCGCCCCGTGCAGGCAGCCGTTCGAGCACATGCCCGTCGGGCAGCGCGCGATCACCGACGTCCATTCGCTCGGATCCTTTGCTGTCTCCTTAGCGGACAGATTGTGCCCGAGCACATGGCAGAAGAAATAGCCGTTCGTTTTGTCCTGAATGAGCGAGGTTACTTCGAAGGATTGCTCCATCGTGAGTCCTCGGTCCATGAGCTTCGGTATCTCTTCGTCATAGCAAGCAGGGGCATAGGAGGATTTCTCGCATGTCTTCATGACTTCCTCGGCATAGCGCGTGAGCGTATCGTTCTTCACGCCACCCGTCCGCTCGCTCGTAACGAGGAATGCCGTAAGGGCGATATTTGCGATGATGAACACGACGATGACAGTCGTTCGATTCAGACGGATGCTCATACCTGTATCCTAGTCGCCTTCCGCTCCCTCGGTCAAATCACCAAAAAGTTCGCAAGCTTGGACGCGCACCGGATCAGAGTCTTCGCATGCCAACACCGCCTGAGAGCGCTGTTCCGGAACTTGATACAGACTCCAGCGCAGACCGGCTCGGCAATAATTCTCATCATCAGCTTTGAAGGTTGCACACGCGGCACGCGCCTTGGGTACGTCATATTCCTCCATCGGTCCGATCATCGCGCCGACGCCGAGGAAGCAATGCGTACGTGCCGATGACGCAAGCGCTCCGCATAGTTCTCCGATCCGTTCATAATCATCGTTGAGCGTTATGCGGAACCAATGCCCGAGCTCGAAATAGCAGGATGACTGGTACTTCTGCGCGATATCCGTGCACGGTCGGTACGGAGCCTCCGCATCAAACGTACGGATCGAAGGGACGAGCGCATCAGACGGACCGGCAAGCGGCGTATTGTATTCCATGAACACGCCCGAGGTGCATCCGAGCAGCGGCACCACCTGAGTGGTATGCCCGCAGAGTTCGAGAGCCTCGGTAATGGCGTCATACCCCGTGTATTCCAGCACACCGTGACCGATGCCGTGCTGACAGCCGGTTCCGAGCGGACCGAACTTCGAAAGGCAGGCCGCATCGAGATCGGCAACCATCGCGTCACCTCCCTTCGCGATGAGGTCGCCGAAGAGACCGTGATAGCAGCCGAATCCGAATGCGGCATCACAGATGGTGATGCCGGACGCGCCTTCCTTCTCCGCTATGAGCGCGCCGATCACATGGGCAGAAAAGTGCTGTCGTCCCTGCTCGGCGCGCTGGTTCCGTTCCGTAAATTCCGCATATGTATCCGCACTTCCCGTTGCCTCGATACGCTCTTTCCAGTACGCGCGATTGTATGCCGGATCGGTATCGAGATACCGCACGGAAGAGGAGTGATGGAGATAGGAATATACGCCGAGAACAATGAGGAGGAGTAAAACGACGACCGCGAGCAGATGATATCTCATGCCGGACAATCGGAGCGATGCTCAGCATTAACCTCATCGCAGACGAACCGTATATCTTCCTTGCTGTGGGTAGTTGCGTTCAACGCACCGGCGGCACTCACCAGACAACGAGAGCGGATATCATCGTTCGGCATTTTTCCACAGAGCTCGATTATCCCGGATACTTGATAGTTCGCACTTGGCGCAGCGAGAGAGCCGGTTCCGAGAATACAGGCGTTCTCTTCCCTGCCGTCCGGAATCCCAGTACATAATGTTCCTAAGAGCGCGAAATCGTCACCCCGTACCTGCTTCCACCATTGCGGAAGTGCGTAGTAGCAGCCCTGTCGATATTCCGGAGCAAGCAGAGGACAAGGAGCATAGTCCCCTTCCTTCGCATCAAAGACGCGAGCATCCGTGCTCCACTGCCCGTCCTCTCCGACGACCAGCGGTACGTTGTATTCCATGAACACGCCGGATGTGCACCCGGCGATAGGGTCGGGCTGATCAGTCTGTTTGCAAGCGACAAGTGCATCAGTGAGCTTCTCGTGACCAAGGTACTCCAGGATGCCGTGTCCAAGCCCATGCTGACAGGCTGATACGACGTCACTTTCCTTACAAGCGCTATCGAGCTTCTCAATGATGGCAAGGCCTTCGGTCGAAATCGCGCGCGTAAGGAAGCCATGATAGCAACCGAAATTGAAGTCCGCATCGCACACGCCAACCGCCTTCATGCCGGCCTTATCATACATCGACTCGCCGAACAGATGCGCAGCGGTATGCTGCTGGTTGAATGAGATGCCTTGAAACGCCTTCTTGAACGCAGCGTACGAGCGCTTAGCGCCATGGAGCGCGATGGTCCGCTCCATGCCGGCACGCGCTTGCGAAATATCGGTCAGATCGGTTGAGATGCTGGCCTCCTGTTGAGTGCCCCATGCAGCATAGGCGAGCACACCGAGCACGAGTAGGGCGCCGATACTCAGGAGCACGAGTCGAATACGCATATCCTACCTATTACACTGCGTCTGATACTGCTCCGGCAACCGCTTGCAGAGATCCGCTTTCTTGGCGGGATCAGTCGAATAGAACTGTACCTGTCCGGCAAGCTGCGTATAGCATGCCGTCTGAAACTCTCCGGTCGTGAGCGCACAGAAGCCAAAGGACGCATCCGGCGTATTCTCCCCGCCCCAGAAGAGTGACGCGAGCGCGGAAGACTGACAGGCCTTCTCGCCGAGCGTATCATTTGCTAGCGCGCACCAGTCGACTGTCTTCTGAAGCTCATCCGTCCGTGAAGCTCCGATGTCGCGCACATCTTTGCCGCGCGCGATCACGATAAATTCTTTCCCAAAGCCGCCGTAGCAGGCGTTCCGTAGAAGATCATCGTCTTCCGAGAGCGCATTGCAGTACGCGAACGCGTCCTTGAAATTCTTCGGGGTCGGGTTCCGTAGATCAGCGCCCACTGCCTGGAAGAGATGCGGTGTGAGGTGGATGTAGCAAATCGGCTGCGCTTCCCGCGGCATGAACGAAGCGTCGCACGGTGCAAGCGGATCATCTTCCTTGAAGTACTTCCCTTTCTGCGCTTCCCACGCCTGTCGGTCATGCACGCCCGCCATCATCTCCATGGACGAGCCGCCCACGCACTCTATGTATTCACGATCGTTATGCTCTTTCGTGCCGACCTTCTTGCACATCTCAATCGACTTCTCGAAATCGTAGCCCGTATACGCGAGCACGCCGTGCCCGAGGCCATGGAAGCACAGGTTGTAGGCGCCCTTGCCGCCCGGCGCTTTCTTACACGTCTCCGCGATCTCCGGCAGCGATCCTTCCCCGTGTTCAAGCAAGATGCCGATAACAACGGTGTGCGAGCACGCATTCCTGAAATCATCAGTACAGATCGCGATAGCAGCGATCCCCTTCTGCTTGTAGAGCATCTCTCCAACGACATGCGCAAGGAGATGAAGATCGATGCCCGGTGGAAACGGCGCGACGCGGAGGACCTTGAACGCGTACTCGGCGCCCTTATCCTCCGAAAGCTTCCGGAAGTAGTCCGAGTATTCCTGGAAGGTCCAGGTGGTACCGGTAAGCTCTTTCACCTCCTCGAAATTCTGCTGATGGGACGAGAGTACGGAATTGACGCGCGGCAGAAGTACCAAAACCGCTATCGTGAGCACTACGCCTGAGACGAATACGAGCGGCAGCGCGAACCGACGCATGTGAGACAGCATTCTTTGCATAGGGGCATGATATCACGCACCCTAAAACTCAATAATCTTCGGGATGATGTTAACGATAGCTTTCAGTATGAGTCCGCCGCAGGCAAGGGTGTAGGTAGACTGCTGCTCAAGATTGCCG
>LFCN01000005.1 GCA_001189075.1 Parcubacteria bacterium C7867-004
GTAACCCTCGATTTCCTCTAGCCATCGCTTCCTTTCAAGTACCCACTTACGCTTGTCTTCCTCGGTGCGGATCAGCTCTCCTGCATCCCTTTCTGTAGGGCTAAAACGGGCTGCTGCAGGGTCTTTGATGACCGCCTCGATTGCCGGTGCGAAGTCCTCGTAGGTTGGGTTTTTAAAGACCTTTCCATCGAGGAGATTTCCTCGACCTTTGAGGACTGTTGCTTGTCGCCATACCTCACGATTCTTGCGAGTGATGAGCTCATGGCGTTCCATCAGCACCAGGACATCGAATTCGTATGCGGCGTTTTTCTCGGCCTGCATCTTCACTCCGGTCTTGGTAAATTCCTTGCGACCATCCTCATCTACTTCCTGTTCCATTCGATCTGACACTCGGCCGGTTGCAATGATGTGCAATGGCGACTGGACCAATGGGATCGAGAAGTTTCTGTTCCAGTCGGATTTGATTGCCATCCAATCCTGAATCTGGAAATTTTGGCGGTTGAGCTTTCGCTTGTACGCCTCTTGGAAGTCCATCCATATGTGGGTGATACTGTCGATCACCATCACGTCTGAGTATCCTTCCTGGCAGAGCTTCATCGCTGTAACCAAGTCTGCGAGTGAGTGCGTTTCGCGCACCATTGCTTCGATCCCATGCTCTTTGAAAAGAGGGACTAGAAACTTCGCAGCTTTCTCGGTATCGATGAGAACAATGGGTTTCGTGCTGCCGATCTTCTTATGAAGACCGATTGCTACTAATGCGGCACTCCAGCTTTTGCCTGTGCCTGGCTCTCCTTCAAAGGCTGCTTTGAAGTAGGGCTTTGTGTTTCCGATCGCTGTGAAGAAGTTTTCTTTTTCTTCAGTTGCAGTCGGGACCACACTTCGTTTTTCTAATATTTGGGTCATAGTTTTTTTAGCTATTGACTCTCCGAAGGGGTCTTTGATACGATGTATCTGTTGATGAGAGATCGCCTTCGGGGGGTCTTTTATTTTTGTTCGAATAATTTCTTTCTCCTTTTAGCGAGCGGCTCTCTGAGCTGCTCGATTGCTTCTTGGACCAAGCCTTCATGTATGAGGTTTGCTGCCTCATCAATCTGCTTTTGATTCTCAGGGTCTAGCGTTGTGAGCTTTCCCATAAGTTCTCCAGTCCAGTGAGCTATTTCATCAAGGGCTTCAGGCAGAACACGTTCATCTACGATGCTCGTTGCTCTATCCCTGAGTAGCTTCTTGATTTCTTGCTTGGTTGTCATAGGACGGGTTATTTAATTCGCTGATTCGCTGCTTTCTAATCTCCTCTCTTTCCTTGAGCCTTTTTTGTCGCTCTTTGCTGAGCAAGACATTCTTCTTGAAGCGAATCTCTTTTGGCTGGTAATCGATATCGACTAGATCGCCTATCGCAAGTCGATACTTTTCTGTGAGCCACCTACCTTCGAGGATTACGGCTGGTATGCCATATCTCCGGTAGGTCACGACTCGCATGGGTCTTGGGGCTTTTTTCATTGCTAGCATCTGGTCCCGTCGGACCGATCCCTTTCGGGACAATGATTAGTTGGCTAATAATTTCGACCTTTTTGGTGAGCTGGGGGGTATAACAAAAACACCCCCTTTTCGGGGGGTGTTTTCCTTCCTATTTTTTGATGTTTACTACTCGATGCCCTTTATGAGCTTATCGGCCTTGTTGTGCCTGTCTTGCCAGTCTTTGCCGTACTTTTGTTCGCAGTGCCTGGCGAAGGCATCAGGGTCATTCATGGCCATTCCGGCTAGAATCACATGCTGGACTAACGTGTGGGTGTAGCCAGCTTCGTTGTCGTACCAGGCGAGCACTTTAACGAGCGTGCCGTCGACAACGCGCGTCATGCCGAGGTCGGCGATGGATGCGAAGCGTTCGCCAACAATGTCGCTTGAGACGAGTTCCTCATCGGTTGCAGAGAAGATACCTGCCCAGCGAGACTCCTTTGCGGCAGCGCGAAGGATGTCGTTCACCTCTTCCTTCGTTGTTGGGCGCTTCGCGATGAACGTAACATCCGCTATCGATCCTGCCGGAACGGGGACACGGAGCGAGATGCCGTCAAACTTCCCTGCGAGCGGTGCGTACGCTTTGGTTACGGCGATAGCGGCACCGGTTGAGGTCGGTACGATATTCTGTGCAGCGGCCCTTCCCTCTTTCATATCTTTCTTAGCGGGACCATCAACGATCGACTGCGATGCTGTGTACGCGTGCGTGGTAGAGAGGATTGCCTTCTCGATGCCGATCGCTTCATCGAGTATCGCGATGACAGGAGACACGGAGTTCGTGGTGCACGATGCGTTGCTCGTTATCGGGCACATTCCGAGTTTCGATTCATCGAGTCCCATGAGTACGGTGGCACCGAGCGGGTTCTCGTCCTTTACGGGAGCGGAGATAACGACACGACGAGCGCCAGCCGTAATATGCGCATTCGCTTTCTCGTAATCAGTGAAGAATCCCGTCGACTCGATCACGACGTCTATCGCGAGATCCTTCCACGGAAGCAGCGACGGTTCTTTTTCCGAACAGAAGACAACCTCTTTCCCGTTCACTATAAGCTTACCTTCCTCGACCGCTACCGGAAACAGGGCACGCTTGTAGACGGTATCGTACTTGAGTAGGTACGCGAGATTCTCAAGCGACCCGAGATCGTTTACGGCTACGATCTCGATCTCCGGACGATCGAAGCTCTGGCGCACGAACGCGCGGCCGATGCGGCCGAATCCGTTGATAGCGACGCGAACTGGTTTCATACTGAATGATTTGGAATTATCGGATAGTGAACGAACCGCCGAGAATTCGGAGCAGTCCCCCGAGCATCCTGAACTGCGAAGTGACGTTAACGACAGGGTCGGCTGCGGGCTTCATCGCGAAGGTGGTGACACCAGGCAGAACAGTCACACCGTAGGTCCAGTTAACAGAGGACTGCACTCCTTGCGGTGATTTGATCTTGTATGACGTTGCAAGAGGTTGATCCGTATCTCTCTGCATAAGTTTGATAAAAGAGTCACCCGGATAGGTCGACGGAATCGTTGTCACGCCGGTATCAACTCCTGCAGTGGTAATAATGAACGCATTGTCAGTAACGGTCGTGATCGCGGTACTGGTTGCCGTGGTCCCGCCCGCCCCACCAGTATAAGAAAAGTTCGAGCTCGAGGGTGTGACATCATACTTGTTCGTCTGATCGACGCCGCGGAGCGATATGCATTCTATTGCCCACCGATCCGATCCCGCTGCAGTGAAAGCGTAGCTCGCCGGCTCAGAGCCGCCCGCATAACGAGACCAGACACTAATATCTGCAGTTCCGTAGTTCACACTTCGAAAATCACGTACCAAGGGCGTCGCGCCATTGTTGTCAGTAACATTCTGAGCCGCGTTCATATTTATAATCGCAAGGACCACATCTCCTGATGCGGTGCCTGATGGCTTAGTGCAGGAGATCGCAGTACTTCCCGCGTTACTGTTCGTCGTCGTGGCTACGATGCCGATAGCTGCCTCTGCGCTACTTGGTACAAAGAGAAAGAACAAGAACAATGAGCTGAGAGCTGCTCGAGTGGATAGACGTGATATCGCTGACATAAGAGAATTATAGCATCGCTACGGTGCCGGAGCAGGTACTGGCTCTGGAGCAGGTGCCGGAGCGGGTGCTGGCTCAGGAGCCGGTTCCGGTGCTGCAGGAGCTGGGATACCAACCACAGTCACTATTCTCGACACGTGCGCCTCGTTTCCTGCCGCATCCGCTACCGAGTACGAGACGGTGTAGGTTCCGGGAGTCTGAGCATCTACCGTTCCCGAGACCTGGATAGCGCTCGTAAGATCGCCGTCAACCGCGTCGTTTGCGGTAGCACCCGGATCGCTCCAGCTTCCGCCAGCTGCAATCTCGCTTGCCGCAGGACCATTAAGACTGATGCTCGGCGCGACGGTATCTCCGGTACCCGACGGATCACTCGGCGGAGTCGACGTTCCTCCTCCCTCTCCTCCCGTCGTTGGCGCAGGAGTTGGGGTTGGTGCCGGAGTTGGGTGCGGGATGATCTCGAGACCACCCGGAGACGCGAGCTGTCCTTCGGTCTGGAGGATGAAGTAATCAAAGGAAACATCACTTGCTTGCGCGCTTTCAAGCGTAACCCTGAAGCTTCCCTCCTTCTTCTCGGTTACGTACCACGCACCGGTTACCTGCGACGTGAAGGTGACGAATACCTTCGATGTCGGGAGGACGTAGTCGTTCTCAACTTCAACCGTGATGTTTCCAGCGAGGATGGTCTCGCTGGAAGCGGAACTCCGTCCTTCCTCGTCAGTCGATACGGCGAGCTGGCGGAAGACGAGTTTCTCGAAGGTCGCCATGCCGTTCTCAACCATGATGCCGAAGGATGCAAGCACGCTCTTCACGGTGGACGTCGCGAGCTCGATCGCGCTTGCTCCCGGAGCGCCGGCGATCTCGAGCGCGGCTAAGCGCGCGTCGATCGTATCAAGACGCTCTCCAACAAGATCAAGTCGAGTGCCGAAGTTCTGGAGTCCCGCGATCGCATAGCTCGCCATGCCATAGAGGTCGGCGACTCCTGAAGTCACGAGCACTTCGGACGGAAGATCAACGTCAACCGAGCTTGAGCCGAACACGAAGCTCATCGGGGTCGCAGCCACCCGGAAGCTCTGTGCGGTAACCGCACCTGATGAAGTAAGTGAGCCAGTCTCAATGGAAGAAGCGACGAGTGCGTGCGTCTGCGTTTCCTGTTCCTCAGCGAGCGCTACACGGCTTTCAACGCTCGAAAGTCGAACATCAAGCGTGCTGGTCGCGAGTGAGAGCGTGCCGACGGTCCGATCGAGTTCCTTTACGCCCTGGATTGCAAGCGCTGAGAGCGAGGCGTAGTCGACACTCATCTTTCCATCGACGCCGTATACCACCTCCGGAACGAACTCCTTGAGTTCCTGCGCAATGAAGCCGAGACCCTTCGATTCAGTACCTATATAGGTGAAGCTGCGAGGGGTGAGGGAACGGATTGTGTCGAGGCCATAGTGGATATTCTCGATATTCTCCTTGTAGGCGCGATCGGAAGCGTTCGTGAACTGACCGTTGGCCTGGAGCGTGGCGGTATTGAGTGTTCCTGCTGTATCGCCGCCATAGAAGCTGAGTACGCCGCTAGTGTCCATGAAGAGGGATCGGAAGTCGCTATTGCCGGTCTCCGCTATCCAGAGACCTCCTGCGGCAGTGTTCGCCGATTGCGTAATAGCCACGCGGCTACCCGGGCTTGAGGAGCCGATACCTACGTTGCCGGACGCGCCGATGGTGAAGTAGGTGGCACCGGTTGAGGTCGCGACCGAGAAGATGCTGCTGCTATTGTCGAGCGTGTCGACTTGAAGCGTTGAGCTTCCGACCGAGTTCTCGACTGCGAATGCAGAAGTTATATCTGACGTCGTCTTGAATCGACTACCCGTGTTTCCGGACACTGAGAAGAGCCAGTTCGGGGTAGTGGAACCGATACCTACGCGGCCGCTGTTGGTCACAATGAAATTCGTCGCGGTCGAGGAGCCGATAACAAATGCTGGTGCTGTACCTATCGCATTCGGGTTAATCGAGAACGCTCCCCACGGCGTAGTACTTGAGATACCC